>QCDM01000039.1 GCA_003280895.1 Prochlorococcus sp. AG-355-I20 | reverse complement strand
ATTGGCCTTGGAAATTGAAATAGATCCTTTAGAACAAATTGATGAAGATGCTTTTCCAAAAGGTTTAAATATAACTCAGGAGTGTAATGAAGCATTAAAAATGCTAAAAGGTAACAGAGAAGAAAGAATACAGGGATTAAGAATATTTTGTGAATATAGAGATTCAAGATCTTTTCCCCTTTTGTTACCATTACTTGATCAACCTTGTCCTGTTGAAAGAATGAGTGTTGTATATGCTTTGGGTCGTAATCCATGTCCTAGCGCGGTTGAAAAACTTGTTAGTCTTCTGGAGACTGACGATAATGCTTATGTCAGAAGAGCGACAGCATGGAGCTTAGCTAATTATGATAACCAAATTGTTTTAGAGCCATTAATTAATGCTTTGAAGAATGATGTAGCTGCAGTAAGACTATGGTCATCTAGTTCTTTAGCTGAAATCGGAAATGTTTCTATGAAAAATGCTCAATTAGCAGCAGAACAACTTTTAATAAGTTTAAAAATTGATAATGAACCGGGTGTAAGAAGTAATTGTATATGGTCGTTGTGTAGATTGTACGAAAAATTAAGTAATACATTTCAAGAAAGTTTCGTTGATGAATGTACCAAGATAGCTCTTTTCGATAAAGAACCCTCCGTTATGGAAGAGGCAAAAACTGCTTTGGATTCTATGGGTATGCAAGGTTTTTATAATTAAAATTCTTAATTTTTTTACAAGAACACTAGATAACTAATTAATTTATCAGATATTCAATATAAAAATTAAAATTAATTAACTTGTACCAACTGAAACAAAATATTTTCGTTATTCTATATAAAGTAAAAGTACTCAGTACTTGAATTTAATGCCTCAAAAAACATTGAGATTCAAAATTCATCAAGACGGAAGAGTTGAAGAGACTGTTGAGGGATTTACTGGTAATTCATGCAATGAAGCTACAAAAAATCTCGAAGACGCTCTCGGTAAAGTAACAGTTAAAAATAAAACTTCTGATGCTTTCATCTCTAATCAAAGTGAAAACTTAACACATTTAAATAACGAATCTAATGTCACATTTTAGTACAATTAAAACTCAGCTCAAAGAAGTAGAGCCATTAATTAAGGCTTTAAATCATTTCGGTTATAGTATTAATCAAGAAGAAAAGTTTGTTAAAGGCTACAAAGGTAAGTTTACAGCTGTTGATATTAGCATGAATCTACCTGGTGATACCCAAGTTGGATTTAAATGGGATAACAATTCAAATGCATATGAATTAGTTACTGACCTTGATCTATGGAAATTTGAGATTCCAGTAGAAAGATTTATCTCAAAAGTTACACAAATGTATGCTTACCAAACAATCATTTCTAAAACGCAAGAAGATGGATATCAAATCGTAGAGCAAAAAAATAAAAATGATGGTTCTATTGAATTGGTCTTAACCAGATGGGAAAACTAATGTCAAGATATGGATTTTACAGATCCATTTCGTAATATTGAAAAAAATATTGAGATTACAGGCTATGAGCCTGTTTTAGGTGGTAAGTTAGCCGAAAAAGCTGTATGGGTTGATGAAGCAAAGTGTATTGGTTGCCAGTACTGTGTTCACGTCGCTTCGAACACTTTCACTGTTGATGAATTTCATGGTAGAAGTCGAGCCGTTAGGCAAGATGGAGATAGTTCTGATGTCATACAAGAAGCAATAGATACATGCCCTGTTGATTGTATTCATTGGGTCAAATTTGAAGAATTAGATGATTTAGAGAATAGTCTTGATAGGGATATGTTTCAAACATTTGGAAAGCCACCGAGAATGAATAAGCATTAATATCAAAAAGATGCAATATCGTAGATTTGGAAGAACCAATCTGAAGGTTCCTGTTTTATCTTTAGGTGGTATGAGATTTCAAAAAAGTTGGGATCAATTAGATTTTTCTGAGGTTTCATGTGAAGAACAAAATAAAGTAGAAAATATATTAGATCTTGCAACACAATATGGCTTAAGTCATGTAGAAACCGCCAAGTACTATGGAACTTCTGAGGTGCAATTAGGGATGTGTTTTAAGAATACTAAGAAAATTCCAAATATAATACAAACAAAGATTCCACCAAATAGTGATCCGGAAATTTTTGAGCGAGATGTATTATCTAGCATTGAAAAATTGAAAGTTAAAAAAATTGATTTGTTAGCAATACATGGTATCAATACTGCTGAACATTTACATCAGGCTATTCGAGATGGAGGTTGCATTGATATTTTGAGGAATCTTCAAAAAGATAATTTAATTGGATCTATTGGATTTTCAACCCATGGAAAATCTTCACTTATTGAAA
>QCDM01000038.1 GCA_003280895.1 Prochlorococcus sp. AG-355-I20 | reverse complement strand
ATTTAATACCTGCCTTTAAAGATAATTTAAATGATGTGGCGAAACATTATGTAGAGTTTGGTCACTCAGGAGGAAGAAATATTAATTCTTTTGACGCCTCAAAATATATTTCTTCGTATAGTGACATGCAGGCAGCCTATGGCTCTGATCTAAATGGAGCTACTCAACATTATGTTCTTTTTGGATTTGAGGAAGGAAGATTTTTTTAAATAGAGATAGATCAATAACTTTTGATTTTATTTCCAAACCAACTAGTTTCATAAGAACTTTTGCATTACTTGCAACTGCTGAATAAAAAGTTAGAACAGGTGCTTTAGGAGCTCTAAGTCGCAGGTTCGAATCCTATCGGCCCTAATCTAATAATCTTAGTCAAAGATAGGCTGGGAAATTTTGCTATAACTTTGATTATTAGACTTGAGGCTAGGAGATTCTAATCTACGATTAATTGCTTTAATAAAAGTTAAATATTATGGGTACCCGAATTTAATCCAAATTTTTTAAAAATTATTGATGTAAATTTTTTGCATTTTGTGAATAATTTTTTTTATGTTAGATTTTTAAAAATTTTTTGTTCTTTTAACATTTATTTTAGATGTCTGGTTATAACTTTCAAACAAGGTCAGAGTTAACTTCTGCAGTTAACGAATGGGTAACAAACCAATCTAATGCAACTTTAATCTATGGAGAAATTAATAATTGGGATGTAGGTAAAATTACTGACTTCTCGCATTTATTTGAAAATCAAAGGACTTTTAATTCAGATATAAGTAATTGGAATGTAGGAAATGGAACTAATTTTAGATCTATGTTCAATGGTGCTTTGACATTTAATCAAGATATAGGTAATTGGGATATGAGTTCTAGTACAGTCTTGGCGGGCATGTTTAATTATGCAAGAGAATTTAATCAAAATATTGGTGGTTGGGATGTAAGTAATGTAACTACCTTCAACTCAATGTTTTTTGGGGCACTTGATTTCAATGGCGATATAGGTGATTGGGATGTAAGTTCTGGGGAAAATTTCGCAAATATGTTTTCTTCGGCAATATCTTTTAATCAAGACTTGCGTCCGTGGGATGTAGCTTCTGCTCAAACTTTAAGAAATATGTTTTCAGGGGCTAGAGTATTTGATCAAGATCTTAGTTTTTGGAATCGACATCCCTCAGGTGCAGGTGGGTACCTAAATATGTTTTATTTAGCTGAAGCTATTATTAATAATCAAAATATTCCTTTCTATCCAGGTCAATATACGCCACCACAGCTTTGGTTGCAGGGTTTAATATTAATAGCTTCGGTATCAGATCCTGGAGAAACTATTACTGGTGGAGATGGCAACGATCGCATAGAAGGTAGAGGTTGGGACAACACGCTTTACGGCGGAGATGGTTGGGATAGAATTATCGGTCATGCTGGTAATGATACTCTCGATGGAGGATTAAGAGATGATATTCTCATTGGAGGACTTGGTGATGACACTTATGTCGTTGACAACTCGGATGATGAGGTTATCGAGAATTCAAATGAAGGAACTGATTTAATCAAATCTTCTGTTGCATGGACTCTTGATAATAATGTAGAAAATTTAACTCTTACGGGTTCTGCATCATGGGGATACGGGAATGAATTAGATAATATTATTATTGGCAATGCAGTCGATAATGTTCTTATAGGATGGTCGGGATCTGGTGATGGTCCTGAATATACAAATGGAACTGGTGCAGATACCTTAATTGGAGGTGGTGGTAACGATATATACTTAATTGATAGTATTAGTGACACAGTTGTAGAGGAGTTAAACAAAGGTACGGATACTCTCGGATCCTCTGTTTCTTACACTCTCCCTGAAAATATAGAAAATTTAACTCTTACAGGCTCTAGCAGTAATCATACAAATGGAACTGGTAATTCTTTGGATAATAGGATTACAGGTACTTATGGAAATAATACTTTAAATGGAGGAAAAGGAGATGACACCTTACTCGGGTATGGAGGTGATGATACTTATATTGTTGATAGTTCAAATGACACGATTAAAGAATATGATTCAGGAGGAACTGACTTAATTCGATCTTCTGTTACTTTTACTACCTCTGATAATGTAGAAAATTTAACTCTCACAGGCACCTTCAATATAAATGCAACAGGTAATACATTAGATAATACACTTACAGGAAATTCTGGAGATAATGCCTTAGATGGAGGTACCGGAGATGATACTTTAATTGGTGGGTCAGGTAATGATACATTGAGTGGAGGCTACGGTCTAGATACAGCTGTTTACACTGGAATCTTTGCAGATTACAGCTTTAGTCTTAATACTAGAACTAGTGCTATACAAATTGTTGATAGTAATTCTGAGAGAGATGGCACAGATATTATTACCAACGGGATTGAATTGTTTAAATTTAATGGCCAAATTTCTTCATTACGTGATGTTCTGAATAAAGTCAATTTTGATGCATGGAGTTACCT
>QCDM01000037.1 GCA_003280895.1 Prochlorococcus sp. AG-355-I20 | reverse complement strand
TTTTTTACTAATATCTCTCCAAGTCGATGATGAGGTTTATGAACACCTGGCGTATCAACAAAAATTATTTGGCCATTGTCTGTAGTAAGTATTCCTTTTAATTTATTTCTGGTAGTTTGCGCTATTGGAGAAGTAATTGTTATTTTTTCTCCAATCAATTTATTTATTAAAGTAGATTTACCGACATTTGGCCTTCCTAGTAAAGTTACAAACCCAGATCTATAATTGGCCAAAGACTTTTAATGCATCAATAATAAAATTCTGATCAAAAATGAAAAAAAAATCCATAAATTTAAAAGAAGCTTCGTTCACGCAAGCAATAAACATATCCGCACAATGGTGCAAAGAGTGGGGTGAAGATTTACTCAGCGAAGAGGTTTTAGCAGATAGAATCGCAGAGCTAACTAAAACAAGAAATGGACTCAGAGGATTTTTTGCATACGCTTTATCAGATAAAGATTGTCTTTTGTTAGATAAACTTCCTTATTCACTAATTTACAAACTAAACGAAGGTGGTGATGCTGTAACAGAAATAGTAGTAAAAAATTTAATTATGAGTTCCGCTCAAATTATTATTCATCGAAGAGATAATAATCATGAATATGAAATAACATCAGAAAACATTTCAGATAGGTGTAAGGCTATTTTAAGACTGCTAGAAACCAAGTCAGTTACAAAGTCTGTCAATCAAGTCCTTAGAGACTTAGATGATATGGGGAATAGTTTTGATGATTCAGTAAAGTATGACTCAGAGCAAAAGGAATTCATAAAAAAACAAATTCGTGATATCGCCCAATAAAAAAGCGTAGGAACAAATCTACGCTTTAGGTTATTTATTTACTTTATGTATTTAGTCTCTTCTTCCACCGCCTTGTAGTGCAATCATTAATCTCAATATAAAAACAAAAAGGTTTATATAAGTTAGATACAT
This sequence comes from Prochlorococcus sp. AG-355-I20, assembly GCA_003280895.1. Classification (GTDB taxonomy): domain Bacteria; phylum Cyanobacteriota; class Cyanobacteriia; order PCC-6307; family Cyanobiaceae; genus Prochlorococcus_A. Next base: position 1,544 of record QCDM01000037.1, on the reverse strand, counting down.
ACCTAAAGCTCCTGCAAGGTATTGATCATCATTATATCTTCTTGGCATTGTATAGAAATCAACGAAAGACATTGCAACAAATAAGACAGTTCCAAATCCTGCAATTAGCAGTTCGAGACCTGAACCTCCAAAAACTCCTGGGGCAAAGAATCCTCCAATTAATTGAACAAACATTGCTATGAGCAGTCCTACCAACCCAAGACCAACCACCCCACTTAATGCCTGTCCAACACTATCGCTCATTCTTTGGCCAGTGTAAGAGGCAATAACGAATGTTATACCTGTAGCTAAAGCAGCTGTTCCGACCGAACCAATACCAATAGTTCCTATTGCTAAAGCAACTATTCCACTTAAGGTGAATCCAGTTAACAAACTAAATCCCGTTAGTAAAGGCAAGGCCTTAGCATTATTTGCATTATTTGCAGCACTTGTTGCTATGAAAAACAAAATCAATTCTGCAATTAATGCAACTATTGAAAGAGGCTGGAAAAGCCCAGGATTTGTTGCTATGAGTGAGACACCTGCTAAAACACCTAAAGAAGTTAGAACCATACCTCCACCTACGTAAGGTAAAGCTTTTTGAACAACATTAGGTCCAACAATTGAACTGGTTTGTGCTTCACGAATAGCTTGATTGAAATTACTACTTGCTGGCATTTTCTTTGATAAATATAGACATATTGTACTCGATTTTTAAAATTTCAGGGTACGGATCTCCAGAGTTATAAAGTTATTTATAAGCCTCAATAATTTTCTGAACTAAAGAATGACGAACTACATCTTCAACAGTTAAATAACAAAATTTTATACCTTGAGTTTCAGAGAAAATTCTCGATGCTTCGATGAGGCCGCTTTCCTGATCTTTTTTTAAATCAATTTGTGTAATATCTCCGTTTACAACCATTTTAGATCTATCCCCCAATCTGGTTAAAAACATTCTCATTTGAGAGCAAGTAGTATTTTGTGCTTCATCAAGAATAATCATTGAGTTATCTAAGGTTCTACCTCTCATAAATGCTAAAGGTGCAACTTCAATAATTCCCTTATCGATTAACGAATTTGTTCTATCAAATCCAAAAATACTATGTAAAGAATCAAATAGTGGTCTTAAATATGGATCTACTTTTTGTTGTAAATCACCAGGTAGAAATCCCAAACTTTCACCAGCTTCTACAGCTGGTCTGGTTAAAACAATTTTTTCAATTTTTTTCTCGTTCAATAGTCGTGCAGCGCAAACAGTTGCTAAAAATGTCTTACCTGTTCCAGCTGGACCAATCGCGAACGTAAGATCAAAGTTCTCAATTGATTCAACATATTCTTTTTGCCTTATAGTTCTTGGTCTTAGATATCTTCCTTCTTTGGAACGCGCAAGTATTTTTTTTCCAAGTTCAGCATGTGAAGAGGATTCGCCCATATTTAAAGAACTTAAAGCCGCTTTAAGATCTACCTCTGGAACTTCTAATCCTTGTTCCCAAATTGGTCTTGTTAGTTCTACTAATGCTGAGGCTCTCTCAATTTTAGATATGACACCGTTCATCTCAAGT
>QCDM01000036.1 GCA_003280895.1 Prochlorococcus sp. AG-355-I20 | reverse complement strand
TAATGCTATTTCATGATCTACCATATTTCGACTTCCCATGGAATCTGATATGAGAATAACTTCAAATCCTTTTTCTAAACAATCTAAGACTGTTTGTTGAATACAAATATGCGTTTCGATCCCACAAACTATCAAATTAGTAATTTTCTTATCTTTAAGTTCTTTCAAAAAATCTTCTAATTTAGCTAGGCTAAATTCCATTTTTTCAAATTTTCTAAATTCTGCTACGGGTGATAATTCAGCTATCGTTACTCCCAATTTGAGTGGGTTTTGTTCAGATATTAATATGTTTTCTTCTAACATTTGGTAAGCATTTATTAGCTTTTTAATGTTTTTGATTATTGAATCCTTATTAAAAATTGGTCTTATTATTTTTTCTTGAATATCAATAATTATCAAGGCGTTTACTTTTGATGATAATTTATCAGAAGAGATTTCTTGATCATTCATCATTTACATATAAAGATACATTTAACATAATATTTTGAAGTACTTTAGTAAACATTTTAAATAAATAAGTTGTTTTACTCTCATCAAGAGTTATTATTGAGAATAGCCAAGGGTTAATTTTGTCATTATCCTCTCAATACAAAGTAATCACATCTCCTCTTGGTGATGGATTACATAAAGATGGAAAGAGATTAACTCCTCAGAGGTTAAAGGTTCTTAATTTATTTGAAAATATTGGCTCTGGAAAGCATCTTAGTGCTGAAGAGGTTCATGAAAAGTTAGTTAAAACAAGCTCCAAAGTTTCACTAGCAACAATTTATAGAACTTTAAGACTTTTAGTACAAATGGGTTTGCTTCATGAATTAGAACTTAGTGAGGGTGGACACAGATATGAATTGCTTAGTAACGACACACCGGATCATCATCATTTGATTTGCATTAGATGTGGAAGAACAGAAGAATTCGAAAATGATGAGGTTTTAGAGGCAGGCAAAGTTGCAGCAAAAGTTAATGGTTTTAAACTAATTGAATCCTCTTTAAATGTAAGAGCAATTTGTCCTAATTGCATTTAGCGGGTTTTAACTTAAAGACCCTCCACAACTTGACCCTGCACCCGCAGTGCAAGCAAAACAATGTTCTTTTACAGCTACCCCGTAGTCAAAAGTAAATGATTCATCCAACAGATCAAAAAGTGTCTTTGGTCCTTTATTCTCTCGGAAATTTATCTGTTGGTTAAAGTCACAATCATAAATTTCTCCTAGCCAATTTACGCTAATTGTCTTTTTACACATTAGATTTTCTAAATTTTTTTCATTAAAATTTTCTTTTAGTAATTTGTAATAAGTATTTAGTTTCCCTTCTCTTTTAAGAGATTCTTCATATCTATTTATTGGCATATTAGTTATTGTGTATAAATTATTAAAAACGATATTGTATTTTTCGAATAGAATTTTTTTATAATCCTTCTCCAATATTTCCTGAGAAGGAGGAAGAATTGGGCTTACAGGATTGTAAACAAGATTTAATTGTAATCCATTTTCTTTCTTTCCATAGCCTAAATCATTAAGAATTTTTATGGCATTAATACTTTTTTCAAAAACGCCAAAACCCCTTTGAAAATCAACATTATTTTTTTCATAACACGGTAGCGAAGCAGTAACTATCACTTTATTTTTTGCAAGAAATTGAGGAAGATCTTCATAACCTTCTTCAAAAAAAATTGTCAAATTACACCTATCAATAATATCAACTTGTTTTGTGCTCAAGCTGGTTATTAGTTTTTTAAATTCTGGGTGAAGTTCTGGCGCACCACCTGTAATATCTAAAGTCTTGATTTTGTATTTTTCAATTATCTTTGGAATAAGAGATATCATTTCATTGGACATTTTTTCAGTCCTTAGGGGACTCGAATTGACATGACAATGCTTACAAGCCTGATTGCATTTATAACCTATGTTAATTTGCAATGTTTCTATAGGTTCTTTATATATTGAGGGGAATTTTTCTTTCATGAATCTATTATTTATAAATTGTCATTCGAAAATAAAAAAGTCAACTATTTTTTTTAAAGTTTGATCTCTCATTAGCAAGTTCAATAAACCAACTTATGTATTCTTTGGGACCATTTTTAAAAACTATGTCAAATTTCAAGTTGTCATGAACATCACTAATCCCTATTAAACCAGTCTTTTTTGTAGAGGGTCTTTCAACTTCACCAGAACTACTATCTACAAAAATTATTTTATTCTTAATCCCAAATTCATTACCTAACATTTGTATTAATTCTAGAAAAGACCTGTCACTTCCTCCTCTTGAATAACTTTTTTCATCATTATTTTTTTTTGATGTGACTGTGTCACCAACTCCTACAATCAAAGGCATATCTTCTTTTTGAATAGTTCTTTTGCATAAATCAATTTTTTCCATAACAGAATTTGGAGAATTTCAAAAATTAAACTTTCTTCTCAAGATGATATCGGATCAACAGACATACAATTACTTATTAAAGGAGCAGTTAAAGATTCAGG
>QCDM01000035.1 GCA_003280895.1 Prochlorococcus sp. AG-355-I20 | reverse complement strand
GCAGGAATCCTATAACTAATCATCAAATCTAGAACTGTTATCTCTAGGTTTTTTCTTGTTTGTGCCAACGTTATATCTACTATTTTGATTTTTTGAACTTGATCTAGCTGAAGAACTTACTCTACGAGTCTCACGTGGTTTTTTAACTTGATTAGCATCTTTAAATGAAGCATCTTCTACTTGAGCTGTTGAAGTTTGCTGCCTAATGGGGGATCTAGTAGGTTTCTTTCTTAATGGAGAAGAATCAGCAGGAGGAGAGATATTATCTTGTCTAGAAACTGTACGATTCATTCTGGGTCTTGACCCTGTTTTAACTTCATCGCGAGATAAATTTCTTCTTTCACCAAAGTTGTTTGTTTCTGGTTGTTTCCTATTTCTATCTTCAGAAGTCTGTCTTTTCCTTCTTATAGGCTCTTCATTGTCAAACTGACTTATTTCCCTATTAGATGGCCTACTTCTACTTGCTGCAGCAGAGGGTATAGCTCTTGAAACATTCCTCCTACCAGATCTCCCCTCCGCATAGTCTTCTTCAAATTCATCTTCTTGAGGTTTAAATCTTCTTGATGGTCTTTCAGATTGTTCAAACCTATCATAATCGTCATTAAATCGACCTCTAGAATTTCTTGGAACATCAGAAATAGGATCATCATCAAAATAAGATGACCTTCTAGCTTGATCAGTAGCAACTCCCCTCAATCGCACACTTTCATATGCGAAAAAAACTGTAGTTCCTGCTAATAAAAACTGACCAAACTGAAGGATAGGATCTAACCTCCAGCCTTGAAAAAATAATATTCCTCCGCACAGAAGTCCAATTGCTGCGAAGAAAACATCATAATCTCTTGCCAAGGCAGGTTTAAACGACCTCAAAAAATAAAGGCCTCCTCCACATACCGCGAGAACTATACCAACAATACTTTCATTTATTGGCTTTGGTCAATAGACTGCTAAAAGTTATAATTTATTTTATAAAACTAGTCGAGTAATGAATAAAGCAGTTAATAATAAATCCAAAATACTGTACCAATTACAAAAATTAAGGAAGCTATCTCAGCCGTTTTTTCTTCCAATAGATCAATGTAATGGATTCCAATTCATATGGCTTTTGATTTCTCTTTTATTTTGTGTTGGTGGAGTAGTACTTGTTGGTCTTACAGGAATAATAAGTTTTTTTGAAAGCCTTCAACCAATTTTTCTTGAAAAGTATTTCGGAGGTGTAGTAAGTACTGTCAATTCAATTTGGGCTGGGAGTTGGGGATTACTTTTCTCTGCATTATTTCTAATTGGATCAGGAAGCTTTTTTAGCTTAAGACGTCAATTAAAAAACCGTAGATGGTTACATTGGTTATTCCTTGCGATAATTGTATTAATGCTTTTAGCTGTAAACGGAATAAACGCAGGTATTGGATTCATTGCAAGAGATTTAACAAATGCTTTAGTAGAAAAACAAGAAGACGGATTTTATCGGATATTAGGGATTTACGCTTGTTGTTTCGCTGTGGCTCTCCCAATACGTGTTTCCCAAATATTTTTTACATATAAGTTAGGAATAATTTGGAGAGAATGGCTTTCAAAAAGTTTGGTTAAAGATTATATGACTAATAAAGCTTATTACCAATTAAATCCCAACGATGAAGAACAAACCGATGTAGATAATCCCGACCAAAGAATCACAGATGATACCCGAGCTTTTACCGGACAAAGTCTCTCTTTCACATTAGGTATTTTTGATGCCCTACTAACATTTTCACTTAATATTCTTATTTTATGGAGTATTAGTACAACACTTACTTTTTCTTTATTTGGTTACGCTGCATTTGCAACTTCTATCCTTTTAATTGCTGGAAAAAATCTTGTAAAGATTGATTTTGATCAACTCAGATATGAAGCCGATTTTCGATATGGCTTAGTACATATTAGAGATAATGCTGAATCAATAGCCTTTTACTCTGGGGAGAATCCTGAACGAAGTGAAACTGAAAGGCGCTTAGGAGAAGTGGTGAGAAACTTTAATTTACTGATTATATGGAGAGTAATAATAGACGTCATGAGAAGATCCATTAATTATGCTGGAAATTTCTTTCCATATTTAATAATGGCAATCCCTTACTTTAAAGGTGATATTGATTATGGACGCTTTATTCAAGCAAGCTTTGCATTTGGAATGGTTGAAGGTTCGTTATTTTTCATTGTTAATCAAATCGAAGAACTTGCAAAATTTACTGCTGGTATTGGCAGATTAGAAGGATTCCAATCAAAAGTTGAATCCATTAGTCAAACCAACCCAACAAGCAACCAAAACGTTATTTCAGATTACCCCTCAATTCTTATTAATAATGCTGACCTTTGCCCACCAGGATCAAATAAAACAATAATTAAAAATTTAAATTTGAGCATCGACAATAATCAATCACTTTTGGTAGTTGGACCATCTGGGTGCGGAAAAACATCTTTACTAAGAATGATTAGTGGTTTATGGGAACCCGATCAGGGAGTAATTAAAAAACCAAAAATTGGAGAATTATTATTCATACCTCAAAAACCATATATGCTACTTGGTTCTTTAAGGGAACAATTATGTTATCCCACTGAAGTCAAGAAATTTAGTGATGAACATCTTACTTCCGTACTTCATGAAGTAAATTTAAAAACTTTAGTGGATCGGTATCCTAATCTTGATATCAAACAAGATTGGCCACGAATTCTTTCCTTAGGCGAGCAACAAAGATTAGCTTTTGCAAGACTCTTACTAAATTCGCCAAGATTTGCAGTACTTGATGAAGCAACAAGTGCTTTAGATATTAACACTGAAAAAAAACTATATAGTTTACT
>QCDM01000034.1 GCA_003280895.1 Prochlorococcus sp. AG-355-I20 | reverse complement strand
CAGATCTCACGCAATTCATGGCGAGCCAATTTCCTTTGGTTTTAAACTTGCTGGATGGTTAGCAGAAATAATAAGGAACAAAAAAAGATTGTTAACACTGAAAGAATCTGTAGCTATTGGACAAATTAGTGGTGCAATGGGAACTTACGCTAATACGAATCCCAAAGTGGAACAAGTAACTTGTGATTTACTTGGCTTAAAACCAGATACAGCAAGTACGCAAGTTATATCGCGAGACAGGCATGCAGAATATGTTCAAACTATTGCACTAGTTGGCGCTTCTCTAGATAGATTCGCAACTGAAATAAGAAATTTGCAAAGGACTGATGTTTTAGAAGTTGAGGAGGGCTTTACAAAAGGGCAAAAAGGAAGTTCTGCGATGCCTCATAAGAGAAATCCTATTCGAAGTGAAAGAGTAAGCGGTTTAGCAAGAATTTTGAGGAGTTACGTCTTAACAGCGCTGGAAAATGTTCCACTTTGGCATGAAAGAGATATAAGCCATAGTTCTAATGAACGTATTATGTTACCTGACGTATCAATCTGTTTGCATTTTATGCTCAGGGAAATGAAAGATATAGTAAGCAATTTGGAAGTTTATCCAAAAAATATGCTCAAAAATTTAAATATATATGGTGGTGTAATCTTTAGTCAGAAAGTTTTACTTTTGCTTGTAGAGAAGGGCTTTTCTAGAGAAAAAGCTTATAGATTAGTTCAAAAAAATGCTCATCAGGCCTGGAATACTCAAAATGGGAATTTCAAACAAAATATAGAGAGAGATAATGAAATAATGGATCTTATTGATCAAAGTGACTTAGAAGAATGTTTTAATCCTTCAATTCATCTCAATAATTTAAGTGTAATATGGGAGAAGTTAGGTATCTAGTATTACTGAAAACCTTATCTAAGTTAAACCAGTGTTTTCAGAGGAATAATGACAAAAAACTTTAGGATTGAAAAAGATAGTATAGGAACAATAGAGGTTCCCATAGAAGCTTTGTGGGGCGCTCAAACACAAAGATCGATAATAAATTTTTCTATTGGAGAAGAATTAATTCCAATTGAGTTAATTTATTCACTCACCCTCATAAAAAAAGCTGCTTCAATTGCGAATTTCAATTTAGGTTTAATAGATAAAAGTAAAAAAGATTTGATTGTAGAGGCATGTACGGAAATACTTGATGGGCTTCACGATTCACAGTTTCCCCTAAAGGTTTGGCAAACAGGTAGTGGCACGCAAACAAATATGAATGTTAATGAGGTAATTTCAAATATTGCAGCTTTAAAAACTAATTCAGAGCTTGGTAGTCATCAACCAATTCATCCGAATGATGATGTTAATAAATCTCAGTCGACTAATGACACTTTTCCTGCTGCTATTCAAATAGCTGTTGTTAATGAAATAATCAAAAATTTAGTTCCAACGATAAGAGAACTTACTAAGACCCTTGATAAAAAAAGTGAAGAATGGAAAGACCTTATAAAGATCGGAAGAACCCATTTTCAAGATGCAGTTCCCCTTACTTTTGGGCAAGAAATATCAGGATGGTCAGAGCAACTTAAAGATGCTGAGAATGCAATTATTATTAGTCTGAATGAATTATATTTTTTACCTCTAGGAGGAACTGCAGTTGGAACAGGGATTAATTGTCCAAAAGGATTTTGTAAAGAGGCCATAAAATCAATTTCAGATGATACTAATCTAATGTTCTATAAATCAAAAAATAATTTTTCTATCATGGCCTCTCATGATCGTTTAGCTCAAGTAATGAGTCAGATAAAAATATTAGCAGGTGTATTATTTAAAATTTCAAATGATATAAAAATTCTATCTTCTGGTCCAAGATCAGGAATATATGAACTAATTATTCCGCAAAATGAACCTGGAAGTTCCATCATGCCAGGTAAAGTAAATCCAACTCAATGCGAAGCCTTATCAATGGTTTGCACTCAGATAATGGGTCTTGAATATGCAGTTTCAATGGCAAATTCTAGCGGCACTTTACAGATGAATGAATATAAGCCTCTTATTGGGTTTAATATTCTCACAAGTTTAAAATTACTAAAAAATGTAATAGAAAACTTCAGAATAAAATTAGTTGATGGGATGGAACCTAATCAAAAGAAAATGAAGTTAAATTTAGAAAATTCACTAATGTTAGTTACAGCCATAGTGCCAAAAGTTGGTTATGAAAAAGCAGCTGAAATTGCAAACCTTGCCTTCAAGGAATCATTAAATTTAAAAGAGGCAACACTTAAATTAGGTTATTTAAACGAAAATGAATTTGACGAAGCAATGAATATCAATTCAATGATTTGATTAAAAAAATTTAAGAATTATTGTCAATTCTTTTTGTTGCAGGATTAATATCTTCAGAGACTTTTATAAGATCATTAGATTCAGAAACAGGAAAACGATTAATAGCTTTTAATGCTAGCTTTGCTTTGCTTTTTAATTTATTACTAACACCAATACAGTATTGAACTTGAGAAAGGACATCAATTGATCTTCTAATAATTCTCACTACATCACCTTCGTCTAATGAAGCATTAAAAACTAAATCTTTCCATTTTTTTCCTCTTGCCCATTCAGAAATAATTCCAGTTAATTCTGTTTCTAAATAAATAGGGATTTCAATATGAAACTTATTTTGTTGAGATGCGACTAATTTTCTTAAACCATCTAATTCATTAAAAACATCTATTACCTTTAAAGAAGGCTTGAAATTACACCAAAGATTAGGCCTCCTTATATCAACAGATATAGCTTGAATAATTGCAGCTAACTCAGGAGGATCTAAATCGTCTAAATAACCACTAACTAAAACTAGACCAATCCATAATTCATTTTCACTTCTTATTGCACCAACTGTTTGTCCAACTTCTGTCAGTTCCAAATCATTTAAACAACCGAAATGGTTCAAAATTTTAATCAAATCG
>QCDM01000033.1 GCA_003280895.1 Prochlorococcus sp. AG-355-I20 | reverse complement strand
AAAAAAATATCTAATGTATTTAATTCTGATCAATTTATTTCTTATTCAATACTATATTCATCAATAATATTATTACAAAAAGCATGGAAAGTAGTTACTTTTAACTTATAGAATTGATTTATAAAATTATCGATTTCGGAAATTATTTTTTCCTTAGATTTATCTTTATCCTTAAAATTGAGATACCAATTCTTAAGAGTATTATCTATATTACTTTCATTATGACTTTGCAAATATAATTTTAAATTCTGAAATCTCTTGAGTATTTTATCTCGTAATTCAGAACAAGTATTTTTTGTAAAACTTAGCAAGAGTATCTCATCTGGTTTAACTTTTTTCTCCAGAACATTTCTTAAAACTATGTGAGCCAAAGTAAAACTTTTACCAGTTCCTGCACTCGCTTCTATTAATTTAAACTTATTATCTAATGTAATTTGATTAATATCCATTTTTTATTAAATTAAACTTTGACCTCATTTTTATAAAGTAAGTATTTCTTAAATTTATTCATTAAATATTTCTCTTCCAATGCAATCTTAAATTTAATTATTAAAGCTAAACTTATTGTCAAAAATAAATAATAAACAGATAACTTTATTATAAAAACACCAATGGAAATAAATATTAAAGAATAGTACATTGGATGACGAGTAAATCGATAAATACCTTTAGTAACTAGATTGCTATTGTTTATAGGTCTTGGGAAAGGGGATAAATTTCTACCTAAGTCTTTAATTGAAACTAACATTATTATCAAAGCGATTATGATAATTAAAATACCCAGGAAATAAGAAAAAGGACTTGCTTGAATTATTTGTTTTTGTGGAAGAAATTCCCATTGAAAAAAATGGAGACTAATAATTAAGAACTGTAAAAAAACAAGCATTAGATCATAAGCAGCTTTAAAAAATTTTTTTAACTGAAATTTAGACATTTTTTATTTCTTTAATGCCTTAATTAGAGGACTATATAATCTGTATGATAATTGATCAAAATTATTATTTCCAAGAAAGAAATCTGGTTCTTTTTTATAACCAAAACACATTTTCATTTCGATATTATCTCTTTCTCCTTTAGAAAAATTTTTATTACCAATCCATTTATCTGTAAAAGCTTTTTTTTCATTTTTTGATTTTATTTTTGCTTCTACATATTTAAAAGCACTTTCTGGAGGAAGAGGTAAACATTTTTCAGAATAATTTTTAAAAATATTTATGTACTCTTCCAAAATTAGATTTGATTCAGTTGCTCCAGGTGATTGAATAATTTGCGATTTATAATTATTTTCTGTTCTAAAAATTACTTTAGTCCTTTTTATATTCATCTTTAAAGAAGAAATAAAGAGTAATTTTATCCAAGCCTCAGTCAAACGACTTAAACTTAACTTCGCATTAATTAATTCAATTACTGTGTCATCAGCGATTAAATATTCTTCTTTATTAGCATTTAACTTAACGTATATTTTATTAATCTTATTATGTTGACTCAAACATGCAGATAGACTGCATAATAAGTCTTTGATTTCTTTTTCTTTTATAAAAATACTATTTTTGGGCATAATAATACCATTTTCAGCCAATTGATCATTAATATTTAATTCATTTAAATAATCAATAATATTATGATTATCAATCTCTACATGCTCGATTATTTTTGTAATTAGTTGCGACTTTTGCAGATTGCTTACATACTCCTCGTCTGGATGATGAATAAATATTTCCTTAGGAAAAATATTGTTTTTAATAAGCCAATATTTTTGTGGAGTCTTTAACCAATAAATCAATTCTGATAATTTGTAATTTTTAATATCAGATTTTTTTTCATTCCAATTTATATCTTCTATTAAAGAATAATTACTTTTAACAATCTTAGATTTATCAAGATCAATTATTTCATTTTTATTTAAATCAGAATCTTTAATTATTAGTTCTCTTTGGCCTTTGTTTAAGAAACTATCAAAAAAAGAAATTAACTCTTTTATAGGAAAAGAAACATCTAATTTTTTATTGTCTTTATCATTTTTTACCCAAGTAACAATAAATTTATATCTGCAGGCAATTAACAACTCCAGAAATGCATATTTCTCTCTTTCAAAAACAGATGGATCACCCAAATGATATTTGTTTTTTAATAAATTAATGTTTTCACTCTTCGGTAATTTTGGATAATTAACGCTATTCATGTCTATAAGGAAGATAACCTTATGTGGAATATGCCTTGAATTCTCAATATCACTTACTAGGATCTTGTTGACTCGTGATTTGCTTTGATATTTAGCTTTATTTATGCAAGAAATTAATATTTCTCTAAAAACTTTTAATAAGATAAGATCATCAGGTATTAAAGGTATTGCATTATTATCAAGAATTCTATTTATTTCAGTTATTTTTAAATTGAAATTTGCATTATGATCAGCAATACTTTTTAATATAAACTTTATCTTTTCAATCCAATTCGAGTAAGAAAAAGATCCCCTTATCAGATTAATATATTTTTTTAAATTAATTAATATTTTAACCCATTTATTCAAATCCAAACTTATATTTCTATAGCTAAATGGTTTTAAATTAAAAGTACTTAAATTTACTTCTTTGTCATAAATTAAGCCTAAAGTAAATCTATTTATACACCAATCTAGAGTATTTTTCTCTTCACCTAATCTTTCTTTATCATCTAATCCCCAATGAAACCCAGCTTGGGTAAGCAAGAAAATAATTTCATCCTTCTCAGTAATATTAAAATCAAAAATGTTTTGAGTTACTTTTTTCGAAAGAATATAATCTATTTTTTCAATCGTAATTTTTTCACCTGCTATTTCAGTGATGTCAATTAGAAATTCATAAATGCCAGAAGAGTCATGATTATCCTCATCAATAAAAAAATAAGGTATCTTTTCACCATTAATTAACTCATTATTAAAGATGTATCTTAGATAAGGTTTAATAATATTAGTTTGTGGTGATAAAATAGCAATATCACTATATTTAATATTCTCGCAAGAATTTATCATTTCTATAATTTTATTTCTTAAATATTCAAATTGGCTATTCTGATTAAAATGCTCACAAAGTAATATTGAATCATCCCCTTCACTCACTGTAAAATCAACGCTATTATTATCAATTAGTCTTTTTTGTATTTGATTAAGAAGAGGAATATCTTTCTTATTTTTAAAATTAGTTGTTGGATCAAGATAAATAAGATT
>QCDM01000032.1 GCA_003280895.1 Prochlorococcus sp. AG-355-I20 | reverse complement strand
ATAGTCTCTTTCTATAACCTCTTGAGGAATTGCTTCAAGTAAAACGGGATTAAACCCAACTGGTGTACAAAGACAACTTTCTTTTTCTAGTGCGGCTGAACCATATCTTTCTTGAATCGCATCTTTATGATCGAATTGATTAGGTGTTTTATTCGATGTGTTTGTATTACAGCAACTTTCAGACATATTTTTAAAAGGACTCTTGATAAATATAGCCAAAAAAAAAGCCCCTGAAAAAGGGGCTTTTAATTTGTTTAATTAAATTATTTAGTGTAATTAACACCTCTGTAATTTAATTCTGCTTTTTCATTACTTGAAGAAGCGTCATCCATTCTGTTGGTGTATACGTTTCTTCTGTAGGTAAGTTCAACAAGTTGCTTTTTAGCAGCTTCTTTGTTTTGAACGTAGTTTTTACCTCTGTAAGTTAAAGTAGTCATGTTTCGATGTGACAACACGGCCATCCCCCGTTCCATGGTATGACTCGAACTGCGCCCTCAAATGAGGGTGAACGAAAAAGTAGCGATTGCTACAAAATTATTATAAGCCTATTTTCCTGGGGATGTCTAGCTTTTACAAATAGAAACTAAGATTTAATGTTTTTTTAATTATTATCTTAGGTAAATTTTTTTATAAATAGTCTCTAAAAAGGTTTATGTTTATATTTGGTTTAATCTTCATGTAACTATTTATTTATGACGGGTTTTTTATATTTCTTGGGAAATACTTTAAGGTGGCCAGTTTTAAAGCCAAAAGAATTTTTTTCACTACATGCTTATTTTTCAATTATTTATTTGATAACTTTTACTTTGAGTAAATATGATGTAAGCCAATCAAATTTAGTTTTTACTTTAGGAATTCTTGCACCTCTTTTAATCGCTATTGGTCAAGGACTTCCAATTGATTGCCTCGATATGGAATCATCTTTATTGAAGGAATTAAAAACTAAATAATATATGTTTCAGTTAAAAATTTTTATAAAACCTGGACAACTTCGCTTATTTCAGGAATCATTTCTTTTAACTTTCTTTCAATACCCATTTTTAGAGTCATAGTGCTACTTGGGCAACTACCACATGCTCCTTGAAGTCTGACTTTGACAATTGGACCATCTATTTCTGCAATCTCTACATTACCTCCATCAGAAATTAAAAAAGGCCTTAGCTCGTCAAGGACTTTTTCTACATTTTCGTTTGTCAGCGAGAGTGTTTCAGTACTCATAATTTTGGATTAACTTTATAATAAGCCTAGAAAGAAATCTGATTAATTGCAAAAAAGATAATTTTCTGTTGTGACTTCTTCTAAAAATCCCACTAATGACAATAGCTACTTTGATGCAGTCTTAGTAGGAGCAGGGATAATGAGTAGTACTTTAGCCCTCCTAATTTCAGAAGTTTTACCAGATATAAAATTTCTTGTTATTGAAAAATTAAATGCGCCAGGAAGTGAAAGTACTGGCGCTTTTAATAATGCAGGTACAGGACATGCGGCTAATTGCGAATTAAACTACACCCCTTTAGATGAAAAAGGAAATCTAAAAATAGATAAAGCGCTCTCAATAAATCGTTCTTTTGAAACATCCATGTCTCTATGGGCCTCATTGTATGAAGCAGGGAAAATTGATATTAAGAAGTTTCTAAAATTTATCCCTCATATTAGCTTTGTGTCTGGACAGGATAATATTTCTTTTTTAAAAAAAAGATTTCAGAAAATGACTGAAAATCCTGAATTTATCGATATGGAATTTTCTACATCTTTTGATGAAATTTCATCATGGGCTCCTCTAATAACAAAAGATAGAAATCCATCTACTCAAATTGCTGCTACCAGAATAGGTAGAGGAACTGATATTAATTTTGAGGCTTTAACTAAAGAGTATTTGTCATTAGTTTCTTTAAACAAAAATGTTGAAATTAGATACAAAACAGAATTAGTAGATTTAAAGAAAATTGACAAAAAACAATGGGAACTAGAAATCAGTTCTGAAGGTAGAAAAACTTCAATTAGAACGGGCTACGTTTTTCTTGGTGCTGGTGGAAAAACAATTAATTATTTACAAAAATCAAAAATTCCAGAAGCAAAAAGTTATGGTGGATTTCCTGTTAGTGGGAAATGGCTTATTTGCGAGAAAAAAGATCTAACAGAAAAACATAACTCAAAAGTTTATGGTAAAGCTGATATTGGATCGCCACCAATGTCTGTGCCTCATTTAGACACCAGATGGATCGATAATAAAAAACTTCTTTTATATGGACCTTTTGCTGGATTTACAACGAAATTTCTAAAACAAAGTTCATACTTTGACTTATTTAGTTCGATTAAAAAGAATAATATTTTTTCTATGTTAGACGTTGGTTTCAAGAACAACGATTTAATTAATTTCCTAATATCACAATCATTAAAGAACCATAAATCAAGAGTTGAGAATTTAAAGAATATGATGCCATCAGCTAATCCTTCTGATTGGTATTTAAAGAATGCTGGTCAAAGAGTCCAAATAATTAAAAGAACTATAGATGGTGGTTCTTTGAAATTTGGAACTGAGATTGTAAATTCATCTGATGGATCATTATCTGCTTTGTTGGGAGCCTCTCCGGGAGCAAGTACTGCGGTTTCAATTATGGTTGAGGTTCTAGAAAAATCTGTTTTATTTTTAAACGATAAGCATAATCTTCAGCAAAAAATAAATGACTTAATTTATCCAGAACTATCAGTCTCTGAAAATTACAGTACCTTTATAAAAGAAATTAAAAAAAGAAATAATTCCATATTTGGTTTCCATCCATAATTCTAATTAGCTAGTATTAATCAAGATGTAATAAGAGGAGAATTTTTTTTTCTATATGACTGATATATCGGTTTCAAAAATTAGAAATTTCTGCATAATCGCTCATATTGACCATGGTAAATCTACCCTTGCAGATAGGTTGCTTCAAGATACTGGTACTGTTCAGCAAAGAGATATGCAAGAACAATTTTTGGACAGTATGGATCTTGAAAGAGAGAGAGGAATTACTATTAAGTTACAGGCCGCTAGGATGAAATATGAAGCTGACGATTCCAAAGAATATGTATTGAACTTAATAGATACTCCGGGGCATGTTGATTTCTCTTATGAGGTAAGTAGATCTCTTCAAGCTTGTGAAGGCGCCTTACTCGTTGTTGATGCAAGTCAAGGAGTAGAAGCTCAAACCTTAGCTAATGTTTATCTTGCCTTAGAAAATAATCTTGAAATAATTCCTGTTTTAAATAAAGTTGATTTACCAGGGGCTGATGCTGAAAAAATAAAACAAGAAATAGAGGAAATTATTGGACTTGATACATCTAATGCAATAAATTGTTCAGCAAAAACTGGAGTTGGTATTAAAGATATTTTGGAAGCAATCGTAAGAAGAGTACCTCCTCCCCAAGATGAAATTAAACTACCAACAAAGGCTCTGATTTTTGATTCTTATTATGATCCGTACAGAGGAGTTATTGTTTATTTCAGGGTGATATCTGGGTCTCTAAATAAGAGAGAAAAAATACTATTAATGGCAAGTAAGAAAAATTATGAACTAGATGAGATAGGAATAATGGCGCCTGATCAGCAGCAAGTTGATGAATTACATGCAGGAGAAGTTGGTTATTTAGCTGCTTCTATAAAATCAGTTGCTGATGCGAGAGTGGGAGATACGATCACTCTTTTAAATTCACCTGCCAATGATCCTTTGCCTGGATATAAGACAGCAAATCCTATGGTTTTTTGTGGCTTATTCCCGACTGATGCTGATCAATTCCCAGATTTAAGAGTATCACTCGAAAAATTACAATTATCTGATGCAGCTTTAAAATATGAGCCCGAAACCAGTAGCGCAATGGGCTTCGGATTTAGGTGCGGATTCCTAGGACTTCTTCACATGGAGATTGTTCAAGAAAGATTAGAAAGAGAATATGACTTGGATCTAATCGTAACGGCACCATCAGTTATTTATAAAGTTAATTTAAATCAACAGGAACATATCTTTATTGATAATCCTTCAACAA
>QCDM01000031.1 GCA_003280895.1 Prochlorococcus sp. AG-355-I20 | reverse complement strand
TGCCGCAAGTTTTGGTTGGGATTTACAAGAATTAATTGATCAAAATAAACTTTTTATTTTGGACGCTTCTCCTGATCCTGATGGACAGGACGTGGCTGGCAACTTTGACTTATCTGGTCTTATTGAGAGAATTAGTTATGCAATAAGAAAATATAAAGCTAAAAGAGTTGCAATAGATTCAATAACTGCTGTGTTTCAACAGTATGATGCTATTTACGTTGTTAGAAGGGAAATATTTAGATTGATAGCAAGATTGAAAGAAATAGGTGTGACAACAGTAATGACTACAGAAAGGGTGGATGATTACGGACCAATTGCTAGATATGGTGTAGAAGAATTTGTATCTGATAATGTTGTCTTATTAAGAAATGTTCTTGAGTCAGAGAAGAGAAGAAGAACTCTAGAAGTTCTGAAGTTAAGAGGTACTGTACATATGAAAGGTGAATATCCATTCACTATGGGAATGGATGGAATAAGTGTGTTTGCATTAGGAGCAATGAGATTAACGCAGAGATCCTCAAATATTAGGATTAGCTCTGGAGTTAAAGATCTTGATGATATGTGTGGCGGAGGATATTTTCAAGATTCCATTATTCTCGCCACTGGAGCAACTGGGACGGGCAAAACAATGCTTGTATCGAAATTTGTTGAAGATGCTTATAACAATAATGAAAGAGCAATACTTTTTGCATATGAAGAATCTAGGGCTCAATTGCTCAGAAATGCTACTAGCTGGGGTATAGATTTTGAAAAAATGGAAAGTGATGGATTGTTAAAAATTATTTGCGCATATCCTGAATCAACTGGTTTGGAGGATCACTTACAAATCATAAAAACGCAAATTAATCAATTTAAACCAAAAAGAATGGCAATTGATTCTCTCTCTGCTCTAGCGAGAGGTGTAAGTTTGAATGCATTTAGACAGTTTGTAATTGCTGTAACAGGTTATACAAAACAAGAGGAAATAGCAGGCTTTTTCACCAATACTGCGGAAGAATTTATGGGAAGTCATTCAATAACTGATTCTCATATCTCAACAATTACAGACACCATATTGTTACTTCAATATGTAGAAATAAAAGGTGAGATGGCACGAGCTTTAAATGTTTTTAAAATGCGGGGATCATGGCATGATAAACGAATAAGAGAATTTATAATTACAAATAGTGGCCCAGAAATAAGGGATTCTTTTTCTAATTTTGAACAAATATTTAGTGGTGCCCCACACAGAGTTGTGCCTGATCAAAATGTTCAAAATATTTTTAAAGGAATAGATAATAATTAGATAATTTCTTTAATTTCAGAACCAGAGAAAGAATCTGAATTATTAATAGCTTTTGTCAATAATTCATCTTTATCAGATTGCGCTAAGGCTAAATCAAACCAAAACGTTGTTCCTACTCCTAATTCACTAGCCATACGAATCTCCCCACCATGTTTTTCAATTATGCCCCTCACTATAGATAAACCTAAACCGGTTCCTTGCTCAGTATGAACAGAATTCTCTACCCTATAAAAACGGTCAAATATCTTTTCTTGATCAGCCTGAGATATTCCTGAGCCAGTATCAGCAATTTCAATTCTTACTTTTGGAAGTGGTGAAACTAATTCACATTGTGGGGCTGCATCATTTTTAATACTTGGAGGTAGAGCAGGGCAGGAATCTGGCCAAGTATAAGCTCTTATAATTAGGGAGCTATTTTTTGGACTAAATTTCAATCCATTTCCTAGTAAATTATCAAAAACCTGCAAAAGTAAATCAAAATTTCCAAGAATTGGAGGAATAGTTTCCTCTATGTCATGAGCTAACGAAACATTTTTTTCTGAAGCATTTAGTCTATAATTTCTAAGGGTTTGTTCTATTGCTGGTTTTATGTCCATTTGTTCTAGCTGAACAATTTTCCCAGACTCCAATCTAGATAAATCTAATACATCATTTACAAGTCTTGTTAACCTATCAGTCTCTGAATTTGCAATTCCCAAAAATTCTATTTGTTCTTCATCGGACAGCTGATCTTTTAAATCATGTAAGGTCTCTACATAACTTTTGATATTAAAAAGTGGTGTTCTTAATTCATGTGAAACATTACTTATGAATCTATTTTGTGCCGCGTTAAGTTCAACTTCTCTAGTTAAATCTTGAATTGTAACAGCAATTCCTTTTAATTCAACTTTATTTGTATCTAAGACTGATTGCAAGACAATTCTTAAGGTTCTTGCTGGTTCTCCTAAACTGAATCTTAAATCGTCCTTCTCCTTTTCCCTTTTTAAAATAGATTCTATATTTGTATGTAAGTCGTTAGATAAAATTTCGGGGATTTCATTTAAAAAATGTTTACCTTCTAGAAATCTTCCTTCCCAACGAAATAATCTCTTTGCTGTTGGATTAGTAAGTACAATCTTGCCTTGCGAGTCCAATAATATTGCTCCATCAGCCATTGTAGCTATTAATGATTGCTGCTTGATTTGTGCTGCTTTAAGTTCCTCTATGTTTGCTTCATCATAATTTTCTAACTGTGTTGCCATTCGGTTAAATCCATTTAAGAGTTCCCCTAGATCACCTGTCATTGGTAAAGAAATTCTGGATTTAAAATTTCCTCTTGAAATTTCTCTAACACCTCTTACTAATTCTCTGACTGGTCTTGTAATTGTCAGTGCATTAAATACAGCTCCAAGTATTACTAAAACCCAAATAGAGATAAAAACTGCAATAGTTACTTCTCTAGTTAAAGCAGCACTGGCTAGTGCTTTTTTATTAGGGGTGACTCCCAAAGCTAAAGTTCCTAGATATTTGCCTTTCCACAACATTGGGACAAATACATCTGTTACTTGACCTTGAGGTGTCGCATGCTGCCTAACCAAAGGGAATTGTGGTCTCTTCTTCAATTCTGAAGGTAGTTTTAATTTTCGAGTGAGCTGAAACTGACTATCTGAACTTGTTGGTGTTGCACTGATAGGTATCCCAAGTTGAACAATATCTTCAGCATCAGTAAAGAATATATAACGCAGGTTTCGACTTGATCTCCAAAACTTTTCAGCTACATTCGAAATTTCTTTTTTTTGGTTATTAGCAACTAATTCTGTAACATTCCCTGATAACAATAAGCCAAGATCTCGTGCATATCTAGTATCATTCATACCTGCATCTCTTTGGATACTATTTAATGCGAAAAAAGTGATTCCTGTCATTAGGAGACTTACGACAAGAGTTGCTATGGCTAATAACTTTGTTCTTAAACTGAACCCACTCCACCAAGCGAGAAGTCCATTAAACCAATAGTTAGTATTCATGTCTCCATTATCAGTGATGTTATATTTTCTACTTTCTCGATTATTGGTATCCACCATAAGCTTAATTCTCCTTAGAAAAGTTTTTTCTCACTTGATGACCTATGTCATTTCTAAAGTAAATACCCTCAAAATGAATTTCTTTTAAATTTTTATATGCTTTTTCAAAAACCCTATCGAAGTCTTTATCTTGACAGACAATACTTAAGACTCTACCTCCAGCAGTTAATAATTTCCCACTTTCACTAAAAGAAGTACCTGAGTCAAAAATTTGACAATCATTTGAATCAATCTTACCTATTTTTATTTTATAGCCAGTTTTATATTCGTGAGGGTAGCCTTTGGAGGTTGCTATTACACAACCACTAACTTTATCAGAAGTATTAATTTTTTCATTACCAGTTAAACTTCCCATTGAGCATTTTTCTAAAAGAAATACAAAATTTTGATCCATCAAGGGCATTATTGTTTGACATTCTGGATCACCAAACCTGCAATTGTATTCTATAACCTTGGGCCCAGATTTTGTGATCATTAACCCAAAGTAAATTACGCCTCTATAGTCGATATTTCTCTTATTTAATTCACTTATTGTAGGTTCAATTATCTCTTTGATGATTCTATCAAGGTAATCCTTTGTTAATAATGGAGCAGGAGAATAAGCCCCCATACCTCCTGTATTTGGACCTTTATCTTTTTCATTAAGTCGTTTGTGATCTTGGGCCGTAGGAAGTAATGTATATCTCTTTCCATCGCATAAAGCAAAAACTGAAACTTCTGGCCCTTGAATTTTTTCTTCTAGAACAACTATATTCCCAGAGTTACCAAATCTTCCACTAAATATTGTCTCTGCTGCTTTAAAGCATTCATCTTTTGAATTAGGTATAAAAACACCTTTACCTGAAGCTAGACCATCAGCTTTAACTACAAGAGGAATTGATGTTGAATTAATAATTTTTTTGGCTTCTTCTAGAGAATTGACTTTCCAAAAGTTTGCGGTTGGAATATTTGCGTCTTTCATAAATTCCTTCGCCCAAGATTTGCTAAATTCTAGTTTTGCTCCATCTTTATTAGGACCAAACACTTTAAAATTATTTTTTCGAAGAAAATCAGCTAATCCATTTGCCAGAGGTATTTCTGGTCCAATAATGACTAAATCTATCTTAAAAAAATCAAGCTTTTCAACTAATTCATTTTTATTATTCATATCAATTTTTATTCTTTCACATTTATTTATTCTTTCTGAACCAGCGTTACCAGGTATTAAATAAACTTTTTTAACTAATTCATTTTTTTGGATAGCCCAGGCCAAAGAGTTTTCTCTCCCTCCATTTCCAATAATTAAAATATTTTCTAATCTAATAAAGTTCCTAGAACTAGGTAAATGAATTCCCATATATTTGTTTTTTAAGGT
>QCDM01000030.1 GCA_003280895.1 Prochlorococcus sp. AG-355-I20 | reverse complement strand
TGCAGGGGGCCAGCGGTTCGAGTCCGCTTGGCTCCACTTGATTCTTGGGAATGAGAAATATGAAATGGTGTGTTTTGGAGGTGTGTTCTTAAGTTCTTGTTATTTTTAGGGTATTTGTTATTTGTAGGGTATTTGCTGTTGCATGGCATGCAGGGAGTCAGGGATTCGAGTTCCCTTGGCTCAAATTAAATAAAATCATTGAATAGTATTAATTATTAATTGGGCAGGTGTTATTCTTTCCTAAAATTAAATATTAAAAAAGGCAATTTTTATATGGATAAAGAAGAAATATTTTTTGATTTTTTTAGGCTTAAACTTATAAAAAACAATCATTTATTTATTTTTTGCTTACTAACTATTATTTCAACATTGTTATGTTTATTTTTTGTTAGCAATCATAGCCTGATAGCCCATGATGAACTGATATATGCAAATAGGGCAAATTTAATTATTAAATCAAGAGACTGGTTTACACCATTTTCTGAACCGCATCATAAATTTGTAGGTTCTTATTGGTTAACTGCATTGAGTTTAATGATCTTTGGAAGAAATGAATTTGCCGCTCGATTACCTAGTTATATTTTGTCCTTGGGTACATTATATATATTTTATTGTTTGAACAAAGAATTAATTAATAAAAAAGTTGCTAAATTATCTGCCTTAATTCTTTCAGCATCTTTCTTGTGGTTTAATTTTAGTCATTACTGTAGTCCAGATATTCTATTTATTTTCTTAAACATATTATCGGTGTTTTATTTATCTAAAATTAATTCATTTTCAAATAATTTAGTAAATTATAAATTAATATTTTTTTCAGGTTGTTTATTTTCTTTTGGTTTTTTTGTCAGAAGTTATATGGAGTTATTGCCATTAATATGTTTTTCTCCATATATAATCCATAAACTAAAATTCTCAAATAAAAATTATTTAATTTGCTTTTTTTTAGGATTATGTGTGGGTTTTATCCCCTCCTTAATAAATCTTATTTTAGCTTTTATAAAATATGGTGATCAAGGTTTTTTACGTCCTTTTTCTTTATTAAGCCAGAAGGTTTTAGAGGAAGAGAGTCCTCTTGAGGGCTTTTTATTTTATCCAAGAAATATATTTTTATTTAATTTACCGGCAATAGTATTTATTTTTAACGGAGTTAATTCAATTTTTAAATTAAAAAAAAAAGATGCAAAACTATTATTTTTATTATGTCCTTCTGTAGCACTTGCCTTATTGATGCTTACAGCCTCTAAATATACACATTATCTTTTATTTATAATTCCTTGGATTTCAACATTGATTGCACTAGGGATTTTTGAGTCATTAAGTCTTAATAATACTTTCAATAAAATAGTATTAAATATTTACACATTTCTTTGTTTGCTATTGGGATTTTTATTATTTTTGATATCTCTTTCTTCATTATTTTTTGAAATTCAAATAATAGATTTAAATGCAATAAGCAAATCAATTATTTTAATCTTTGGCATATTTTTTATTTATTTTTCATTTAATATTTTTATGGATTGGAAAATTGAAAAAAGATTTATTAATATAGTTAAAATATCATTTTTACAAATATTACTTTTTAGTTTTCTTTTTGGTATAGGTACTATTGGTAATCCAAACAATGAATTTAAAAAATTTATAAATACTAATATTACTGATGAAAAAAAAGTTTATGCAATTGAAGGTGAAATTAAAAGCAAGAATAGGAGGATACTATCTTTTTATTTAAAAGATTATATTAACTACGATTTGAATAATTACTCTAATAATGATGGAGTGGTACATTTATTTCTACTTAAACATAAATTAAGTAAAATCAATGAAACAACAAATCTAAAATATGAAAAAATTGATAGCTACAAAAATTTATATTTAATTAAATTATATGAAAATTAAAAAGTTTATTAATTGCGATTTAGATAAAGAGACATTCTTCTTATCTTTAAAAAATGGTAGATTTCCCTAAGACCAACTTAGCTAAAAGATTTGAAAACACTAGTTATAGATTAATTGAGTACCTATATGGCATGCAGGGGGTCAGCGGTTCAAGTCCGCTTGGCTCCACTTATTTCTACTAATTATATTATTAGTTATCAGAAATTTTTTCGTAATGAAGAACTTTTCTACCCACTTATCCAAACTCATTTAATCAATTCTGCTATGATTATTTTTAAAATTTATTTTGATCAGTAATTGTAATAGTGGATAATAATAGTCTTCTATTAAGATCTAAAAGACTAAAGCTTAGCAATACATGGGGGAGTAGAAGCGAACTATATGTGACTATTAATGGTTATAGAGCTAGGGCGGTATATTATCAAAATGGTAAAGACAGCTGGACCTCAGAGGAAGCTGCATCAGCAATAGCTAATTTAATAAATGGATCAAGTGGCGCACATTCTGTATCGCAATTAATAGATCCTAATTTAACTGGAGCAATAGCATCTATCTCAGTAGATGACCCCTCAACTATCATAATACGTTCCACTATCGTGGATGGCCCGTTAGAAGTTTCCTATCTAACAAGTTCTTCTAACGGAAATCCAGGAAGTGTTTCTTTAAAAGAAGATAATAATGTTGATGATTCTGTAGCTTCTAATCCAATCATCTTTGCTTCAATTGCAGATTTATCTAATACCTCTGCATTAGTTATTAATACATCTTCACTTGTGGGGGACACGGAAAATGTGTACTCAATTACTGACTATTCATGGTATTCAGTTGATGCAAATAGTAATAGAACTCTTCTCCAATCTGGGACTACAAATAATTTGGAGATTACAGTTAACTCTGCCCAGAATATATTACTTTCTACTACTTATTTAGATGGAGAACTTAATCAAAAAACAGTTGAGTCAAATACTCTCTCAGTTGATCAGGTTAATATAAATAATTCTATAAAGTCATTAAGATTTAATATTGGCTCTTACCATGGCGGGAGTTGGAGCGGGACAAACTATCTTTCCGCAACTGTCAATGGAAGTGTTTTAACTGGCACCGTAGATAATCGGAGTTTGGAGTCAAGTTCGGAGGAGAGCCAAAGGCAAACAAAAATTGTTAATGAATTTATAAGCATATTAAATAGTTCAAATAGTGGAATTATCGCTTCAGCTGCTGTAGATGATTCTTCAACAATTATTATCAGATCAACTGTTGTTGATCAAAACATTTCAATTGATTTAAGCGCTACAAACTCTTCTAATCACGCGTCTCATCTTTTACCTATTACTAAACAAACAGATAATAATGTTGATGATTCAAATTCATCATTGACTTTAAGTCAAGTGATAAATGATCCTGCTAGTGGTGAGAGAGAATTATCACTTTCACTTACTTACGATAATGAAAACATTCATAGTTATATTAAAACAGAATGGTTTAAAAATGGCTCGTCTTATTATGTAAGTTCGGGTTTAAGTTCTTTAACCATTGACTCATCTATTGATGGCACGTATCACGCAGTATTAGAGTACTTTGATGGAGAATTAAATAACTTTTCAGTCTCTAGTGATTCAGTTTTATTTGACAGTACAGCCCCAAATATAACCAGTAGTAGCCCAGCGGATAATTCAACGGCAGTAGCGACAACAAGTAATATTGTGTTGAACTTCTCAGAAGCAGTAGATATAGGAAGTGGAAATGTTGTTATTTATAAATCCTCAGATGATTCTGTTATTGAAACTATTGATGTAACCAGTGATCAGGTAAAAGGTACTGGAACAACTAAAATAACAATAAATCCTAGCAGTGATTTAGAAGAACAGACCCAATATTATGTACAGATAGCTAATACAGCTTTTGATGATTCTGTTGGTAATTCATTTACGGGAATAAGTGATAAAACAAGTCTCAGCTTTACAACAGCAGATGAAACAGCTCCAAGTGCCCCAACATCATTAACTACAACCGCTACAACAACAAGTGATACAACACCAATAATTACAGGAAATGCAGAAGCTGGCAGCACTTTATATATTTTTAGTGGTAGTACTTCTATAGGAACAACATCTGCAGATAGTAATGGAGCTTTTTCTTTTATTCCAACCTCTGCACTTAGCGAAGGTAGTCATTCGATAACCGCAAAAGCTAGAGATGCTGCAGGCAACTTATCGTCTGCATCTTCTGCATTATCAATTGAGATTATATTGGATGATGGAGATGGCAGTTTTTCTATTAATGGAACTGCAGTAGTCGGAAATACTTTAAGTATTAGGGAAGATTCTACTGATCCTGATGGTAGTGGAACTTTAAGTTATAGCTGGCAAACATCGAGTGATAATTTCACTTGGAGTGAAGTTGGAACAAATGCAACTTATGCAGTAGGAGCAAGTGAAGAAGGAAAATCTATAAAGGCAGTAATTTCTTATCAAGATGCTCAAGGTTTTAATGAAACTGTCACTACTCAATTTTTATCGGTTATATCCTCTGAGACATTATCAATATCAAATGCAATTTATGATAATAATTGGATAAATCTAATACGTCCGAATTATCAGGATTATTTAGATGGACAAAGTAAAATCCCGTTTTATATTCATCCTGGGGGGGATTACCAGGAAGTTGGCTGGACAAATTATCCCGAAAGTAAGATAGAAAAAACTTTAGATAGTAGTTTTTATAGAAAGTTTATAGTAAATCTTTTTAATCGAATTGATAATTCAATTGATATCGATTTCGAACTTTGGAATCATAATAATGGTTCTCTGATTGACATATATGCAACTGAATATAATCCTTATGACGGAATACTAGGAAGTGCTTTTCCTTGGGATGGATGGGTAGAGATTGATTTCAAAGTTTATGATGATGAAAGAGAGAACTACATAACTATTGTTCATGAGGTTGGACATGCACTTGGCTTAGATCATCCTAATGGAGACGGATTTAATTCTAATTACGATATATATGACACAATTATGTCCTACAATGGTTCTCCATCATTGGAGGATATTTGGTTTAGCGATGCAGATATTTATACACTTCAAAAAATATATGGATTGGAAGAAGATATTAAGAATGATGGCGATGCAAGTTTCTCTATCAATGGAACAGCAGCAGTCGGAAATACTTTAAGTATTAGTGAAGATTTAGTAGATCCTGACGGAACAGGAACATTAAGTTATAACTGGCAAACATCTGCAGATAATTCCACTTGGAGTGAAGTTGGAACAAATGCAACTTATACAGTAGGAGCAAGTGAAGAAGGAAAATCAATAAGAGCA
>QCDM01000029.1 GCA_003280895.1 Prochlorococcus sp. AG-355-I20 | reverse complement strand
GACTAGTGATACCTAAAAATACAGTTATTTCACTTATAAAACCGCTCATCCCAGGTAGTGCTAGAGAGGCTAATGAGCTTGCCAAGAAAAAAGCAAAAGTTATTGGCAAGACCTTAGCTAAGCCGCCCATATTTGGTATAGAAAGAGTATTTGTTCTTTCATAGAATGAGCCCGTAACAAAAAACATAGCTGCAGCAATAAGTCCGTGACTGATCATTTGTAGCATTGCTCCGCTAATCCCAAGAGCATCTACTGCTCCAATCCCTAACAGAACAAAACCCATATGACTCACAGAGCTACATGCAATTCTCCTTTTGACATTATCTTGTGCAAATGCATTTAGAGCTCCGTAAATTATGTTAATTATTCCCAGAATAATTAACGCAGGTGCAATTTGAAGATGTACTTCAGGTAGTATTTGGACATTAAATCTTAATAGAGCATAACCTCCCATTTTTAAGAGTATTCCAGCTAGTAACATTGAAACTGGAGCATTAGCCTCTCCATGTGCATCAGGTAACCATGTATGTAATGGAAAGATAGGAAGTTTTACTCCAAAACCAATTAAAAATCCTAAATAAGATAATAAAGCTAGGCTTCCCGATACATGTTTATTTGTTAAATCAGTGATATTTAAAGTAAAGGTATCACCACTCAAGGCAAGTGCTAAACCACTTATTAGTATTAGTAAAGAAGCTAAAGCTGTATAAAGAATGAATTTAGTGGCTGCATATAATTTCTTTTTTCCTCCCCAAATCGCAATAAGAAGATATACGGGAACCAATTCAAGTTCCCAGGCCAAGAAAAATAATAGGAAATCTTGAGAAAGGAAAACTAGTGCTTGTGCTGATGCTTGGACTAATAAAAGAGCAAAATATAGATTAGATTTTTTCTTAACTTTCCAACTAGCCGCAGCTGATAAAAATGTAATTAACCCACTTAAAGCAATTAGAGGAGCAGATAACCCGTCAACGCCAAGAGACCACTCTAAGCCTATTGATGGTAACCAGGAAGCTCTTTCTACAAGTTGTAAAGAGCTATCTGAAGTATTGAATCTTTGAAAAAGAACGCCAATTATTAATAAAAAATCTATAAATAAAAAACTTAATGAGATATTTCTGGGGAGCGAATTATCTTCTCCTTCTTTTGAACTCAAGAAAGGCATTATTAATGCCCCAATTAAAGGCAGTAAAACAATAGATGATAGCCAAGGAAAAGTTTCTAAATTCATTTATGTAATGAATAATTTTTTTATTCTAGTTGAAGTTGTACTAGCTTGAGACTATAACATTAAAAATGCCTAAGTAAAACTACTTACCAGAGATAGTGCTAAATTGGCTGCCCGTTGTTTGAACGTTTAAGAACGGTGCTCTGCTTGCTACGCCTGACTTCTCCCATGCTTTCACCATGGCTTGACTGACTTTTTTGCCATTTTCTTTTTTACACAAAGCTAAGATACTTGGCCCAGCCCCACTGATTGCACATCCTAAAGCGCCTGCATTTAGAGCTGCATCTTTAACCTCTAATCCACCTTTAATAAGTTTCCACCTGTAGGGTTCATGTAACTTATCAAACATTCCCTCTTTTATAAGTTCCTCATTTCCAGCTTTTAAGCCGTTTAGTAACAAAGTAAGTGCTCCCATATTTGTAACTGCATCAGATATGGGTACATTCTTAGGCATAACCTTTCTTGCTTCACTTGTGCTTAGACGAATTGCAGGTATTGCTACAACTGCTTTAATTGAATTGTGCCAATCACATCTAATGATTCTCCATCTTTGAGAAGAAGACCTTGCTGTCAAGCAAAGCCCACCGAGAAGAGAGGGAACTACATTATCAGGATGACCTTCTATATCAATGGCAAGTTCAAGGAGTTTTTCTTTAGACAATGGAGAGTTCATTATTGCATTTGCTCCGATTAATCCAGCAACAATTGCTGTAGCGCTACTTCCAAGCCCGCGTGCTGGCGGCACTGCCAACTTAACTCTTGCTTCAAGTGCAAAAGGATCCATATTTGCGCTCTCCCATACTTTTTGAGCTGCTCTAAAAACTAAGTTTTCAGGCCCTCCTCTTAAATGATTACCATCTGTACTTTCCATTATCAAATCAAATCTATCTCCACCACCTTCAATTCTTGTGAAAATAAATTCATTATATAAATCTAATGCTGCTCCAAGGCAATCGAATCCCGGCCCTAAATTGGCAGTTGTGGAAGGCACAGTTACCCTTATTTTTTTACCTACTTGAGGAATAGACATTTTTTGGTTTTAAGTTTTTAAAAGCATTTTTGCTCTGCAGGCTGCACTAAAAAGTCCAAACTCTTCATCTAAAATTACTTTTATAGGTATTGTTTTAAGAATATCTTTTAATCTTCCCTTGTCGAAAAATTGTTTTAAAAATAAGTCTGATTTAAAGTTTTTGAAATGTTTTGATGCTGTTCCTCCAGAAATCCATAATCCACCAAAGCACAATTCTTGAAGAGCAACATCTCCTAATAAAGAGGCATAAGCGCCTAACCAAATCCTCTTAACTTCAATCATTAGCTGATCACCTTCTTGAGAAAGATTACAAATTTTTTCAGGCAGTTCTTTTCTAGCAGCATCAAAATTTTTAATTTTTTTTAAATATTTTTGAAGAGAATGGTTTTGAGCATCAGGTTTACTTAGTCTCCATTCGGCAATTCTTGATAAACCAGTGCCGCTTATAATTCTTTCACAAGATATTCTTTCAACTTTTAGGTAATTCTTAAGCCAAATTTTTAAATCCCATTCTAATTTTGACTTTGGGGAGTACTCAACATGACCACCTTCACTAGCTAAAACTTTTACCTTTTTCCCTGATATTATTCCCCTTGCAATCCCCAAGCCAGTCCCGGCCCCAACAATGGCATGCAAATCATTATTAGCACCTTCAGAATCGGATCCATTTTGGATAGTGGAGTATTGATTTTTCTCTAAAAAAGGTATTCCATAAATTTGTACAGCGAAATCATTTATTAGCTCGCAGCTTTTAAAATCAAATTTGTTCTGTAAATCATTTCCAGAAATATTCCATGATAAGTTAATGATTTTTGCGTTGTTTTTAGATATGGGACCAGCTACTGCTAAACATGCAGAAGAAGGATGAGTAATATTCTTGCATTCTTTTTTGAGAAAATCTTCTAGGATTAGTTCAAAAGAACCCCAATCAGACGATATATATTTCTTTTTGAATATTAACTTAGGCGAATTATTATTTTTTTCTTTTTCGAAAATTCCTAATAGAACTTTTGTACCTCCTAAATCACAAGCGAGAAAATTCATATATTTAGAAATTATTCTGTTCTCCCTTTTTTTTCTATTAATTCATCCATTAATTTAAAAAGGTTTGGTAAATTGAAAATTCCTAAATTTTTTCCGTTCAAGGCTCTTAAGGCGACTGAATTAATTTCCTCTTCTTTATCACCAACAACTGCAATTAAAGGAAATCTCCCTAGAGTTGCCTCTCTTATTTTATATCCTATTTTTTCATTCCTAATATCAACTTTTGATCGGTAACCATTATTATTTATTAATTCATTAAACTTTAAACATTTTTCAATATTTCTATCAGTGATGCTTAATAAAATTATCTGATAAGGCGCAAGCCAAATTGGGAATTTTGCCTCATATTGTTCAATTAATATTCCTATAAATCTTTCAAAGGATCCTAAAATTGCTCTATGCAGCATAACTGGATTTCTTTTTACATTATCAATGTCCACATAAGTTGCATCCAATCTGATAGGCATTGAGAAATCAACCTGAATAGTTCCGCATTGCCAAACTCTGTTAAGACAATCCTTCAACGAGAATTCTATTTTTGGACCATAAAAAGCACCTTCTCCAGGTTGTAGTTCCCATTGTAGATTCTTATTATCGAGAGCCTTAGTAAGAGCCTCTTCAGATTTATCCCAAATATCTTCACTACCTACCCTTTTTTCAGGACGAGTTGATAATTTGATAATGATTTCATCAAAACCAAAAGTTTTATAAACCTGGAAAACAAGATCTATAAAAATAGACACCTCTTGTTGAATTTGCTCTTCTGTGCAAAATATGTGTGCATCATCTTGAGTAAAGTTTCTTACTCTCATTAAGCCGTGTAGTGCACCAGAGGGCTCGTTTCTGTGACAAGAACCAAATTCAGCAAGACGAATAGGTAAATCCTTATAACTTTTTAAACCTTGATTAAATACTTGAATATGGCATGGACAATTCATTGGTTTAATTGCATATGTTCGATTTTCTGATGCAGTAGTGAACATATCGTCTCTAAATTTTTCCCAATGGCCGGATTTTTCCCAAAGAGATTTATCAACCGCTTGTGGGGTTTTAATTTCTAAATAATCATTTTTTTTGAGTATTTCTCTTATGTACTTTTCCAGTACTTGGTAGATTGTCCATCCATTTGGATGCCAAAAAATCATTCCTGGAGATTCTTCTTGTATATGAAATAGTGAATGTTTTTTTCCAAGTTTTCTATGATCTCTTTTTTCTGCTTCTTCAATTCTTGTTAAGTAGTCATTGAGTTCTTTTTCTTTTGCCCATGCAGTGCCATATATTCTCTGTAATGCTTCATTCTCACTATTACCTCTCCAGTATGAACCTGATAATTTAAGTAATTTAAAGTGTCTCAAATGTCTAGTGTTTGGAACGTGAGGCCCTCTACACATGTCGATGTATTCTTCGTGCTTGTATAAATTAATGAGACCTTCCTCAGGAATTTCTTCAATTATTCGTAATTTGAAAGTTTCATCTCTTTCTTTAAAAGTTTTAATAGCCTCTTCTTTAGAAACTTGTAAAATTTCGACGTCATAGTTTGTTTTTATTAATTTATTAATTCTATTTTCAATTTTTATTAAATCTTCAGGAGTAAATCTGTATTCAGAAAAAATATCGTAGTAAAAACCATCTTCAATTACAGGCCCAATCGCCATTTTAATATCAGAGTAAATTTGTTTAACTGCATGACCAATAAGGTGAGCAAAGGAATGTCTTATTATTTCAATTCCTTCTTTATCTTTTGATGTTATTATTACAACGTTGGAATCTTTATTTATAGGAATTGTTGCATCAAGAAGAACATCATTTACTTTCCCAGCGATTGTTGCCTTAGCTAATCCAGCGCCTATACTCTGGGCAATTTCTAGAATAGTTACAGATTTTTCGAAAACCTTTTTTGAACCATCAGGCAAGGTGATTATTGGCATAATTTATTGCTCCATTTCAAAGAATCCTAATTTTGATTTAACTCTTTTTAAAGTCTGATTTGCTAAATCTTCAGCTTTTTCTTTTCCTTCGTCAAGGATTTTATTTAGTTGATAAGGATCATTAATTAATAATTTATATTTTTTCTGAATAGGTTCAAGTGATTCAATAAGTTGTTCAGTAATTAATTTTTTAAATGTCCCCCATCCAGTATCTGAGAATTCATTTTCACATTGAGAAATTTCTTTGCCAGATAATATTGAATAAATCATCAAAAGATTTTTAGATTCTGGTCTCTCAGGGTTGTTAAATTCAATTCCAATTGAACTGTCACTTTTTGCTCTTTTTATTTTTTTTGTGATTTTTTCAGGAGTATCTAATAAGTTAATGCGACTGCCTTCATTTGGATCACTTTTACTCATCTTTTTTGAACCATCAATTAAACTCATTATTTTTGAACCATTCTTCATGATGATTGGTTGAGGGATTTTTAAAATATTTTGATCCTTACTAAATCTGGCATTAATTCTCTGTTGTGCAATATCTCTGGCAAGTTCAAGATGTTGTTTTTGATCCTCACCTACTGGCACGAAGTCAGCGTCATAAAGAAGGATGTCTGCAGCCATAAGTATTGGATAGTCAAATAATCCAATAGATACATTATTACCCTGTTGTATGGATTTTTCTTTGAATTGAATCATTCTTTCCATCCAATTTATGGGAGTCATGCAATTTAATATCCAACAAAGTTCT
>QCDM01000028.1 GCA_003280895.1 Prochlorococcus sp. AG-355-I20 | reverse complement strand
TTTTGAAAGTTCTGAATAAAAATTAATATGTAGTTTAGATAAGTTATTATCTGAAAAAATATAAATTAGATTTGGCACTTGAAATTGAAAGTTTTTAATTTTTCTTAAATTTTTTATTACTTCAATCATGTATAAACATGATGGCTTTTCAGATATCTTTTCCTCTAATAATTTGTATAAAATAGGTTGCCAGAATTGGTCTGAGTTTAAATTATTAAATAGATTAGATGAATTAATTGCATATCTATTCCATTGAGCAATCATTTCAGGTCTAAAAATCATATAGTCAATAAAATTATTCGTGATCTTTTTTGTCAGATTATATATGTCACCATCAATTGTCTTTTTATTATCCAAATATTTATTAATCCAATTTCTAAGCGGAAATGATTCTTTAAAGCTATGTAATTCTTCCAAGGAATCAATAATACCCCATTTAATTGACTCAAAATTCCATGCGCTCATATCATTTGCAGGGAAAAAATTTGTCAATAAAGATTCGGTATACGTTGATAATGTCTTTAATTCATAAAGAGCACTTATTTTGTTTTTTATAGTTATTTGTTCACGTAACCAATTCCCCAAAAAGTAATTAGGGACTACTATTTCTAATTTCTCATTTATAGGAGGAGGATATATTTTTAATTCCTCTGCTAAGAGCTCACTAATTACTTCAATTTTATTTGACTTATAAAGATTGAGCAATTTACTAGATGGTTATATTACTCAACTTTAAATGGATCACTTATTTCTGCATTAGGACATTCGAATTCCCCCACAGCAACAAACTCTAAACGAAGCTTTAAGAAAGTTATAAATTTCTTATCAGTCGATAAAACAACTGCTGGGATAGACGGAATTTTTGCTTTTAAATCAGCAAATTGTGTGGTTTGTAAAAATGATGGATTTTTTAAGAGCCAAAAATCTATTTCTTTATTATTTTCTTTATAGTTCCTTATTCTCTCCTTCAAAATTTCTTCAAGTGGTTCTTCAACTGTTAAAAACTTTTCACTTGCCGCTACGAAAAAATATGTTGTCATTTTGAAATTTTATTTGATGTAATTAGAGACTTCATTTCACGTACGGACTTTTCTAATCCTATCGCTAAAGCCCTTGCAACAATACTATGACCTATGTTTAACTCGTTCATATTGTTAATTGATGCAATTTTTTTAACATTATTGTAGTTAAGGCCATGACCAGCATTAACAACTAATCCAAGGTCATTTGCTAAATGTGTAGACTCTATAATCCTTTGAAGCTCTATAAATTGTTCAGATCCCGATAGTTCAGCATATTTTCCAGTATGTAACTCTATAAAATCAAACCCTATTTCTTTGGAATAATTTATCTGTTCACCAAATGGATCAATAAAAGCACTTACTTCTATATTTGAATCCTTTAAATTCCTAACAGCCTTCTTAAGGAATTGCACATTACTTTTTAAATCCAACCCGCCTTCAGTAGTAACTTCCTCTCTTTTCTCGGGTACAAGCGTTACGTAATCAGGAAGAATTTCTTTGGCAATTTCTAACATTTCTTCTGTAGCAGCCATCTCTAAATTGAGTTTTGTTTTTATAGTCTTTTTCAGAAGGAATACGTCTCTATCTTGTATGTGTCTTCTATCTTCTCTTAAATGCACTGTTATGGAATCTGCCCCTCCTAATTCAGCTAAAAAAGCAAATTGCACAGGGTCAGGCTCGACAGTTTTCCTTGCTTGCCTTACATTAGCAATATGATCGATGTTTACTCCTAAAGTAGCCATAATTTTGAAAATTTTAGTTTCTAGACAATCTAGTAACCGCCCAATAATAGCTAATAAAAAAAGGCAAACACTTAAATTATTAATATATAGTAAATAGAAATTGAAGAAGAAATCCTTAAATATTTGGCATAATATCAACCCTGTATTGGGATTTATTGCAATGTTCGTTACTCAGGATATTGTTTTGAGATTTTTTTTTAGAAAAAAGATAATATTAAAAAATGGTTTTTCGATTCCCATAAATTCCTCTATCATTTTGGCTCCAACCCACAGATCAAGGTGGGACGGCTTAATACTCACAATGGCAATGGGTAGAAGAGTAACAAAAAAGGATTGTAGATTTATGGTTACTAAATCCGAAATGAAAGGAATACAAGGTTGGTTTTTAAAAAGACTTGGATGTTTTTCAATAAATCAATTATCGCCATCTCTCTCAGCTTTAAGATATGCGATTGATCTTATAGAAAAAGGAGAACAACTAGTTGTTTTCCCTGAAGGAAAGATTAATAAATATGGAAAAAAATTAGTTCTCAAAGAAGGATTATATAGATTAGCTAGATTAGCTACAAAAAAAACAACCTCTATTACTATTATTCCAATTGGAATTGCTTACAGCAAAATACCTCCGAACTTTAGAGGCGAATTTTGTTTATCATTTGGGAAACCAATACCAATCAATGATTACTCAAACTTTACTATCAAGGACTTTAATAAATTTCTTAATGAAAAAATGACTCAAGAGGAAGAAAAAGCATTAAAAAAAGTAGGTAGATGAATCTGCAATAAGTTAGTATTAATTTTAATAATTGAATAAGAAAATGAAATTCTTAAAGTTAATTCCAATTTTATTTATATTTTTAGGAAATGTTCCTTACAAAAATGAAGTTCATGCAGAAATAAAGAATCCAGAAGACTTTAGAGTACTCTCAAATGAGAGTAAAAACCTTTCAATATCAAACGTAGAATATTTTATAAAAGAAGGTGATAAATATATTAAAAACGGGGATTTCGAAAAGGCTAAGAATTTTTACCTAGACGCTAGAAAATTAGCTAAGCAACTTGCGTCTTTTTATTCTGATCTAAATACATCCTTCAAAGGAATTGATGCAAGAATACCAAATGAAATGCAAAGGAAAGGGAAGCAAACATTACAAATTTTGGCAATATCTAATGAGAGATTAGCCTCTATGTATATAAAAACTGAAAAGCCTGAGGTTGCAGTACCCCTACTTGTTGAAACAATTAGAATAATGTCACCTAATAGTCTAGAAGGTAAAGAAGCTTATGAAAGATTAATCCAATTAGGATTTGTTGAGACAAAATACAAAGGTTAATTAAAATTTATTATGATTACTAAAACAGAAGTTATTAAATTAATCACTAATAAAATTCCAAATTCCGAAGTTTTTGTTGAAAACCTTAAGGGAAATGATCATTTGCAAGTAACTGTAATTGCATCTGAATTCAATGGATTATCATTAGTTAAACAACACCAGTTAGTATATTCTGCTTTGAAGGAAGAATTAGCTTCAGAGGCTATCCATGCACTGGCATTAAAAACAGAAACTCCAAATTGAATTATGGACAACCCAACAAAAGATAAAATACAAAAACTGATTGATTCTAATTCAGTGATGGTTTTCATGAAAGGGACAAAATTAATGCCTCAATGCGGGTTTTCCAACAATGTAGTTCAAATACTTAATTCCTTAGGGGTAGAATTTGGTACATTTGATGTTTTAAGTGATTTCGCTATAAGAGAAGGAATCAAAGAATATTCAGATTGGC
Organism: Prochlorococcus sp. AG-355-I20; assembly: GCA_003280895.1. Classification (GTDB taxonomy): domain Bacteria; phylum Cyanobacteriota; class Cyanobacteriia; order PCC-6307; family Cyanobiaceae; genus Prochlorococcus_A. The sequence goes on along the minus strand of QCDM01000028.1, from coordinate 3,073 downwards.
CAACAATTCCTCAAGTTTACTTAAAAGGGGAATTTCTTGGTGGATCAGACATTCTTATTGAGATGTACAACTCTGGATCTCTCAAAGAAAAAATAGAGATTGAATTAGCGTCTTAAGACAATTAGTGAGTATAAATACTTTATTGATTAATAAAAATTAATATTTTAAATCCTTTTTTTATCAAAAAAACCTTTATTTCCATCTCCATCTGGATCAATAAAACTTGATGGATCTAAAATCCATCTTTCAATTAATCTTTCCAATTTCTCTTGATCCTTTTGCTCTAAACCATTGCAATTCCTTAATGCCTGGAGATAACCATCACAATATAATTTAAGATCAGATGGCGTATGAAAACGAGTAACTAGGTCCTGGCAACTATCGCAAATTGACTGAAAGTGACGTATTGCTTTAGGGTTTTCAAATGATGTCATAATTCGATAAATTCTGATTTTTATTTTGCATTTGTTATACCTTATTAAGAACGATCATAAATTGCCTGGCCAAACAGTAATTAAGAATGCAATCAACTGAGCAAATCTTAGCTTCAACTCCTGGCAGTTCACAATTGCCTACGAGCTCTCAAACTCCTTCAAGAGTTCTAGTTGTTGAACCTCACCCCACACTTAGAACAGTCCTTGTGCAAAGGCTTCGCCAAGATGGCCATTTAGCTGCAGCAGTAGGTACAGCTGCAGAAGCTATTGACTTATGCAGAGAACAATCACCTGACTTATTAGTTAGCGCAGAAATACTCGAGCAGAATACTGCAATGAGATTAGCCCAACAATTGGGGTCTTCAGTCATAGTTTTAACGGCAAGATCAGGTGTTGAAGCATTAGTAAATTTATTAGATGAAGGGGCAGATGATGTTCTCAGGAAACCTTTTGGACTTGAAGAGCTTGCAGCACGATGCAGAACACTTTTAAAAAGAGGAAGGATAGGATTACAAGAAAAAGTTGAGGTTGGGCCTTTAGAGGTTCATCTCCTTTTAAGACAAGTTACTCTAAGCGAGAAGCCCGTAGAATTAAGCCCTAGAGAGTTCGCGCTGCTTTGCGCTCTTTTGATGCCTCCAGGAATGGTAAGAAGTCGCCAAGAGCTCTTGAGGATGGCCTGGCCGCCCTTCAGTGGTGGTCCTAGGTCTGTTGACACTCAGGTATTAACTTTGCGGAGAAAATTAGAACAGGCCGGACTGGGAGAAGGTGGAGGAATAACCACCGTTAGACAGCAAGGTTATAGATTCAGTATTGATAATATTTAATTTAAAAAAGCAAAAATTTCACCAATAATCATTAAAACTGAAAGAAATGTCAGTAATTTATATGTCCATAGTGGCGATATGTACGATATTTCATTAATTGCAATCCCAGTATTACTGGAAACAATTAATAAGAATTTTTCAAAGTTTTCAACTCTTTGTGGGACAAGAAAATTTTCACCTTGAAAAGTATTAAAGTAATAAACTTTACTACCCTGACTGGTTGGTAAAGATTTGATTAATTTAATATCTTTCCAAGAAACCTCCCAATTTTTTTTTCCTAAGAATTTAGAAATAAAGCTACTTTTGTATGAAATTTTATTACTACAAGTTTCTACATAATCACTTGTTATATTGATTATCAAATAAAGTCCTAAGGCAAAAATTATAATAGAGGGGATTTTTAATTTTTCAATCGAGACAAATGGTAAAGGAATTGTAAGAGCTAAATAGAGAGAAATTAAAGAACTTTTCACAAAAAAAAGAGTTTTAAACTTTTCTATCATTTCAGAGGATCCTTTTATTCGGGTAATTTAAAACTGTTTATGTTTAACTTTGCACCTATTTTGTGGGCGCATGCGTATCCACTAAAAGCAACTGCATTTAGGCCTTGGCCAGGGAAGCATGAATCACCTACGCAATAAAGGTTTTCAATTTTTGTAGTATTGAAAGGCATTGGCAAAAGTCCAAGCAACTTTTTACTGGGAATTGGCCCGTAACTACCTTCATATCTTCCAAGAAACTTTTTATGTGTTTTGGGAGTACCAATTTCTTTGTGATCAATATTTCGTTCAAGATTGGGAAGAATAGTTGATATTTTTTCAACAAGAAATAAAAAATATTTTTCTTTCTTTTGCAAATATTCTTTCCTAGATAGGCCTTCCCATTCACTCATTGATGAAGGAGTAAATGCATGTACTATATGTTTACCTGCTGGAGCCAAAGATGAGTCAAGCAAAGTAGGTATAGAAACAAAAATTACTCCCTTTTCACTTTCTAATTCATCCCAATTTTCAACTATTATATGATGACAATTAAAGTTATCAGATATTAGATTTTTTTCTACTCCAAGGTGAATAGAAACAAAAGAAGGAGAGGGTTTATAAGTTTCTGACCACTTATATTCACTTTTTGGGACGTTTTTAATCGAAATTAATCCTTTATTATTATCTTTTAATCCAAATGTATCCCATCTAGTGGAGTTGGATACAATAATATTTGAATAAATCTCTTCGCCATTTGAAAGTTTAACTCCTACCGCTTTATCATCCTTTAAAAGGATTTCAGTCACATTGGCTTTGTATCTAATTTTGCTTCCTAATTTTTGAATCCCAGTAACTAACTTTTCTGCTATAGTTCCCACTCCACCTTTTGGATAATTTATCCCTCCAGAATGCCTATCAGTAAAAACCATCCCCGCATTAATCATAGGAGTTTTCAGAGCTGGCATTACAGACCAACAAAAACATTCGATATCGATAAATTTTAAAAGTTCAGGATCTTTTATAAATTTTCTCGCTACATCGCCTGCATTTACTGGTAACCATCTGGCTAATCCTAAACAGGATAATGGAGATTTAAAAAAAACTTTAAAAAGATAATTTGGATCCTCTATTGATAAAAGAGGCATTGAATCTAAACATCTAAATACGCTTGCACAAGTATCGTAGAATTTCTTAATACCTTTTTTTTCCTTTGGGAAACTTTCTGATAATTTATTAATAAATTGCTCATAATTTTTATCTACAGAAATATTAAAATTATGTGGTAGATGATATTCCAATTGCACAGGATCGGGAATAGTTTCGCATTTTTCAT
>QCDM01000027.1 GCA_003280895.1 Prochlorococcus sp. AG-355-I20 | reverse complement strand
ATAGAAGACCTTTTTCGAATGGAGAATTGTTTTCGTTGTTTCTTTTAATTATCATCATTTCTATAAGTTTAATTTGTTCAATTTTTATTGCTTCTTTTACTGGAAAAGAATTAGAGACAATACCGCTTTGGCTAATTAAATAATTTTTAAAAAAAGTTTGTGAATCCCTCTAAAAAACCTATCAATCAAAATTCACTGCAATCATTGGAATTGTGGCTAACTAATTTAGGTGCTGTGAAGGATATTAATAATCCATCTAAATGGTATCTGATACTTTCAAATTGGAATGCAACTATTATTTTTGAACATGAAGATTTAAGTGTTATTTGGGAAAGTGAAGGACAAGAAACTAAAAGACTATTTTCCTATTGCATTAATAGAGAAGATGTGGAAAATGCAATACTGCAGGGACCTTAAATTTCTATCTAAAGATTTTCTAAGATTTGCCTTATTATCCAGTAACTTTTTTCTAATTGATCATCAGTTATACAGAGAGGTGGCAAGAGATAAATAACATTCCCGAGGGGTCTAATAAATAAACCTTGCTCCATTGCAAGACTCTTTATTTCTTTCCCAATATTATTGAAATAACCTTTTTTGTTCCCAATATCTAAATCGAAGGCAGCAATTGTGCCGGATACCCTTATTTTTTTTATGTAGGGTAAGTTTTGAAATTTAATTAAGTGAGATAAATGTTTTTCTTCAAATGAAAGGTATTTGTGTGGTTCTTTTTCTAATAAATCAAGGCTCGCGTTTGCCGCAGCACAACCTAAAGGATTAGCAGTAAAACTATGTCCATGCCAAAAAGTTTTTCTTGGGGAATCATCAATAAAGGATTGAAAAATTTTTTCTTTACATAAAGTTATTCCCATTGGTAAAAATCCACCAGTTAAGCCTTTTGAAATACTTATTAAATCTGGAACTATTTTTGCCTTTTGAAAAGCAAAAAGAGTTCCACATCTTCCAAACCCAGTCAAAACTTCATCAGCAATTAACAAAGAATTATTATTGTTTATAATTTCTGAAACTTTTTTTATAAACTGAGGCCTAACCATATTCATTCCTCCTGCCCCTTGAACAAGTGGCTCGAGGATTACTGCAACTGTCGGAGTTTTAAGTAGAGTTTCTAATTTTTGGATCGCCTCATTTTCTTTATTTTCTACTTCTTCATCTTTCATCCAAGTTGAAGGCCAGGGGACTCTTCTAACTGGGAACATAAGATTATCGAAATTCTCATTAAAAATATTTCTTTCACCTAAAGCCATTGCTCCAAATGTATCGCCATGATAGGCACCATCAAAAGCTACTATTTGAGTTCTTGTCTCTCCTCTATTTTGCCATGATTGGAAGGCAATTTTTAAAGCGACTTCCACTGCAGTAGAACCGTTATCAGAAAAGAATAATCTTTCTAGTTTTGTTAATTCACTAAGTCTTTCCGCTAATTTTTTTGCTTGTGGATGTAAAAAATCAGCAAAAATAACTTGTTCAAGCTTTTTTGATTGATTGAAAATTGCATCCGCAATGTATTGGTTACTATGTCCATGAAGAGTTACCCACCAACTACTTATTGCATCTATTAGCTCTTTTTTAGGATTTTTAGTAAATAGGAGGGCATCTTGACCATGAGTTACTTCTATTTGCGGTTTGCTGTTATTGATTTGTGTAAAAGGTGGCCAAATATTTGGGTGCCAATCTTGATTTGGAGTTTTTGAATCCAAAGATTTCATTTAACTTATTTTTGAGTTTAAAAGTGAGATCAACTTATTCTTGATTTCTAGTTCTTTCCATAGTATATCTAAATTGTTTGAGTCCTTTTTTTCGATGTAAGGAAATTCAGCAATTAACGGTATACCACTAAAATCAACTAGAGTTTTTGGATTATCTAGGTGCTTTTCACCATTGACTACTAAACCTAAAATCTCAATATTTCTTCGTTTTAAGGCCTCAATACTAAGCAGGGTATGGTTAAGAGTGCCAAGTGAGCTCCTACATACAAGTATTACCGGAAGATTCCATTGTTTTATTTGATCTATTTGCAAAAAATTGCGTGTTATTGGAACCATTAATCCACCTGAAGTTTCAACAATTAATGAGCCTTGCACTTTTGGTAATCTCAACTTTTCAAAGTTAACAGTTTTTTGATCTATTTCAGCAGCCCAATGAGGAGATAGCGGTTGCGTAAAGACATAAGCTTCTTTGATGATTTTTTCTTTACTTAATTGTGCAAGTTTTTCAACAGTTTGACTATCAGTTTGCGATTCAAGACCGCTTTGAATTGGCTTCCAATAAAAGGAATTTAATCCTTTAACAAAAAAAGAGCTTATTAAAGTTTTCCCAATATCAGTATCTGTTCCACAAATTATAAATTTGAAAACACTATCTTGACTTCTCATAATTTCTTTATGATTTGAATCTCAATTTGCCATGAAAGGTTGACTGTATTATTGTAATTCTTTGGCCAAAACTTTTGAATTTTTTTTAACTCCTTCACTGTTTTATGTTTACAGTTTGTTGAGTGCGCCCCTACATTTTTAATGCTTCTAAAAAGCTTATATACATCTTCAAAATTTTCGAGATAATTAAACTTTTCTGAATAATGCATTTCAGTTGATTTGAAATCTTTTAATAATTCTTTAGTGCAAAGGAAATTAAGACCACTATATTCAATATCAATTTTTCTACAAGTATCTTTCCATTCAGGAAAACAATTTTTTGTTGGATAAGAAATGATTAAAAAACCTCCAGATTGTAATTTACTAAACCAATTTTTTATTATCTTTTCTGGCTTGTTTAACCAATGGATGCAAAAGTTAGATGTTAATAGAGAACAGTTATTGATTTCAGGAGGTAAATCATTATTCAAATCCCATAAAATTTTTTTACTAGATAATTTATTCTCAAGAAGCATTTTTTTGCTGAAATCAATTCTGGCTACTTTTTGGGAAGAAAAATTTTTTTCTATTTCATCAGCTAATATTCCTGGTCCTGATCCTAGATCAATCCATTCACCTTTTTTTTGGGGATTTAATTCCTTTATAAATTGAACTATCTTTTTTGCAAAAAATTTCTGAATATTTGAATGCTCTAAATACCGATATGCAGCATCATTGAAATTATTTTTTATTTTCTCATTCCACTTTTTACTATCCATTTTCATCATTAAGTGTATTAAGTAAGATCTCGTATAAATTTAGATTATTCAAGCAATGACCTTGCTGAGCTAATTTAATTAAAATTGGATTCCTATCAAGAATTTTATTTAAGGAATCTAAGAAGTTATTATTTGATTCGTTGTCTAGAATCAAATCATTTTCTGATTTTATAAAAATAATTTTGCAATCTTTTCTTAAAAAAAATGGAATATCTCTATTGATGTAAAGTTGTTTTAAATCACCTAAAAGAAGAGTTTTATTTAAACTCTCTAAACTTTTATAAAAGATATTTTTAAAACTTTTATTCATATGATTTGGCATAAATGATCTATGTATAAATTCTTTTAACATATCTTTAGTTTCATCTTTTATGATTTTTGTTTCCATTCTTTTTAGAGACTTCAAAATAAAGTTTCTTTTATTACTTAAAGGAAGAAAATTATTAAAAGAATTTATAAGAACAATATGAGTCGCTTCTTTTAAGATTTTTTTTTGCATTAAATGAAAACCAAATGAATGGCATAAAGTCATTCTGATTTCTTTTTTAGATTCGCTTTTAATCCATTTTGCTTGATAATTATTTGTTGAAAAATAACCCCTTTCATTATCTTGCCAATGCCAATTATTTTTTAAAAAATCAACTTTATAATCATCCCAGAAATATTTATTTAGTCCCCACCCATGTTGAGTAATAATTTGTTTCATTTAAACTCTTTTAATACTGCAATGAAATTTTTTAGCAGATTCAAATCTAAGTTTCTTCTTATTGTTATTCTGATTCTTGATTGCCCAACTGGAACAGTAGGGGGTCTTATCGCAATTGCTAAAAACCCATTTTCCTCAAGATATTTTTGTAGATAAATTGCCTTCTCTTCTTGGCCAACAATAATTGATAAAATGTGAGAATCTCCCTGAATTGGAAAATTAAAATTTTTAATAATTTCATCTTTCCATATCTTCGCAGAAGATAACAACTCATTACCCCATTCTTTATTTTCTAAAATTTTTTTTAAACCTTCTAGTGCTCCAGCAGCTAAAGATGGTGCAAGAGCGGTTGTGTACCTAAATGCACCACTTGTTTGGATAAGGTACTCACAAATTTCTGAATTGGAGGCTATGAAAGCTCCACCGCTTCCAAATGCTTTTCCAAAAGTTCCAGTAAGTATAGTTATATCTGAACGGAAATTAAAACTTAAACCCCTGCCTTCAGGGCCCAAAATCCCAATTGCATGGGCTTCGTCAACTAATAATTGAACACTATTTTTGTTGCAAATTTCTGTTATTTCTCTGAGCGGAGCAATTGATCCCTCCATGCTATAAAGAGATTCGACAACAACTAAAATGGAATTTTTTGTAGGGTTAGATTTAATAATTTTATCTTCTAAATCTTTTAAATTATTGTGTGAAAATCGAACTAGTTTAGCTTGAGCGGTTTTAACTCCAACCAATAAAGAGTTATGGATTAATTTATCTGCTATTACGATGCTATTTCTGTTTGCTAAAGTTTGGATAGCGGCTATATTTGCTTGAAATCCGCTTGGGAAAAGTAATACTTTATCTTGATCTAGCCACTTGGCAAGTTCTGTTTCTAATAATTTATGTATTGGTCTTGAACCTGTAATAAACCTAGAGCTTCCTGAACCAATACCTTCTAACATGCTTATTTCGTAAGCAGCTTTTATTAAATCCTTGTCCCTACTTAATCCAAAGTAATCATTACTGCATAAGTCTATAAGTTTTTTATTTTGCGAATTTAAACTTAGAAGTTCGAATGATTTTTTTCCTAAAGAAAATGTTTTTAATTTACGGATTCTATTTTTTGGAATTTTTATTTTTTTCATTTTGGCAAAATAAAATATAGAGGATTAATTAAAAAGATTTAGATTTACTATTAAAGTTTGCAAGGTATTTTTTGTTTATTAATATCTATATAGATCATATATTAAGAAGTTAACTCATCCTCTCTTCAATCACAATTATTGCTTAATTTAGAGGAATATTTCCCATTTCCGCTAGATGATTTCCAATTAGAAGCAATTCGAGCTATTAATAGCGGAAATTCTGTTGTTTTAACGGCACCTACAGGTTCGGGTAAAACATTGATAGGTGAATTTGCTATATATAGAGGCTTATCTCATGACAGCAGAGTTTTTTATACAACACCTTTAAAAGCATTATCAAATCAAAAGTTTAGAGATTTTGCTAATCAATATGGTAATAATAAAGTTGGTCTTTTAACTGGAGATATAAGTATAAATAGAGAAGCACCAATCTTAGTTATGACGACTGAGATTTTTAGGAACATGCTTTATGGCGAATTTGATGAATTTGATGATCCCTTAGAGAATTTAGAATCTGTGATTCTTGATGAATGCCATTATATGAATGACCCCCAAAGAGGCACAGTTTGGGAAGAAACTATAATCCATTGCCCTACTAGAACACAAATAATAGCTTTATCAGCAACAATAGCCAATGCAGATCAACTACAAAATTGGATAGAAAAAGTTCATGGGCCCACAGTACTAATTAATAGCGATAAGAGACCAGTCCCACTTGATTTTATTTTTTGTAGTGTTAAAGGCCTCCATCCACTTTTAAATAATAAGGGTAATGGAATTCATCCAAACTGTAAGATTTGGAGAGCTCCTAAAGGGCAGAAAATGAGAGGAAAAGTGGGCAGGATAATGCAACCAAAGTCTCCCTCAATTGGCTTTGTGATCTCTAAACTAGCTGAACGAAATATGCTGCCAGCTATTTATTTTATCTTTAGTAGAAGAGGATGTGACAAGGCTATTGAGAATATAAAAGACTTAACTTTAGTAAGTTATTCAGAAGCGAACATGATATCCCAAAAATTAGATGTTTATCTTAAAAATAATCAAGAGGCAATTAAAGATAAATCTCAATGCGAGGCATTAAAACGAGGTATTGCATCTCACCATGCTGGTTTATTGCCTGCATGGAAAGAATTGGTTGAGGAATTATTTCAGCAAGGTTTGATAAAAGTTGTTTTTGCAACTGAAACACTTGCTGCAGGAATTAATATGCCAGCAAGAACTACTGTTATTTCTTCTTTATCAAAAAGGACAGAAGATGGGCACAGATTATTATTTAGCAGTGAATTTTTGCAAATGTCAGGAAGAGCTGGCAGAAGAGGAAAAGATACCCAAGGATATGTTGTTACATTACAAACAAGATTCGAAGGTGCCAAAGAAGCAAGTGCACTGGCTATAAGCAAACCAAATTCTTTAAAGAGTCAATTCACTCCTAGTTATGGAATGGTACTTAATCTTTTACAAAGTTATACTTTAGAAAAGTCTAAAGAATTAATTAAAAGAAGTTTTGGTAGTTTTTTATATTTAGGTGAATCTTCAGGTGAGAATATAATTCTTGAAAATTTAGATAAGGATTTAATTGAATTAAAAAAAATTACATCTAACGTTTCATGGAAAGATTTTGATGCCTATGAAAAGTTAAAAAATCGTCTAAAAGAAGAGAGAAGACTCTTGAAAATTTTAGAAAAACAAGCAGCAGAAAAATTATCAGAAGAGATCACTAATGCACTCCCATATATTAAAGATGGAAGCATAATTTCAATCAAAGCTCCTCAAATTAAAAGAAAAATTGTTCCAGGATTAATTTGTAAGAAAATATATGAATCCCAAAAAATAAAGAGTTTATTGTGTTTGACAGTTGATAATTTATTTATTCTTATAAAACCCTCATACATTGTAAGTATTTTTAATGATTTGGATGCAATTGATGTCTTAGAACTTGAAGTGCCAAAGATGTATTTTTCTGGAGAAGTATTTAGGGGAGATGATATGTCGCAGTGCTATGCGGATCGAATTTTAGAAGTTTCTAAAAAAAATGATTTACAAACTCCACAATATGATTTGTCAACGGAAGTTTTGGCACAACAGCAACAAATTTATAATTTAGAAGGAA
>QCDM01000026.1 GCA_003280895.1 Prochlorococcus sp. AG-355-I20 | reverse complement strand
AATATGGGAGCTGGTGATTGTCATAATTTCTGGTCAATTTTAAATGAAAAAAATAATTAAAATAAATCACTAATTTATGAATAAAAAAATTTTTTCTAAAAACTGTAATTTAAGTAGTTATACAACTATCAAAGTAGGAGGAGTGGCTGAATATTTTGCTGAGCCAATAAGCGTTGAAGAACTTTCATATCTAATAAAATGGGCTAGTTTAAATAAACAAAGATGTCAAATAATTGGCGCAGGTTCAAATCTTTTAATAAATAATATTTTCATAAAAGGCTTAGTTGTTTGTACAAAAAAATTGAAATCAATAAAGATAGAACCATATTCAGGAATTATTGAAGCGGAAGCAGGTGTAATGCTCCCAACATTATCTAATTCTCTTGCTAAAAATGGATTACAAGGAGGGGAATGGGCTGTCGGAATTCCAGGAACATTAGGAGGAGCAATTTATATGAACGCTGGCACAGGTAATTTATCGCTAGCAAAAAATCTTATTTCCGTAAAAGTTATTAATAATAAAACTCTTGAAAAACTTGAAATTGAAAAAAAAGATATCAATTTTAAGTATAGATTTAGCTCTTTTCAAAGAAATGATTTAACAATTATTAGTGCAAGATTACATTTTGAACCTAATGGAAATCTAGAAAAATTAATTCAAACAACCAAAAATAACCTTAAATTAAAAACAGAAACACAACCATATCATCAACCAAGTTTTGGTAGTGTTTTTAAAAATCCTGAAAATAATTATGCAGCAAAATTAATTGATGATATAGGTTTAAAGGGATTTAAAATTGGCGGTGCTGAAATTTCTACAATGCATTCAAATTTTATAATTAACACTTCTTCAGCAAGTTCAAAAGATATTTATGAATTAATAACAGTAATTCAACAAAAAGTACTACAAAACAAAGGGATTTATTTGCAACCAGAAGTAAGAATGATTGGTTTTGACTATCCTAACTAAAGAAACGTTTTTACAAAATGGCGGGTTTTGGACTTCCTAACTTTGGACAACTTACAGAAGCTTTTAAAAAAGCTAAACAAATTCAGCAAGATGCTCAAAAATTACAAGATGAACTTGAAAGTATGGAGATTGAAGGCAAAAGTGATGATGAGATGATAAAAGTTTGGATTAGTGGAAACCAACTTCCTTTAAAGGTAGAAGTACAAGAAAATATCTTAAATGCAAATAAAGAACAAATTGAGCAAAACATCCTACAAGCTATTCAAAAAGCTCATGAATTATCAACTACAACTATGAAAGAAAGGATGAATGATTTGACTGGTGGATTAAATCTCAATCTTCCTGGTTTCGATAATAGTGACTCTTAGAAGACTCAATCATTTCTTTATAAAAAGAATATCTTTCGAAGGATTTATTTAAATTACATCCCTCATCATTTAAATGTAAGCAGTTACGAAATTTACACTTGATTCCTTCTTCGTTTACTTGTTTATAAATTTCTGAATAAAGATTTGGTAACAACTTAATATCAACCTCTAGAGGTTGCATATTAAAACCAGGAGTATCCACAATGTAACTTTGATTCGACATAGAAAATAACTCTACATTTCGAGTAGTATTTTTTCCTCTCTTAATTTTATTGGAAACTGGAGAAGTACTATTTTGAAGACCTGGAATAATCATATTTAGCAAAGTAGTTTTGCCAACTCCGGATGGACCCATAAAAATTGAACATTCTTTTTGCTTTACCTCGGCTAATAAATTTTTAAAGCAATCAAATTTCTGTAAATTTAAAGTTATTACTTGGTAACCCCATTTCTGAAATTTATCACATAGATATAATCTTCTTTTATCAGAAATTAAATCACACTTTGTCAAAACTAATGAGACTTCAACTCCCATTGATTCTGCTGATATCAAAAACCTATTAACTTGAGATAAATTTAACTCTGGTTCTTCAACGGAAAAAGTAACATATATGTTAGAAATGTTTGCAACTGAGGGTCTAACTAAAAGATTTTTTCTTTTTTTTAGACTTGTTATTATTGCTCGTTTACTTTTAAAATCAATCTTTTCAATCGCTACTTCGTCTCCAACATAAATTAATTGATCCTTGAAATTTATAGACTTCTTAACCTTACATAAAAATTTCTGGTTATTTCGAGAGTTTTCTTGATTTTTTAAATCAACTAAAAAAAAATCATTAAATTTTTTCGTAACTAAACCTAAATATTTACTATTAGTTTTCATTCAATATCTTTATTTTTATAGATTTTTCATTTTCTTTGATTTGTTTAAACAAACATCCCATCTCTTTTAAATTGTTTAATACCATTTCTTCTGGTTCACCTTTATCTAGTTCAACAATAAGTTGTTCATTTTTAGATAACTTCTGCAAAGCCAATTTAATTTTGACAACATTTAAAGGACATGGAACAGATTTAAGATCCAAATGCTTTAAGGAAATCATTAAGATTCATTACCAAATAATTTACTAAACAGTCCATTACTAGAATTAATATTTTTATCTGAATATTGAGAAGCTAAACCCTCTAAAAGTTTTCGTTCTGCGTCGGTTATACGAGTAGGTAATTTTACTTTTACTAAGACTTCATGATTTCCTCTCGCAACCGGATTTCCAAGTCTAGGTACCCCTTTATTCTCAAGTGAAAGAGTTGTATTTGGCTGAATACCACTTGGAATTTTTAAATCAACATCTCCATCAACTGTAGTGATTTTTACAGTGTCACCTAAAATAGCCTGTAAATAACTCACTGCTATTTCTGAGTAAATAGTCACACCATCTCTTTTAAGTTTTGAATCATTCTTAACCTTTATAAAAACATAAAGATCTCCAGGTGGGCCCCCTTTCAAACCAACATTTCCCTCACCGGAAACTCTTAATTTAGTGCCAGTATCAACTCCTGCAGGAATATTAATTCTTAATTTTTTTCTGACTTGCTTTACACCATTACCGCCGCAAGTTAAACATGGATCTGCAATTATCTGGCCAGCTCCATTACATGAAGGACATTCAGCTACTTGTGTGAAATTACCAAAAGGTGTTCTTGTAGCTCTTCTAACTTGACCACTTCCACCACATGTTGAACAAGTTTTAGGGCCGGTTCCTGGTTTTGCACCTGTTCCCCTACAGACTTCACATGTCTCCAAATGAGGAATTTTAATTTCTCTTTGTTGGCCAAAAATTGCATCTTTAAAGTCAACATTAAGATCATACCTTAGATCATCTCCTTGCTGAGGACCTCGTCTTTGTGTTCTTCCTCCTTGTGGATTTTGTCCCCCAAAGCCATTAAAAAAAGTTTCAAATAAATCTGCAAAGCCACCCATATCTCCCATATCAGGCATTCCAGCCGCGCCTCCAAGGCCAGCTTCTCCAAATTGGTCATATCTTGCTCTAGTTTCAGGATCAGCTAATGCTTCGTAAGCCTTACCAATTTCTTTAAATTTATCTTCCGCACCAGGTTCTTTATTAACATCAGGATGGTATTGTCTTGCTAATTTTCTATAAGCCCTTTTTAAGGTATCCGCATCAGCATCTCTTGAAACTCCAAGTATTTGGTAAAAATCAGCCATTAGATAATGCTCAAATAAGAATTTGGAATTTATACATCTTCAGAAGTATTTACCTCTGAATTAACATCCCCTTCAACTGTATCTTTTTCTACATCCTGTTGTGAATTTTGTTTACCAGGCCCCATAGAAACCTTAACCAATGCGTGTCTCAAAACCTTACCTTCTAGATGATATCCTCGCTGCAATTCTTCAATAATAAAATCCTCTTCAAACTCTTCACTAGGTTCTCTTAATACAGCTTCATGCAAGTTTGGATCAAATTGCTGACCAACAACTCTCATGGGTGACACTCCCTGTTGTTTTAAAACTTCTACTAGTTGTTTATACAATCCTTGATAACTTCTGTGAAGAGCTTGAGCTTCCTCATTTTCTGGTTTAAGTTGTTGTCTTGCTCTCTCAAAATTGTCAACAATAGGAAGTATGGCAGTTAAAGTCTTGGAAACAAGTTGGATTTTTAAATCGTCATGATCCCTAGACTGCCTTTTTCGGAAATTATCAAAATCTGCTGAAATCCTCACATATTGATTTTTTAATGTTTCATGCTCTTTTTCTAATTGTTCTAATCTCGCATCATTATTTGAAATAGTATTTTTTAATTCTTCAGTATTTATTTCTACTTTTTCTTGAGAAGATAATTCATCATTTTCGGTTGTTGAATTTTGGGTAGATGATGTATCTTCAGGAGCATTATCCAGGGTAGAATCATCATTCTCTTTATTATCAATATTGTCTGATTGATTTTCAATCATTTTTCTAAAATTTATTAAAACTATTGTCCAATAAAGTGATGCACAAAACAAGTTGCGGAAGGCCGCACAAATATTTAGTCAGGAACAAACCTTAATGCTAAACCATTGTTGCAGTATCTTTTGCCAGTAGGAAGTGGCCCATCATTGAAGACATGTCCCTGATGACCTCCACATCTAGAACAATGATATTCGGTTCTAGGAACAATTAACTTAAAATCAACTTTTGTTTCTACTGATCCTTGAATTGAATCCCAAAAACTTGGCCATCCTGTACCACTATCAAATTTTTTATCTGAGGAAAAAAGCGGCAAATCGCATCCTGCGCAGTGAAAAATCCCTTTCCTCTTCTCATTATTTAATTGGCTGCTAAAAGCTCTTTCAGTCCCTTCCTCCCTCAAAATATAGTATGATTCTGGACTAAGCCTAGCCTTCCATTCATCTTTTGAAAAATTCCACTCTTCTTTGGAAGCAAGTGAAGAAGCCAATACTTTCATGGGCTTAAAGATTATTTTTAAGAATGAC
The DNA here is from genome assembly GCA_003280895.1 of Prochlorococcus sp. AG-355-I20. Taxonomy (GTDB): domain Bacteria; phylum Cyanobacteriota; class Cyanobacteriia; order PCC-6307; family Cyanobiaceae; genus Prochlorococcus_A. The sequence continues at coordinate 5,734 of QCDM01000026.1, read as the reverse complement.
ATAGTAGGAATTAGAATAAAAATTCTTCTTGATAGAAACTGATTCATATTTAATTCACAAAAAAGTAATGAATTTCATTCAGCCTAATTCTATTAAAAATATTCATAAATTAAGTATTGCTCCAATGATGGATTGTACTGATAAGCATTTCAGAATGATAATGAGAAAGATAAGCTCTGAAGCTCTATTGTATACAGAAATGATTGTGGCCCAGAGTTTAGTTTATACGAATAAAAAAGAAAATTTTTTAGACTTTAACGATGAAGAACACCCGATATCGATTCAGTTTGGTGGGGACGATCCTAAAATCCTAAAAGAGGCAGCAAAAATGGCACAGGATTGGGGTTATGACGAAATAAACTTTAATGTTGGTTGTCCGAGTCCAAGGGTCTGTTCTGGAAATTTTGGCGCTTCACTTATGAAAGACCCTGAAAAAGTAGCAAATTGTATAGAGTCCTTAAAAAATAATTGCAACTTACCGGTTACGATCAAACACAGAATCGGTATAGATGATGATGATAGTTTCGTTAACTTGAATAATTTCGTAAGAATTATCGCAAATGCTGGTGCTGACAGATTTACGGTGCATGCAAGAAAGGCAATATTAAAAGGTCTAAATCCAAAACAAAACAGAACCATACCGCCACTTAATTATGATGTAGTAAAAAAATTGAAAAAATTAAATCCAGAATTATTAATAGAAATCAATGGGGGCTTAACAAATATCGATGAATCATTAAAAGCCTTGAATGATTTTGATGGAGTCATGATTGGACGGTCAATTTATAAACATCCCTTGAGATGGTCTGAAATTGATCAAAAAATTTATGGAATTAACAAAAAGCCCAAATCTGCTTCAAATATTATTTTCTCCTTAATTCCATACATAGAGGCGCATTTAAGTAACGGAGGAAAATCTTGGGATATTTGCAAACATCTTATAAATTTAGTTGAAGGTATACCAAAAGCTAAAATTTGGAGAAATCAAATTTCAAATAAATCTATAAAAAAAGAGTTAAATATTGAATATCTATTTAAACTAACGACAGTGCTTGCAGAAATGGGTTTCTAATTTATCTCGTTTGAATCATTGCTTTCGTTGGATACACCCCTTTTTCTTCTGCTTCTACCATTTTCATATTCAGAGTTATCAGAAGAATTTCCATAACTTCTGTCTTCCCAACCTTCTGCTCCAGAAGATTTATTAGTGTTCGAGCTATTAGATCCAGTATTACCACCGCCGCCGTAGCCACTACCATAGCCGCTATTATTACCACCGCCGCCGTAGCCACCACCATAGCCACCACCGCCACCATAGCCGCTATTATTACCACCGCCACCGTAGCCACCACCATAGCCACCACCGCCGCTATTATTACCACCGCCACCGTAGCCGCCTCTACCTCCTCTACGAGATCCACCAGAACCTCTAGGCTCAGCTTTATTAATTCTTAATGGTCTACCCATAAGTTCAGTGCCTTGCAAACCATCAATAGCTTTTGACTCAATCGCTTCATCTGCCATTTCGATAAATGCGAATCCTCTTTTCCTTCCTGTATCTCTCTCTAAAGGAAGAGAACAATTTAATACTTCACCAAAAGGGGCAAACAACTGTAAAACATCTTCACGCTCTGCGCGGAACGGCAAATTGCCAACAAAAATACTCACTTTAAACTCAACAAAAATTTCCTTATAAAAAGACTACAATTAGTAGCCTCATAACTTTGCTTTACTATTCTACTTCAAAGCATACCCTTGTTGTAGAAAAATAATTGAGATTCAAAGTAACAATCTTTTTTGCCAATTATTTACCTCTTTCTCTACCTGAATAAAACCTGTTCCACCTTCGCTATTTCTTGCTTTAACGACATTAAGAGGTTTAAGATCCGCAAAAACATCCTTCTCAAATTCGGGATGAAATTTTTTAAATTCTTCAATTTTGAGATTTTTAAATAAAATTTTTCTCTCCAAGCAATACTTAACCATTTGACCAACAACTTGATAGGCGGTTCTAAAAGGAACATCTTTATTAACTAAGTAATCTGCCAAATCAGTAGCATTTGAAAAGTCGTTCTCTACTGAATCAGATAGATTTTTAATATTAAATTCAATGCCCTCATCAATTAAAATTGTCATTGCTTTTATACAAGAAGTTATTGTTTCTGCAGTATCAAATATTGGCTCTTTGTCCTCTTGAAAATCCTTATTATAAGAGAGTGGTACACCTTTGACCATGGTTAACAATGCCTGGAGATGTCCGTACACTCTTCCTGTCTTACCCCTTATCAATTCTGGTACATCAGGATTTTTTTTCTGGGGCATTAAGCTACTTCCTGTTGCACATTTATCTGTTAATTTCGCAAAAGAAAATTCATCAGTTACCCATAAAATTATTTCTTCTGAAATTTTACTTAAATGAGACATTAATATAGCAGATGCAGAAACAAACTCTATACAAAAATCTCTATCACTTACTGCATCAATACTGTTTTTATAAATCTTTTTAAAACCCAATTCTGTAGCTGTAAAGTGCCTATCTATTTTTATTTTTGTTCCAGCTAATGCTGCAGCTCCTAACGGAGAAATATTAACTCTTGAGCGAACTTCTTTATACCTTTCACGGTCTCTTTGGAGCATTTCTATGTAAGCCAATAAATGATGAGCCAAAGATAATGGTTGAGCTCTTTGCATGTGGGTATATCCAGGAATTAAGGTAAAAATATTAGATTTCGCGAGATTTAAGAAGGATTTTTGCAAATCAGTTATTAAAATTTCAATATTGTCAATCTCTTTTCTTAGCCACAATCTTATATCTGTACCAACTTGATCATTTCTACTTCTACCTGTGTGTAATTTTTTTCCAGTTTCACCAATTAAACTTATCAACTTTTCTTCTATGCAATAGTGAATATCTTCAGAAGGTGGACCAGGAGAAAATTTACCCTCCAAATACTCAACTTTTATTAACTCTAAACCATTAATAATTTGCAAAGCTTCAGAAGAAGATAAAACTTTTGTTTTGCCAAGCATTTTCGCATGAGCAATCGAGCAATCTAAATCTTCTAAAATAAGCTTTCTATCAAAACCAATAGAGGCATTAAACTTTTCAATAAAGGGGTTAAGCGCATTATCAAACCTTTTACTCCAAACTTTTGCCATATTAATTAATAACTTTAAGTATCTCTAATAAAGCATTTTTTTATATAAGTGACAAAATTATCTATTTCAATTGAAAAATAACCATTGAGGCATCATCTTCAAGATGTCTATTTTGACCTGTAAAATCGTCTAGCTTTTTAAATATTTTATTTAATATCTCTTGAGATGTATAAGACTGCTTGCACAATTTTATAAGAGTTTTAATTAATCTTTCTTCATCAAATCTTTGTCCTAAAGAATTAGAAGTATCAATTACTCCATCTGTGTAATAAAGAACTAAATCATTTTGATTAAGCTTGATTTCACCACAATGATATTCAGCATCTTTTTGTAGTCCAAGTACAAATCCTTTTGCATCTAGTCTAATAATTTTCTGATCTGAACTTTTCCAAAGCAGAGGAGGATTATGTGCTGCATTAGCGAATCTCAATTTTCTAGTTCTAGGATCATAATCTGAGTAAAATAATGTTACAAATCTATGCGATTGATCTAAATCATTTATTGCTAGTTGATTCAAATCATGCAAAATTCTATCTGGAGGAAGACCTGTAAGAACCTCTGCACGAAGCATGCCTCTTAACATAGTCATTAAAAGACCGGCTGGAATCCCTTTACCCATTACATCACCTATTACAAAGGCCCATCTTGATTTTTCTTTCCTTTTTTCAGAAATATTAGTCTTTAGGCACATAAAATCATAGTAATCTCCACCGAGCTGAAGCGCTGGTCTACAATGTGCAGCTAGGTCTATACCATGGATAATGGGACAATAATCCGGGAGTAATTGAGATTGAATTTCAGCACCAGTGGAAATTTCTCTATCAACATTCTCATGCTTTTTCTTTGTTTTTAATAAGAAGTAATTTTCTAATCCAACAGCTAGACAATTTTCAATAAAATTAAAATTACTATCTTCAGTAATTGACTGTCTAGAAATATCTTCGCTAAAAATATAAATAAATCCTCTACATTTGCCTCTGGATGTTATTTTTTTTGCTTCAATATTATATTCTTTAAATTTATTTTTTAAAGCATTTTCAAAAGTTACAATTTCTTTTATTTTAAAATTTTTTGAAAAATGAAATTGATCCAAAAAACTATTAATCGATTCTTGAATTGTTGAATATTCATAATTAACAGAAATTTTTATATTTTCATTCCATATTTCCCCCTCGTAATTTAAAGGAATAATTAAAATTATATTCTCAGAAAAAATATGTTTAAAAATTAAACAAACATAATCCAGTAATTTATTTATGTTGGAAAATGATTTTAAATAATATGCTAGAGAGGATGCAATTTCAGCAAATTTATTTTTATTTTTTAGGGTGAATTTAGGATCATTTTCTAAAAAATTTTGCACAACTTTATTCGAAAATATTTTTTCTTTTTGATTATTTGGCAAAACAAATCCAATAGATAAGTATGTTTTAACATTAAATTTAAGTTTTTAAAAAAAATTAATTAAATTTTTATTTATCTGCAAGCATAGCCTCTACAAATTCATAACTATTAAATGGTCTCAAATCTTTTATACCTTCTCCAGCCCCAATAAACCTTATTGGCAAATTTACTTCTTCAGATACTGCTAAAGAAACACCTCCTCTAGAAGTGCCATCTAATTTAGTAATAATTGCTCCACTTAAATCTGCAGATTTTGCGAAACTTTTTGCTTGTTTTAAGCCATTTTGTCCCTGACTTGCATCTAAAACTAATAATGATTCAACAAGTGCATCTGGGACCTTTTTATCAATAATTTTTTTTATTTTTGCTAATTCATCCATCAAATTATTTTTTGTTTGCAATCTACCCGCTGTATCAACAAGTAATAAATCAACATTTCTTTTTTTTGCAGAATTAATTGCATCAAAAACTACAGCAGCTGGATCAGCATTTTTGGATTGATTAGATATAACGTCAACATTACTTCTATCTCCCCAAACTTTAAGTTGTTCTACTGCGGCCGCTCTAAAAGTATCAGCAGCAGCAATCAAAGTTTTATAATTACTTTTTGATGACAAATATGCTAATTTCCCTAATGTAGTGGTTTTACCAACACCATTAACTCCCACTAATAACCAAACATTTAATTTACCCTTTTGGGGAACTAAAAGATCACAACCCGAATTTTTTATTGGTTTATCGATAATTAATTTTAATTCCTTCTTCAAAAATTTTATTCCTGCTTCTCCACCCACGACTTCCTCGTTTAATTTTGTTCTAAGAGAACTTATAACTTTATCAGTTGAATCAATCCCTACATCAGCTCTTATTAATAGAGTCTCTAAATCATCAAGCGATTCAGGAGTAAGAGGATCATCTCCCAATTTATCCAATAATTCAGTAACAAATCCTTTTCGGGTTTCTTCTAATCCTCTCCGTAATTTAGTTAACCAATCAATTTCATCAATCGATATTTGATTTATTTTTTTTCCCTGAGCTGCTAATACCATTGCCGACCAAGTAAAATTATCATCAAATTCTCCTAATTCTTGTTCAGCAGTATTTTCTTTATTAGGAATATCAATTGAATCTTGCTTTTGCTCTTTCTGTTTCTCTAATTCTTGCTTTTGCT
>QCDM01000025.1 GCA_003280895.1 Prochlorococcus sp. AG-355-I20 | reverse complement strand
ATTCTCTTCGCTTAAAATATCCCAACCAATATTTTTGTAATTTTTATTTATTCCATTGATGATCATCTCATTTACTTTTAAATCAGCAAGAGTTACAGGATCCTCAGGGGTTTTATTTTGAATAACGTAAGCTTTTTCTGCTGGATTTCTAATGAGGTTAGAATAATAAATCAATAAATCTGCCGCTTCCCAGCTTAAAATCCTCAAATCACCGATAAGATTATTAATATCTACACCAAAAGGTAATTTAGTCACATAAATGAATATTGATTCTCTATTTTCTCATATAGACCAAAAACCTGAAAGCGGAATTTTATATATAGTAGGAACTCCCATTGGAAATTTATATGATATTTCTTTAAGAGCTTTGAATACTCTAAAAAATGTCTCACTAGTAGCTTGCGAAGATACTAGACAGACAAAAAAAATAATGAATAAATATTCAATAAAAAATAATCTTATAAGTTTTAATATGCACAACTCAATAAAAAAAATCCCAATAATAATAAATCAACTCAAGAAAGGTGATTCCATCGCACTAGTGAGTGATGCAGGGATGCCAAGCATTTGCGATCCCGGAGAAAATCTTGTCAGAGAAGTAAAATTAAATAAATTAAAAACTATTTGCATCCCAGGCCCTTGCGCAGCTCTCACAGCTTTAGTTTCTAGTGGACTAGAGTCATCAAAATTTATCTTTGAGGGTTTTCTACCAAAAAAGCAAAATGAAAGAAATAAAATCCTTTTTGATATTAGCAAAAATACGAAAACTACTATAATTTATGAATCACCTCATAGAATTAATAAATTTTTAGTAGAACTAAAAAATTTTTGTGGAGGTGAGAGAGAAATTCAACTTTATCGCGAATTGACCAAAAAGTTTGAAGAGCATATGGGCAATAACATTAATGAAGTTATAGAAAACATAAAAGATAAAGAAATTATTGGAGAGATAACAGTATTGATTAGAGGTATAAATCATTCAAAAAATCAAGATATCAATCTAATAATTTTAAAGAATGAACTTAATGAATTAATTAATGCAGGTTTAAATTTATCCTCGGCGTCTAAATACCTAGCCAAAAAAAATGGTGTTCCAAAAAACATAATTTATAATCTATATTAGAAATATTTGAGTAATAGAAATATGTCTGAAGCATTTAAAAAATTAGTTTTTTCAATTACTTTCAATTTTTGTTTGTTTTTATTATTGATAATTGGAATACAAAATAGTTCAACTAAAAGGAAGGTTAATTTATTTAAAAAAGAAACTATTGCCTTACCAATAAGCTTTATAGTTGGTGTAAGTTTCATAACAGGTTCAATAACAGGAAGCTTTGTTCCTATTTTCTTTGATAAAAAAAAGATTGATGGTTAAATAGAAATCAAATTTTCAGCAGTAACTATTCTAGATATTCCACGCGACAATAATATGGGAGCAACAATTCTAAATACATCAGTATTAGGAACTTTTATTACTTTCTGATCTTTGTTACAAATACGCTTTGCGGTCTTCAAGTCAAAATGAAGTTCTAAAGTTTTTCTGTTTAAATCATTTTGAGGTAAAAATTGCCATTCTGGATAATCTTTTAAATACTTAGTTTCTAGTTCAATTTCTTTTTTCACGATTAAAAAAGCTATATTAGGTAGTTTTATCTCTGAGAGAGGTATTGAAGAAATATCTTTCTGAGAAACATCTTCAAAGTTATGTTCCAAAGGAGTTATTTCTATGAAAGACTCAAAAGGATTAATTTTATCTGCATTTGATGTACCTATTGAAGCATCATCAGTTTTTTTAATTATATTTTTCTCAAAAGTTTGCTTATTATCACTTTCAATCAATTTTTCATTTTTTATGTCGAATGGTGTATTTAATCGATTGAGAATTTCTTCATATTTTTTTTCTCCAAGGCTTTTTTTTAAATTTCTTATTATCGTCGTTTTAGTGCAATTAAATTTTTCAGATAAAAACTCAACAGATTGATTAGCTAAAAAATTAATTTTTATTTCTTCTTTTTGTTTTTCAGTAAGTCTTTTAGCCAAATTCAAAAATGATAAGTAAGTTTAATTTTAGGAAATTATCCCTCAAAAGAATGTTATTTAAACAAATTAAAAATAAAAATTGTTATCAACACATCTTTGTAAATTTTAGACCTTACTGTCAGATATAATAAATGAGTGCTTCCTTAGCTCAGCTGGATAGAGCAACTGCCTTCTAAGCAGTGGGCCGCAGGTTCGAATCCTGCAGGAAGCGTTCAACCAAAAATAAATTTTATTATATTTATATATTTGGGGTTCCAACTTGCCAAAAATTAATTCCGAGTTCAATTAAGTTTTCTTTCGGAATTATCTTCCTTGTATCAAATATCCAAGCTGGTTTTCGCATAAGATTTGACAATTTTTGCCAATTTAATTCTCTATATTCCTGCCACTCGGTAATAATAATTATCGCATCTGCATTCGTCGCTGATTTATAAATATCTTTTTCAAAATTCCATCTACCATTAGATATCGGATGCTGTTCAAATTCTTTTATGGAAAGTTCCTTTTCAATCTGTTTATTATTTACCTTGGGATCATTTATGTTTATTTGAGCACCATTTTCTATTAAATTCTTTGATATTTCTATAGCTGGAGATTCTCTTGTATCGTTAGTATTGGCTTTGAAAGCAAATCCTAATAATAAGATTTTTTTACCAGTAACTGTTCCAAATAACTTCTCAACAACCAAATGAGAAATACGCTCTTTTTGCCATTGATTTATGATCAGAACTTGCTCCCAATAATTTGCGATACTGTCTAAGCTATAATGCCTACACAAATAAACTAAATTTAAAATATCTTTCTTAAAACAACTACCTCCAAATCCAGGACTGGGAGATAAGAATTTTTTTCCTATCCTAGTATCATGGCCTATAGCTTTTACAACTTCATCAATCTCAGCACCGGTTGATTCACATAATGCCGTAATCGAATTAATGGAACTTAATCTTTGCGCAAGAAAAGCATTCGCTATTAATTTAGAAAGTTCACTACTCCATATATTTGTTAAAAGAATTTTTTCTTCAGGAATCCATTTTATATAAATTTCTTTCAATATATCTATTGCTCGATAGTCCTCTCCACCAATTAAGACTCTATCAGGATTTTCTAAATCTTTTATAGCTGTGCCTTCAGCTAAAAATTCTGGACTAGATAAAACAGAAAAAGATTTACTGTCAAAATCACTATTATTTTCTGAATTCATCAAGATCTCATTTATTAACTCTGCTGTCTTTACTGGTACGGTACTTTTTTCAACAATTATCGTGTGGCCCTTTGAATATTTAGCAACTTGTCTTGCACTAGATTCCACCCATTTTAAATCACTGGCATACCCTGCTCCTAATCCTGATACCTTTGTTGGAGTATTTACCGATATGAATATCATTTCTGCTTCACTTATTGCTTTTGCTATATTGGTCGAAAAAAATAAATTTCTATTTCTATTTCTCTTTACTAATTCTTTAAGTCCTGGTTCATATATTGGTAAATTCATTAAATCAGAATCATTCCATGCTTCAATTTTTCTTTCATCTATATCTACAAGAGTAACTTCAATTTCAGGACAATGATCTGAGATCACAGCCATTGTCGGTCCCCCAACATAGCCTGCACCAATACAACAAATTTTCTTTATACGTATAGAAATGGGGTTATAAAAAATAAAATCTATTATAAATGATTGAGTTAAATCATATTAGATATGCTTATAAAATTAAATAGATATATAGATAAAAGGAACTTAACTTCACTAAACATTTTAACCAACTGATTAACATTTAAATTATAAAAAATTTGGAAATTTCAAAAACCTCAATAGAAAATAATTTTATTATTTAAATCCACTTCTAGTATTTTTAAAGCAAGCTTAATTGTAAAATTTAGATAGCATAGAAATTAATTAATCCAATTCCTTGCAAGAAATTAATTTAAGTAAAGTTGAAAAAAAAATACCAAAATTATTGAACAATATTTTTTTAATAGGTTTATTTCTATTACCTTCAGCATTCACATTAGGAACTGGGATTCTTTTAATTTGTGTATTTTATGGTGTCTACATAGGTAAAGGATACTTTAAAGACAACTTAAATATAATTTTTTTTATAGCTAGCATTTTTTTAATAATTAGCTCTTTTATACATTCAAACTTTAACGATTACCTTAGTAATTACAACCTAAATCACTCATTATCTTGGATTGGATTAGCTAATTGGATTCCTTTTTTCTTTTGTTTTTGGGGATTCCAACCATATTTAAATTGTAAAACAAAAAGAAGAAGAACCGCATTTGCTTTGCTTGCAGGGACCCTCCCAGTGATTATTACGGGTATTGGACAATCGTTTTTTAATTGGCATGGGCCTATGGAAACCCTAAATGGATTAATCGTTTGGTACCAAAGACCTATTGAAGGTATTACTGGAATGACAGGCTTGTTTAATAATCCAAACTACACAGGTTTATGGCTTAATTTGATTTTGCCATTTTGTTTGGCAGAAACAATAAATTCAAGATCCAATAAATTAGATAGGATTATCACTTTTATATTTTCTTTTAGTTTTACCTTGTGTACTATATTGACCAATTCAAGAGCAGCATGGATATGTATTTTATTAGGGAGTGTAGTTTTTTTTGGGAGGAAAGGACTAAAACTAATTTTTCCCTTAATAATATCAATTTCTCTAATAATAAGCTCTACAATCTTTCCAATTTTTGGCAATAAAATTCATTTTTTCTCAAGGTCAATTATTCCTAATAATATTTGGATGGAATTTACAGATTTTCAAATCTCAAGATTGGATATTTGGAATACTGCATTAAAAACCATAATAAATTTTCCAATTTTTGGAACCGGAGGAGGTTCTTTCCCAGATATTTATATGTATGAAACAGGACTATGGAAGGGTCATGCTCATAATTTACCATTAGAGCTTTTTTTAAGTTACGGGATTCCAGCAGGAATAATTATTCTTTTACCAATTATGTACTTATTTATCATTAGCACTAAAACAATTTTTTTTAATAGATTAATTAAAATTTCAATTTTTGATAAAGCATGGGTAATTTCCATAATGTTATTTTTATTTTCACAATTAGTAGATGTTCAATATTTTGACGGGAGAATAAGTATATTGTTTTGGATTCTTCTAGCTGGATCAAAAAATATAATTGACGAAGATAAACTTTCTAGAAATTTTATTAAAGGAAAATAAATAAAAAATGATATATTAATAAAATTAGTTTTTATAATTAATGCTAATAAGATTAACTTGGATTAATACAAGAAGAAGAAAGATTATTGCTATAATTATAGATTTTTGGATATCTATCTTACTTTACAACTATCTATATTTTCTTGATCTCAATTCTTATCCAAACAAAGTTGTGACTATTAGTATAGGTTCCTTTTGGGTAATCTTTAGTTACATATTAGGAAGATATAAAAAAGAAAAAAGTATTTCGGTAAAAAGCTTTTTAATTTCTTTATTTAAGATCTTTGCTTTGATAGTATTCGGTATATTTATTTACGCATTTATTAATTGGTTTTCTTCAATTATTCTTTTTGGTAAATTATTTATTGAGCAAAAAGATTTGTTACTTAAAAATATATTTATTAAATCAATCACCAATATAGGTTTTCTTAGTTTAATATGCCAATCCTTCATTAATATTCTAAATTATAAAATATATGATAAAAAAAATCTATGGATTTTTTATGGTAAAGAACAAGAATATAATAAATTTTTGCAAGAATTAAATTACCATTCTAATCATCCAGAAATAAATTTTATATCAGCTTCAGAACCTCTGAAAATAAATAAATCTAAAAATTTAAAAGGGATAATAGTTAATGAGAACGATATAATAAAGCGAGATAATCTAGATAATCTTTACAATATAAAATTATCAGGTATAGAGGTTATAAATCTAATTGATTGGTTTGATAAAGAGTATCATAGGATCCCAATTGATTTTATAGAAAGTAATTATCAACTGATAAAAAAATTAAAATCTATTGAAGATAACTATCATAATAGGATAAAAAGATTAGGTGATATTTTTGTAAGCCTTATAATAATATTAATAACTTTACCAGTAATTTTTATGGTAAGTTGCTTGATTTATTTAGAAGACAAAGGTCCTATTTTTTATACTCAAATAAGATCTGGTTTAAATGGGAAAGTCATAAAAATCATAAAATTTAGAAGCATGAAAGTTGATGCTGAAATTGATGGAATTCAGTGGGCTAAAACCAACGATGAGAGAATTACTCGTATCGGAAGAATATTAAGAGCCTTGAGAATTGACGAATTACCTCAACTTTTTTGCGTTCTTTTTGGAAGTATGAGTTTAATTGGACCAAGGCCAGAAAGACCAGAAATAGAAAAAAACCTTTTAAAAAAAATACCTTATTATAAATCAAGATTTATCTTAAAACCTGGGATTAGTGGTTGGGCTCAAGTAAGTTATCACTATGGAGCAAGCATTGCAGACACGAAACAAAAATTGAGTTATGACATATATTACATAAGTAATTTTTCGTTTTTTCTAGACCTATTAATCTTTTTTAAAACAATTAAATTAGTCTTAAATGCAAAAGGATATAAACCGAAAAAAGTTATTTAAAATAATCCAAATACCAATTAGCAAATTTATTAACTCCTTCTTTTATCGTGACTAATGGCCTATAACTAATCCATTCTTCCAAATTCTGAGTAGATGCGTAAGTTGATTCGACATCTCCAGGTTGCATATTTTCAAATATTTTTGTTGCCTTAATTGATAAAGCTTCCTCCAATAGTTCTATAAAATCAAGTAGCTTTACTGGATTACCATTGCCAATATTAAATATCCTATGAGGAATTGATGGTTTGGCAAATTTATAGTCATCATTTGGAGAAGGAACTTTCAAACAACATAAAAAGGTTCCTTCGATGATGTCAGATATAAAAGTAAAATCTCTACTCATGTTGCCATGATTAAAAACTGTAATTGGCTTTTTCTGCAATATTTTATCAGCGAAAATCATTGGGGCCATATCAGGTCTTCCCCAAGGACCGTAAACAGTAAAAAACCTTAGTCCTGTGATGGGTAATTTATAAATATTGCTATAAGCATGAGCCATCATTTCATTCGATATTTTTGTTGCAGCATAAAAGCTTAATGGAGTATCCACTTTTTGCACCTCGGAGAAAGGATATTCTTTACTCGAACCATAAACTGAACTACTTGATGCATAAACCAAATGTTTTACATCATGGGTTTGGCATAGCTCCAAAATGTTAGAGAATCCCATTAGATTAGATTTAACGTATGCAGATGGATTAATAATCGAATATCTAACACCAGCCTGAGCAGCTAAATTTACAACAATCTGGGGTTTTGTTTCTAGAAATATTTGTTTCATATAATTTTTATCTTCGATATTACTTTTATAAAAAAGCCAATTAAGATTATTTTTATTTGAATATTCTTTTATGTTTTTTAGCCTTTTTAATTTTAAATTTTTGTCGTAATAACTATTGATATTATCAATTCCTATTACTTGATAACCTGATCTCAAGAATTTTTTCACTAAAAACGAACCTATAAAGCCTGCGGCTCCAGTAATAAGAACAGATCCATTATTCATTATCTTTAAGAATAGATTTTTAATATAAAGCATTACGATATATAATTATAAAAATATTGAGAATATAAATATTGATGTATTTTTTTATTAAAATTATCAATACGAAATTCTCACTTAATTGGAGTAGAAGAGCATACACTTCCCAAGTTTATTTTGAACAAGATACTGAAAATGCAGGTTTTAAATTTAAAATATTTGAGCCATCTTTTAAAGGATTGGGTGAAAGAATTTAAATTCCAAGAAATTGTATGAATGAATTAAATAGAAATATTTTAAATAGCAACTTTAAACAAAGAAAAGTGGCTATTGTCTTGGGATTTTACGATGGATATAAATTTATAAGTAATCAACTGCAATCTATTTTTGATCAAACTCACAAAAACTTTATTATTTTTGTTGCTGACGATAATTCAAAAGATAAATTTTCTCTTGAAAAATTAAACATCAATGAAATAAACAAGAAAAAAATTAGAGTAGTAATTAGAAATAAAAATATTGGATATGCACAAAATTTTTTAAATACTTTGGTTTCCATTGATGGCTACTTCGATTATTATGCATTCTCTGATCAAGACGATATTTGGCACCGAGAAAAGCTAGAAAAAGCAATAAAATCTTTAGAAGTATATCCTCATAATCATGCAAATCTTTATGGTTCAAGGACTGAACTAATTGGAGAATCTGAAGGAATAAAGCTTGGCAAATCAATTGAATTCAAAAAATCTCCTTCATTCCAAAATGCCTTAACTCAAACTATCTTTGGAGGAAATACTATGGTCTTTAATAGAAATGCTTTTGATTTGATTTGTTCATCCAACATAAATCAAAAAATAATCGCACATGATTGGTGGTGTTACCAAATAATTAGTGGTGCAGGAGGTAATATTTTTTATGATAAAAATATTTACCTAAAATATAGACAGCATACTAATAATTTAATTGGATCTAATGTCTTATTAAAAGATAAATGGTTGAGATTTTGCAAAGTAGCAAATGGTTATTTCAAAATTCAAAATGATCATAATATTAAAGCGATTATTAATAATCAAAATCTTCTAATTAAAAGTAATCGAAAAATACTTAATAACTTCATAAAGGCGAGAAATTCATGTTTGTTAAAAAGAATTTATTACTTTGCAAAGTCTGGTGTATATAGACAAACTCTTATTGGTAACATTCTTTTATTTATTGGCGTAATTATTAAAAAAGTTTAAACATATAATTTTTCTTTTTAGTTTTTTTCTTTTAAATTTTAAGAATACTGCAAAAATTAAAATTGATAAATAAATTATGAGTTATAATCCTAAGTTAATGAATTCAACTAATGTCACATTCGGATAGAAAAGGCATAATTCTCGCTGGAGGCAGTGGTACAAGATTATTCCCAATTACGAAAATAATCAGTAAGCAACTAATTCCCGTTTATGACAAACCTATGATTTACTATCCCCTTTCAACTCTAATGCTGGCAGGGATAAAAGATATAATGATAATAACTACTGAAGAGGATATAGATAGATTTAAATTTCTTTTAGGAGATGGGAGCAACATTGGCATAAATCTAACTTATGCGACTCAATCTAAGCCAGAGGGTATAGCACAAGCTTTTATTATAGGAGAAAAATTTATTTCAAATTCTCCAGTAGCACTTATACTTGGTGATAATATTTTTTATGGGAAAGGGATAACCAATCTTCTAAAAAAAGCCAATAATAAAAAAGATTCTACAATTTTTGCCTATAGGGTTAAAGATCCACAACGTTATGGAGTAGTAGAGTTTTCAATAGATAGGAAAGTAATTGGAATTGAAGAAAAACCTAATAATCCAAAAAGTAGTTTCGCAATAACTGGCATTTACTTTTATGATAATTCTATAGTTGAGAAAGCAAAAAAAATAAAGCCCTCTAAAAGAGGTGAATTAGAGATAACTGATATTAACGCTCTTTATTTAAATGAAAATAATCTTAGTGTTGAAATTCTTGATAGGGGAATCGCTTGGTTGGATACTGGAACAATTGATTCATTACAAGAGGCATCTGCTTTTATAAAAGCTATAGAGCAAAGACAAGGACTAAAAATTTGTTGTCCGGAGGAAGTCTCATGGAGAAATAAGTGGATAAATGATAAACAATTGAAAGAAATTTCTTTATCTAATCTTAAAAGTGGTTATGGCAATTATCTATTGTCATTGTTAGAAGAAAGCTCATGAAATTCAGATCTCGCTTAATCAAAAATAAAAATGGTTATGAGATTTTTGGACCAATTTTAATTGAACCAAAAATCTTTGAAGATACGAGAGGGTTTTTTTATGAAAGCTGGAATGAAGAAGATTGGAAAGAAATTTTAAATAAATTCAATCAAATTTATAAGTAATAAACTAATTTCTTTTCCATTTTTATGTAAAGAAATAAGGAAATAAAAATAAAAAATATATTTCCTAAAAGAACTAATAAACCAAGTTGAATATTTAATGTTCCATCGATGATTGACTTTCTTAATAAACTTAAAACTTGAAAAATAGGATTAAAGTCAGCAATGAAACTATAAGAGCCAAGATTTTTCTTTTGATATAAAATAGGCGACAAAAGAAATAACAGATTTGTTACGGCAGGTAATAACTGGAACAAATCTGTGAACTTTGTTCCAAGTAAAGATATTATTAATTTCAACCAGAAAATAAACAAAAATAAATTTAGAAAGTGAATGATTGAATAAAATAAATTTAATAATAGAATTGGAGAAAATATTGCAAGAACAGAAAAAACCATTAAAAAAGCTTGCATAAAGGATTGGACTTGAAAAGCCCATTCTTGACAAACAAAAAATATTGGTTTGATTCTTGAATTCTTTAGGCTGCTTGCGTTTTTTGAAAATACAAGAGGTGCATAATTTATTGACTCATTTATTGGCATCCAAATAACTAATCCGAGTCCCAAATAAATAAAATACTGAAGAAAATCTGAAACGTTAAATACTTTTCCATAAACTGTTCCTAGACACAAAACTGTTACGAGTGTTGATAGGCCAAGCCATAGACTTCCCAAAGTAGTTCTAGCATATCTGGCCCTCGTTTTAGCTATTGCCGTAAACCAATAGGTTTTTCTTGTTTTGATAATGTAATCTAATATTTTGCTAATTTTGTTCATCATAGAATTTTAGCGCTTCTTCTATATCACCATCGAATATAAGCCTACCACCTGAGAAAACTATTCCCCTAAAACAAAACCTTCTTAAAAGTTCCGAAGAATGACTTGCAATAAAAAGGGAACCAGAATTATTTAAAAAGCCATTAAGCCTTTCTTGTGCTTTTTTATAAAATCCTTTATCACCAGTTCCTAGACCCTCATCTAGAGCAAGGCACTCATGGTTTTGAGCAGTTAATAATGAAAACATCAATCTAGAAGACATACCTTGACTATAAGTTTTTAATGGTAAATAAATATAGTCACCTAATCCAGAAAATTCAATTATTTTTTCTAGGTAAACTTGAAAGCCCCTCAAAGAGTTATTAATCATTAAATAATGGGCCTTAGCAGAATCAACCCCTGTTAGCTCTTCCTCTATAATAAAAGATCTCTCAATCATCGGAAAGACCTTGACAGATATTTTTAGCTCACCACTTGTTGGAGCATATATGCCAGAGATTAGACGAATAAAAGAAGTTTTTCCTGAGCCATTATGGCCAATTAAAGCAATCTTATCACCTCTATTGACAATTAAATTTATCGAATCTAATGCTTTTACATATGATTTATTTCGGCCTTTCTTGAAAACTCCACCTGTTACAGATTTAATTAATTTATTTTTTAAACTAAAATCAGAACGATCAAAAAGAGGAATTTCTAAAGAGACATCCTTTAGTTGAATAATATTATCATTATCCTTTTTTTCAAGAAATATTTCTTGATCCATTAATTATATTTATTTAACGTATTATAGATCAAGTATGACCTTATCAAAGGACACTTTAATTGAAGCTTATAAATTTAAAATAATAAATTAATACCCATTTTTTTCAAAACAGGTCGAATACTTTTTAAATAAAAAAACTTAAATTATCTTAGTCTATCTATGTTTATTTATTCACTAACTAAATATATAAATTAAGTTATCAATAGAGAAATTTATAAATTTTCAGAAATATAGTTTGAGATATAGTGTTTCTTAGCTGCATCATCATTAGAGAATTGGCTAGTAAGATTATTATCACTAATATATGAAGCAACATCGAAAGTTGTACTTCTATTATCATTGATTCCATAAGTTATGTAATGACTTAATCCGTTAATTTCTAGATTATTTGTATCTGATCCAAATTCAATCATTAGATCAGGATTACTAGCAACATAACCAAGTTCATCAAAGTTATCTACAACACGTCCTTCGGAATAGCCATGTAAAGCATAGTGCTCTTTTGCTTCATCAGTATTAAGTCCAAAAGCTTGAGCTAAATCAGAATGTGAGGCAAGGTAATTAAGCGCTTCTATATCTGATAACGGCTGATAGGAAGAAGTAGTGCTACTTGTTCTATCACTTGTTGTGATTGTTCTTAAAGTAGATAAGTCTGCATCAGTTCTTCCCTCACCAAAACCACTATTAATATAATGTTTCGTTGCAGCATCTAAGTCGGTTCCGAACGCCGCATTTAAATCAGAGTAATTGGATAAGTACTGTGTAGCATTAAACGTAATTGTTCGGCCCTCTTCATAACCACTATTTGCGTAATGATCCTTAGCTGCCTGAATGTCTGTTCCAAAAGCGCCTATCAAGTCTGTATGACTTGCTATATAAGCAAGAGCTTCTGCA
>QCDM01000024.1 GCA_003280895.1 Prochlorococcus sp. AG-355-I20 | reverse complement strand
AAGCCAATTCCCAATATGTAAATCACCAGTTGGTTGAACTCCTGAAAGAATTCTTTTTTTATTTGACATCCTCTTCTACTTCTCTAGATTGGTTATTTTCAGTTGATGTACTTTTTACTGGTCTTGCGAAGGGGTCAGGAGCTGTTTTTGTCTTTTCTTCATAAGGATTTTGTGATTGTCTATTCGGAGAGGAGTTTTTATTGTTTTTTGCATATTCTTTGATTGATCCAATTAATTTCTCATCTTTGATCATTTCGCTAAGTGTTCTAACAGAGAAACCCAGAACTGCAACGGTAGATCTTAGTTGAAAGGTCTCTTGTATTGATTTAACTGCTTTCATTTCATTATCACTCAATCTTATGCGGAATCCTCCTCCATCTCTTCTACCGCCTGATCTATCTCTGAAATTAAATTTTTCATTGCTAGAACGGCTTCTGTAATTTTCATGTCCAGGATTATTACTGAAATTTGAATTAGACATCTTGATGTTTCTAAAGTTATTTAAATAGTTTATTAACTTAGCATCTTGTTATGCAAAAAGTCTTTTTAAATTCTTTAAATTTTTATCTTTTGATTAACGACTTATTTAATTTCGCTTTTCTCATTCACAACTTGCATTAAAATAAAATTAGAGAAATAAAGCATTGTGTTTGATATTAGTAAAGACAACCTTTTAAAGGATTTCATTAAGTTTCCAAAAAAAAATCTTCTTATTATCTTATTTTTGTTAGGTTTTGGGGAATGGTTTGTCAGTGACTTAATTAATTTTGCTGGGGGCTCAATAGGATTTTTTGCGTTGTGTTTGGGGGGATATTTTTACTTGAAGAATGATAAACCTAAGTTTAATGAGCCAAATAATTTAGATGGTTGGGTAAATCTATGTAATGAAGATTTAAATTTTTTTGAAGAACTTGAAGTAAAAAATGAATTAGAGAAACAGAATCCAAAAAGGCAAAAAATACTTGAATCGATTCTTAATAGATGTGAAAAAGAAAAAATAAGTTGCATTGGACAAAAACATTACCAAAGTTGTCTGTCTGTTTTGAAAGGGCATTTTAAAGCAGATAAGTTTGACTTTGATTTATTTGAAAAACTACCTAAGTACAATTCTTCAGAAATGATTCCAGAAGAAGCTTTGAATAGTGATGCGATCTTGTATTTTATAAACTTGCCTTTGTCGGCAAATGATTTTTTGTGGCTGGAAAAGTTTCCTAAAAATATGCCAATCTGGTTGGTGGCTTTAACTTCTTGCGAAATAGAAGCCAAAAATCAGATAGAAGACCTAAAGTCTCAAATTTCAAAGGACTTTACTAATAAAATCATTACTTTTGATGTGAATAAGAATGAAATAACAAATATACCTTTTTCGTTAAGGAAGTTTTTCATAAGTTCATCTAAAAACATTGAAAATACAAAAAAAAGGCTCTTGAAAGAACTTCATGTTGCCTGGCAATCTGAAATTGAAGGTATAAGAAGAATGCAGTTAAAAGGCATACAAAGAAAAAATCAAATACTTGTCGCGACAACTGTTTTCTTATCTCCTATCCCATCAATTGATGTTATGGCAATGACAGTACTAAATTCATTAATGATTAAAGAAATTAAGTCTGTATGGGGATGTAATTGGTCTCCTGAAATTTTAGATAAAGTATCCAAAGAGATTTTAAAGACTGCAATAGCTCAGGGAGTTATTGAATGGAGTGGACAGACTCTTATTGGTATAACAAAATTACATGGCCCAAATTGGCTTGTCTCTGGAACATTTCAGGCTGTCAGTGCTGCTTATTTAACAAGAGTAGTATCAAGTTCTTTGGCTGATTTTATGGCAATAACAAAAGGAGTAGAAGAACCTGATTTGGAATTTATAAAGAAAAATTCTGAGAATATTGTTGAAAAAGCTTTTGAAAAAGAAAAAATAAATTGGAAAGGATTTATTTCTGATCTCAGAAAACCACTTATGAAACTATCTTTTAGTTCATAATTTATGAGTGAATATTAAATATGAGAAAAAATTTTCTTTTTTTAAGTTTGTTACTTATACTTTCTCTTGCTTCAGGTTCATGTAAGAGAATATCAAATAAAAATGAAAATAAAGAAGTAATACTGGCAAGTTTCACTGTTTTGGCAGACATAATTAGCAATGTTGCTAAAGATGATTTTATTGTTAGATCAATAACGAAACCAGGGGTTGAAGTTCATGGCTACCAACCAACTCCAAGCGATTTGGTAAATGCCTCAAGTGCTTTTGTTTTTATTGATAATGGATTTGGATTTGAATTATGGGCTGAAAAATTTGTTTCGAATTTAAAAGTTAAAAGAATTACTGTCGCTGAAGATTTAGATCCTATTTTTATCAGTGAAGATTTTTATAGAGGGAAACCCAATCCTCATGCCTGGATTTCTCCAAAAAGAGGGATCCTGTACGTAGATATTCTCGTGGATTCTTTATCAGAATTGAGGCCATCCAAAAAGAAATTATTTGAAGAAAATGGAAAAATTTATAAAGATAAACTTTCTAAAATAGATAAAGAATTCTCTCTTTTTATTAATAACTTAAATAAAGACAGGAGGTATCTAGTAAGTTGTGAAGGTGCTTTTTCATATTTAACAAATGATTACGGATTAGAGGAAGTCTATTTGTGGCCAGTTAACGCTGAAAGTCAAATTACTCCCAGAAGAATGACAAGAACAATCTCACTAGTTAAAGAAAAAAATGTCCCATCTGTATTTTGCGAAAGTACTGTAAGTAACGAGTCTCAAATGGTTGTTGCAAACGAAACTGGGGCTAATTTTGGAGGAGATCTTTTTGTTGATTCATTATCTGGTGATAGTGGGCCTGCTAGTTCTTATATAAAAATGCTTGAGCATAATTTGGATTTGATTAAAAAAGGGCTTTTTTGAATTATGGAAACAATCAATTATCAAAACTTTAGGATTGATGCAGAGAATATTTGTGTAGATTACAACGGTAAGGTGGCTTTGTATGATGCCAATTTAAGATTGAAACCTGGCCAGATTTGTGGGTTAGTAGGGATGAATGGGGCTGGTAAAACAACTTTTTTTAATGCTTTAACTGGCTTTGTAAATATTTCAAAGGGAAAAATTAGAATAAATGGAGAGTCTGTAAGATCTGCTCAAAAAGATCAGACAATTGCTTATGTTCCTCAAAATGAGGGAATTGATAGTCAATTTCCAATAAGTGTTTGGGATGTAGTGATGATGGGAAGATATGGTTCGATGAATATTTTTAGGTGTCCTAGAGAGTCTGATGTTCAGGCGGTTAAAGATGCTATTGAGAGAGTTGATCTTACTGATCATTTATCTACACCTATTGGAAACTTATCGGGAGGTCAGCGAAAAAGAACTTTTTTAGCTAGAGCAATTGCCCAAAGAGCGTCAATATTACTTCTTGATGAGCCTTTTTCAGGTGTTGATATAAGAACTGAGAAACTTATCTCGGAATTATTTATTCAATTTAAAAATGAGGGAAAAACTATATTACTATCAACACACGATATGATTCATGTCCGTGAATTTTGTGATTTGGTTCTTTTAATAAATAAAACTGTTGTAGCTTATGGCGAGACCTCTGAAGTGTTTACCCCAGAAAATATTACAACCACTTTTGGAGGGATCTCACCTGATTTCTTGTTTGGACCTGAATCCTAAATTTAAAATTGTATGGAGCTCTGTTCTTTTTTGACTTTAGATTCATTCATTACAGATCCATTAACTCATGACTTTATGAGAAAAGCACTTCTTATGAGTTCATTAGTTGCAGCTGTTTGTGGTTTCCTATCAAGTTATTTGACTCTTAAAGGATGGGCTTTAATGGGAGATGCAGTGTCACATTCAGTAATGCCTGGTGTTGTGGTTGCTTATGCATTAGGTCTTCCTTTCTCATTAGGGGCATTTATTTTCGGGGTTGGTTCTGTAGCATTGATAGGATTTATTAAGCAGAAATCTAGAGTTAAGGAAGATACTGTTATTGGGTTGGTATTTACTGGATTTTTCGCTCTTGGAATCGTATTGGTTTCTAAGATTAAAAGTAATATTGATCTGCATTCTATTCTTTTTGGTAGTCCATTAGGAATATCACTTTCAGATGTAAAACAAACTTTATTCATTTCTTTATTGGTAGTTATCCTTTTATCAATTTTTCGAAAAGATTTAATGCTTTATTGTTTTGATCCTAGGCATGCAAAAACAGTTGGGATTAACGTGTTTTTTCTTCATTATTTACTGCTAACTTGTTTATCTTTGGCAGCTGTTGTGGGCTTACAGTCTGTTGGAATTATTTTAGTAGTTGCAATGTTGATTACACCAGGTGCTACTGCATATTTACTAACGGATAAGTTCGATAATATGACATTAATTTCAGTATTAAGTGCAATTATCTCGAGCCTAATAGGAATCTATGTTAGTTTTTGGTTTGATCTTGAAACAGGTGGATCAATTGTCTTAGCACAAACTTTTATATTTTTATTTGCCTTTTTATTCGCTCCAAGATACGGAATATTTAAGTTAAAGAAATTATTTGCTGGGTATAAATGATAGTGGTGGAAGAAACTTTAAATAAAAAATGGAATTGGTGGCCATTATTCCCCTTATATCCTTATGGAAAAAAGAAAACAATTTTCAGAGAATTAATTCCTGATCAAATATGGTCCTTGGAACAAATACAGGGACTTTATTATGTTGCTGTTCCAATAAGAATGACGGTAATAAAGGTTGATGATGGATTGATGCTAATAAATCCACTACCTCCGACAAAAGAATTAATAAATGAGTTAGAAAAACTAATTGCGATTCACGGTAACGTAAAAACAATAATTCTACCGAGTGCCTCTGGACTAGAACATAAAATCGGACTGCCAGCTCTTTCAAGAATTTTTAAAGATGCAGAAATTTGGCTTTGTTCTGGACAATGGAGTTTTCCCATAAACCTCCCACTAGATTTTTTAGGAATTCCATCAAAAAGATCAAGAATACTGTTTGAGGATGGTACTCCATATTCAAACTCCTTTAAATGGTCTTCATTAGGTCCACTGAATTTAGGTCTTGGAAGATATCAGGAGATAAGTTGTTTCCATTATCCTACAAAAACTCTTCATGTGACAGACGCAATAGTTGGAATAGACTCCGCACCACCTGAGATATTTAATTTTGATCCAACACCACTTCTTTTTCATGCTAGAGAGAGAGGAGATGAACCTTTGATTGACTCCATCGAACAAAGAAAAAAAGGATGGAAAAGGTTAGTCTTGTTTTCTTCTTTTTTGAAACCAGGTAAATTAAATATTCCACCTTTAAAAAAAATATTTAAGTATTCATTTAAAAAAGATCTTAGAAATTGGAGATCTCATTTCGGTATTTATCCCTTTTTATGGGATGAAGATTGGGAATCCTCTCTTATTGAAATAATGGGTAAAGATACTCCTAAGATTCAAATTGCACCAGTTTTACAAAAATTAATTTTTCCGCGTTCAAAAGAGGTGTTACTTAAATGGTTAGAAAACATCAAGTCTTTTGAAGATATGGAATATTTAATTCCAGCTCATTTTACGGCCCCTATAAAATTTACAATAGAAGATTGTCAAAAATTAATTAATGAAATTAATTCCCAAAAGTGGGACAAACTTCCTGAGGATAATAAATTTTTAATGGGTTTATATAAAAAGTTGTTTGAACTAGGAATAATTCCTGAAGAAGTAAATCTTTAAAACTATTATTCTTCAATAGACATGGTTTCATCATTTTGAAGAGTTTGTTCCAGCTCTTTTCTTTGCTCCATTTGTCTTAAGAAATATCCTGTCATCATTGCAGAAGATAATAAATTAGCAATGTTGTCTTTTGAAGACGTTATTTTTACATCAAATTGATCTGAAGGAAGCATTCCAAGAAGACCTTGAACATTATGTCTAATAATTTCTTGAATATCTTCACTAGCTGATTTTGCCACTCTTTGCAAAACTTCTGGAGATTGTTTTTGTAAATATTGGATTAAATCATTCTCATCGTTTGGATCATTATTTTCAGTAGCAAGAAATTCTGGATTAAACATTTCTACAACTTCAAGATATAAAAACCCTACAACATCACGTACCCATTAATCTAAATTATTAAGGGCAGGGAACCGAATAGGTCCAATTTTATTGAACGGCCAATATCTAAAAATAGCTTTACCAATAACTTTTTCATAGGGTAAAAATCCCCAAATATGTGAGTCCATACTGTTATTTCTATTATCTCCCATCACCCATAATGATTCTTCTGGGACAATAAAAGGCCCCATTGAATAATTAATATTTTTGTCAAAAACGTAATTGTTTTGAGCAATATCATTTAAGTAAAGGTTACCATCTCTTACTTCTACCTTGTCTCCAGGTATTCCAACTACTCTTTTAATTAGTGCAGTATCTGCTTCATAACCAGCATTAATTAATTGTTCCGGAACGTTAAAAACAACTATTTTATTTTTTAATTTTGAAAGATTTGATTTGGATGTGATTTTTGGGGTTAGTTTCTCAACAAGAATTTTATCTTTTATTTGAAGAGTTGGAAGCATTGAACCGGATGGGATCCATCTTGGCTCTATGACCTGCCATCGTATAATTAAAGCTATAGATATCCAGATTAAAAGATTTTTTAAATCCTTTATTATTGAATTTCTTTTTTCTTGTGTTGTAGACATGTTTTATTTAATTCAGTTATAAAGAAAATCCCAAAGCATTTATATAAATTATGACATCAACTATTGAATGCAAAAATTTTCTTAGAAGTTTACAACTTTTGAATCTTCTTATGAAAATAGGAGTTCAAAATTTAATACTATGTCCTGGTAGTAGATCAGCACCTTTGGCAATTGCTGCTGGAGAATTAAATAAATTAGGACTGGTAAATATTTTTAATTCAATAGATGAGAGATCTGCGGGATTCCACTCTCTTGGGATTTCTGCTGCATCAGGTAATCTCTCTTTAGTTATTACGACTTCTGGGACTGCTGTAAGTAACTTATTGCCAGCAGCAGTTGAGGCAGACCGATCTTGTAAAGGTATTATATTTCTTACTGCTGATAGACCCTTAAGATTAAAAGATTGTGGCGCTAATCAAACAGTAAATCAAGAAGATTTTTTGAGTTCAGTCTGCAGAGGAGTTTTAAGTACAAATCTAAATGGACTTCATGAAACACAAGATAATGAAATCTTGAATTTAGTTCGAACTATTGAGAAACAAATATTAACCTTCCCTGGTCCTATACATTTAAATATTCCTATTGATAAGCCTTTAGATATTTCATTTTTAAATAAAAAAAATGTTTTAGAGGTTTTTGAGAGAATTTATTTAAAGAAAAAATATATATTTCAGGAAGTTGAAATAAAGTCTGATAAAAACAAATTCTTCGAAATTTCAGAAAATTTAAATTTAGACGAATCCGGCATTATTATGGTAGGTCCCTATCAAGGTTCCATAAATGATTTAAATTCTTTCAATAAGTCTTTAGAACGATTACAAGAGATTACTGGTTGGCCAGTATTTGCTGATCCTGTTTCAGGTGTTTATTCTGGTTTGAGAGGACTAGTTGTGAATTGGGAATTAGTCCTAAGAAAAAATAAAAATTCAATAAATTGTCATCAACTTTTGAGGCTTGGCCCTATTTCATCCTCAATTGATTTGGAGAAGTTTTTAATGAACTTCAAAGGGATACAAATTCTTATAAAAGAAAAAAACTATAGAAAATTGGACCCTATAAAAAAATCATTTGAATATGATTTTGGGCTATCAAATTTCACTACTCTATTGTTAGAAGAATTATCAATTAACGAAAAAAACAAAAAGTCTCTTACTCCGATGGCTTTAAATTTAATAGAGGAGGGCGAGCAGATTAAAGAAATTTTAAAAGAGAAAATTACTCAAGATAATCAAATCACTGAGTATATGCTTGCAAATCTTGTTCCAAAACTTTGGCCAACTGAAAATCCTATAATGCTCTCTGCGAGTAGCCCGATTAGAGATTGGCTCACATTTTCAGAGAATGGCACTTTAACAAGAAATTGTTTCAGCTTTAGGGGCGCTTCTGGCATAGACGGTACTTTATCTCTTGCATTAGGTATTTCTAGAATTAAAAATCCTCTACTTCTTGTGACTGGAGATTTGGCTTTTATTCATGATATAAACGGATGGCTGATTGAAAATTCAATCGACATGAATTTAACAATTCTTCTAATAAATAATAATGGCGGAAATATATTTAATCGTATTTATAAAAAAAATTTAAAAGAAGATGAATTAAAAAAATTATTTCTTATGCCAAAAGAAATAAACTGGCCAAAACTTGCAGAGGGCTATCAAGTAAACTTTAAAAGTGTGGCAAATTTTAAAAAATTACGAGAGGCATTAGAATGGAGCATTTCTATCCAGAAATCTGTAATAATTAAAGTTGATGTTGATCCAGAAAATGAAATTTGTGAAAAAAATGCCTTGCTAAAAAAAATAATTGGCAGTTAAATTTATCATTTTCTATCTTTGAATAATTAGATTACATGAAAGTATTACCTGGAAAAACAAATTTAAATTGGTCAGAATTTAAATCTTATGAGGATATATTGTTTCACAAATCAGATGAGGGAATCGCGAGAATTGCAATTAATCGGCCTGAAAAAAGAAATGCATTTAGGCCACAAACTGTAGATGAACTCATTGACGCATTCGATATCGTAAGAAATGATGTAACTATTGGCGTAGTTCTCTTTACAGGTGCGGGACCCGACAAGAAAGGCATTTATTCTTTTTGCTCTGGAGGTGATCAGAGTGTAAGGGGTAAAAATGGATATAAAAATGATGAAGGGAAGCAGAGATTAAATGTACTTGAACTTCAAAGATTAATAAGAAGTTTGCCTAAAGTGGTTATTGCTTTAATTCCTGGTTTCGCAATTGGAGGAGGGCAGGTACTTCATCTAATTTGTGATCTCAGTATCGCCTCTGAAAATGCAATATTTGGTCAAACAGGTCCAAGAGTTGGTAGTTTTGATGCTGGTTTTGGATCTAGTTATTTAGCAAGACTTGTTGGTCAAAGAAAAGCAAAAGAAATTTGGTTTTTGTGTAGAAAATATAATTCCAAGGAAGCTCTAGAGATGGGCTTGATAAATGCAATTACAAAGATTGAAGAATTAGAAGCTGAGGGTGTAATCTGGGCAAGAGAGATTTTACGAAATAGTCCAACTGCTATTCGTATTCTTAAAGCTTCATTCAATGCAGAGAATGATGGGATTGCAGGTATTCAAGAATTATCTGGATACACAACTCAATTATTCTATTCGACTGAAGAAGCTCAAGAAGGTAGAGATGCCTTTCTTGAAAAGCGTCCACCAGACTTTTCTGACTATAAGTGGACATCATAGTTTATTTTTCAAAAGAACTTTTTTAAATAATTATCAATGAGAATTCTTCTTGCCGCTGCTGAATGTGCTCCAATGATCAAAGTTGGAGGTATGGGAGATGTGGTTGGTTCGTTGCCTCCATCTTTGATAAAACTTGGTCACGATGTAAGGGTAATAATTCCAGGATATGGAAAATTGTGGAGTCTTTTAGAGGTATCGAATGAACCAGTCTTTAGAGCAAATACAATGGGCACTGATTTTGCCATATATGAAGCAAAACATCCCATTCATAATTATGTGATTTACCTAGTGGGTCATCCAATATTTGATTCTGATCAAATATATGGAGGCGAAAATGAGGACTGGCGCTTTACATTTTTTGCTAGTGCCACTGCAGAATTTGCCTGGAATTGTTGGAAACCTCAAGTTCTCCATTGCCATGATTGGCACACTGGAATGATTCCTGTGTGGATGCATCAGGATCCCGAAATTAGTACTGTTTTCACAATTCATAATTTAAAATACCAAGGCCCTTGGAGGTGGAAACTTGAAAAAATGACTTGGTGTCCTTGGTATATGCATGGAGACCATACGATGGCTGCGGCAATGTTGTACGCAGATAGGGTTAATGCTGTTTCTCCGACTTATGCAGATGAAATTAAAACCCATGAATACGGGGAAAGCCTCGAAGGATTACTTAATTACATTTCAGGTAAATTAAGGGGAATTCTTAATGGTATAGATCTTGATGAATGGAATCCAGCCAAAGATCCAGTTTTACCTGCACAATTCAGTATTAAGAATTTAGAAAATAGGCTAGAAAATAAAAAAATTCTGCAGAGAGAAAT
The DNA here is from genome assembly GCA_003280895.1 of Prochlorococcus sp. AG-355-I20. Classification (GTDB taxonomy): domain Bacteria; phylum Cyanobacteriota; class Cyanobacteriia; order PCC-6307; family Cyanobiaceae; genus Prochlorococcus_A. The sequence continues at coordinate 4,123 of QCDM01000024.1, read as the reverse complement.
GGGTCTCGAAGTTAATCCTAAAAAATATCTTTTAGGTATGGTCAGTAGGTTAGTTGATCAGAAAGGGGTTGACTTACTTTTACAAGTTTCAAGAAGACTATTAGCCTATACAGATTCTCAAATTGCTGTTTTAGGGACTGGAGATAGATATTTAGAGTCTGGCTTATGGCAACTGGCATTAGATTACCCAGGAAGATTCTCAGTATTTCTTACCTATGATGATTCTTTATCAAGGCTTATCTACGGTGGCTCTGATGCATTTTTAATGCCAAGTAGATTTGAACCTTGTGGAATTAGTCAACTCCTTGCTATGAGGTATGGCTCTATACCTATAGTAAGGCGAGTTGGAGGTTTAGTTGATACAGTTTTACCTCATGACCCAGAAAATAATAATGGTACGGGATTTTGCTTTGATCGCTTTGAACCTATAGATTTCTATACTTCTTTAGTAAGGTCCTGGGAAGCCTTTAGGCATAAAGATAGTTGGGAATTACTGCAAAAAAGAGCCATGAGCCAAGAGTTTAGTTGGCAAAGATCAGCTCTTGAATACGAAGTTATGTATAAGGATGTTTGCGGAATAAAAGAACCATCGCCAGATGTTGCTGAAGTTGAAAAATTTTCTTACGGACAATCAGCTGATCCATCTTTAAAAAAAAGTATGACTTAATTTTTTAATGGAATTCTCTTTATCAGAATTAAACGATGTTTTGGGGGATATTAGAAATCTGAGAGAGGGGAAAAGAGATTTTTTGAATTTTAAGAATATAAGTATTGATAGTAGAACTTTATTAAAAAATGATCTTTTTATAGCTATCAAGGGTAAAAATTTTGACGGACATAGTTTTCTTCCAGAGGTTTTGAAAAAAGGAGTTAAATCTGTTGTAATTAAAAAAGGGATGCAGAGGTATCTGCCTAGTAATTTTCCTTATTGGGTTGTAAATGACACAACAGAGGCTTTTCAAAAATTAGCATTGCTAAAAAGAAAAAAATTAAATATCCCTATTGTCGCAATAACTGGCTCAGTGGGTAAAACCACAACAAAAGAAATGATTGGTGGAGTTTTAAATAAACTTGGAAGAATTAAATTATCTCATGCAAATTTCAATAATGAGATTGGAGTTGGTCTTACTATTTTTGCTACAGATATAGAAGATAAAGTTTTAGTTCTTGAGATGGGGATGAGAGGTATTGGACAGATCGAGAATTTATCTAAATATAGTGAACCCGATATTGCAGTTATTACTAACATTGGGACAGCTCATATTGGTTTGTTGGGCTCAAAAAAAAATATTACTTATGCAAAGTGTGAAATTAGTAAGTTTTTAAATCCAAAGGGTGTTGTAATAATTCCAGCAAATGATCCATTCCTGGAAAAAACTTTAAAAGAATTTTGGAAAGGTAGAGTCTTAAAAGTAAAACTACTAAATGCAGAGAATCAAAAGGATAGTTTTAAGAAAGATGGTAATTTGCGAGGATTTTATAATCCTTTGAATAAAACAATTTTAATTGAAGAAAATACTTTTGAAATTTCATTTGAGGGATTTCACAATGCTTCAAATTTCTTATTTGCTTATGCAGTTGCTAAAGAGCTAGGAATTGATTTTGGAAGTTTTAATAAATTTGATTTTGTAAGTTTGGGTGGAAGAAATAAAATTTTTAAATCAGTAAAAACAACAATATATGATGAATCATATAATGCTTCGCCAGAGTCAGTAAAAGCATGTATTAAAAACCTACTTGAAAAACCGAGAAATAAATTTTTCATATTTGGAAGTATGCAAGAATTGGGAAAAGAATCTGAAAAGTATCACAAAGAAATATTCAACTTAATAAATAATTCTGATATAGAAAAGTGTTTATTTATTTGCGATAAAGAAAATGAAAAAATTTACTCCAATTATCTAAAAGATAAGAATAAATTCTTAGTTTTAAATAATATTAAAGATGTACCTCAAGAGATAAACAAATCTACAAAAAAAGGTGATTCTATTCTTATAAAAGGGAGCAGATGTTGGCAACTTGAAAAAATTATTGAATTAATTAACTAAATCAGGATTTCTTTTTTTCCAATTCTCTATATTTACTTGTTTAGTTCTTGAGATCGCTAATGAATTATCTTTAGAGTCTTTTGTGATCACTGAACCAGCACCTGTTGTTACTGATTCCCCTAGATTTATAGGGGCTACAAAAACTGTGTTTGCTCCAATACTGGAATTTTTGCCAATTTTTGTTTGATGTTTTTTCTGTCCATCAAAATTTGCAGTAATAGTGCCTGCTCCAATATTTGTAGATCTTCCAATAATAGAATCACCAATATAACTTAGATGGTTTACTTTAGATTCTTCATCTAGTTGACTATTTTTGATCTCAACAAAATTACCTATTTTGCTATGGGAAGATATTTTGGAATTAGGTCTTATATGACTATAAGGACCAATTTTTATATGATCCATTATTTGAGAATCATAAACAGTAGAGTTTAAAATTTCACAATTTAATCCAACATTAGAATTCTCAATAAAAGTATTTGGACCGATAATGCAATGACTATTTATTGTCGTATTTCCTCTTATATGTGTATTAGCCTCTATAATTACATCCTTACCAATTTCAGCTTCTTCACTAATTGAACAACTTGCTTTATTTATAAAAGTTACACCATTAAGCATATGTTTTTCTTTAATTAAATTCTGAATACATTCCTCGCACTCTGATAGTTGAATTCTGTTATTAATTCCTTGAAGCTCTCCATTATCCTCTACCTCAAGACTTGAGGAATTTTTTAGCAGAGATATTGTATCAGTTAAGTAAATCTCTTTTTGATTATTATTGCTTTGCAAGGTATTAATTATTTCTGATAAGTTACCCCAGTTAAAACAGTAAACACCTGCATTGATTAATGGATTTTCTCTTTCTAGATCATTGCAATCTTTTTCTTCAACAATTCTCTCTATAAAACTCCCCTTCAAAAAAACTCTGCCATATCCTTGTGGATTTGTTTTCTTTGTGGTAATTAAAGAAACATCAGCATTTTTTGAATCGTATAAATATAAAAGCCTTTTTAGAGTACTAGGCCTAATGAGTGGTACATCGCCGTTTAGTACCAAAAGCTTTCCTTCATGTTTTTTTACTTCTTTACAAAGTACCTGGATAGCATGACCGGTTCCTAATTGAGGTTCTTGAACAACAAACTGGATTTTTTTATCGTTTTGGATTGACTTTTGTACTTCTTTTGATTTGTGTCCAGTAATTACGAAAATTTTATCGGGCTTTAATTCGACACATGAATCAATTACTCTTTGTAGAAGACTTTTGCCAGAAATTTTATGTAAAACTTTTGGCAATGAGCTTTCCATCCTAGTGCCCTTGCCTGCCGCTAATATCGCAACACTTAACATGTTTATTTTAAATCCTAATTTAAATCTAACTCTTAAAGGATAACTTCGTCATTCCCCACTTCTCTCTCCATTTATTTGTAGATAATAGATTTGACAATAATTGCTCATCTAATCTTCTCCTGATTATATCGTCTTTACTTGAGTTCAAATCTTGATCGCGATATGGAATACTAGCTTTAGTTAAGAGATGTTCTTCTTCCATTAAAGATAACTTTTCAAAATTGAAATTAGGTTTCAATTTATTCTTATCAAATTTTGATATTCCGACAGTTCCCTGACTCCAAAAAGGTTTGTTTTTAAAACTTGGCTTAATAGTAAAAATTTCTAATCCAAGATTTCTTAGGGTTTTTCTTACTGCCGCTGATGAAGAATAAGTTATCAAATAACCATAAGGATTGAGATTTTTTGTGACTTTGGATAAAAATTCAATCGTCCATACTTGTGGGCATTTTTGAGGAGAAAAGCCATCTAAATAAATCAGATCGAATTTAATAGAGGAAGGAATAATGTTTATTTTTTCTCTAGCATCACCCCACAAAATACTGCATTTAAAAAATTGATCCTCAAAGTAATCTTTTCGATAAAGTGATTCAAATATTTTTTTGACTTTTGGATCCCATAATTTAAGGAAAGATTCATTTCTAAGCGAATATTCAAGAGGATTTTTATCAATTTCTAATGCATACAAATTTAAATATGATTTTTGTTTAATTAATTCATCTAAT
>QCDM01000023.1 GCA_003280895.1 Prochlorococcus sp. AG-355-I20 | reverse complement strand
CTCCAAAATCAACATCACTACCAGATCCTCCGTTATCGGTAAGGGTGATGGTTCCAATACTATCAGTATTATCAAACCCGGCACGTTGATCATAAAATGTAGAAAGGTCATCGATATCACTATCACTAAAGGCAGTCACAGAAGTAAGATCTATTTTTTTTGTAACTGCAGTATTAAGAGTATTTAATTCTGATACAGACTGAGTTGCGGCACTAGGTATAAAAGTAAGAGCGGATTCAGACTTAACAGCCGAACCAATTGGACCGTTTAGGAAATTACTGAGAACACTGTTATGTAAGAATGCTGATGTATCTCCTCCAATAGACACCATATTGGCAACAACTCCTGTGACTGTTGTGAGAGCTTGAGCATTAATGCCGCGAGATGTTGAGGCATTAATAGATTTCAATTCAGCAGCTGATGCAGAAGCTTTCAAAATAATATCAATTTGGTTTGTGGATGAAGAAGTTAGGGTAGCTAATTCAGAATTATCTTCAGTACTTGTCACTCCAGCAAAAACGAAAAGTGGGTCATTGTTCGCTAACCCCGCAGTTAAAGAATTAACTTGATCAACAGTTATATTGCCGCTTACGAATATATTTTCATTTAGACCGCCTACTGAATAAAATCCTGTTCCAGGATTGAAACTTCCATCAATGTAGTTTTGAACATTAGCGGAACTTATAAAGAGGAGAGAGTGTTTCCAACTAGATAAAGCATGAGAATTGAAAGGTTGTATGTTGTTTTTTGCGTTTATCTTGAAATCAGAAAATCCTTCCAATTCCCAAGAAGCTTTTAGTGTGGAATGTCCAACTAAACCAGTACTCGAATATACTTTTGCTCTAAAAATTTTGGATAAATTTCGAATAAAATTTGTATTTTTTCCAATCTCGCAAGAATATAAATTAATTTTATCTAACGTTTTATCAGGTAAAAGTTCCGCTAACTGATTTAATTCTTGATTACCAAAAGTTTCATTTCCAATTTCTAAGCCATCTTCAGAACCGTGACAAACTACAGAAAAAGAATTAAAAGATTCAACGGATAAATATTTATAAAGTTTGTTAATAAATAATTCTGATTTATTTACAGGTACGTAGGAGAATTCACTTATCTTTCCACGAAGAAGAATTTCAATATCAATTAGATTCTCGTCGTAGAAAACTATATGTTTATTTTTAGCAGAAAAAGGCAGAATCTCTTCTGATGCGAATACATCGTAAGAAAAACGAACCTCCTCAAAATTCATTTTTGCCAAAGTTTATATATCCTATCATTTCATACTATCAATTCAGCATTATTTAAGCAAATTTTTTATGGTACACAAACAAAAAATTCACTTATAAAACTAAACTATATTAATCTTTATTTATAGTCAATTGTATATTTATGCGCAAACTTAACTAATAAGGATATTTTCGCTTTATAGATTTGCAGAAACGAATAAATTAATTACTAAAAAAAATATAAAAAGGTATATTTATCAAGAACTTTTTTATACTTAAATTTTTAATTTATGGATATAATTTATAAAATTATTTAGCACAATTTAATAAATTAATTTTATATTGTTTATCTAAAAATTACATTTTTTTAAGAGAATCAACCCTATTTGAAAGAGTTCTAAAAAGTAATTGGATATAACTTACCTTTCTTAATTTAATATTAGCAGTTAATGACATACCAACTTGTAAAGGTAAACTTACACCATTTTTTACCAGCAATTCTTGATTATCAAGAGACACTACTGCTGGATAGCTATATTCAAATCTTTGATCAATCTGAGATGGAGGCAATGCATCTGAACCAATTGACTTTAATTTACCATTTACCACACCAAAATCGCTTGCTGGGAAAGAATCTATACTTATTTCGACTGGCATGTCTAACTTTACAAAACCAATTTTGTTACTGGGGATCTCAATATCAGCCTCAAGTTCATTAAATGGCACAATCTTCATTATTGGTTCACTAGATTGGGCGACATATCCTGGGGAGGTTGGTTTTAAATCAAAAACAACTCCTTTAACTGGGGAATTTATAGAAAGATATTTTAAATTTACATTCGTGCGTATTAACTGAGAATTTAAAGAAGATAATTCGGTTTTAATTTTTGCTTGCTCAGACTCAAGATTTTTTATTTGCTGATTAGTTAAAGAACTATTTCTTTTACCCTCAATATTGACTTGTTTTAAAGAACTTCTTAATTCATTAACTTTGATTTTTTGCTCTGATAATTCTAAATTTGAAACAGCACCTTCATCAATTAATTGTTCAAAAGAATTGAGAATTTCTTCATTTATTTTTAACTTATTTGAAATTAAAATTAATTTCTCTGAATTCAACTTTGCTTCTTCTTCCTTCTGAATATTTTTTAATAAGAGAATACTAATATTTTTATCAAGTTGTACTTCTTTTTCTTCGATAGCTGATTTCAACGAAATATATTGCCCATACGCTGATTCTCTATCGAGTTGTATAAGTCTTTCATCTTTATTTACAACATCTCCAGTTTCAACAAATATCTCCTCAATAACTCCACCAATAGGAATTTGTATGTCCTTAACATCTCCTTTTGGTTCTAATTTACCAAGAGCTATAACTACCTCATCAGTTTTAGCTAATGCAAGCCAAACGAACATAAAAGATGAGGTACCTATAAGAGTCCATGTTACTGACTTGACCCAAAAGTCACTTTGTCTTAAAAGTGATTCATCAAAAACTAAAGATTTAAAGCTTTTTTCAATTTTGTCTTGAGCATTATTAAAGGTTTTAAATATAAATTTTACCCATAAATTTGATTTGTCTCTAATAGTTAAATAAGTATTATTTAAATTTAATAATTTCAAGTTTTCTTTTTTAAAAAGTTTTAGTAAATCTTTAATAATTAAATTATTTTTTTTCATATTTAAAATCTTTTTTTAATAATAAAATTATATTTTTTAAATTTATTAATAAGGCTTTGAAACATTTATTTTAGAATTTACCTTGCTTGCTTATTAAAGCATAATATCTACCTTGTAAATTTATTAATTCCTCGTGTGTTCCTATCTCATCAATCCTTCCTTTGTGCATCATAATAATACAGTCAGCTTTTTTAATGCTAGAAAGTCTATGTGTTATGAAAAAAACAGTTTTATCAGATAATTCATTAATTAAATTATTACATAATTTATTTTCAGTATTGTAATCTAAAGCGCTTGTGGCTTCATCTAATATTAAAAGGTTTGGATTATTTAAAAGCGTTCTAGCTATCGCTATACGCTGTCTTTGTCCGCCACTTAATGATGAGCCTCTTTCGCCTACAGGAGTACTATAACCACTTGGTAATGACATTATAAAATCATGAGCTTCCGATAGTTTTGCAGCTTTGACTATATCTTGGTCATTAGACTCAGAGTTTGTAAGTGAAATATTATCTTTAACTGATCCCGAGAACAAAATTGGCTCTTGTGGAACAATCCCAATTTGTTTTCTCAATGAATAAAGTTCAACTTTTTCTATATCAAAATTATCAATTTTAACTACCCCGGAATTAGGAGAATAAAGTCTCGATATTAGTTTCATCAAGGTGCTTTTACCACTTCCACTTTCTCCAACAATCCCAACAAACTGACCCTTTTCTATTTTAAAACTTACATCATTCAAAATATTTGTATTACTCTTAGTGAACGAAAAATTTACACCTTCGAATTCAATATCCCCCTCAACAACTGGAAGAGGGATTTTACTTTGATCAATTGTATCTGATTCTTGTGGCATATCTATAACATCACCTAACCTTTCAAAGCTTACTTTTAGTTGTTGAATATTTTGCCAAATAGTTGACAACCTGAGTAGAGGTTGTGTTACATATCCAGATATAATTCTAAATGCTATTAACTGTCCTAATGTTAATTGGCCATCAAGCACTAGAGTAGCTCCAACCCATAATACAAGTAGTTGAGATAGTTTCTGGAGTATTTGACCAGTTTGAATCAAAATCGTACCACTTATGATTTTCTCAAAATTGCGCGCAATATACTTTGAATAAAGTTCTTGCCATTTCCACCTGCTAATAGTTTCTATATTTTGCGATTTTACGGTCTGGATAGATGTCAATATTTCAACTAAGTGACTTTTTGTCTTAGCATTTTGTTCTGCTGTTTGTCTAAATTGCTTTCTGAATAATGGTCCCCCAAGGATAGTAATAAGTATTTGGACAGGTACAACTATTAAAGCTATTAAAGTTAATAGAGAACTATACAAAAACATAACTAATATGTAAATCAAAGAAAAAATCGCATCTAGGATAGTACTTAAAGCTTGTCCAGTAAGAAATTCTCTTATTGTTTCTAGTTCATCTATTCTTGAGCCTAATTCTCCAACAGGTCTTTTATCAAAATAAGACAAGGGTAACCTTAGTAAGTGATCTATAACTTTTGCACCTAAAGTTTGATCAATCCGATTTGTTGTCTCAGCAAATAAAAAGGTCTTTAGGCTCCCAAGAATTCCTTCAAGTAAAGTTACGAAAAGTAAAGCTATGCCTAAAACTTGAAGTGCATCGAGACTTCTTTGTGAAATAACTTTATCGATAATTACTTGAATTAATAAAGGATTGCCTAATGTAAATAATTGAATTACAAAACTTGCGAGTAATACCTGTATCAATACAAATCTATACTTTTTGATCACCGGCAAAAACCAATTCAAATTAAATTTAATAGATGGTGTTTCTTTAGTTTTTTCTATTAAAAGAATTTCAAACTTTTCTCCTAAAAAATCTTTTATTTCATCAATATTTATTTGAAGTAGTCCATCTGATGGAGATGCCAAAACGATTCCTTCTTGACTACTTTTTACAACAAGAGCAAAACTTTCTTTCCACTTTATTAGAGAAGGAGTTTGTAGTCTAAATGCCATTTTGGTGGGAACAACACCCTTGGTAGCACTTAAACCAAGACTAAATAAAAATTCTCCAAAAATTTGCAAATTTACTTTGCAGCCTCTGTTTTCTAAATCTCTTAGCTTTTTTTCAATTGAATCTTTTCTTATTGGAAAGTCTAAAATCTTACCAAGCATTTCAAAACAAGCTAAAGTTTCTCTAAGTTGACCAGTTGCGGTTATTAAATTATTTTTTTCAAAGTCAATATTGTTGAAAATACTCAATGGAGCATTTGGGGGGGCATACTGTATTTTCTTTTCAAAATTTGATTTATTTCTTTCTTTTTCTTTATCATTATTGGTATTTCTAAAAATACTTTTGCTAAAGCTTTCTATTAACTCTTTTTTTAAAATTAAGAATCTCTTCGGATAAAGACTTTTAATTTCTTTAACTAAAATGAAGTTTTCGTATTTTTCTAATCTCTTAAAGTTTGATTCTGTTTTTAAAAAAGTTGAAATGAAGTTTACGTTATCTTCTTTAAAAAAATCTTTAATATTTTCAGAATTCTCACTAAAGTAAACCACATTTTTAAATATTAAATTGTAAATTTCTAATGTTGAATACTCTGAATTAGGAATTGAGTCTAAAATGGACTGCGAAAATTCAATAATTTCAGCTTTATTTTTCTGATAAATAAAAAAGGTCCTAAACTTCTCATCTTTTTCAAAAATATCTTTAAATTTCCTGTCACTTATTGATATTGCAACAACTTCTGAGGAAGCTCTTACATTTTCGCACGGAGTTCCTCTTATAAGAGAAATTGCCCCTACTACTTCTCCACCTGAAATTTTATCCAATGTTCTCAACCTTTTATTGTCTTTAAAAATAATTCTTGCTTCGCCTGATTCAATGTAATTTACTACTCCTGATATATATGAATCACTTGACAATGATTGTCCAATTTTGTATTTAACTTTTTCCCCATTATTTAGGAATATTTCCCTTATATAATTTTTTGAAATATTTTCCATAAATTTCAACCTTACTTTCTTTAATTAAACTAAAAACTTTTTTAGAGAATCTACTGTTATTACATTAATCCATTCATCAAATAAAGCTAGCACCATTTTTGATTTTGTTATTCCATCAAAAATTGCTTCTTTTTTATCTTTTAAGATTAAAATTATCCAATTATTATTAAATTTAAAAGGAGCAGTAAAGTTGCCTAACTCTAGATTTATTAGCTGATCTCTAATAATTGGTGTGATTTTTAATAAATCTGTTGGCCCTACTCTTCCATACTTAAAGTCTATTTCTATTGAATTATCAGCATTAAGCGAATCTAAATTCATTTCCTTAGATTCTAAACGAAAATAAATTTCATGAGCTGAATCAGAATCTAAAAAATTCAAGAAATAATATGTATAAATATCTAAAAAGGTTTTATTATTTAAAAAATCACTTTTGGCTTTTTCTGAAAATTCATTATGAGCTATATGTATAATTTTTTCGCTGTTTATTAAATTTCTTTTGTGATCATCATATAACATCCCTTTTAATCTAAGATATTTTTTTAAGTCCTCTTCTTTAGAAATATTATTCTTCTTACAGAAAGATTTATGAGCTTTTTTAAAATCTACTTCAAGATCTATTTCTTTACATAAATGATTTACAATTAAATTTTTAGTGTAATGTATTAAAGAGTCATTTTCTCTTAATTTAGCTATTAACTCATTACTATTGAGCTCTTTATCAATAATTTCATTAATCTTCATCTTTAAATCACTGAATATCTGCCAATAAAAAAAATAATATAATTATATTTTAGACCTTATTTATATTTAACTATTGCATTTTAAACTATTTCAATATACTCATCAATTTAGTTTCAAGTTCCCTAACAAAATATTTACTATTTAAATAATTCCCTGATTTTAAATTATTTAATAATTTTTCTTTTAATGTAGAAAATTTTGATTTATTCATAGCTAACTCAATACATTTACTTTTATATTCATTTTGATTCTCTGTAATAAGTTCTTTTAAATCTAAACTAGCTAATAAACTTGATGACATTCTTGAATAATAAGAATTACCATACAGAGTAACTATTGGGGTTCCAGATAATATTGCAAAAATTGCAGTCGCTCCTGCTGAGAAATTAAAAGTATCTATAAAGAGATCTACCTGAGAATGTCGTTCAATATGTTTTTTTGTTTCTAAATATTCTGCAAATTTTATTCTGTCCACTGAGATATTCATATTAATCGCTTCTTTAAGTAAGTTATCTTTAGATGCTTCATTTGATCCATAAAGCCATAGATAACTATTTTTAACTTCTTGAAGAATTTCCATCCAAATTTTGAAAACCGAAGGACATATTTTTAAATTATTATTAAAGCAAGCAAATATAAATCCATCTTCTGAAAATCCATATTTTTTCCTTAAATTATAATTATTTAAATTCAAAAATCTATCATCACAACATAGGGGGCTTTGATTTAAATATAAAACTTTTTCAGAATAATATTTCTTATCAATTTCTGGTATTAGTAATTTATCAGCAACTATATAATCCATAAAATATGCTCCAGTAGTTGCTGGATAACCTAAGTAACTAATATGAATAGGAGCAACTCTATAAGCAAATATCTTAGGTTTGCTATTCTTAGAATAACCCATTAGATCTATAGCAATATCTAGTTTATCTTCCCTGATTGTTGAGGCAATATCGTACTCATTTTTATTTGAAAGATTAAGAAATTTATCAACACTATTTTTTATAGAACTTGTATATTGGTCTTCAATTTCATCAAAAATGCTATATGCAAAAACTTCAAATCTTTCTTTATCATGCAGCTCAATTATCCTGTAAATTAATTTTGTAACAGGATGTTCGCGAAAATCAGCAGATACATACCCAATCCTGATTTTTCTTCCTGATATTTTTCTTTTTTGGGTTTTAAAATCACTCTCGATATCATGAAAAGTCTTCTTAGCATAATTACTAATCAATTTAAAATGAGTTTCAGGATTATCTTCGAAGTACATATATGAATTTGTATCATCAACTTCTGAATCATTACTAAATTTCTTTATTGTTTCCAAATCAATAGAATAATTATCCCAATCACAAATTTGTTTTCTTATAGTAATTAAATCCATCATTGCTTTTCTATTATTTTCAAACTTAAGAACATTTTCAAATAATTTAATAGCGTCATAAAATAATTCCAACTTAACAAAAACCCTCCCTGCTCCTAAGAGAAGTTCTGTTGTTCTATTATTTGCATTCATGATTTTTTCAACATGATAAATAGCTTTGGAAAGATTCCTTTTTCGGGCAAAGAATTCACCTAAATTTAAATGAGCTTCTAAGTAATCATCTTTAATTTCAACAGCTTTCTCTAAATGAAAAAGAGCCTTATCTTCTTCACCTATTTCGCAGTAGGCATTTCCTAAATTAAAATTTGCCTCAGGATAATTGTTTTTTAACAACAAAGCTTTTTTATAACAATTAATAGCTTGGTCTATATTTTTTTCCCTATGGTAAAAGACACCTAAATTTGAATATGCGTCTGCATAATTAGGATTCATAGAAATTGCTTTTTTTAATAATTCCTCAACCCCATCGAAGATTTTTCTTTTTTGTAAAAGCCCAGCCAAATTTGCATAAACAATACTATTTTTTGAGTTTTTACTAACTAATTCAGTATATATTTTCTCCGCACCAAGGTAATCTAAATTTCTTATACAATTTAAAGCTGCCTTTTCCAAGTTGCTTTGAGAAATTTCTAAAGAATTATTAGTTTTATTTTTTAATTCTAGAAAAGGTTTGAATTTCTTTTTTTGTTTTTTTTTCACTTTATTTTTAAAATTTTTTACTAAAAATTTTTAAATCATAGTAGCAAAACTTGAAAAAATATTGAAATCTATATCTATAATTATATTTTTTTTATTATCGAATAATAAATTTTTTCGAAACCTTCAACAAAAAGTTTTGAATTAAACATTTTTTCTTTTCTTAGATTCGCTCGAAGTTTATTTTTTATTTCATTATAAAAATCAAAATTTTGAGACAACTTCAAAGCCATATTAAAATATTCTTCTTTAGAGTAGGTAATTAATTCAGGAATATCAATGTAATTTAATAAACTAGATGACATCCTTGAGTGATAGGTATTGCCATGCAAAGTTAGAATAGGTAGCCCAGCATTTAATGCTAAAGCTCCCGTGCAGCCTGCATTATGGTTAAAAGTGTCAAGAAATAGATCAGCTGAACAATGTCTCTTAAAATGATCTTTGAGCGGCATTTTTTCTGCAAATATTAATTGAGATGATTTAATTTCTCTAAGATTCGCTTCTTTAAGCAAATTCTCCTTTGATTTTTCATTTGTCGCGTATAACCACAAAAAACTATTATCAACTTTTTTCAATAAGGACATCCAAATATCAAATTCTTCAGAAGATATTTTATATGAATTATTAAAACAGGCAAAAATAAATCCCGTTTCAGGTAATTTATTTTCAATCCTGTTTTTTTCAAACTTTGAAATCTTTAAAGTATCATCAAAACTAATGGCACTTTCATTTAAATAAATAATTTTTTCATCATAAAAATCTTTATCTTTTTCTTTTATTAAAACTTTATCTGCAATAATATAGTCTATATTTTTATTTCCCATAGTACCAGTAAATCCCAAATAACTAATCTGTACAGGAGCAACTCTCATTGAAAAAATTCCAGGCCTTGAGTTTTTTGTATAACCCATTAAGTCTATAGCAATATCAATTTCATCATTTCTAGCTAACTCAACAATTTCAATATCACTTTTAAATTTTACATCTCTAAAGATATTAGATCCTTTTTTTATTCTTTGAGTAAATGTATCATCTTCTATATCACCAAAACTATATGCATATATTTCAAAATTATTTGAATCGTATAATTCAAAAAGTCTTACTAGTAAAATAGTCGCAGCGTGCGTTACAAAATCCGCTGAAAAATAACCTATTCTAATTTTAGGTTTTTTAATATATTTTAAATTTTTCATTTCTCTCTTATAATTTTTTTCATGATATCTTCTTGCAATAATTAATTCTAAAAGTGGATTATCATACAAATACATTATTGGTCTAGGATTTATAAACTGATCTTTTGCTAATTTAAAATCTTCGATTTTTATTGCTTTAGCTTTAGATCCCCATTCGCAAATAAGCCTTTCTGCCGAAAGTTTTTGAACAGTGGAAAAAAAATCATTTGAATTTAATTTCAAAGCAGACTCGTATGCATTAATTGAATTAATATAATCTTCGTTTTCCAGGTAGCAATTACCTAAATTAGAAAAAGTTTTATAATTACTTGGATTAATATTTAAAGATAAATTATAGTATTTTAGTGATTCTTGAAATTTTCTTTTCCTTTGGAATGCAAGCCCTATATTATTAAAAATTTTATCACTTTCTTTAATTTCTGCCGCTCTCTCAAAATAAGTAATTGCTTTATCTATTTGATTAAGATCAATAAATAATAAACCTAAGTTATTGAGAGCCTCTTGATTATTAGGATAAATCTCAATAGATTTTTTATTTAATTTAAAAGCTTCATTAATCCTTCCTAACCTTCTAAATAAACTTCCAAGATTTGAAAAAGCTTGATAAAAATTTGGATTTTTATCTATTACTTCTTCGTATAAAATTTTAGATTCCTTATAATTTTCCATTACCATTAACAATGTTGCAAAATTATGTTTTGCATCTATGAAATCAGGATTTAATTCTAAAGCAGACTCATAACAAACTTTTGCCTGTTTAAGATTCCCTAAATTTTTTTGAACATTTCCCAAATTATTATATGCTTCAAAACTTTTTGAATTTATCTCTAATGATTTTTTATAATGAAAAATCGCTAAATCTGAATTCCCTAATTCGTTATAAATTATCCCCATATTATTATGAGCAATATCAAAATCTGGTTTAAGCTCTACAGCTTTTTTGAAAATTTCTAGAGCTAAATTATAATTCTTAATTTCACTATAAATATTTCCCAAATTATTTAATGCCGGCAATAAACTTGGTTTAATTTCTAGGGCTTTTTTATAATATAAAATTGCATTTTCATTATCATTAAGATTTTTAAAAGTTAAAGCAAGATTAAAAAAAGCTTCAGGAAAATTTGGGTTAAATTTTATTGCATTTTTAAATGAAGTTACTGCTTCTTCAAAAAGTCCTTTTGATCTTAAACATAGTCCCATACTGTGTAAAGCTGTAGGATGATTCGGAGATATGGAAAGCGCTTTTTTTAAAAATTCAATTGTTTCTTCTAAGTTGATAGATAAGGTTAGATTAATCTCGGCAACTCTACTAAAATAATTTGGATTTTTAGAACCATTTTCTATTAATTTTTTATAAATCAATAGGGCATTCATATAATCTCCATTAATCAAATAGTTCTCAGCTTTACTTATATCAGTGGAAGAACTACTTTTATTTTTAAATAATTTAGAAAATTCATTTCTTTTTTTATTTTTTTTTATTTTTTTCACGATTTATTTTTTTATCTTTCCTATATATTAGGACTAATCCTAATTGTGTGTAGTATTTATAATGCTATGGAGTTTTGTTTTTAATTAAAAATAAATTTAATTTTATGATATTATCATTTGACTGATTCGAATATTATGTCTATATATAGAAAATCAAGAAAAAGAAAAAAAAGATTTCAAGAATTCAAATAAATATTTTTTAAAATTTAATAATCATTTTTCAAGAATAGATGAGGAAATAACTCCAAAACATGAATCTAAAAAGAATTTATTTGGTTCAATAGGAAATGATTATCTTTATGGATTTGAAGGTAATAATGAATATCAATTTGGTACTGGTTATGATGTTATATATTTCTTATCTGCCAGAAAATATAACTCTTATCCGAGCACGCGCAGTAAATAAAGGATCGCTTAGCATAGATAAGTTTACTGACTTTTATGAAAAAATAATTGCCACAAAAAACAATAATGACTGGATAGATGGAATAAGTAATGGTGGCTTCATAGCATCTTTAGAAATAGATCTATCTTATAGTGAATTAATAATAAATAATCTTCCAGGAATTGGTTCAATATCAAGTCAAATTGAAAAATTTGAACACATATCAGGCACAAATAATTCCGACAAATTAATTGGAGATTCTTCTAATAAAATTCTATTAGGTAATGATGGCAACGATTTTTAATTTGGCAAAAGTGGAAGAGATACTATTGAAGGAAATTGAGGAGAGGATAAGATTTGTGGTAGTTTAGCTAAAAATTACTTGAAGGGAGGTGAAGACATTGACACCTTCGTTTATAAGAATTCAAGAGAATCTCGATTAACAAAAAACAATAAAACAAGAAAAATAGATTGGATTAGTGATTTCAATAAAAATGAAGATAAAATTTATTTCTAAGATGCTGTTGAACAGGAATCTTTTATTTTTTTAGGCAATTTAAATTACTTATCAGAAAGAAATATTAACAAAGCATTGCAACTATGATTTTTAAGTGATTTTGATGCTTTTGGTTTTAATCTAATATCAAATAACAAGACTTTTATAGTAATTAATGGATCAGATAAAGGATTTCAATCTAAAATGATTTAATAATATATATTACTTGATTTAGTAGAGAAATAGAAAATAACAATATCTTTAATGATAAAAGCCATAACAATTTGTAATTTAAAATTTAATTCTCATTCTTATGTTTATTTAAAGTATCAATAAAACAATTAGAATCTATTATCTCTATAGTTAGATTTACAATTTTGTTTAAAAAAATTTTTTCTGATGATGAATGAACATAATTATTGTCGTTTTTTTATATATTTTACGTTAATTTCAAAAATAGGTAATATAGTTTCTTTAATAATATCAATTTTTGCATCACCAATACACTTAATAAGAATATAATCATCTATCAATTCGTATTTCTTATGATTATTAAAAATATTTTATTAGTTACCCCTTCTGAATAACTATTTTTTATAAAGTGCCTAATCGCAGATTCCAAATCCTATTTCAATACTTCCCCCAAAGTAATGGTGTATATAATACGTGACTTGCTAGGATCCTCATAAATAAAGACATGTAGTGTCTCCAAAAGATGAAACTACTAATATGTTTGGATCAAAACTCACCTTGAAAATTATCTATTTTTTAAGATAATCCATTTAAATTAATTTTAGGATCTTTTTCTAAAGTAACCTTGAATAAATTTATTAATTACAAATTTTTTTTCAATATTATTAAAAGAATTTTTATTAAAGATTGAATGTTATTATGAAATAAATTTTAGATTCATAAATAATTTTGGATGCCGCATCTTTAAGAACTGAATTTCATACTAAAAGGTTTTCATATGACATAAGCAAATACCCTTTCAAGGAAATTCTTGAAAACCTTTATGGTTGTGAACTAAAGTTCTTACATAAATATTTAGGAGAATATAATGAATTTAAGCAATCTACTGATCAATCAACTTTAGCTCATAAAGTTTTTTATTCAAATTATAATAAAATACTAAAGCCAATTTATATAAATTTTATTGAAAACTTTGTAGCTCATTTATTATATCCCCATAAATTTTACTATCAATTAATTCCTACATTTAGAATTGGACTTCCAAATAATGTTTTTGTAGGAGAATTCCATAAGGATTCAAAATATAATCATCAATCATATGAACTAAACTTCAATCTAGGCTTAGAAAATTATGAAGGTAGTGCTTCTCTTAAAACTGAAAAAAAAAGAAATTCTGATGATTGGATTATTCTAGAATGTCCATATGGGGAAATTTTTTCTTTTGATCATATTGACTGTCTCCATGGTTCAGAATTAAATACAACAAATGAAACAATGGTTTCTTTTGATTTCAGATTAGCTTTAAAAGAACTATATTTTGAAAGCGATGCAATTTCAATAAATAATAAAACAATTTTAAAACCAGGATATTATTTTTCATCAGATTATGTTAATTAAATAAAAAATGATACATTATTTACAAAGTTTATCCATCATTAACTGAAAAATAAATGCCAGAAAAAAAAATAATTAAAAAATATTTATTGTTTTTGTTAAAAAAAATAGTTAACACTCTGGATACCTATAAATGTCTATTAGATTACTACTTAAATTTCAAAAAATTCAAATTATTTATCCTTAAAAGTGGAAAAGATATTAACCATATTTCAAAAAAAAATATTGCAATTTACCATATTTACACAAAATCAATAGATAAAGATAATAAACAGTTCTTAGATTTTATCTCTAAGAAAGGATTTCATATCATAATTTCATCAGCACTAGTATTAGACCAAAAGTCTCTAAAATATCTTAATAATTCTGAAATTAATTATTCTCTATTTTATAAAAATAATGTAGGTCGTGATATTCATAGTTATAAATATTTTTATGAGTCTTTAATAAAAATTAATCTCAATTTTGATAATATACTTTTTTGTAATGATTCCCTATTTTTCATAGAAGATCTTTCAGAATCTCTAAGTCAAAAATTGGATAATTTTTTTAATAAAGAAGAAAAAACTGTAGCATCATTAACTATCAATTATAGAAGTCACGCTCACTTGGGATCATTCTTTCTTTTGATCAAAAATAATCAACTTATCCTTGAAAGATTATCTAAATTCTTCTCGAATTATCTACCAATTTCGAATAGAGAATGGTCTATAAAATATGGAGAATGTGGTATTTCTGACTGCTTAAGATACCCAAATGATTTTCATATTTCTGTTTTTTATCCAACTACTTCATTAATTAAAATTAAAGATATTAAAAAGATTTTACTATCGGCTCACTTAATCTCAATAATAAAGAAGGAAAAATTGAACCCTTTAATAAAAAAGTTTCTTTCCGATATTTATAATTTTAATCTTGGTAATAATTGCAAAGAATTTTCCTTAGAGGAGGAAAATATTATTAAAAGTATTTATGTTGATAACTTATCACAAATAATTCCAGAAAAATATAATCCAACTCATGCATTAGCTTTAAATTTATGTTTAGCAGGATTTCCTTTCTTAAAGAAAGACCTTAACAAAGTTTACGCAAAATTTTCGTTTACACATATTTATTCAACTTTGAAAGCATGCGATTTAAAAGAGGAAAACATAGATTATATTATTGAAGGGTTGTCAAGTAAAAATTATATTGAATCTTATAGCCATATGGATATTTTATACAGGATAAAAAATGAATTATTGCCATTATTCTAATAAAGAAGTTTCACTACTTTTTCTAAGTTATTCAATAAAATTTAATTACTTTATAGATTATTTGTAGAAAAATTAATAAGATCTACTATAGTTTTTCAACCATATTTTTGGAAGTTTTGCAGTTACCTTTTTATTTATATATAAATGATATCGCTGCATAAACTTTTTGGAGCCAAGCGGACTCGAAACGATAACCCCCTTTATGCCATGTAGTAGCCAAAAGAACTGCAAAAATTAGCAATTACTTTATTTATGACAGTTTTTTAATAAAGCCAAGTGCAGAAATAAGTGCAGTTTTGTCTAAGCGAAAATAAGTAAGAAGATCAATAAGCATATCTAGCTTTGACCTACTTTATTAACTATATTTAGAAAATAAAAAAGGAAAAAATAGTACGCTTAATTATCAGAGAATATCAGTAATTACAATGGTTCTTATGTAATCAAATCATAGAAATTGAGTATATATTGAAGGTATGTCCCAAAGAGCTACTAAACAAGAAACTGAATTAAGAATTGCACATGCTGCTGAATTAGTTGCTGAAGGTCAAGCCTATTCATCTATTACTTCCCTTGTTGCCGCAAAATATGGAATCTCAAGAAGAAGAGCAAGGCAGATCACTTCTAATGCTTATCTTTTGCTGAAAGATGATATTGAAGAAGGGGACTTAAATCGCCCTGAAATGACAGCAAAATTAGTATGCACTCTAGAAACTGCAATGTTTAGAGCAATGCAAGAAAAACAATATTCAGCAGTTGCAAGTAATGCAAAAGTTCTTATGAAACTAGTTGGTTTGGAAATAAAATCAAAAGTTATTGATCTATCTCTATTTAAAAAAATCTTCCTTCCTCAAATCCAAAAAGAACATAATGTTGAGTAGCTCCATTTAGATCAGAGCCATAGGCTGCCTGCATATCACTAAACGAAGAAATATATTTTGATGCGTCAAAAGAATTAGTATTTCTACCTCCTGAGTGACCAAACTCCACATAATGTTTCGTCACATCATTT
>QCDM01000022.1 GCA_003280895.1 Prochlorococcus sp. AG-355-I20 | reverse complement strand
TAATAATAATTCTAGATTCTTCTTTATTTCTAACTAAATCTTTTAAGATGTTCACTAAGTAAAAATGTGCAAGATGATTAACTGCAAAAGTTAGTTCTACCCCTTGTTTTGATACTTTAGGGTAAAAAGAACCCGTATATTGCAATCCTGCATTTAAAATAACAACTTCTAAGAAAATATTTTTACTAATAAAGTAATCCCTAATTACTTTAATATTTTCTAGATTCGAAAGATCACAATTTTCAATAATATTTAAATATTTACTGAGGTAATTATTATCAAAATATTTCTGAATTGTTTTGAGGAATTCATTCTTTCTTAATTCAGATTTTATTACAACGAATAAATTATTTTTCATCTTTAGTAAATTTACTATAGCGTAAAACCCTATACCTGAATTACCTCCAGTGATTAAAATATTTTTATTTTTAATCATTTAAATTGCTATATATTTTTTTTATAATAAAAAATTTTTTAATTATTTTTTATTTTGTAACCTTATAAATTATTGTTAAAACACTGAAAACTTAGTCACTAGTAATTGAGTAATTTGATTATTATGAACCTACTCTCATTACAAGTACTGGATGAAATATATAATTTCAGGGGCAGAAGTAAAAATTTTTTCTTTAGATTTCTTTAATCATAAGATTTATATTTAATGTCAATAGGTAATATGCCAGATGTTCTTGTTTTGGGTGCAGGGCCTGCAGGTATGGCAATTGCCTCAGCTTTAGGGAAGGAAGAATTAGATGTTGAAGTCCTTTCTCCAAATGGACCAGATGAACCTTGGCCAAACACATATGGCATTTGGGGGAAAGAAGTTGATCAACTTGGGCTTCAGGATTTACTTGAATATAGATGGAAGAATACTGTAAGTTTTTTTGGGCATGGCGCTTTAGAAGAGCAGGACGACGAGAATAAAGCCACGGAACATTCACTAGATTATGGACTATTTGATAAGAAGAAACTCCACAATTATTGGTTTAATGAATGCAATAAGTCTTTTATTAAATGGCATCAAGGCTTTGCAAACAAAATACATTTTGAAAAATATAAAAGTACAGTAACTACAAAAGAAGGCAAGACTTACTCTGCAAGATTAGTAGTAGATGCAACAGGATATGATCCTGTTTTTCTTAAATTAAAATCGTGTGGTCCCTTAGCTGTCCAAACTTGTTATGGAATAGTAGGTAATTTCAGTAAACCTCCACTTAAGAAAGGGCAGTTTGTACTAATGGACTATAGAAATGACCATCTTAACGATGAGCAAAAAAAAGAACCGCCAACTTTTCTTTATGCCATGGATATGGGGGACGGTAAATATTTTCTTGAAGAGACATCTCTTGGTTTAGTAAATCCTTTAACAATGGAAAATTTAAAAGAGAGACTAGAGAAGAGACTTTCTTATCGAAATATATCAATCACAAGCATGCAACATGAAGAGCTTGGCTTATTTCTCCCTATGAATATGCCAATCCCAGATTTCAAACAACAAATACTTGGATATGGTGGTGCTGCTTCAATGGTACATCCTGCATCTGGATATTTAATTGGTAATGTTTTAAGAAGAGCTCCACTTGTCGCTAAGGCAGTCTCAGAAGCAATTAAAAACAAAAATCTAAGTACATATTATATTGCTAGAAAAGGTTGGGAAACTTTATGGTCAAAAGAATTAATTAGGAAGAAATCTCTTTACCAATTTGGATTAGAAAAACTCATGAGATTTGATGAGAAACTATTAAGAGAATTTTTTGGCAGTTTTTTCCAACTATCTAAAAATCAATGGTATGGTTTTCTAACTGATACGCTTTCTTTAAAAGAGATTGTATATGCGATGTGCATAATGTTTATTAAGGCTCCATGGAGTGTAAAGAAAGGTCTTATGATTATGCATGGTAGAGAATTTAAAATGTTACTTAGGATAATATTTCCAAATATATAGTTAAAAAATGAGAACCATATTAATAAGTGGAGCCAGTAGAGGTATTGGACTAAATATTGCACATAAAGAATTAAAAGAAGGCAATAGAATTAGTGTTGGCATAAGAGATTTAGAATCATTAAAAGGAAGCGCTATTGATCCAAAAAAATGGCCAGAAGGGAAAATTATAATCAACCACTATGATGCTTTAAAAAAAATTACAGCCGAAAATTGGATAAAGAATACCTTAGATGAATTTGGAGGATTTGATTCAGTAATAAATTGTTCTGGAGTACTATCGAAAGTTCCTTTCTTATACAAAGATGGTGATGAAGAAGATATTTTAAATACATTAAATATCAATTTTTTGGCAATTTGGCATTTATGTAGGCTTTCTTGGGATCATTTATGTACCTCTGGAAGAGGAAGAATTATTGTTTTAGTTTCAATGAGTGGGAAAAGATCCAAAGGTGATTTAGCCGCTTATTCTTCTTCAAAGTTTGCTTTGATGGGATTATGCCAAACCATGAAAAATAAAGGTTGGGATAAAAATATAAGGATTTCTGCAATTTGCCCAAGCTGGGTTAATACAAAAATGGCCCGAAATATCTCTTCTTTAGACAAATCAAGCATGACACAACCTGAAGATATTGCTGAAATATGCTCAACTATTCTTAAGTTACCTACCCAATCAGTTCCATTTGAAATCGCCTTAAATTGTAACTATGAAATTTAACCTAAATTAAAAATTAAGTAAGCCATTGAAAGCATTGCAATTGCAATAAATAAACCTTTTATTCGATTAGTTAACAATGAAAAAAGAGATAAATCTTCAGAAAAGTATCCGCCAAAACTACCTGTAATAAATAATATAACCATTGGTAGAGATGCCATTCCGAAAGAATAAGATATAGATCTTACAAATCCAAAATTTAAATAATTAAAAATAAAAGAACCTAATGAAAACAATAAAAAAGATGCAAATAGAGTTATAGAAACCTCAGCATCTAAAGTGTGAGGTAAGCTACCCTTTAATTCAAATTGCTTTTTACATTCTCTAATTTGTCTTTTAGAAAGCTTTAAATAACCAGTTTCAGGAATTCTTTGCGACTTATATTTTCTTAGTAATCTTGCTTCAAGAGTTTCTGGCTCCTTAGTCATAATTGATGTTAATAATTCATCTGGCTTTAATTTTTTAATTTTCTTTTCAAGATTATCCGTTTTCCCAATTCTATAAAGGTCTCCTACTCTAATAAGGTAAACATATCCCGACATTTGCGTTGTAAAATTAATACTGTACCTACTTAGATAATACTAAAAGAATTAGGGAAATTAAAAGTTTTTACAATATGAAAAACGATATTTTATATTCATTTCGAAGATGTCCATATGCAATTCGTGCAAGATGGGCCCTGTTAATTTGCGAAATAAAAGTAGAGATAAGAGAAATTGATTTAAAAAATAAACCTCTAGATTTTTTAAATAATTCAAAGACGAAAACGGTTCCAATTCTTATAAAAAAAAATAGTGAAGTTATTGAAGAAAGTCTTGAAATCATTCTATGGGCACTCTCAGAGTCGAAAAAGGAAAACATCAAATTAATTTATTTTCCTGAGAACAAAAAGGAAGATATTTTTGAAATAATTAAGGAAAACGATAACGAATTCAAATATCATTTAGATCGATTTAAATATGCCACAAGATATCAGGACAGTAATGAAGAATTTCATTTCAGAAAGGCGATTATTTTTATTAATAAATGGAACGAACTTCTTGCAGGAAACAAATACTTTTTTGGAGATAACCCGACAATCGCTGATTGGTCTATTTGGCCTTTTGTAAGACAATTTAAAATCGCTTGTGAGAGTCAAAAAAGAACAAATTATTTAAAACCCTCAATAAAAAACTGGTTAGACTCCTTTGAAAATAATATAAAATTTAAATCTTTAATGTATAAATATGAATTATGGGCACCAAACTCTGGGGCAAATTATTTTCCCTTTAATTAACTTTCTAACAACTTCCTTTTCTCAATTATTCTTGCTAACTCCAAAAAATATCCTGCAGTCCTAAATTTGCCTATATTTTTTTCCTTAAACTCAAGATCGCTTCTAATTTCAGCAGTCTCCGCCATAAGCAAATCTAAATCATTTGATCCAAGACTATACAATTCTCCAAGTTCGATTTCCCTACCGAGTAAATGACTCCTAAACCACTTCCCTTTATTTTCTTGAGGTGGAATATCGTAGGGAGAAAATGACATTAAATAAAATTAAACCTAGAAGTATTCTAGGCTTATTACTGCAACTTTTTCATCTCTACTTTATTAAAAATCAATGCAATAAAAAGAATTGCGAATGTAATTAAAGCACAAATTTCTGTCCAATAGTCCAACCCAATTTTAGAAATCATTAATGGTGCAAGAACTGTGAATAATCCCCCAGAAAGAATTAACTGAGCGAATAGCTGTTTTGAGGTAAAAATAGGTAAGGTCTTAGAAATATTTTTAGGATCCGCAAGCCTTAAAAGAAGCAAGCCAGAAGCTACTACACCTGTAGAATTCCCAAACTCTATCAAACTTTTTTCAAACCAATACTCATCAAAAATAAAGTATGCGAAATAGGCAATGCAGATTAAATTCCAAAATAAACCGAAAATAGTAAACACTAAAATAAGTACCCAATTATCAAAAACAACTGCAATATCTAAACTCGCCATAGCTGTAAAAATCAATAAGTCTGTGGATAAAATACCAATCTCCCTTTGAAGAATATTTGAAATAAATTCTGTATTTTTGGTTTTCTCTAAAATATATCTAATAAGAAGGGAACCTATAAGGATAAAAGGGAATACTGGAAGTGAAAAAATAATTTCCTTCGAAAAATCACCAAAAGAACTTGAAATATACCTTAAATATTTAAGTAGTAAAACACCAAAAGAAATTGCCAAGCCAGAGAATCCAAGATTTATTATAAATATTCGTAAATCCGCAAGAATTTCTATTTTTTTTTCCTCAAGATTTTCTTTTTGTTCAAGGATTTCCTCTTTATCTGATACACCAAAAGTTCTCCCAAGAAAAATAAATATGCTGCCCAATATTGAAGATGATAACAGACCCATTGTTGCCATAGCCAAACCAAGATCTAAACCATTTTGGAAACCAAGTTTATTTAAAATTTCACCAATTATTGTTGCAGCTCCATGCCCACCCTCAAAACCTACCTCTATTAAACATCCCATTAAAGGATTTGCATCCATAGATGGAGGCAAAAAATATTTAACAACTAGGCCGCCAATGAAAAATTGTCCGAAACCTAGGGCAAGAGCCAGTAGAAATTGATTAAAAATTGGTTTAACTAAACCATTTATATTTGGGATAGGTCTTCCCATCATTAAAGTTGCGAAGACTAATGATAAAAGAGGAGTTGGAAAATTACTCCAAACATTGATGGTTTCTTTTGGTAAAAAATGTATTGCTCCAAATGGACCGATAGATATACCTATAACTCCAGATATAACTGCTATTGGCAATCCAAATCTCTCAAGTTTAACAGCTAGTTTAAATTTTCTCCCAAAAATCAACAAAAAAAATATAATTAATAATCCCAAAAAACTTATTAATAGAGAATTTGAAAAAATATCTTTATTCTGTAGAGAAAAAATATTCAATGAGTTCAAAAACATATTCTCCTAAATCTAAATTAATAAACAAAATTTATCAAATAAAAAAGGCCCTTTTAGAGGGCCTTTAATGTAAATGATTAACTTGAGAATTTAATCCTTAAGAGTAATTGTGGCACTATCAATATTACTAATAGCATTAGTAACTCTCTTGAAATCAAAGCCTAATGCTCTTAGAGCATGCCAAAGATGACCTTGAATAAAGAAGAAACCAAAGTAGTAGTGAACATTTGCTAACCATGCCCTTGATGTAAACTCACCGTCAGGAAGATCAACAGTATCAATCCAATATGGAGAAATACTAAACTTCAACTCTAGTGGTTCACCAAAATATTCAACAGGATAAACAGTTGTATTAGCTGCACTCCAGAAAGCTGCAATAATAGCCATCCAGCCTATACCTGCTAATGACCAAGATAGAACAGCTTCGGCTGATAGAAGACCTTTACCTTTGAACTTAGTAAATTCTCCTACCTGCTTAGTAGCAATATGCCATGCACCACCTGTAATCTCAACAAAAGCTAAGAATGCATGACCACCCATAACCTCTTCAAGACTATCTATAGTCAAAAAGTCTGTTTGATGATTCCAAATTTTCGCTAAGTTTAATTCGTATTCAACTTGTCTTACAGCACCAATAGCTGGATCATAAATCCCATGAACTCTGGCCCATTCTACAAAAGCAATAACTGCAAATCCTAAGAAGAGGAGATGATGTCCAAGAATAAATGTCAATTTGTCAGGATTATCCCATTCGATATTGAATTTTCTTGCTCTAGCAATATCTGAATCTTCTAAATTTCCTGGAAGAAGTAGAGAGTGTAAAAGTCCACCAGCAGCTAAAACCATAGAAGAAACTAAGTGTACTATTGCAATTGCAAGAACAGGTTTAGTATCTCCCATCGCAACGCCATTAGCGTCAAACCCTATTCCTAGAGTTGCTAAGTGTGGAAGGACAATTAAAGGTTGATGACCCATAGGAACACTAGGATCAAATCGTGAAAGTTCAAAAAGGGTGAAAGCACCAGCCCAGAAAACAATTAATCCTGCATGAGCTACATGAGCAGCGATAAATTTTCCTGAGCGATTAGCTACACCTGAATTTCCAGCCCACCACCCGTAAGTGGTATCTGGATTACCGTAGGTTTGCATTTAGGAAATGATTAGCTTAAACGTTTTGAGAATACTTTAATTTTCATCAAACGGTTGAATTCACAACAAAATTGTAAAAATTAGTAATCCTAAGAAAAAAAAAATTTATTAATTTCCCAAAACGATTAAATATTAAATAAGTTAGATTTCGACGGTAAAGTTATTGGTAGAGAATAGATTACATATCAAATTAGAAGATTTTTAATTTTAATTTTTTTTTATTAAATTTCTTTTTGCTGACATTAAATGATGTTTTGTTTCATTAAACCATCCTATTTATTGCCTCATTACCAAACAATTATTAAATATGAGATAAGACATCTAATATTATGACTACTTCTCAAGAGTCTTCTAGAAAATTTTCACTAGAAATGAAATCTGAAGTTCATTACAAAAAGGCTGCAAAATCGTACAGAAAATCAAAACAATATATAAACATGATTAACTTATATCCAACTTTGCAAAATACTCTACTTGAGTGTAAAGATGAGAACCTAATAGAATAAAAATCTGAAAATTTTTTCAAAGTTAATCAAAATAATTTATTAGTTTTTAGGCTGCAATATTATAGTTTTCTTCAGAATAAAATTTATTAATTAATTTTCTGCACATTTTTATATTGTATAACGCTTTGGGTTTCCAAGGTTTTTTCTGACCGAGTGGAGAGCTTTTCCAATGAATCCCAGGCTTGAGTATTCCATTTTCACGTAAAAAAGAAAGTTTAATTTCAGTTATTCCTAGTTTTTCCGCGGTCAACTCAGATGAGCTCCACATATCCCCTAACATTGGATTAAGTAAATATTATTAATCCTTGATAACGTTAATTTTATTTTTTTGAAAGGGGTAAAACTTTTAAATAATTATTAAGTAACAAAAAACTTAGTATTTATAAAGAAAAGAGATTTGAAAGATTTATATCAAATTAAGAAATATTAAATAAAGAATCTTCATTAATGAATATCTCATCGATAACCTTTTCTTTATTTATGGATTTATATTTAAGGTATTCTTCTGTAATCGATAGATGCTTTGAAAGATTGATCCAACCCTTGTGCCAATTTCCACTATTTATTAATTCTTCGTATGTAGTTGATAAGTTAATTTCAGAATCAAGGACAGAAACCATTAAAAAACTAATATTTCCTTTTTGTTTAGTCTCATTTACTAAAACAAAATGTCTCAATCCATTTATGGTTTTATTAGAAGTCCAGTAATTTTCCATAATTATTTTTTCTTAATATTCTGCTCAGAATTTTTTCTAGATATTTTCTTGTATTCAGTTCTAATTTCATCTAATAAAAGTTTTCTTCTATCCATATAGTTAACAGAATCTTGTTTAGATAAGTTATACCTTTCTTTTTTAGTTAAATTCATCCAGTTATAAAGATTCTTTTTATTGAAAGTTGTTAATTTTTTAGCCTTCAAAACTTTTTGTTTTCTATTTAATTTAATAAAATTCCTTGAATAAAAGAAAATAAATATAAAAAGAAAAATTATCACAAACTTTAAGAGCATCACTTTGCAAGTAAATTGTTATTTATCCATTTTCCTAATTCAATATCATTATCAAAAGATATAACCTCTTCTTTATTCCCATTACCTGATTTATCAAAGAGTCTTATTAAAAATTCTCTTTTAGCAGCCTCATTATCACCTATTACAATAATGCTTTTAGATTTAAGTTTATTTGCTTTTTTAAATTGTTTAGAAAATGAGGCTCCACTTAAATCCAACTCAACTATCAAATCATAATTCCTTAATTTTCTAGATAAATCCATAGCTAATGATTCAGCAATTAAGCCTTGATTAATAATATAAATATCAGTATTTCTTGGAACCTCAAGCTCTTTTCCTGCTAGTAAAATTAGTCTTTCTAGACCAATAGCAAAACCAATTGCAGGGGTGTTTGGCCCTCCCATTTGTTTTATTAAATCATCGTATCTTCCTCCCCCACAAACTGTAGCTTGTGAACCTAAAGCTCCACTAGTAATTTCAAATGCAGTATGGGTGTAATAATCTAAACCTCTTACTAAATTAAAATTTTCCACGTAAGGTATTTTTAAAACCTCCAATTGTTTTTTTAAGTCTGAATATCTGTTATGACTTTTTTCAGACAAAAAATCAAGTAATCTTGGTGCATTTTTAAGAGCTTTTTTTGTTTGAATATTCTTTGAGTCCATAATCCTCAAAGGGTTTTTAGTAATCCTATTCTGAGAATCTAAATCTAGAAAATCTTTATTTATTTCTAGCCATTTTAAAAAGGATTTTTGAAAATTTGATCTGTCATTTGTATCACCTAAAGTATTTATTTCAAGATTGAGTTCTTTTATTCCTAATTTTCCTAAGATATCCCAAGCTAAAGCAATAATTTCAACATCACTTCTAACTGAATCATGCCCTATAAACTCAACGCCTAACTGATGAAACTGTCTTTGCCTGCCTGCTTGAGGTCTTTCGTATCGAAACATAGGACCCATGTACCATAGTTTTTGAAGAGAATTAAACGATATTCCATTTTGTATTAACGCTCGAGCTACTGAGGCTGTTCCTTCGGGTCTGAGAGTACAGGATCTCTCCCCTCTATCAAGAAATGTATACATTTCCTTACTGACAACATCTGTTCCTTCACCAATTCCTCTTATAAATAGCTCGGTCATTTCCAGTATTGGTGTTCTTATTTCTTTGATAGATGCTCTTGAAAGCTGTTCCAATACAATTTTCTCAACGTTTTGCCACTTTATTAATTGATCAGGCAGTAAATCTACCGTTCCTCTAAGATTTTTTAAGTTATTCAAAGTTCTAAAAATAATTCAAAATTTTTAATTCCTCTAGAAATTAATCTTTGATTAGTTATTCTGTGAGACAATTTTAATTTAACATTTAGAAAAACTATTGGGAATTAATAAAAGGAAAGAGAATCAGCATTGCGGTACAAAGCCAAAAAAAATTGCTTTTGGAATAGCACCTCTTGGTATAGTTTCAATAGGAATAGTGCCAATGGGAGTAATAAGTATTGGAGTAGTACCAATGGGTGTAATTTCTTTTGGTGCAGTAGCAATGGGAATAGTCAATTTATCAGTAGTTGGGATGGGAATTATCTCTGCCGGTGTTACTACTATGGGAATATGGGAGTATTCACCTAATTCTCATAACAATCATAATATTCATTCCAAACAAATTTCAAATTCAAATAAGGAAAATATGATGTCAGATCTATTTGACACTAAACAAGAAGCTGAAGAAGCTGCCTCAAAATACGGATGTGTTGGAGCACATAAAATGGGTAATAAATGGATGCCTTGTAAGATGCACTAAATATTTTCTTAGTGAAAAAATTTATTAAATATTAATTCAAAATCTCTACTCTAAAATCAAGATTTTTTGCCTCATCAATAGTTAATTTTCTTGACCAAGCTCCTTGCACAGGACTATTCCATCTGAACCCAGCATTTTTAGCTAAAGACCTATCTTCGTAACTAATCAGTGCCTTGTATAAAAACCTAGGTTCAGTAGCTTTAAGTAAAAGTTCCTCTAAATTATCACATTTTTTGAAGACCTCAGATATGTAAAAGCAATCAGATAAAGCTCTATGTAAATTCCAAACTGGTATTGAAAAAGATAAAGCTAGATCAGTAACTGATGGTCTATTTTTTAGTGATTTTTGAAAAGACCAATTAATATCTTCTAAACTGCATATCCATTTTTTATTAAGTTTAGGTAATCTTCCTTTCCCAAACCATTTCTTATCAAACTCTACATTATGCGCGACAATGAAATCCGAACAATCAACAAGTTTTAAAAAGAAATTCAATCCATCTTCCCATGGTTGAGAGATATTAGTTACTTCTGAAGATATACCATTAACATATTCTGCTTCATTACTATTAACCGGTAATAAAAATGAGACCTGTGAAAGTACACATTTAAAAGATACATCAAACAAAATACAACCTATCTCTATCACATCATTTTTATTTTCGTCTAACCCTGTTGTTTCAGTATCAAGAATTAAAATTTTTTCAATTTTTTTATTCTGATTTGCAACACTATCTTTAGATGGATAACTGATAACTTGATCCTGAAGAATATCCAATTGATTTAATTCTTTTTTGTTAGATAGTTCCAATTAACTGAAAACACTTTCATATATCTTGACGCATTTAATAAAAATTTCTCTTAAGTTAATATAAATTAAGAAATGTGATTAGAAAATAATTTTTGAAACTTTCTTAGTTTAAGAAAAATGACTTTTACAAAATATCAATTTAATAATTTTTGTTATTGGCCTTCAAATCCTAAAAAAATTGCGGAATTTATTGGTGGAAGTTATCTAGCTTCTAAACCAGATTTAACTTATAGAAGATTCATCGAGAGTTTAATTAATAAAAACTATGCAGTACATGCATATAAATACACTCCACAATTTGATCACCAACAACTTGCTATTAAAGCATGGAGGGATTTCAAGAATTGCCGAATATCTTTATCAAAGAGAATAGGAACATCAATTCCATCCATAAGAATTGGTCATAGTCTAGGCTGCAAACTTCATCTAATTTCCCCTGATGGTGGAAGAAATTGCGAAAAATTCATATCAATAAGTTTTAATAACTTCAGTGCTAACAAATCTATTCCACTATTGAAACAAATTTCTCAAAAATTAGAATTCAACAGTGAATTCAGTCCAAGCCCTGAAAGAACTTTGCGATTAATTGAAAAAACATATAATCAAAAAAATAACTTCCTTATAAAATTCAACTCAGACGAATTAGATCAAACAGATAAATTATTTTCTTGTCTGAAGGCAAGAAAAGAAGATAATTCTAAGGGGGTAATGTTAAAAGGTACTCATACTATAATTGCAAGCGCAGGACTAAGAGAAAATTTTTTGGGAGACTGGGCCGATGATGAATTCAAAAGAAATACTATAAAAAAAATTTCCAATTTAATTGATGAATCTGATTAGGATAATTCTTTCAGCTTTTCCAAAACAGAACTATCTTCAAGAGTGCTTATATCACCGCTAATTTTTTCTCCAGCAGCCAAAGATCTTAAAATTCGCCTCATAATTTTTCCGCTACGTGTTTTCGGAAGAGAGTCAGAAATTATAATCTTTTCAGGCTTTGCGATAATTCCAATTTCATTAACAACATGTTTCTTTAGATCCTCTACTAGTTTTGAAGAACCGTTCACGTCTTTCTCGAGAGATACAAAAGCAACCACAACTTCACCTTTTAAATCATCTTTTTTGCCAACGACTGCAGACTCTGCAACTGATTTATGACTTACCAAAGCAGATTCTATTTCCATTGTTCCTAACCTATGTCCTGAAACACTTATGACATCATCAACTCTTCCCATAATCCATATATATCCATCTTCATCAATGCGTGCACCATCTCCAGCAAAATAAACATTTTTTTCTCCTTTAAAGGAAATATATTCCCAATAACTCTCCAAATATCTCTCTGAGTTTCCGTGAATTGTTCTCATCATTCCTGGCCAAGGTTTCTTTATAATTAAATATCCACCCTCGTTCTCCTTAACCTTATCTCCATTCTTATCTACAATTTCAACTTCGATTCCTGGTAGAGGGAAAGTAGCTGAACCTGGCTTTGTAGCAACGACTCCTGGCAAGG
This sequence comes from Prochlorococcus sp. AG-355-I20, assembly GCA_003280895.1. Classification (GTDB taxonomy): domain Bacteria; phylum Cyanobacteriota; class Cyanobacteriia; order PCC-6307; family Cyanobiaceae; genus Prochlorococcus_A. The sequence goes on along the minus strand of QCDM01000022.1, from coordinate 5,642 downwards.
GACTTATCATCACACCACCAGTCTCAGTTTGCCACCAAGTATCAACAATAGGGCATTTATCTTTACCAATAACATTCTTGTACCACATCCATGCTTCAGGATTAATTGGTTCACCAACTGTGCCCAAAAGTCTAAGACTCTCCAAATTATACTTATCAGGTATTTCACGCCCAGACTTCATAAATGCTCTTATTGCAGTTGGTGCAGTATAAAAAATAGAAACCTTATATTTTTGAACAATTTCCCAAAAAGCCCCTAAATTTGAGGGTCTTGGCACTCCCTCATACATTAAGGTTGTAGCACCATTAGATAAAGGCCCATAAACTATGTAACTATGACCTGTAATCCAACCAACATCAGCAGTACACCAGTAAATATCCTCATCTTTTAAGTCAAAAATCCATTTAAATGTCAAATGGGACCATAGATTGTAACCACCTGTAGTGTGAACTACACCTTTGGGCTTTCCCGTAGAGCCTGAAGTATAAAGAATAAAAAGTCTATCTTCGCTATTCATTATTTCTGGTTCACAATGATCTTTTTGATCTTTTAATAATTCGTGCCACCAAAAATCTCTATCATCAACCATCGAAATATTTTTTTGGGTTCGTTGAACAACAACTACTTTTTCAACAACTTTATCTGCCCCACTTTCAATAGCCGCATCAACTGCTTTCTTAAGTTCAATCACCTTATCTTTTCTAAAACCACCATCAGAAGTAACAATAAATCTTGCGTTTCCATCAATTAACCTATCTTTTAAAGCTTCTGAAGAAAATCCTCCAAAGACAACTGAATGAGGAGCGCCAATTCTTGCACAAGCTAACATCGCAAACATCGCTTCAGGAATCATCGGCATATAAATACATACCAAATCTCCTTTTTTTACACCAATTGCTTTTAATGCATTAGCTGCTTTACATACCTCTTTTAGAAGTTCTTCGTAAGTATATTTTTTGCTATCTCCGGGTTCGCCTTCCCATATAAGTGCAGTCTTTCCTCCAAGCCCTCTCTTAATATGTCTATCTAAGCAGTTATATGTAATATTGAGTTTGCCTTCTTTAAACCATTTAAAAAAGGGGGCATTTTCGTTATCTAACACAGTTTGAAATGGCTCAAACCAATCTAATTCAGATTTTGCAAAAGATTTCCAAAATTGAATAGGATTATCTGATGCTTGTTTTTTTAGACTTAGTAATTCTTCTTGAGTACTGATATTTGAGTTTTCTGCAAATTTTTTTGATGGAGGGAAAATTCTCTTTTCTTCAAGTATGTTATTGATTGAATTTTTTTTATCTAATGACATTAAACAAATCTATGTTTAATAAATTTAGTCGAAAATATTTAAGTTTTCAAAAATTTTAATATTAATTATGCTCAAAGATTTATCTCTATTAGATCTAATAAATACGGCTTAGAACAAATTCTGGAAGAGCCATTAAAGCTCTTTTGTATTCTGAATCGGGAAGCCAGACTATAGCTTCTTTAGAAAGCATTGCAAAATCCTCAGCTAGTTTCCTGGAACTTTCTATAGCTTTAGAGTTCATGATGATATTAAGAGCATCATCTAAATCATCTTTTTCAGCGAGTTCTCTATTTATGAGAACTGACAATTGTTGATCTTCTTCTAAGGCATATAAAACTGGGGCGGTAAGATAACCACTAGCAAGATCACTTACAGCAGGTTTTCCAAGTTGTTTATCATTTCCAGTAAAGTCAAGAATATCATCTACGACTTGGAATGCTAAACCAATATTTTTGCCAAAATCGTACAACGAGGTTAGATTTTCGTCATTAATCCCACTCAAAACTCCCGCTGCTTTGCAACTATTAGCTATCAATGATGCTGTTTTACAATAACTTTTATTGATGTATTTGGAAAAAGATTGAGCCGAATCAAATCTATTTAAATTTTGTTTTATTTCACCCTCTGCTAAATCCATTATTACTCTACTAAGTAATTTAACTACATTTACATTATCAAGATTTGCCAGGTGCCAACTCGCTTGAGCAAATAAAAAGTCACCCGCCAAAACAGCTACTCTGGTATTAAATCTACTATGAACTGTATCTACTCCTCTTCTTGTAGACGCCTCATCAACTACATCATCATGAACTAATGAGGCTGTATGAATCATCTCTGTTATTTCAGCAAGCCTTTTATGTTTAGTTGTCAAGCAAAATTCAGGAGATATAGCTTTTGAAATCAATAAAACTATTCCAGGTCTCAACCGTTTCCCCCCAGCACTAAAAAGGTGTTCTGCTGCGGCTTGAAGAATTGGGTGCCCAGCTCCTATTAGATTTTTCAGTTCTAAAATAAGATCATCAAGATCATTTTCAACTGGTTGTAGTAGCTTTGTTACTGTATTCATGATTGACCTCATATATATCTTAAGGAATCAAATATTACTTCGGAGGTTAACCAACCTAATTTCTTTATTAATTCCAAGCCAAAATTTTATTTTATTGGAAAAATCATCTCTTTTTGAAGTAACAAAAAATTTTACATTTTCGAAAGAAATACTCTCATAGCGGTAAGTTTCTGGAATATCAAAAGATTCATTAAATTTTTTTATTAATGCTACCGATGGATCAATAATTTTTATATTTGAATCTAATTTTTTTCTTAAAAAGTCATAAATTAAAGGATAGTGACTACATCCAAGTATTAATTCTTCAATATTTTTGTTTATTAGTGGTCTTAAGTATAAGTCTGATAGATTATTCAACTTATCAAGATTTAATTTTTCTTTTTCAATTTCTGATACAAATTCTGGACATTCTTGCTGAAATATTATCGTATTCTCTTTTTTAGCATTTATGGCTTTCTTGTAATAAGATGATCGAACAGTTGTTTGTGTTGCCAAGACACCAATTATTTGTTTATCAACTATTTCCGATACTGAGTTTATAAGATCAAAACAAGGGGCCTTTAGCTTATCCTCTAAAATATCAAGCGCACACGCATTTGTAGTGTTACAAGCAACCAAAAGTGCATCTAAATTCTTATCAACAAAAAAAGTACAAATCTCCTTTGCAATTAATCTAATCTCTTTAGAATTTTTGTTCCCATAAGGTATTCTTTTTGTATCCGCCAAATAAAAAACTTCTACATCTTTACGAGTTTTCAGTAAAGAATTAAGTATAGTAAAACCACCTATTCCGCTATCAAATATACCTATTTTAAGTTTCACCCTACTTTATCTAGATATTCGAGGATGCCTTTTGCAATTGCATAGGCTAATCTTTTTCGATGGGTAATTTTCTCTAATCTTCTTGCATCTAATCTTCCCGTTAAAAATCCAATTTCTACAAGGACTGCGGGCATCCTAGTATTTTTAATTACATAAAATCGCCCTTCTTTAACTCCTCGATCAGGACTCCCAGGAGAAACTCTTAAAATTTGTTTTTGAATTCTTTTCGCGAGTAATCTTCCTCTCCACCCTCTGTAATAAAAGGTTTCCAATCCATTTATGTCTCTTCTTTTACCTCTTGAGGCATTTGCATGAATACTTACAAAAATATCTGCATCTGTATTATTAGCAATGGAAACTCTTGGAGGTAAATCCAAATCAACTTCATTTGTTCTAGTCAACATTACTTTGACACCTTTTTCAGAAAGTAAATTTTTAACTATTTTTGAAACCTCTAGGACAACATCTGTTTCTCTAATACCACCTATACCTATCGCTCCTGGATCAGGTCCTCCATGCCCTGGATCAATTACAACTTCAAACTTGTTTCGTTTTACCTCTGGTAGTTTCAAGGAACCATAATTGTTTTTCTTCTTATGAATTACATTTTGATTTGCTTTGATATTTCCTCTCTTCTTTTCAACTAAACCTTCACCAATCTTTTTAAATGAATTTTTTGAGTTAAATAGTTTAATTCTCCATCTATTTTGATCTAAGCCAACCATTTGCCAAGTCAAAGGTTGCAAATAAGTCTCTTTCTTAAATTCAATTACTAGTCTTGTTTTACCCTTATCTGGTTTACCTAATCTAATTTCTTTTATTGGGCCATTACCTTTTATTGTTCTGGGATTTTTTAATTCTCCTGGAAAATCTACCCAGAATCTATCTCCCGATATTTGGTTAGCCTTCTGAAAGTATGCTTTTAAATTTGTGTTTGATTTAGTTCTTAATTCTAAAACCCCATTAGTATTTACAGCCCATGCCGCAAGAGCACTTGAAGATTTAACTGGAAGGATTGAAGAATTTAAAAATAAAAAAACGGATAAATAACGAAAAAGTTTATTATCTAAAAACTTTATCATTAGTTTGAAAACAATTTGTTTTTTCTATGTTTAAGGCTTGGCATCTGCTCCCTAATTTTCTTTACTCTTTCTTTATCAGCAGGTGCTATTGCAGCTCCCTGAGTTTTTCCGGCATCAGATAAAACTGTACCCCAAGGGTCAATTACCATTGCGTGACCATGACTTTGCCTCCTTCCATAATGAATACCAGTTTGAGCTGGGGCGACTACATATGCTGTATTCTCAATTGCTCTTGCTTGTAATAGGATTTGCCAATGATCTTTTCCAGTGAATGCTGTAAAAGCTGCGGGAATCATAATTAGCTCAGCACCGTTGGAAGACAAATATCTATAGAGTTCAGGAAATCTAACGTCGTAACAAATCGATAATCCTATTTTGCATAAACCTGGGACATCTACAACAGGTGGATACTCTGCTCCAGATAAAATAGTGGATGATTCCTTGTATAGATTTCCATCTGGCAAATCAACATCAAACAAATGAATCTTGTCGTATTTTGCCAAAATCTGTCCATCTTTCCCAAATAAGGCTGACCTATTAAAAGTATGACTATCATCACCAGCAGGGACAGGATACCCTCCTCCCAAAAGAAATACTTGATATCTTTGTGACATAGTTTTTAGAAAATTTGTACACTTCTCTGACAATTCAGAAGCTAATCTAAGTTTTTCATCATCTCCTCCTAAAAAAGCAAAATTTTCAGGCAATCCTATTAACTCAGCACCTCTTCTAGCAGCTAATTCAATCTGTTCCTCTGCTTCAGTAAAATTTTCTTCAACATTTGAAGTACTCGTAATTTGCAATGCAGCTACCAAAAAATCAGTCAAAACTTTACTCCTAATGAACCAATTCGTAAATCATGAGGCACGAATCACACCTCTTTCAACTTGAGCTGGAACAATATCTAAGCAATCAAGTTCAGAGCAACATTTAAAATCATCCTCATAATCTCCAAGACTTGTCAATCTTTTGCCATGGGTTGCTGTTTTTAAACACTTCAAAATATCATTTTTCCAGACATCCCAAAGTGCCAAAGCAGATTCTAATTCGTCATTTAAAATATTAATTTCGAAATCACAGTTCTGTTTTAGGTATGAAGCCAAAGCACCAGCAGCTAAAGAATCCTCAAGTGAATAAGAACCTTCCCAACCACTACCAAGTATTAAAACATTTTCACTTTTTAATGAAATGATTTTTTCGGCAACTGCTTTCCTATTTGGGAGACCCATAGCAAATAAATGCTTAGCATTTTGAACTTTTTGCAATGATTTAGTCCCATTAGTCGTACTCATAAATAGTCTTTTACCATTAACAACTTTTTTTGTAACTGATAAAGGAGAATTTCCCAGATCAAAGCCCTCAATCT
>QCDM01000021.1 GCA_003280895.1 Prochlorococcus sp. AG-355-I20 | reverse complement strand
AGTAAATCTCGAAGAACATAAAACTAGAACTACAGATAAGGTTCTTGAAAGAGTTGAGAAATCATTAAAACTTGCTATTAGAAATGGATATCGAGCTATTAGAAGTCATATCGATACATACAATGGTCAATCTATTGACATTTGGATTGAACTTTTTAAATTACAAAAAAAATTTTCGTCTGAGTTGACTCTACAATACGTTGCTCTAGCTCCAGTGGAATTCTGGGATACAACTGATGGAGAAGATTTGGCAAAAATATTTTCCTCTAATGGAGGTATTTTAGGAGGTGTGATTGTTCCTCCTTTCAATAAAAAAAATACAAGCAAATTTCTAGCAAAGATGCTTCTTCTTGCTAGTAAATATAAATTAGAAATTGATTTGCATATAGATGAATCAACTATTGAACCTGGAGCGGGAATAAAAGTTTTATTAGAAACAATCGAAAATTTAAAGATTAATAGTATTCCGATCACTTGTAGTCATTTGAGTAGTCTTATTTCTCTAAGTAATAGAGAGATTTTATATTTAGGAGAAAAAATGGCTGAGAAAAATATTAAGGTTATTGCTTTACCCCTAACAAATTTTTGGCTGCTCAATCGAAGTAATAAAACTACTTCATTAAAAAGACCAGTTGCGCCAATAAAGCAATTACAAAAATCACATGTGGATGTATCTCTTGGTAGTGATAATGTTCAAGACCCTTGGTATCCATTTGGTAATTTTGACCCTTTTTATATGTTGTCTTGCTCGATACCTATGCTTCAACTAAATCCCTGGGAGAGGATGACTCTATCTTCTATTTTTTTAGCTCCAAGCAGATTATTAAATTTAAAATGGGATGGTCTAATTAAAAAAGGTTGTCCTGCTGATTTTGTGATTTTAGATGCACAGAGATGGGCAGATGTTTTTTCGAGCAATTTAAAGAGAAAAGTATATATAAAAGGCGATTTATATTGCTAATTGGCTAATTTATATACAAAGCATAAAATTTTTATTAATGATATCAAAACTTAAATTTATAGACAAATTTAGAGAAGTCAAAAACTTAGAGGTCATTGAAAATAAATCCGATGTAAAAAGACTTTCAAAAGATTTTTATAACTACTCTCCAATCCTTACTGAAAAACTAGACCAATGTATTGCTGATTTGGTGGTAAGACCTAGTGATCACAAAGCGGTAAAGGAAGTAGCAGAAATTTGTTGGGAATTATCTATCCCACTTACTTTAAGGGGTTCAGGTACAGGTAATTATGGACAAGCTGTCCCATTATTTAAAGGAGTTGTAATGCAGATGAGTCACTTTAATAAGTTAGAAGAATTTGATCCAGATACAGGCTTTGTAAAAGTACAGTCTGGCTGTGTTATGGGAGATTTGAATAAACAACTAGAGAAATATGGTAGAGAATTGAGGTTGCTTCCTAGTACTTGGAAAACTGCAACAATTGGAGGTTTTATTGCAGGTGGATCAGGAGGTATTGGTTCCATTAGATGGGGATTTTTAAGAGATCCAGGAAATCTTATTGGTTTAGAGGCAGTAACGATGAATGAAAAACCTGCATTATTAAAATTTGATGCTGAAGAATCCGAACCTCTTAATCATGCTTATGGAACTAATGGAATAATTACTTCTTTATTACTTGCTACTGATATCAAACGTAAGTGGTACTCATTAGTTATCGACTGTATTGAATTTGAAAAAACAATAGAAATATTAAAAACTCTTACTAGCGCAGCAATTGATCTGAAATTAGGAGCAATTCTTGAAGAAGAAATTGTAGATCAAATGCCAAAATGGTTCAAAGGTAAATCTAGAAGTCACAAGATATTAATACAATCTACTCTTGGAGCAATAAAAACCATCGATCTTATTTGTAAAAAATTTAAAGTTGAATCTACCCTACTTGGGGAAGAAGAAAAGCTCGTCAATGGAATTTCTGAAGTCGTATGGAATCATACAACTCTTCATATGAGGTCTAGGGACAAAAATTGGACATATTTACAGATGCTTTTGCCCCTTGATAATGAACTAGAATTAATTAATTTTTTGAGAAAAAAATGGGGTAAAAAAGTTCTTTGGCATTTAGAGGCAGTTTCTCAACAAGGATCACCGCGATTAGCGGCTTTGCCTGTGTTGAAGTGGAATGGGGCAGAAGAATTAAAAGAAATAATGGAAGATTGCAAGAAACTTGGTGCGTTTATTTTTAATCCTCATGTTTTAACAGTTGAAGGAGGAGGTCTTGGAGTGGTAGATGCAGATCAAGTAAAAGCGAAATTAAGATTTGATCCTAAAGGGCTATTAAATCCAGGAAAATTGGAAGGTTGGGAAGTAAAAGAACAATTTAAAATTTAATATTTATGTTTATTCGCAAATTTAATAAATTCAGCAACTAAAAAAATAGAACCTGTCAGAACAGGATGATTAGTCGGCCATTTTTTTAAAGAAAATAAATACTCAATGGCAAGTTCAAAAGTTTTAAATTCAATTGTTTTTTGGAAGTCAATTTCTTTAATCTGAATGAGATCATTTAATTGCCAACTAGGTTGGTTTGGAACTGGCACAAGTAATAAGTGATCATTTTTCTTTAGAAGTGTTTTTAATATTGCGTAAATATCTTTTTGTCTTTGGACACCTAAAATCCAATAAATTCCTTTATCTTCATTTTCCCAATTGCTTCGCTCATTAGAGAGTGCTTTTGCAGCAGGATAATTGTGCGCACAATCTACAAGAATTTCTTTGTTTAAATAATTTATTATTTCTAGCCTTCCGTTCCAAGTTGTCTTTTTAAGACCTTCAGATATGTGTTTTTCTTTTATATTAAATCCCAAATTATTCAGGGCTTCAATTGCTCCAACAGCTACTGATGCATTTTGCTTTTGAAAAATTCCTTTTAATCCAAGCTCATAGCTGTTTGAAATTGAATCTTTCCAAATAATTTCTGCTCCCACCTCTTTAACTTTTTTGGTTATTAAATTTTCAACTTGACTATTTTGATTGCATGAGATGACAATTGAGTTTTTTTCTATAACTGCTAATTTTTCTTGGGCAATTTTTTCAATAGTATCTCCAAGAAATTCTTTATGGTCTAAGCCAATATTCCCAATGGCAATGATAGGTCTAGATTTATGGGCTGTTGTCGCGTCTAATCGTCCCCCTAAGCCAGCTTCAAGAATAAGTAATTCAACTTTTTGATGGTCAAAAAAATTTAGTGCGCAGCAAATGATTTTTTCAAAAGGAGTTAATTCAAACGTTGAAAAATTTTTTTCTATTAATCTATAGATTTTTTCAAAATCAGTTTTTTTGATATTTTTTTTATTAACTCTAATCCTCTCGCATACATCCAAAAGATGAGGAGATGTCGTTACACCGAAATTCCTTTTAGCTTCAAAAAGTATACTTTCTAAATATGCGGCGATTGATCCTTTCCCATTGGTTCCAATAATCTGTATGGCAGGGATATTCTTGCAAGGATTACCAAGTTCTTGAAGTGCTTTTTTAATTCTTGATAAACCTAACTTGATATTATCCCTTTCATATTTAGGAGATAATTCAAAAGTTTTTAAATTTGCATTTTTCAAAATTTAAATTGCTATAACTCTTCAAAAATTGAATTTAGCTTATTTAAAAGCATATTAATTTCTCTTCGAGAAATAACTAATGGTGGGACAATTCTCACAACATTTCCTCCTGCAGGAACTACCAGTAAACCTTTATCAAAAGCTTTTAATGTAATTTTTTTTGCATCAGCATAATCATCATTGATCACAAGACCTTGTATTAAACCTAAACCTCTTTTCCCGCTAATAATATTTGGAAATTTTTTTGACAATTCTTCAAACCCAGCACTTAATTGTTCCCCTCTTTGATAAACATTATTGATAATATTTCTTCTATTTATTTCTTCTAATACAGTTAGGGCAGCTTTACAAGCAAATGGGTTCCCTCCAAAAGTACTTGCATGATCCCCTGGAGAAAAAATGTTGGCTTTTTCTTTTACCAATAACGCTCCAATTGCATGACCTCCTCCTAATCCTTTAGCAAGGGTGAATCCATCAGGTTCAATTCCCAAATTCTCATAACCCCACATTTTCCCAGTTCGACCTACTCCACTTTGGACCTCATCTAGAATGAGAAGAGAATTATATTTATCACATATTTCTCTTAGGCTTTTAAAAAATATTTTACTTCCAGGAATTACGCCGCCTTCGCCTTGTATTGGCTCAACTAAAACGCCGGAAATTTTTTGATCATTATTTTCACACTCTTCAAATAATTTTTTTACCGAATCAAAATTGTTAAATTTAAAAAATTTGAACCCTTGAATCATTGGTTCGAAACCTTTTTGATATTTTGGTTGTCCAGTCGCACTCAAGGCTGCAAGTGTCCTTCCATGGAAGCTTGATTCTGCTGCGAGAATAATTGATTCTTTACCTTTGTATGTTTTATTTCCATATTTTTTAATTAATTTAATTGCTGATTCATTTGCTTCCGCACCACTATTACAAAAGAAGACGCTTTTAGCACAACTCATATTCGTTAAAGTTCTGCTTAATTGTTCTTGTTCTTCAATGTTGTAGAGATTAGAAATGTGCTGAATCTTTTTTAGTTGAGTTGATAACCTTCTTCTCAAAACTCTATCGCTATGTCCAAGACTACAAGTTGCTATACCAGCGACTGCATCAAGATATTTTTTACCTGTTTTGTCCCATAGCCAACAACCTTTTCCTTTTTTGAATGATATATCGAATCGACTATAGGTATTCATTAAAGTGGGAGCGGTCGGACTTGAACCGACATACCCGAAGGTGCCGCATTTTGAGTGCGGTGCGTCTACCAATTCCACCACGCTCCCAAGGCTTTTGAAAAAATGAACTTTTTTATTATAACAAAAATCAACTTATTGACTATTGTTTTGGTCAAGGAACAGTTTCCAGATAACCTTTGTTAATAGTTAATCTTTTCGATAAAAACATATAATTATTTATTACATTTGCTAACAAGAAATGAGAAAAAAAGGAAAATTTAAACATATATGATACATTTTTGTGATTAAGTGCGACTAAAAGTCTTTTTTGAAAGGAGATAGCTTCATAATTAGTAATATTGTGTTATATTTAGAAAAAAAACAAATGTCTAAAACTCAAGCTAAAAAATTATCTTTTAAATTTGTCCCTTATTTTTTTATTGCAGTAACTATACTCACAACATTCGGATCTAATAGCGGAACATGGGCATGAACGAATTCAAATTTAATGGTTTAAATAAAATTTGGTCTAATCGCTTTCTAGTTTTGTTTATATTATTTTTGGGTTGTATTTCACTAATTAATATTGCTTACGTTTGAATCAACTTTTTTGGTTTGAAAAATTGTTGGAAAAGATTAAGCTGCTTCTAGTTTTGAAAGTTCCTCAGCTTTAGTTTTAATTTTATATTCATTCTTCTCAAAAGTACTTTTACTAACCTCTCTGGTTATTTTAATACCTAATTTTTTTAGTTTTAATTCAAAATTTTCATAACCTCTATCTAAATGTTCTAATCCATAGATCTTACTACTACCTTTTGCGATGATTCCTGCAATTATTAATGCAGCTGATGACCTTAAATCTGAGCCAACTAGATTCATTCCTTTAATTGTTTTAACACCTTTGATGTGGGCTACGTTTTTGTTTAGTTTTATACGAGCACCCATTTCATTAAGTAAATAAATATGATTCATTCTGTTTTCGAAAATTGTTTCGGTTATCTTTGATTCCCCATTTGCTATTGTCATTAAAGCTGTAAATGGTGCCTGCAAATCAGTAGGAAAGCCTGGAAAAGGAGCTGTTTCTATATCTACTCCTTTAATCTCTTTACTCTTGATTGAAATCGAATTACCTTTAATAGTAACTTTACTCCCACTCTCTTGAAGCTTATTAGTGACAGCTTCAAGATGATGAGGGATTACTGGAGAAATTGTTATTGAAGAGGAAGTTGCAGCAGCAGCTATTAGAAAAGTTCCAGCTTCTATTCGGTCTGGAATTACTTTATGGGTACATCCGCCAAGCTTATTAACACCATCAATAATAATTGTTTCTTTTCCGGAGTCATAAATTTTTGCCCCCATTTTATTAAGCATTTGGCATAAATCTTGAACTTCAGGCTCTCTAGCAGCATTTTCAATAGTAGTTCTTCCTTTAGCTAAAGATGCTGCCATTATTAAAGTTTCAGTTGCACCTACACTTGGACAATTTAATTTAATATGAGTACCATGAAGTCTATTTTTGTTCCCCCTTGTTTTTGCCTTGACAATTCCCTCTTCAATAATAATGTCTGCTCCTAGTGCGATTAATCCGTTAATATGCTCGTCTATTGGCCTTGAACCAATATTGCATCCGCCTGGTAACGGTACTTGAGCTTCTCCAAATTTAGTTAATAGTGCACCTATACAAAAGAAACTAGCTCTTAATCCTTTAACAAGTTCATATGGAAGTTCTTTAATTGAAATAGTTGTTGGATCTATTTCTAGTTGGTTGTTTTTACGAACTAAATTCACTCCTAAATTCTTTAAGATATTCCCCATCTTTTCAATATCAGTGAGAAAAGGTACATTTTCAAGAATTATTTTTTCATTAGTTAGCAATGATGAGGCTAATAAAACTAAGGCGGAATTCTTTGCACCACTTATTTCAACTATTCCATTTAACTTGCCTTGGCCAAGAATCTTTAAATTTTGCGATTTAAGATATGACTTCGTTTTGCTTCCGCAAATCATTAAGACTTAATTTATTAGATTCATCATGACAAACTAATAATATTAAGTCCACCCTATGTAACGTCATGAATATTAATTAAAAGTGAAAATGTATTTTTTGATTTTTTGGGAAATAAAAATTTAATAAATAATTGATCAAAATATTTATGTAATTAAAATATAGTTGATAACAAATTTTTTAAAATACTCATAGAAAATACTTTTTTAAAAATAACTAGTAAAAACAATAATCTAGTTAAAAGATTTAGATCATTTAAGAGAGGATCATCTCCAAAAGATCAAGACTTTTTTTGCATAGAGGGTACACATCTCATTGAAGAATTGCTGAAGTCTGGAAAAAATCCCTCTAAGATTTTAGTTACCGAAAAATGGCTAAGAAAGAATCAAAATCTAAGCAAAAAATTTGATGAGTCAATAATAAATATTGTCTCAGAGGAAGTCTTGGCATCTGCGATTTCAACAATTAATCCAGATGGAATAGCAGCTTTAGTAGAGATTTCAGCAATACCTAATTATCAATTTAATAGAAAAGTTGATTTTGTTCTTGTTCTCGACAGAATTCAAGATCCAGGGAATATGGGTAATCTATTTAGAACCGCTTTAGCTGCGGGTGTTAATGCAATTTTTTTAGCTGGAGGTGCGCACCCATTAGGCCAAAAGGTATTAAGAGCATCCTCAGGTGCAGTTTTTCATCTGCCATTTTTAAGATTTGATGGCATTGAAGAAGAAATATTAGATTCTTTACTTAAGACTTTGTCTGAATTATCAAATGTAGGATTTAAAATTTTCTCTACTAGTAGCCATAATGAGAGTTCAAAAAAACCTTCAAAACCTTACTGGGAAGTTGATTGGTCTAGACGTACAGCATTAATTTTGGGTAATGAAGGTCAAGGTATTCATAAAAAAATTCAAGAAGCTTTTAATGAAACAATTACAATTCCGCATAGTGAGATTGTAGAATCATTGAATGTGGCTTGTGTTGCAGTTCCGTTATTACTAGAACGAAAAAGAGTCGCATACACCTCTAAATAAATAAATAAAAAGTGACTGATTCAAGTTTTGATTTTGATTTAATAGTAATAGGAGCAGGATACGGAGGTTTTGATGCCGCTAAACATGCTGCTGGTAAGGGACTGAAAGTCGCAATAGTAGAATCTTCTGATATGGGAGGCACTTGTGTTAACAAGGGTTGTGTTCCATCAAAAGCTCTTTTAGCTGCAAGTGGAAAAGTTAGAGAAATAGCTAATTATGAACATTTAGCTAAATTTGGTATACATGCTTCACCAGTAAGGTTCGAGAGATCAAAAATTGCAGATCATGCAAATAATTTAGTTTTAAATGTTAGAGAAAATTTAACAAAAACTCTTAAAAGGAGTGGAGTTGAAATTATTTTGGGCATTGGAAGAATTGAAGGAAATCAAAAAGTAGGTGTAAGAGATAAAAACGGAATTGATAAAATTTTCACATGTAAGAATATTGTTATAGCAACAGGCTCTTCTCCTTTTGTGCCCCGTGGAATAACTTTGGATAATAGGACCGTATTTACTAGCGATGATGCGGTTAAACTTGAGTGGCTTCCAAGATGGATAGCAATTATTGGAAGCGGATATATAGGTTTAGAATTTGCTGATGTTTATACCGCGCTTGGTTGTGAGGTTACTATGATCGAGGCTTTAGAAAATATTATGCCAACATTTGATCCGGACATCACTAAAATTGCTAAGAAGAACCTTATTAAAGCAAGAGATATAGACACAAAATCAAATGTCTTTGCGACAAAAATAACACCTGGATGCCCTGTAAAAATAGAACTGACTGATGCAAAATCCAAGGAAGTTGTAGAAACTTTAGAAGTTGACGCTGTACTAGTCGCAACTGGCAGAAGTCCTAATAGTAATAACTTAAATCTTGAGTCGGTTGGTATCGAAACAGTAAAAGGTTTCATTCCTGTAGATGATCAAATGAGAGTTAAGAATGGTGATGAAATAATACCTAACATTTGGGCTGTTGGAGATGTAACGGGCAAACTAATGCTTGCCCATACAGCTGCAGCACAGGGTACTATTGCTGTTGATAATATTTGCGGTGGTAATGTCGAAATTAACTATAAAAGTATCCCCGCAGCAACCTTTACTCACCCAGAGATAAGTTCAGTTGGTCTCTCTGAAATTGAAGCTAAAGAGATATCTACAAAAGAAAATTTTACTTTGGGAGTTGTCAAAAGTTTCTTTAAGGCCAATTCAAAAGCATTGGCTGAATTAGAGAGTGAGGGATTGCTAAAGTTGATTTTCAACAAAGATAATGGGAAAGTATTAGGAGCTCATATTTTTGGGTTACATGCAGCTGATTTAATTCAAGAAATTTCGAACGCTATTTCAAGGAACCAAGATGTAATTGAATTATCTAAAGAAGTTCATACTCATCCTACTCTTAGTGAAGTAGTTGAGGTGGCATATAAACAGGCGGCTTCTCAAATAAAATAATATCTAAAATTAATGGAGATAAGACGCAGGCCACCTAATCCAACAGTAAGGGTAGAAAATTTAGAATATGCTGTACCTCATAGAGAAGCACAAGCAAAAAACATTCTGGAAGAAATTGTATGGCACAAGGATATTGAAATTAAGAATTTTAAAAAAATAGTCTCTTTGGAAGACCTCATAAAAAAGATTGAAAACCTTCCTGCTCCCAAAGATTTTTATAAAAATATCTTGGAGTCAAAAATAAAACCAGGAGTAATTGCTGAAATAAAAAAAGCTAGTCCTAGTAAAGGAGTGATTAGAAAAGATTTTAATCCTGAAGACATAGCAATTTGTTATGAAGGATTAGGTGCATCATGTATATCAGTACTTACCGATCAAAGGTTTTTCCAAGGTAGTTATGAAATACTCGAAACTGTAAGGAAATCAACTAATCTCCCTCTTCTTTGCAAAGATTTTATTATTTCTGCTTATCAGATTTATAAAGCAAGGGTATCTGGTGCTGATGCAATATTATTAATCGCTGCGATTTTAAGTGATGATGATTTAATTTATTTAAAGAAAATAGCTGATAATTTAAAGATGAGTGTTCTTGTTGAAGTCCATAACTCTAATGAATTAGAAAGGATTCTAAAGTTAAAATCTTTTAATTTGATTGGAATAAATAACAGGGACTTAAAGACTTTTAAAACTGATTTAAAAACATCAATAGAATTGATGCATACATATGCAGATATACTTTTAAAACAAAATATTATTCCCATTAGTGAATCCGGAATTAATTGTGCCGAAGATTTAGAATCGCTTAGATCTATTGGAATCATGGGAGTATTAATTGGTGAAACTTTTATGAGAGAAACTGATATTGAACAATCGTTCAAGAAATTATTTAACTCAATTTAATATTGACTTCAAATCGTGCTATAAAATTGTATAAATAGAGTTGTACTGAATATATATGCAGGCTGTAATTTTAACAGGTATAGTGGCAGGTTTTGTACATGTAGTTAGTGGAGCTGATCATCTAATTGCAATGGCACCGGCAGCGATTAATAATCCTCAAAAAGCTCTTAAAAATAGTTTCTCATGGGGCTTGGGCCATTCTTCAGGAGTCCTCTTGTTAGCTTTTCTAGCGATTTTTATTAAGGATATTACGCCATTAAACAAATTTTCTAGTTTAGCCGAATTCCTAGTTGGAATTTCACTTCTAATTGTTGGAGTATTTGCTATAAAAAATTCTTTTCAATTAAATATTCACTCGCATTCCCATAAGCATGAGAATGGAATTGCCCATCGTCACTTTCACTTTCATGTTAAGGAACAAAAAAATAATAATAGGCACTCACATGCTTTGACTGGTTTAGGCTTGCTACATGGTATAGCTGGAGGTTCACATTTTCTTGCAGTTCTTCCTGCTTTAGCACTACCTCTAACAAGCGCTTGTTTATATTTGATTTCATATTTGATTGGTTCACTCATAAGTATGAATCTTTTTACTTGTTTAATATCTTTTAGTACCTATAAAGCAAGTCAAAAATTTATTAAAAGATTAATAACTGCAGCAGGAGGGCTTTCCTTTTCTTTGGGATTATTTTGGATTCAAAGAAGTGCTTCTGTTTTTTTGAATTAAAAAATTTTTTAATTTAGGAATAATTAATTTAGAGGTGACAATCCCAATTATTTTTTCGTTATTGATTAATCCAAATTTATTACTATCTTCACTTAATTCAATATTGTCTCCAATAACCTCAACGTTATTTTGATTTACTGAATTTATCCTTTTTATTAGATTTTTATTTTTAAATGGATGGTTAAAAATAACTATTTGTCGATTTTTAAGTATTGATTTATTCTTTTTATATTTTTTAAAAAATACAATATCTCCTTCTTTTAGGTAAGGGAACATAGATTCACCACTAATAATCGCGGTTTTTCTTAAACCTAAAAAAAATAAAATAAAATCAAAAAAACTTTTAAAAATAACTCTGAGTTAACTAGCTTTTACAAAAGCGTCTGATCTTCCTTTTGAAGCCCAGAAAATATTATGAATTTTTTCTACATAACTCATGAGTTCTTCTGCTTGGGCTAAGTCGATATTAACTTTGCATGCACTGCATAATTTGGCAGCCTTCCAAATGGTCTCATGTAATTCTGGATAAGTTTCTAAGTGAACTGGTTTAAAATAATCTGTCCACAAAATTAGAATCTCTTTCTTTGTTTCTTTTGCTTGCTCTTCTTTAACTGCAACATATCTAGAAAATGTATTACTGTATGCAGCCCACTCTGCTGAATCAGTGCTAGAAGGTGCTTCTAATGCAATAAGTTTTTTTGTCATTGATAAAACTGCTTCAGCTGCAACTCTCGTAGATGCTGGGTCGTAAACACCACAAGGACCATCGCAGTGAGCATGGACTGTCATTGGGGATTTTTTATCTAGAAAAGAATTGAAGAATTTACTTAACATTTCAAATATTTGGTGTTGTATATATATTACTTGGATATTAACTAAATTGAAAAGTCTTAGATATTTTTCTAACTTAATTTAATTGACTTTTAATAATTCAACTTCGAATATTAAAGTCGCATTAGCAGGTATCACATTTCCAGCTCCTCTTGATCCGTATCCAAGTTCCGGAGGTATTGTTAATTTTCTTTTGCCTCCAACTTTCATGCCTGCTACACCTTCGTCCCAACCTTTTATTACTCGTCCAGCACCTAAGGGAAAGCTGAATGGAGCTCTTCCGATACTGGTATCAAATTGTGTCCCGTCCTCTAGAGTTCCTGTGTAATTTACAGTAACTGTTTGCCCAGCACTAGCTTCATCTCCTTCCCCGTTTACGATATCTGCAATAATTAGACCACTTTCTGTAGTCCTTGAATTGTTGTCTGATGGTGTTTCTTCTGCCATGGCGAAAAGTATAGGATTTGGATCTGATGGGTCTAGTTCAAATAAATTATTATTTGAGACATTTGATGATTTTGCAACAGGTGTTCTTTGAACTGACTGAGTTTCTGATTCAGCAGCATTAACAACTTGAGGTGAATTAAATTGACTGAAAAGAGTTAATGAAACACAAAAAACAAAAACTGCAAAACTAATAAAGACTTCTTTCACTTAAATTTTGAAAGTTACTAAAACTTAGTCTACAGAATGAAGGTACAATAAATGGGTGATTATAAATTTAATTTCGTAATTTTAGATTGTTAATCCCAACTCAAATTAAAAGTCTAAGACAATATTTGTACCCTTGTTTAGGAGGGATTTTAGGAGGAATTTCAGTTTCAACTCATTTTTGGCTGATTTTTATGCCGATATCTTTATTTATTTTATGGAAGGGAAGTGAAAGGAGAATAGCAAATTTTTGTTGGGGTTTTTTCTTTATCTTGATAAGTCATTCTTGGCTTTATGATCTTCATCCATTGACATGGCTTGGGTTGTCATGGCTTGCAAGTTTAATAATTGCCATTTTAATATTATTATTTTGCGCTTTTCTGGGTGGGATATTAGTTTATTTATGGGGATTGTTAGTTGAAATTATTCTCTGGAAAGAGGATCTTTTCAAAATGAAAATATTATCTTTAACAGTAAAAGTATTTTTTTTATCCTTGACTTGGGGTATTGGTGAACTGATACTTTCTCAAACACCTTTTTTTTGGATAGGTTTAGGAGAGAGTCTTATCCCAGGTGATATTTATCTTGCTGGTTTGGCAAGATGGATTGGTGCCAGTGGTTTATGCGTATTACAAATATTGATTGGATTTTGGATTTTTTATATTCAAGGTAGATGGGAAAGAAAACTTCACTTTAAAAAAATATTTCTTTTGGGACTTTTGGTTTTTATTTTCTTACATTTATTTGGAGGTTTAACAACTCCATTAAAAAGAAATTATGAATATCCAGTAGCTATTTGGCAAACTAATATACCCACAAGAGAAAAATTAAAAATAAGTGATGCATTTATTGAAGAAAAGCTATCTATCGCTCAAAAATATGCTTTATCAAACAAAGCAAAACTTCTTGTTGCTCCTGAAGGAACTCTATCTAATAATTTTTATTTTTCTAAAGGCGTTAAGGTTAATACCTTGTCAGGAGGTTTCAGAAATTCAAATAATGAGTTAAGAAGTTCTTTACTCGGATTTCAAATTGGAGATAAATCTTTTACCTCATTTATAGATAAAAATAGACTTGTTCCAATAGGTGAAAAAATACCTAGATTTCTAAATATTTTTTCAAGAGGATTATCTGCAGTAGGAGGAATTCAACCAGGCTCTGATTCAAGATTTTTTGATACTAAATTTACACCCCCAATAGCAGTAGCTATATGTTACGAAATTAGTGATGGAATAGAAATAAGAAAGGCTATTAATAGCGGTGCAAAACTAATAATAACTGCAGCAAATTTAGATCCATATCCAGCTAAGCTTTATAATCAATTCCTATCTTTGGCTAGATTAAGAAGTATTGAAAATAAGAAAAATAATTTACTAGTATCAAATACAGGCCCTTCGGGCTTAGTTCAAGATGATGGAAAAATAATTAAACTTTTAGATTATGATGTTGAGCGAAATGAAATAGTGTTCCCTAATTTTACATCCGAAAAGACTTTCTATACAAAATTTGGAGATAAACCTATTTTGTTTTTGTTTATATTTTTTATGGGATTAAATATCTTTTGGAAAATTAATTAATTAACCCTCCACCTAATAAAATTTCTCCTTTATAAAAAACTGCAGCTTGTCCGGGCGTTACCGAACTTTGACTATCTTCAAAAATTAATTTAAATGTTTTAGCAGGATTATCATTACTTTTCAAAGGGATTAAAGTTCCTTTCACTGGATGACTTCTATATCTGATTTGTGCTTCTACTTCAATCTTTTCCTTAGGTTCTTCGATTGAAACCCAGTTAACCTCACTAATTATTGCTTCTTTATTAAAGAGATCACTTTTATCTGCTACATAAACTATGTTTCCCCCCCTGTCTAAACTTTTTACATATAAAGGTTCCGGCCAAGCAATGCCCAACCCTTTTCTCTGACCTACCGTAAAGTGCTGAATTCCATTGTGCGTCCCAAGGACTTTCCCATTTACATGCACAATTTCTCCTTCTTTGGGTTCTATGTGTTTGTCGATAAATTTCTGCATTGATCCATAATGCTCAACTAAACATAAATCTTGACTTTCTGGTTTTTGAGCAGTTCTAAGGCCTAATCTGAGGGCTTCCTTTCTTGTATCTTCTTTTTTCATTTCACCAAGAGGAAATTCTAATCTGCTTAGTACTTCTTGGGAAAGAGAATAAAGAAAATAACTTTGGTCTTTGTTTTCGTCAGCACCTCTGAGAAGAAGGAAGTCTTTAAATACAAAGCTCTTGCAATTAAGTTTTTCAGCATAAGATGATTTTTTTATCCTTGCGTAATGTCCGGTCGCAATATGAGTAAATTCTTTTTTGCTTATTGCGTAATTAAGCATCTCTTCAAACTTCACATTCTTGTTGCACATCGAACATGGCAGTGGAGTGAATCCTTTCTCATAGCTTTCAGTAGTTTTTTTAATTACCTCTCTTTCAAAAATTTCTCTTGAGTCTATTATTTTATGATTAATTCCCAAATCTTCACAAAGGCCAGCAGCATCTACTAATCCTTCAGAACAACAAGAGCCTTGTCCTTTCATTAGCCAAAGAGTTAGTCCCTCAACATGCCAGTCTCTTTCTACAAGAAGAGCTGCTGAAAGGGAACTATCTACGCCACCAGAGAGACCTACAATAATATTTTTCTTCTTTTTAGTTTTATTATTAGAAGAAAAAAAGTTCTCTAATTTTTTATCCTTTTGTGTCTTTAACATGGAAGTTTAAATTTTTGAACAATTCTTCAATTGCTTTGTACTAATTATGAACGAAATTGTATGGCCAACAATTGACTCTAAACATTTAATTGTTGATTCAAAGCAAATGTTGATAGTAGAGAAAGAAATGTTTTCTGATGGAATGCCACAAGAAGCATTGATGGAAAAAGCTGGTATCCAAATTAGTAGATGGCTTCTAAAAAAGAAACCTCTTCTAAAGAATGGAATTACTGTTTTTATAGGTCCTGGGCATAATGGCGGGGACGGAGCTGTAATAGCTAGAGAGCTTTTTTTGAAAGGTTTTTATGTTCAGGTATGGTGTCCATTCCCGATAAAAAAAACACTGACAAATGACCACCTTAATTATCTTACATCTATTGGTGTCACAAAATTAGTAGAGCCTCCTGATGCAAATAGGAAAGATCTTTGGATTGATGCAGTTTTTGGAAATAATCAAACAAGAAAAGTTGATGATAAATTAATTAAACTATTCAATCAAAAATTTCATAAAAAATCTGGAAAGGTAATAAGTATTGATATTCCAACAGGATTATGTCCTGATAAAGGAGAGCCTTTTTTAGAAGACGCAGTAAAGGCAGACTATACCTTGGCCATTGGTCTTTATAAGATTGGGTTGACCCAAGATTCTGCTTTACCTTTTATTGGTGAATTGCACCATATAGATATTGGGATCCCTACTGGTAAGCTGTCCAAAGTTGAAAAAAAGATTTTTAAGGTTACTTACAAAGATATAAAAAATATTTATTTACCTTCTTTACCAAAAAATTCCAACAAATATCAAAGAGGTAGAACATTACTAATAGCCGGAAGTGAAAAATATCCAGGGGCTGCATACCTAGCATTGAAAGGAGCTATATCAAGTGGAGCAGGCTTTATCTCAGCAGTCCTTCCTGGAATAGTTGCTGAATCTATTTGGCAAGTTGCTCCAGAAATAGTTTTAAAAGAAACTATGCAATCTAATCAAGATGGAAATGCATCTTTATTTAGTGCATTAAAAAATATTGATTTAAGTGCATTTGACTCAGTAGCTGTCGGCCCAGGAATAGGAATTAATAATGATGATTGGCAAAAATCAAAAGACTTTTTTATGAGTTACGAAGGATTATTGATTTTGGATGCAGATGCACTTAATAGAATTTCGGAATCTAAGTTGGGTTCTGATTTCTTTTTAGAAAGAAAATTTAAAACATGGATTACACCACATAGTAAAGAATTTGGAAGATTATTTCCTGATATTAAATCTAAAACCAATGTTGGGCTAGCTATTGATGCGGCAGAAGAATTTAATATTAGTATTTTATTAAAGGGAGCTAACAGCATAGTTGCTGATAATAAAAAAGTATGGCAACTTTTTGGAACAGACTCTCAGACAGCTCGAGCAGGATTGGGTGATCTTTTATCTGGATTTTTAGCTGGCTGTTCTGCAATTGATTTAACCTTTTGTGGAAATATAACAACAGACTTTTTTGCTAAATACGTACTTTTGCATTCATTTGCTGCATCGAATTGCAAAAGTGGGTCACATGCTTCTGCTATTGGTGACGAATTGACGAAATTAATTAGAAATATAAAAACGAGACAAATATCTTGAAAGAAACAATTTAAGAGAGTTATTTAATGTTTTAAACACATAAGTGTACAAATATTACTTGAAATCTGAAGCGCGCATTAAATATTAGGCCATTTCGCTAAAAGTGTAGGAGAGTTTTACTACCTAATTAGGTTTAAAAAAAAAATGGTCTCATCATTACCAACTCAGTCAGAACAACCTAAAAGGAGGAGTAATGATCCAATAAGCTGGTATTTGCAGAATATTGGTAGAGTTCCCTTATTAACACCTGCCGAAGAGATTGAATTGGGTAACCAAGTCCAGAGGATGATGATTCTTACAGAAGATGGACAATTGAATGAAAAAATTAATGATTTTACAACTCATCAAAAAAGAACTATAAAAATTGGTCGAAGAGCTAAAGAAAGAATGATGAAAGCAAATTTAAGATTAGTTGTCAGTGTGGCCAAAAAATATCAAGGTAAAGGATTGGAATTACTTGATTTAGTACAAGAAGGTTCTCTTGGATTAGAAAGGGCTGTTGAAAAATTTGATCCGACAAGAGGGTATAAGTTTTCTACTTATGCCTTTTGGTGGATTAGGCAGAGTATGACTAGAGCAATTGCCTGTCAATCAAGAACAATTCGTTTACCTGTTCACTTAAGTGAAAGGTTAGCTTCTATTAGAAAAGTTAGTAGAGATTTAGCTCATAAGCTTGGTGCTATGCCAAGCAGAATCGAAATTGCAGAGGCAATGGAAATTGATGTTGAAGAATTGGATTCTGTTTTAAGACAAGCTTTATCGACAAGTAGTTTAGATGCTCCAGTAAATGGTGATGATGGTAGGAGCTTTTTAGGTGATTTAATTGCAGATAGTAATAATGAAGAGCCTTTAGATCAAGTTGAACAAAAAATGCATCAAGAGCAACTTGGTAAGTGGTTAAGTCATTTAAGCGAGCAAGAACAACATGTTCTCAAACTAAGGTTTGGACTTGATGCAAATGAGAGACATACGCTTGCCGAAATCGGAAGATTATTAGAAGTTTCTAGAGAGAGGGTAAGACAAGTTGAACTTAAGGCACTGAGAAAATTAAGGAATTTAACAAGAAAATTACCTAGCAGTATTTAATTTAATCTTCTGCCCAAATATATTTGGTTAATTCTTCTGAAGGAGGTTCAGGCGCTTCAATTGCATTTTTAACTGAATCCGATATTTCATTATCAATTTTCTTTTCAATAATTCTTAATTCTTCTGCCGTAGCGAATTTACCGTCAATAATTTCTTGAGCTAATTTCTTAATAGGATCTCTTTTCCCCCAAAACTCCTTCTCTTTTTCAGACCTTAATTCATCTGGATCTGCGAGAGAATGCCCTCTATATCTATAAGTTAAACATTCTAAAAGTGTGGGCCCTTCTCCTGCCCTAGCTCGCTCAATTGCTCTTTGTGCTGCCCCTCTTACTGCTAATACATCCATTCCATCAACTTCCTCGCCTTGCATGCCAAAAGCAGACGCTTTTCTCCAAATTTCAGGATTACTAGTAGCTCTATCATGAGCCATACCAATAGCCCATTTATTATTTTCAACAACAAAAATAATGGGTAATTTCCATAACTGGGCCATATTTAAACATTCAAAAAACTGCCCATTATTGCAAGTCCCATCCCCAAAAAATGCTGCAGTTACCGAATCACTATTACTATTTCCAGCAACTTCCTTTTTGTATTTACTTGAAAAGGCTGCCCCTAAGGCAACTGGAATTCCCTCTCCAATGAATGCATATCCTCCTAGTAGGTGATGCTCTCTTGAAAATAAGTGCATGGATCCACCACGGCCTTTGCTACAACCAGTTGATTTACCAAAAAGTTCACTCATTACTTCAAATGAGGGAACGCCCGCACTTAGTGCATGAACATGATCGCGATAGGTACTACAAAACCAATCATGTTTCTTTT
>QCDM01000020.1 GCA_003280895.1 Prochlorococcus sp. AG-355-I20 | reverse complement strand
TTTAAACTTTTACCTTCATATTTATAAATACCATCACTATAAAATTCAGTACTAGCAGCATCTAAAGCTAAAGATACCTGCTCACCTGGCTTAAATCCGGCTTTTTGAATTGCTTCTAATAATAAGTCCCCTGCTTCTTCGCTTGATGACAAATTAGGTGCAAATCCACCCTCATCGCCTACAGCAGTAGATAGACCTTTTTGATCAAGTAATGATTTTAATGAGTGAAAAATTTCAGTACCCATTCTTAATGATTCACTGAAATTAGTAACTCCATGTGGTACGAGCATAAATTCCTGAAAATCAAGCCTATTTGGTGCATGAGCACCACCATTTATTACATTCATTAATGGGACTGGAAGGAGATTGGATAATGGATCTCCAAGATACCTATATAGTGGAACGTCTAAAGCATTTGCTGATGCTCTGGCAGTTGCAAGACTTACTGCAAGGATTGAATTTGCTCCAAGGTTAGTTTTATTAGGAGTTCCATCAATTTCAATCATTAATTTATCTACTGCAGTTTGATCTAAAGATGACAAGCCACATAAAGCCGGAGATATAGTTTCATGAATTTTATTAACAGCATTTAAAACACCCTTCCCCATATATTTCGAACCACCATCCCTTAATTCATGTGCCTCATGGGCACCAGTGCTAGCTCCACTGGGAACAATTGCTCTACCACTTGCACCACATTCCAAAAATACTTCTGCCTCTACAGTTGGATTACCTCTTGAATCAAGGACTTGCCTTGCTTCAATAGTATCAATAAGAAAATCAATAGTTTCTTTCACAATTTAATTATTACTATTTAAATCCTATTAATAGCTGAACTATTTGGCTAATATCTGAAATATATATGTTAACCAATTATAATTTTTTAATTTCACAACAACCTAAATATTAGTTAACGCCTTTATTAATTCCAAAGTCTCTGCAAAACCTCTCATAAACATATTTTTCAAATTCATCTTACAATTTAAAAATTATTTGATGATTATTAATGCAAATATTATTTAGAATATTAATTAATAATCAACTATAGTTTTATAGTTTATGAGAGAAACACTTACATCCAGTCCTGAACTATTTAGCGATATCAGTTGGAATCTTCTTTTATTAGGGGAAGAAACAGCAAAAAAATGGGATCATAGCGAATTTAATATTGAACACATAATTCATACATTATTCTCATCAAGTGAATTCTTTGCTTTCATTGAACAATTATCAATCGACCAAGATACAGTTTTAGATATAACAGAAGATTTTTTAGAAGAGACACCAACAAATGAGTCAGATATTTTTACTATTGGAGAAGATTTAGAAATTTTATTAGATAATGCGAATCAGATTAAAATTCAATGGGGATCGAGATTCATAGAAATCCCTCATTTACTAATTGCGCTTGGAAGAGATTTAAGAATTGGAAATTATGTTTTTGAAGAAGGCAACCTTTCGATGGAAAAATTAGAAGAAGAATTAAAGTTTTTCCCAAATATTAATCAATCAAAAGATTCTTTAAATTATGAAAACGTACTTGAAATAAATAATCAATCTAATTTTGAATCAAATAAAGAGACTTTAGTTAAAGAAGAAAAATTTAAAGAAGCTATTGTTCCATTATCCAAAAGTAAACTTCAAATTGAAACCAAAAAACAAGTTGGAAAAGATGAAAATGCTCTTTCAGTTTATGGAAAAGATTTAACAGAATCAGCTAAAAAAGGCTTACTGGATCCTGTTTTAGGAAGAGAAAATGAGATCAATAATTTAATGAGGGTACTCTGCAGAAGAAACAAAAATAATCCTATACTTATCGGCAATCCTGGAGTTGGTAAAACCTCAATTGCAAAATTACTTGCTCAATTAATTGTAGACAAAAAAGTTCCTGATTCTTTAAAAGACTTTAAAATTATTTCGCTTGACTTAGGTGCTTTAGTTTCTGGGACAAAATTTAGAGGCCAACTAGAAGAAAGGCTAAGCTTAATAATGCAGGAACTAAACAATCCAAGACAAGGAATGATTCTATTTATTGATGAAATTCATTCAATATTAAGTTCCGACAGATCTTCTACCGACATTAGCAATATCTTAAAACCTTTACTAGCTGAAGGGGAACTTAGATGTATCGGTACAACAACGCCTGAGAAATTTCGTGAAACTATTGAAAAAGATCAGGCATTAAATAATTGTTTTCAAAAGATAGCTGTTAATGAACCTTCAGTAGAATTAAGCGCAAAAATACTGCAAGGTATCAAAAAGAAATACGAATCACATCATGGCATAAAAATTTCTGAAGAAGCTGTAAACTATTCTGCAAAATTGGCCGACAGATACATCAGCGATAAGTGTCTTCCTGATAAAGCAATAGATTTAATTGATGAAGCAGCTGCAGATTTAAAAATCGAGTCTAATAAAAAGCCTCAAATAATTCTCCAACAAGAAAACAAACTTCATACTATTGATGAAAAACTGAATAATTTGGAAGGAGAAAATATTGAAGATCAAGAAAAACTGTTGAATTTGAGGCAACAATCAGAGGCAAAATTGAACGTTCTTTTGGACAATTGGAACAATTTGCGGGCAGAAATGGAGCATTTATCTATTTTAATGAAGGAAGAAGATAAGCTAACCAAACAAATTAAAAATAAATCAAATAGCGAAATTGAAAATGATTTGGATTATTTAGAAAAGATTGAAGAAGAGTTAAATGAAATAGAGAATGAAATACAAAAAGTTGAAGAGAACTTTCATAAAATAAAGAAAAATAGAAATTTCCCTTTTAAGTATCAAGTTGAACCTGATGATATTGCTGATATTGTCTCAAAAATTACAGGTATTCCAATTTCTAAAGTAGTTTCAAATGAACGTAAGAAATTAGTCAATCTAGAAAAAGAACTAAGTGAAAAAGTTATTGGACAAGATAAAGCCATAGAAGCTGTTTCTGCTGCAATTAGAAGAGCTCGCGTGGGCATGAAAAGTCCTAAAAGACCTATCGGATCTTTCTTATTTATGGGACCTACAGGTGTTGGTAAAACAGAATTAGCAAAATCTCTTGCAACAGCTTTATTTGATGAAGTAGACGCACTTTTAAGATTAGACATGAGTGAATATATGGAGAAAAATGCTGTAGCAAGACTTTTAGGAGCTCCTCCAGGTTATGTTGGTTATGAAGAGGGGGGTCAATTAACTGAAGCTGTAAGACGTAAACCCTATTCAGTAATACTTCTTGATGAGATTGAAAAAGCACATTCAGAAGTTTTTAATATCCTTTTACAAGTCTTAGATGAAGGAAGATTAACGGACTCTCAAGGAAGGACCGTAGACTTCAAAAACACCGTAATCATTATGACAAGCAACCTCGCTGGTAAATCTATACTGGAGTATTCACAAAAGATTTCTAAAAGTGAGGGAAAGATAGAAAAAGAGCAACAAACCCTAGATGATTCTATTAGTAATACATTGTCTTCAATTTTTAGACCTGAATTTTTAAATAGAATTGACGAAGTAGTAAAGTTTAATCCATTATCTATTGATGAACTTCAAAAAATAATAATTTTACAAACAGAAGATTTAAAAAACCTACTACTTGAACAGAAAATAAATATCGCTATAGACAAAAAAGTTATTACTAAAATTGCAAACGATTCTTATGAACCTGAATATGGTGCTAGGCCACTTAGCAGGGAACTTAGAAGACAAATTGAAAATCCCTTGGCTACAAAACTTTTAGAGGATAACTTCAAAAACAAAAAAAATATAATAATTAAACTTAACCCTGCTAAAAAAGATGAGATCGTTTTTAAACCTAGCTGAGGAGTAAATCAATAAGCTAAAATAAAAACTAAAGCGTAAAGCTTAATTTCAAAAAAAATTTTGTGACAAGTCCTACTACTAATAAAGAACCTCTTAAAAAGGATTCTCCTGAAGTTGAAGAGCCTAAAAAAAAGAATAATTTTTTTGGATCTACATTCGATGAGCTTAAACTTGTCGTGTGGCCTAACAAACAACAACTTTTTAGCGAATCAGTAGCAGTTATAATAATGGTATCGTTTTCTGCTGCAGCCATTGCTTCTGTAAGCAGATTCTATGGATGGGCAGCCTCGCAAATTTTTGGTTGAATTATCTCCCGTATATCCATTAATAAAGATCTTAATTAAGTTTCCAGAAAAATGAGTAATGAATTAACTACAAGCCTTGCTTCTTCAAAAGCAAATACAAGCATAGCAAGATGGTATGCAATTCAAGTAGCATCAAGCTGTGAAAAAAAAGTAAAAGCGACTCTTGAGCAGAGATCAGTAACTTTGGGTGTTAATAATAGAATCATTGAAATTGAAATTCCCCAAACTCCAGGAATTAAATTAAAAAAAGATGGAAGCAGACAAACTACTGAAGAAAAAGTTTTCCCAGGTTATGTCCTCGTAAGAATGATTTTGGATGAAGATACAATGATGGCTGTTAAAAGTACTCCAAATGTAATTAACTTTGTTGGTGCTGAAGACGGTAGAGGCAGCGGAAGATCACGAGGTCATATCAAACCACGACCATTATCAAGACAAGAAGTTAATAGAATCTTTAAGCGCGCATCAGAGAAAAAAGCTGTAATCAAGTTAGATATTGAAGAAAAAGATAGAATCATCGTAACTAGTGGTCCATTCAAGGATTTCCAAGGAGAAGTTATAGAAGTTTCCGGAGAAAGAAATAAATTAAAAGCATTACTTTCAATATTTGGGCGCGAGACTCCTGTAGAATTAGAATTCTCCCAAATCAATAAACAAAATTAATTTCTAATTGTTCTTGTTTATCAATTAAAATTATGATTTTCTACTTCAGCTTAAATTATCTAATCTAATGGCAAAAAAAATTGTTGCAGTTATCAAGCTTGCTCTACAAGCAGGCAAAGCAAATCCTGCTCCTCCTGTTGGGCCAGCTTTAGGACAACATGGTGTCAATATCATGGCATTTTGCAAAGAATACAACGCAAGGACACAAGATAAAGCAGGTTTTGTAATTCCAGTCGAGATTTCTGTTTTTGAAGATAGGAGCTTTACTTTTATCACAAAAACACCTCCTGCTTCTGTCTTAATAACAAAAGCAGCTGGTATAGAGAAAGGATCAGGTGAATCCGCAAAAGGTTCTGTTGGGAATATAAGTAAAGCTCAATTAGAAGAAATAGCCAAAACTAAGCTTCCTGATCTAAACTGTTCTAGTGTTGAATCAGCAATGAAAGTAATTGAGGGTACTGCTCGTAATATGGGCGTCTCTATCATTGATTGAGTTCAATACAAAATTTAACACTATTTAGGGGAGGTTAATTAATAACCGTTTGCACCCAATATTATTATGAAAAAACTATCCAAAAGAATGGCGGCTCTATCAACAAAGATAGAAGATCGCATTTACCCACCACTTGAAGCCCTTAGTATTATCAAGGAAAATGCTAATGCAAAATTTGATGAAACTATTGAAGCACATATTCGTTTAGGTATTGACCCAAAATATACTGATCAACAGTTAAGGACCACTGTTGCATTACCACATGGTACAGGCCAAAGCATCAAAATTGCAGTGATTACAAGCGGTGAGAATGTATCGAAAGCTAAGGCTGCTGGTGCAGATTTATTTGGCGAAGAAGATCTTGTGGAAAGCATCAACAAAGGAAATATGGAGTTTGATCTACTAATCGCAACTCCTGATATGATGCCAAAGGTTGCAAAATTAGGAAGAGTTTTAGGACCTAGAGGTTTAATGCCTAATCCCAAAGCTGGGACAGTAACTAATGACATTGCTAATGCAATAAAAGAATTCAAAGCTGGTAAGCTCGAATTTAGAGCAGATAAGGCTGGAATCGTTCATGTCCGCTTTGGAAAAGCAAGTTTCACAAAAGAGGCTCTATTTGACAACTTAAAAACCTTACAAGAATCAATTGATAAAAATAAACCAAGTGGAGCTAAGGGAAAGTATTGGAAAACTTTTTATGTAACTTCAACAATGGGGCCTTCAGTTCAAGTAGACATAAATGCTGTACAAGATTACCAACCAGAAGGTTAACGCTTTGTAGTATAATTTAAAGTGCAATAATACGGCCAAAGAAAGTAGGTTAATTTAGTTATTCTAAATTTTTAATTCCTACCGAGGACTCGTCTTAAATTATTTCTTTTTGGATCTAATAAAAGCGGCCTCTTTAAAAGGACTTTGCCGCATTTCCTGCTCTCCCTAAATTACGATCCAAAAAACATCAATGGGCCGAACACTAGAGAATAAGCAACAAATCGTTACTGAGATTAAATCTCTATTAAACGACTCGGAAATGGCTGTAGTTCTTGACTATAAAGGTTTAACTATCAAAGAGATGTCAGATTTGCGATCTAGATTGCAAACAACTAACGGCATTTGCAAAGTTACTAAAAATTCATTAATGCGTAAAGCTATTGATGGAGATAGTAATTGGAACGATCTTGAATCTTTACTAAACGGAACAAATGCTTTTGTCTTAATCAAAGAAGATGTTGGTGGTGCTGTAAAAGCTATCCAATCTTTTCAAAAAGACACCAAAAAATCCGAAACAAAAGGAGCTTTATTTGAAGGCAGACTTCTAAGCGATTCTGAAATAAAAGAAATTGCAAGTCTTCCATCTAAAGAAGTATTGATGGCAAAAATTGCTGGCGCTCTTAATGGCGTTGCAACAAAAATTGCGATCTCTATCAATGAAGTACCTTCTGGACTTGCTAGATCACTTAAACAACATTCTGAAAAATCAGAATCCTAAATTGAAAACCTAATTAACTTTTAAGAAAATGTCCGCAAAAACTGAAGAAATTCTTGAATCATTAAAATCTCTATCACTTTTAGAAGCATCTGAGCTTGTAAAGCAAATTGAAGAGGCTTTTGGTGTATCTGCTGCAGCTTCTGCAGGTGTAGTTATGGCAGCTCCAGGAGCAGCTGGCGGTGACGCAGATGGTGGCGCTGCTGAAGAAAAAACTGAATTTGATGTAGTTCTCGAAAGCTTTGATGCAGCTGCAAAAATCAAAGTACTTAAGGTTGTAAGAAATGCAACTGGTCTAGGTCTTGGCGATGCAAAAGCACTTGTTGAATCTGCACCAAAAACAGTAAAAGAAGGAATTGCCAAAGCAGATGCTGAATCTTTAAAGAAAGAGATTGAAGAAGCTGGCGGTAAAGTTACACTTAAATAAGAGTACATTTTTTCAAGCCGATAACCTTAATATCGGCTTCAAAAATTATGGATAGTGATAGTATTGCGATTGAAGCCGCAACTGATGGAGCCTGCAGTGGTAATCCAGGCCCAGGTGGTTGGGGTGGTTTAATAATATTTGCAGATAACAGCGAATTAGAAATAGGTGGTTCCGAGCAAGATACTACTAATAATAGAATGGAGCTCACTGCGGCTATAAAAACTCTTGAGAAATTAAAAACTTACAAATTAAAAGAAAACTTTAAACTAAGAACTGATAGTAAATATGTCATAGAGGGTTATACAAAATGGATTATAAATTGGAAGAAAAATGGATGGAAAACAAGTTCAGGGAAACCAGTTCAAAATCTTGATCTATGGCAAAAAATTGATCAATTAAGAATTAATGGCCTAATAATGGAATATGTTAAAGGTCATAGCGGGGATAAACAAAATGATAGGGTTGATAAAATTGCAACTAATTACAGCAAAGGTATATCTATAGAAAGTAACTTAAAAAAAGTAGAATCCTCAGTTGATTTTTTTGAAAAAAATGCACCTGCAGAAATTCAGGAATTATTTTCCCGCAATGAATTAATTCAAAAATTTGCAGAAAAAAAGTACCTGTTAAGTTCACCTGAACTAGACATCTTATTAGGTGATGAAAACCGCTTAAAGATAAAACAATATTCACTTTTTGAATGGCGTAATTGGAGATTGATTCCTAAAGATAAAAAATATTGGATAATAGAAAAAAAAGAAGCCTAATTTTTTTATGAATGATAAGAAGGGGAGATTTAAAAATCTTTATAAAAACTTGATTACCCCTGTATTAAAAAAAGACTCTGGAATTGATGCAGAATACTTAACAAATTTATCTCTTAGTCTCCTATCATTCAGTTCAAGAAAATATAATTGGCCTATAGTATCTTCTATCTTAAAAAATCTAAATGAAGAATTTTCTGTAGTTGATAAAAGGTTAACTCAGAACATATGTGGGATAAATTTTTGTAATCCAATTGGTTTAGCTGCGGGTTTTGACAAAAATGGAAATGCCGCAAATATATGGAAAGATTTTGGTTTTGGATTTGCTGAGCTTGGTACCGTAACTAAATTTGCTCAGAATGGAAATCCCAAACCAAGGTTATTTAGATTGGCAGAAGAAGAAGCAGCATTAAATAGAATGGGTTTCAATAATAATGGTGCTGAAAATCTAGTTAAAAACTTTGTCGAACAAGGTATTGAGTTTAAAAAAAACAGGGAGAATATTTGTTTAGGGATAAATTTCGGGAAGTCAAAAATTACAGGTTTATCTCAAGCAAAAGATGATTATTTAACTTCTCTAAAATTATTAATTCCATATTGTGATTACGCAGCAATAAACGTTAGTTCTCCAAATACTGAAGGACTAAGAAAATTACAAGATCCAATTCTTCTAAAAGAACTTCTTAGAGAAATTAAAAACTTACCTAACTGTCCACCATTATTTGTAAAAATTGCGCCAGATTTAGGCCTTAATGATATTGAAGATATTTGCCAATTAATAATCGAGGAAAACATCGATGGAATAATTGCTACAAACACCAGCATTGATAGATTAGGTCTTGAAAATAGAAAGATCAGGCAAACTGGATTATTACTCTCTCAAGAGAATGGAGGATTAAGTGGGAGGCCTCTCCAAAAAAAAGCAAATCAAATAATAAAACATATACATAATATTGATAAAAAGATTATTTTAATTGGGGTTGGTGGAATAGATAGTCCTGAGTCAGCTTGGGAAAGAATTTGTTCTGGAGCATCATTAATTCAACTTTATACAGGATGGATATATAAGGGTCCACAATTAGTACCAGATATACTTGAGGGAATTATAAAGCAACTCAATAACCATAAATTATCTAGTATAAAAGATGCAATTGGATCAGATTTAAAATGGGTTGAATAAAATTAGAGAATGAATAATGAACCTCATGATTACTCAACGTTAGCCATGCAAGGATCAAACTTGAATCACGGTGGAAATGTATATGCAATTGCGAAAAAATTAAATTTATTACCATCCGAAATCATTGATGCAAGTGCATCATTAGTACCCTTTGATCCCCCTCAAATACTAATAGATTCGATAAATGCGGAAATTCAGAATCTTGGCTTTAGATATTACCCAGAAAGAAACTTGAGTGATCTGAAAGAAATAATTGGCAAATTTCATGGGATAAATCCAGAGAATATATTGCCTGGGAATGGAGCTTCTGAATTAATAACCTGGGCAGGTTATGAAGCATCCAAATTCGGAATAAATTGTATTCCTTCTCCATCATTTGTTGATTATGAAAGATCTTTAAATTGTTGGAATAGCAATTTTATACATTGCGAATTACCAAAAAACTGGAGTGATATTTTTCCTCAATCATTTCCGCTTCATCCAAAAGGTGATGTTATTTGGATAACAAATCCACATAACCCTACCGGCCAATTATGGGAAAAGAATTCATTGGAGGAAGTTGTGAAAAAATATAAATTAGTTATCTGCGATGAAGCTTTTTTATCCATCACACCTAATGGAGACAAAGAATCTTTAATACCATTAACCAAAAGATTTGATAATTTATTAGTCTTGAGAAGCTTGACCAAGATCTTCAATATTCCTGGACTTAGATTAGGTTACGTTATTGGCTCATCGAAAAAACTTAAACAATGGGAAATAAATAGAGATCCTTGGCCTTTAAATTCATTTTCTATTAAAGCCGGGATTGATCTATTAAGTAATAAGAAATTCTATGAACAGTGGACAAAACAGATTCACAGCTGGATAAATATTGAAAAAAAGAGAGTATTTGAAAAATTATTAAAAATAGAGAACCTCAAAATTCATAACTCTTCAACCAACTTTTTTTTAATAGAAAGTGAAACATCCTTGTCTCCAAATATAAAATACTTAGAAAATAAGGGAATATTGCTTAGAGAATGCACTTCATTTAGATTTCTTGACGAAAAGTGGGCAAGAATAAGTCTACAGAATAGAAAAAATAACACTCTTTTATGTGAAGAAATTCAGAATTCCTTTAAAAAATAATCAATATACTTTTTAATCTCATTTTTAGATTTAATTTTATTATTATTTTCCATATTCTTCTTCATGAGATCTAATATTTCATAATGTTTTTTTCCCTTTTTTGATTTTATTTTAAAAATTCTTTCTAGAGTTTCTTCAAAAACTTCTTTAGACATATTATTCTGATTGATTAAAACTGAGCCTCCATTTGCAGCAAGAATCATGGCATTTTTCTCCTGATGATTATTTTTAGAATATGGATATGGAATTAAAATTGAAGGTTTTTCAGCCTCCATTAATTCATTGATTGTTCCTGCACCAGATCTCGATATTACAAGATCACAGTTTTGAATTAAAGCTGCTATTTCATGAGTAAATTTCTTTTGAATATAATTTTTGGAGTTTTTTACATGAAAAGGTTTTAGATTAGATTCGCCAACAATATGAACTATCCGAAATTGTTTTTTTATTAAAAACTCTAGAGATTCATAAAGAATTTGATTTATAGCTTTTGCTCCTTGACTACCTCCCATAACAATCAAAAGAGGTCCATTATCTTTTGGAACCCATTCTGGCAAAAAATTAAATTTATAGAATTGCTCTCTTAAAGGTGTTCCAGTGAAAATAGTTTTACAATTTTTTAAATAAGAATTTGTTTCTTTAAATCCTAAAAGAACATAGTTACATAAAAAACCAAAATATTTCGTGACCATTCCTGGAACTACATTTGATTCATGAATAATGATAGGTATCTTTAGAAGTTTTGAAGCAACAATAGTAGGGGCAGATATATAACCTCCAGTCGTAAAAACCAAGTTAATTTTTTTTTCTTTTAAGATCCTAATTATTTGGAAAGTTGACATTAAAATTTTTATATATTGATAAAACAAAAAAATATTTTTTCTTGGTGTCTTTAAATTCAAAGTCTTCAAATTATATTTTTGGGGAATCAAATTCGCATCAAGTCTTTGCTGAATACCCAACCAATGAATATTCCACTCATCTTCCACCTCTTTAGAAACTGCTAAAGCTGGAAAAATATGGCCTCCTGTTCCACTAGCTGCAACTAATAAATTATTTTTTTTAGACATAAAAACTTAAATTAGTAGAATGAAAATAATAAATAATAAAAATGTTGAATTTAAACTTATTCAGAAATATAGGATTCCCTCTCTACTTATTTATTTATCTCATTCTCCCCTATTCAGCAATAACGCAAACTTTAAAAGTTGATTTTATAAGAAATTTAGAAACCTCATTAAATAAGCGAGACTTAGAGTTTATTAAAAAAAATTTTAGAAATGATGAAAACCAAAATATTCCAAAACAATTTTCAAAGATTATTAATGATTTCCCTAACAGCAAATGGAAGATCAAAAGATTAAAATCTAATATTCCAGATGAAGATATTTTGCGAATAAAAGTTTCTGGGGAAAAAATAGTTAACGGAGAAATATATATACTCGAATCCAAATTTGATTATTTATTTTCAATCGTAAATGGAAAAATAAGTGAAGGGATTATCAAAAATTTATTCACCACAATAAGAAACGATAATAAAAAAATAGATATTAGTTTTAAAATTCCTGATAGAGTTCTTACTGGTTCAAAATACGATATCGATATAATTCTAAATAAGCCTCTTGAAGAAGTGATTATTGCTGGAGCTATAAAACCTCATCAAGTTAATTCATTGTTTGAACAAGAAATATTATTGGAACCATTGGCGTCTGGAGGGATTTTTAAAATTACAAGAGCCCCTTCAAAACCAGGGATGCAAATTTGGTCAGGAATCATAGCTCATCCTGAGGGAATGATTACTTTCACAAAGAGCATTGATATTGTTGATGAGATATAGCCTAAGCGTCGTTTAACGCAGCCACACCTGGTAAAGTTTTACCTTCTAAGAGTTCCAAACTAGCCCCACCTCCGGTAGATATATGAGACATTTTCTCAGCTAATCCTGCTTTTTCAACTGCTGCAACTGAATCTCCACCACCAATTATTGTACAAACTTCAGAAAAAGCACTCAAGTCCGCAAGAGTCGTAGCTATTGCATTTGTACCATCTGCAAATTTATCAAATTCAAAAACTCCCATTGGACCATTCCAAATAATTGTCTTGCATTCTGCAAGAGCATTCTGAAAAACTTTAATGGAATCTGGACCAATATCTAGACCCATCCAATTCCCACTAATTGCATCAATTTGAGATACTTTACTATTGGCGTCAGGAGAAAATTCATCAGCCAAAACAACATCAGTGGGTAATAATAACTCTACTCCTTTTGCTTTTGCTTTTGCTTCTAAATCTTTAGCAAGCTCGAGTTTATCTTCTTCTACAAGGCTCTTTCCGACATCTAAACCTCTAGCTTTATAAAAAGTGAAAATCATACCTCCACCAATCATGATTTTGTCACACTTATCTAGTAAAGAATCAAGTACTCCTATTTTGCTACTAACCTTTGACCCTCCAACTATTGCTGCCAATGGACGATTTGGGGAATCTACTGCTCCTTGTAGGTATTTCAATTCTTTTTCTAAAAGGAATCCAGCTACTGAGGGACTTAAATAATTTGTAACACCCTGAGTTGAAGCATGCGCTCTATGAGCAGCACCGAAAGCATCATTTACATACATATCTGCATGTGATGCTAATTTTTCAGCAAACTCCAGATCGTTCTTTTCCTCTTCACCAAAAAAACGAACATTCTCAAGTAAAAGAACATCTCCATTAGATAAGCTATTTGATTGTGCAACTGCTTCATCACCAATACAACTGTTAGTAAGAGCAACATTTTGCCCCAACAATTCACTTAATCTTGCTGCTACTGGAGTTAATCTCATTTTTTCATTTACCTGACCCTTCGGTCTACCAAAATGAGCAGCTAAAATGATTTTTGCAGAATGATTAATAAGATATTCAATAGTTGGGATCGCTGCACGAATACGCGTATCGTCGGTTATTTGACCGTCTTCATTTAATGGAACATTAAAATCTACTCTTACAAGAACTTTTTTTCCTTCTAAATGTGTCTTATCAAGACTGGAAAGAGATAATTTTGACATTAAACAAGCTATATTTATAATCTCAAGACCCTAACGTTAATTTGGGCTTATTGGGTTAAAAAGTAGTTACTGTTACCTATGCCTTAATAAAATTTAAGAATTAACGATTATAAAAATTTTTAGTTATTAAATTTATACTAAAATTTAGAAGTAAATACTTTTGAAACTTATAAAAACTAAAAGGAATACAAAAATTTATTTGATTTATTGAAGTGGACATACCCAAAATCCAATGGTACCCAGGCCATATCGCAAAAGCAGAAAAGAAATTATCTGAAGTTATCAATAAAGTAGATTTAGTTATAGAAGTGAGAGATGCACGAATTCCTTTGTCAACAGGACATCCACACTTAAATAAATGGATAAATAATAAAAAACATATTCTTGTCATTAACAGATCAGATATGATCTCCCCTAATACAATCAATAGTTGGAATAAATGGTTTAATTCTAAAGATCAATATCCTCTTTGGTGTGATGCTAAAAGAGGAATAGGGATTAAAGAAATTTGTAAGTCAGCCAAAGATTCTAGGTCGTCAATCGATGATAGAAGACTCTCTAGAGGAATGCGAATTAGGCCAATTAGAGCACTTACACTTGGTTTTCCAAACGTAGGAAAGTCGGCATTAATTAATAGAATCGCAAAAAAAAGAGTTGTAGATAGCGCTAGGAAAGCAGGCGTGACTCGTAATTTAAGATGGATAAAATTAGAAAGTGGTATAGATCTGCTAGATGCTCCTGGTGTTATACCTCCAAATTTAGAAGATCAAAAATCAGCACTTAATCTTGCACTGTGTGACGATATTGGAGAAGCTGCTTATGAAATAGAGAGTGTCGCAATTGGATTTATCAAAATTATATCCACTCTCAACAAAGATAAGGATGCGAATATCTCAGTTAAACAAATATCTAATAGATATGGAGTTGATATTACTAAAGGCTTTAAGAGTCCTTCTGCTTGGATCGACGAAGCAGCTTCAAAACATACCTCTGGCGATAAAAGGAGAATGTCTCATAAGTTATTGGAAGATTATAGAAATCAAATGCTGGGTAAAATTGCTTTAGAAGTCCCACTATGGAATTAAATAATCAAAATTCTTTCGGCATTGGAGAAGGTGAGCTTATAGAAATTATTTATGAGCTACCTCTTCCTATGAGGCTAGACAGATGGTTGGTAAGTAAAAGGCCAGAACAAAGTAGAGCAAGAATTCAACATTTTATAAATTCAGGTTTAGTACTTGTAAACTATAAGACTGCGAAAGCAAAGACCCCATTAAAAAATGGCGACAAAATTCAAATATGGATGCCTCCTCCAGAACCTCTTATTTATTTGAAACCTGAAAAAATGGATTTAAATATCCTTTTTGAAGACGAGCACATCATAGTAATTAATAAACAATCAGGTCTAATTGTTCATCCAGCCCCTGGACACAAATCTGGAACTTTAGTGAATGGATTACTTTTTCACTGTAAAGATCTACCTGGAATTAATGGGAAACTAAGACCTGGGATTGTTCACAGATTAGATAAAGATACCTCCGGATGTATGGTTGTTGCAAAAAGCCAAGAGGCATTAGTAAATCTCCAGAAACAAATTAAAGAAAAAATAGCATCACGCGAATATATTGCAGTAATTCATGGAGCACCGAATTCTGAAGAAGGCCAAATAGTGGGAAACATTGGCAGAGATAAATTAAATAGATTGAAATATAAAGTAGTTGAAGAAACTTCAGGAAGGTATGCTTGCACCTATTGGAAATTAGAAGAAAGATTTGGCAATTACTCATTAATGAGTTTCAAACTAGATACGGGGCGAACGCATCAAATAAGAGTACATTGCGCTCACATTAATCATCCAATTGTGGGTGATCCCTTATATGGAAGATGTAAAAAACTACCATGTAAATTAGATGGCCAAGCTTTACACGCCATTAAGCTTGGACTTATACATCCAATAAATGGTAAAGAAATGATATTTGAATCAGAATTACCATTAGATTTTCAAAAATTACTAAGTGTTCTTAAAATTAAATAAGATTCAAAGAGGAATTTAGAAGCGATTTTGTATACGTGTTTTGAGTTTTAGTGAATATTGTGGAACTTTCTCCTTCATCAACTATCTTTCCGTGATTCATAACTAGCAACCTATCACAAAATCTTTTAGCAATGCCCAAATCATGAGTAATAAAGATAATCGTTAAATTCATTTTTTCTTGCAAGACTCTAAGTAATTCAAGAATCTCTATTTTTACTGAAGCATCCAACATATTAACGCTCTCATCACAAATCAAAATTTTTGGTTTCAACAATAGCGCTCTGGCTAATGAAATTCTTTGCAATTGACCACCAGATAATTGGCTAGGATAAGAATTAAAAAAATCATTATTTAAGGGAAGATTCAAATTTCTAAACATTAATTTTATTTCTTTTTCGATTTTTCTTTTATCTGAAATTTTTTGAATAAAAAATATATCTTCCAAAATACTTTTAATTGTCATTTTCGGGTTCAAACTTGAAAAAGGATCTTGAAAAATAATTTGCACTTTATTGTTCTTTTTAAAAGATTTATTTTTTTGCGATGCATGATTTTTATCATAAATTTTGATTTCACCACCTCTTACTTTAAGAAGTCCAATTAAAGCCCTACATAATGTACTTTTACCACTCCCTGAAGAACCAACTATTCCAAGAGTCTCATTCTCATATAACTTGAAACTAACTTCATTTAAAGCCTTATTCCATTTATTAATGAAAATTGAAGAATTTAATTTATACCAATGTCTTAGGTTATTTACCTCTAGAACGACCTGATCTCGAGCATTATTTTTAGTATTTTGTTCTAATACTATTTTTGAAGCATTTACTAACTTTTTCCCGATATCTGATTTTGGTGATTGAAAAATATCTAATATATTCCCTTTTTCAACAATCGATCCCTTTTCAATTATTGCAACTTTTTTACACCACTTTGCTGCAAGATTAATATCATGACTAATTAAAATTAAAGTTGTATCAAATTCATTACATAGATGAATTATTTCTTGCATAATTTCAAAACTTGTTTTGGTATCTAAGCTTGTTGTAGGTTCATCAGCTATTAATAATTTAGGTTTCAAAGCAAGTGCCATTGCTATAGAAACTCTCTGTCTCATTCCGCCGCTAAATTGATGTGGGAAAGAATCAAGTCTACTTTCTTCAATTCCGACTTTTTGAAAAACTTCTCTTACTAATTTTTTAATAGCTAAAGATGATTTAGTTTGATCATGTGTTTTAAATAATTCATATAAATGATCCCCAACTCTCATTAGCGGATTAAGTTTTTTTATGGAGTCTTGATAAATAAATCCAAAATTCTTTCTTCTAAATAATTGCGCATCTTTGTTGTTTATTTTCCTAGGATCTACATTAGAAATTGATAGATACCCTTTAGAAGTGGCCTTTGCAGGCAATATATTTACTAATGTTTTTGCAAAAGTGGTCTTTCCACATCCAGAAGGTCCTATTATGGCCAAATGATCTCCACTATCTATTTCCAAATTAAAATTTTTGATAATAGGTTGTTGTTTTAGACCATATTTAACAGTAAGATTTTTAACTACAATAATTTTTTCTTTATTTTTTTCCATGATTTATAGCAAATTTTTCTAGACATAAATAAAATACATCTAAAGCAATATAAAATGTCCGAGGCAGCTGCAAATTCAAAAGAAAAAAACGAAATTGAAGTTTCCAAAACTATTTTGCCTGAAAATAAAAAATATGAAAGTCAATCTTTGAATTATCAAATAAACATTCCCGATTGGCTTCTTAAAGATATTCATAATTTTGAAAAATCAAATAAAGAAAATGATGAGAATCAAAACCTTATAGTAAAGGCTTTTAAACTTGCTTATAAAGCTCATGATGGACAATTTCGTGCGAGCGGGGAGCCATACATTATCCACCCGGTTGCTGTTGCAAATCTCCTTAAAGAAATAGGTGCTAGTTCATCTGTTATTGCTGCAGGTCTTTTACATGATGTAGTTGAAGATACTGGCATTGATTTATCTGAAATAGAAACAAATTTTGGATTAGAAGTAAAAATACTTGTAGAGGGTGTAACAAAATTAGGCGGCATTCACTTTAACAACAGGACTGAAGCACAAGCTGAAAATCTTAGGAAAATGTTTTTGGCTATGGCCAGCGATATCAGAGTTGTCTTAGTTAAACTTGCAGATCGACTTCATAACATGAGAACAATTGAATGGCTAAATGATGAGAAAAAACTAAGAATAGCGAGAGAAACAAGAGAGATTTATGCACCATTAGCTAATCGACTAGGAATAAACAGATTTAAATGGGAATTAGAAGATTTAGCTTTTAAATTCCTAGAGCCTAAAGAATATCTAGATCTTAAAGATCAAATCGCCGTTAAAAGAAGTGATAGAGAAAAAAGATTAAAAGTAACTTTGAATCTTATGAAGGAAAACTTGCTTTCAGCGGGTTTGAAAAATTTTGATATAACAGGAAGGCCAAAACATCTTTATGGCATCTGGAGCAAAATGGAAAGACAACAAAAGCATTTTCACGAGATTTATGATGTTGCTGCCCTAAGAATTATCGTGGACAATTCAGATAGTTGTTATAGAGCTTTAGCAGTTGTTCATGATACTTTCAAACCAATTCCAGGTAGATTTAAAGACTATATAGGATTACCAAAACCCAATGGATATCAGTCCTTACACACTTCTGTGATTGGAAGACATCGACCTATAGAAGTTCAAATTAGAACTACTTCGATGCATCAAATTGCTGAATATGGTATTGCCGCTCATTGGCAATATAAAGAGGGTGGTTCTCCTGCTAAAAGTAATGCCGAGAGATTTAATTGGCTAAGACAATTAGTAGAATGGCAACAAGAAGGTAATGAAAGGGATCATAATGATTATTTGGCTTCAATTAAAGAAGATTTATTTGATGAAGAAGTATTTGTAATCACTCCAAAAGGAGATGTTGTTGGTTTAAGGAAAGGATCTACCGCGATAGATTTCGCCTACAGAATCCATTCTGAAGTTGGAAATCATTGTAATGGAATAAGAATTAATGAAAAGCTTTCTCCATTATCTACAGCACTTCAAAATGGTGACTTCATAGAAATTTTGACAAGTAATAATGCTACTCCAAGCTTGGATTGGCTGAACTTTGTAGTTACGCCAACTGCTAAAAATAGAATTCGCCAATGGTATAAGAAAAGCCATCGTGATGAAACGATTAAAAGAGGTAGAGATTTACTTGAAAAAGAAGTAGGTAGAAACGGTTTTGAAGCATTACTTTCTAGTGAAGCCATGAAAAAAGTTGCAAATCGATGCAATTTAAAAACTACTGATGACCTTCTTGCATCTCTTGGTTTTGGTGGTTTAACTTTGCATCAAGTATTAAACAGACTAAGAGAAGAAATAAAATTACAGACAGAAGATGTAAAAAATGATTCTGACTCTGAAATAGCAAAATCTCTTAAAAGTAATAATAATTTTTCCACTAATCAATCTAATAAAGCAGCTAAATCACCAATTTCCGGGATAGAAGGTCTTGATTACAGAATAGGTAAATGCTGTTCCCCACTCCCAGGCGAGGATATTATCGGAACTGTGTCGCTTGGCAACCATGGGATAACTATACATAGGGAAGATTGTGAAAATGTAATACCAATTCCAATAGAGAGAAGATTACCTGTCGGTTGGAATCAAGATAATAAAACTGGCGATAATAAGTTTCCAATTCAGCTACGAATAGAAGTAATTGATCGAGTTGGAGTTCTTAAAGATATTCTTATGCGGTTATCTGATAAAGGTATAAACGTTAGTGATGCCAATGTTAAAACTGCTTATGGTAAACCAGCTATTATAAATCTTTGTGTAGGTCTTGAAAGTTATAATCAACTTCACAAAACAATTGAACAAATTAAATCAATGGCAGATGTTTTAGATATTGCCAGAGTTGGACAAAGTTAATTTTAAAATCAAATCAATCTATCTTTTACTTTTTATCTTGTAGATAAAGAAAACAATACTGCCGCAAATCAAAGCTAATAAAATACCTACACAAGATGAACCTAAGAGTAATTTTAAGGAAAAAATTCTACCTTGTTTCCATAAGTCATCAATAACTAAACTTTTTTCAAGAATTTTATTAGAAGGATTATTTAAAAAAATCGAACCAACTTTATAGTTAAAATAATAAAGTGGAATATAAGTAAAAGGGTTGCTGATCCAGGTGCCAATTGCAGCTAGAACAATATTTCCCTTAGCTATTTTCGCAAAAAATACTCCCATTAAAGTTTGAAAACCAAAAAATGGAAAGCAACCACTAAATACCCCTATAGCTAAACCTTTAGCATTAAAGAAAGGACTTCCATTCTGACTCATAAATAATGATAGAATTTTCTTATAGTTAATATCTCTTTTAAATCTCATTCAGAAAGAAAATTTCAAAATTAAATTCTTGATAATCTTACTTAATTATCCATAACAAAGCGAGAGATGGAATCGATAGTTACTACAGAAGATACCATAGCCGCAATTGCTTCAGCTATAAGTATTGGGAAGGGAGGAGTTGCGATAATAAGAGTATCAGGGAAAGACGCAATAAATTCTTGCAAAAAGATTGTTCAAACTAAATCTAAATATGCATGGGAATCACATAGAGTTTTTCGTGGTTTTATTCAGGAAAATAAACAAAATAAATTTATAGATGAGGTTTTAATTTTAGTGATGAAATCCCCAAATAGCTTCACAGGAGAGGATGTAGTTGAACTTCATTGCCATGGCGGAATTATCATAGTAAATAAAGTTTTAAAGATATTATTATCTAGTAATTCTAGAGTTAGACTTGCAAACCCAGGAGAATTTAGTCAAAGAGCTTTTCTTAATGGGAAAATAGACCTTACTCAAGCTGAGTCGATTAATCAATTAATTAATGCAAGCAATACCAGATCAGCAGAGTTAGCCTTTAGCGGGGTTCAAGGCGAAATAAAGAAAAAAATTGATGATATTAAAAATGACCTTATAAATCAACTTTGCGAAATAGAAGCGAGAGTTGATTTTGAAGAAGACTTCACAGATTTTGATTACACCAAATATCTAAAAAACATTAAAAAAGTCAAAGAAAAAATAGAATTACTAATAGAAAATGCAAAAAGAAATTCATATATTCACAATGGAATATCCATTGCGCTTATAGGTAAAACAAATGTTGGCAAAAGCTCTTTATTAAATTTGCTTGCAAAAAAAGAGAAAGCAATCGTAACTAATATTCCTGGA
The DNA here is from genome assembly GCA_003280895.1 of Prochlorococcus sp. AG-355-I20. GTDB lineage: Bacteria > Cyanobacteriota > Cyanobacteriia > PCC-6307 > Cyanobiaceae > Prochlorococcus_A. The sequence goes on along the minus strand of QCDM01000020.1, from coordinate 6 downwards.
ACAACT
>QCDM01000019.1 GCA_003280895.1 Prochlorococcus sp. AG-355-I20 | reverse complement strand
AGTAACAAATTCAATATTTTGTCGAACTTGAGAAGTAAAGATTACTGCACCTAGTTTCTCCAATTTATTAGTTTCATCGTTTTTAACTAAATCAGATCCTGAAACTGAGCAACCTTTTTTAAGTAAACCCATTGCTAATGCTGACATCCCAATACCTCCGATCCCAATAAAATGAAAATGACTTTTCAAAAGTAATTTTTTATCCAATGTTTATCTTTTACTTAAATCAAAATAACTTCTAGGTAAAATTTTGCTATTTTTTCTTAAAAAAAAATGTTTTTTTTCTTGAATTAATACAAAACTAGACTTATTTGCTTAATAAATCAAAAAAACCTTACGTTATTGCACAAAATTCAGTATGATCAGCAACTTAGGTTAATCATTTAGAATTTTTTGTTATGACTTTGCGTGTTGCAATTAACGGCTTTGGCAGAATTGGTCGAAACTTTATGCGTTGTTGGCTTAGTAGAGGGGCTTACACCAATATTGAAGTAGTCGGAATTAACGTTACATCAGATCCTAAGACGAATGCTCATTTATTAAAATATGACTCAGTCCTCGGTCAACTTGATGGTGTTGATATTCAATATACTGATGATACTTTTGTAATTAATAACAAGACAATTAAATGTTTTTCAGATAGAAACCCAATGAATCTCCCTTGGAAAGACTGGGGTGTTGATTTAGTTATTGAATCTACTGGAGTATTTAATACAGACGTAGGTGCAAGTAAGCACTTAGAGGTAGGAGCAAAAAAAGTTATCCTAACTGCGCCTGGTAAAGGCGATGGCGTTGGTACTTATGTAGTTGGAGTTAATGCTGATACATATAAACACAAAGATTATGATATTTTGAGTAATGCTAGTTGTACAACGAACTGTCTAGCTCCAGTAGTTAAAGTTTTAGATCAAACTTTTGGGATTAATAAAGGTTTGATGACTACTATTCATAGCTATACAGGTGATCAAAGAATTTTAGATAATAGTCATAGAGATCTAAGAAGGGCTAGAGCAGCTGCAACAAATATCGTTCCTACTTCTACAGGAGCTGCAAAAGCAGTCGCTCTTGTATACCCAGAAATGAAAGGCAAATTAACAGGAATTGCAATGAGAGTTCCAACTCCTAACGTTTCAGCAGTAGATTTTGTCTTTGAATCTTCTAAATCTGTCACAGCTGAAGAAGTCAATAATGCTCTCAAGGAAGCATCTCTGAGCTCAATGAAAGGCATTATTAAGTATGGAGATGAACCGTTAGTATCAAGCGATTATGCAGGTACCAATGAATCATCAATCGTAGATAGTGACCTTACTATGTGCATCGGAGATAACCTAGTAAAGGTTCTTGCATGGTATGACAATGAGTGGGGTTATAGTCAGAGAGTTGTAGATTTAGCAGAGATTGTTGCTAAAAATTGGGAATAATTAAAAGTGTTTGAAAGGTTTGTTATTCAATAATTTATTTTTTTTATTATCTTTAAATTCTATTGACGGTTTGCCATCAGCAAAAAAACCAATTTCGTAAATATTTTTATCAAGTTTAGATAAATTATGTGCCCAATTTTTTGGTAATGAGAAAACTAATTCATAGTCTTCACCTCCAAAAAAATAATATTCGTCCCATTTATCTCCTTTAGGCCAATCTTTATCTTTAGGTATCTTTTCATAATTTATTATCGCTTTACAGTGGCTAGCTATTGTTAAATCTTGTAAGGCCTGAAATAGACCATCACTGCTATCGGTGCATCCTACTCTCTTTATTTTTTTATTGGAACGAGTTTTGAGGAGATTATTTAGAAAATTTGGATAAACTCTAGGGCGACAAAAATGCTCTATGGACTTAATAATTAATCTTTTATTAAGTGAAAATTCATTATCAAAATTAATTTTATTTTGTATTAAAAACCCCAGTTTGCTAAGACCATGAATTCCTGTAGTCAAGATTATATCTCCTGGTTTGCATGCGTTTCTTCGTAATTCAAGTTCACCTTGAATTCCAAAGGCCGTAATTGAAATGATTTTTTCATTTCCCCTTGAGCAATCTCCCCCTAGAATCCTCCCGCCATATTCTTTTAATGCTTTGTTTATTCCTTGGTATAATTCTTCAACCCAAACCCACTCAGTTTTAGCAGGTAGAACTAAACTTATTGTAATACCAATAGTTTGCTTGCTTCCACTGGATAACAAGTCAGAGATGCTGCTAACAACTGCTTTCCACCCAAGGTCCCCAGGACAAATAGTAATGTCATTGAAATGAACATTCTCCACCAAAGAATCAGTATTAATAAGAAAATTTTCATTTTTAGTTTTGATTAAAGCGCAATCATCTGAAATTTGGTTTTTAGGCATAAATTTTCCTAGCCTATTTATTAATTCTTTCTCTCCTATATCTTCTAATATTTCTTTATGCATTTAATTTGAGGTTTTCAATTCCTTCTAAAACATCAATTGAAATTATTGTGTCATCTTTAGTAAGCTCCTCTAATACATTAAATCCATCTACAACGTAACCAAAGGCAGCATTCCTCCCATCAATTAAGTTACGACCCGCTGGATTTAATTCTGCTTCATACAAAAAGAAGAAAAATTGCGATGAGCCATCATCAACTGCGGTATTTGAATGGGACCATCCTAGAGTTCCAAGTGTTGCAAAAGGTAATGTTGGCGTCTCTGTGTAAAGACCTAAATCTTCAAAAGTTTGATTATAAAAAGTATCTTTCTCATCAGGAATTCTTATTTCTAAGGGAACGTGACGTTCTTCATTTGTTTCAGGATCTATGTAACCAATATCTTCGCCAATTGGATCACCTGTTTGCAGTACAAAAAATTCTTCTGCTCTGTTGATAGGTAAATCTTTGTAGAAGTTTTTTGAAGATAAATCTATAAATGCTCCTGCCGTAAGTGGAGCGTTAAATCCATCCACAATAGCTTGCATATCTCCTTTGGAGGTTTTTATATTAACTTTTGCCCTGCCTAGTAATCTTGGTAAATTATCAAATTCTTGGGGAATAGAGTATGGAAATTTATTTGGTAGAAAATATTCTTCTAACCCACCTATTTTATTTAAAGCATCTCTTCGGGTCGATATAAATGAGTATTTATCCTTTGATTTAGAATAATCTTGAAGACTTTCAAGATTTTCTTTGAGCTCTAAAAATGTTTTTTCAGCAATTTTCTTTTTGTCGTTTGGTAATTCTTGAATAATTTTACTCTGGTATTTTTTTAGTAAAGATTGACATTTTGTAACAGTTTTCGCAAGAGCGGGCCATCTTCCTCCTCTTACAAGGTCACTAGTTTCTTCCAATTTGTGTTGAAGTTCTTGCAACTCAACTTGCTTGATAGGGAGAGCGTTTCTGAGGATTGCACTAGGATCTTTTACTGCATTCCCAGTAGGTAAATCAGCTAGTACTTGAATCGGTTTTAAGAGAAAAACCTGTAAAATAACAATCGATAGAATTAAGAAAAGTTTGTTCTGATTTGATAAGAATTTTTGCATAGCACTCTTGCAGGTTTATGATCCTTGGGGATGTAATACAGGAATGATTTCCAGTAACGATTTTCGCACAGGTACTACCATCGAATTAGATGGACAAGTTTGGCGTGTTGTAGAATTTCTACATGTCAAGCCTGGCAAGGGTTCTGCTTTCGTGCGAACAAAATTAAAATCAGTTCAAAGCGGCAACGTGGTTGAAAAAACTTTTCGAGCCGGAGAATCAGTACAGCAGGCTATCCTTGAGAAGTCTAACCTGCAGCACACTTATGTGGAGTCTGGTGATTATGTTTTTATGGATATGACTAGTTTTGAAGAGACAAGACTAACCTCTGAACAAATCGGTAAAGGTGCAAAGTATTTGAAAGAGGGAATGGAGGTTAATGTAATTTTCCATAATGGTAAAGTTTTAGAAGTAGAACTCCCAATATCTATTACCCTGAAAGTTGCAGAGACTGATCCTGGAGTTAAAGGTGATACTGCTAGTGGGGGTACGAAACCAGCTATTCTAGAAACAGGTGCTCAAGTTATGGTTCCTTTATTTATCTCAGTTGGAGAAATGATTAAAGTTGATACTCGTAATGACAGTTATCTTGGACGTGAAAATTAATGGCTATGAAACTAGATCATGAAGACTTAAATCGCTTAATAGAGAAAATCTCTACAAGTGATATACAAGAGTTCTCGCTAGAGGGAGAAGATTTTAAACTCGAAATAAAAAGGAATTTATTTGATCAAAACAAAGTTACTAATAATTTAATCTCTAATAATTCATTTGATAAGCAAACAATTGCTAATCAAAAAACTATAAATGATAATATCCAAGTTCTTAGTGAGCCTGAAGCACCTCAGGTGGCACCTCCAGGACGTTCTGAGCTAACTGAAATTACCTCTCCTATGGTTGGGACATTTTATAGGGCTGCAGCGCCTGGTGAAGAGCCATTCGTCGAAGTAGGGAAAAACGTTAAGGTTGGTCAAACAATTTGCATTTTGGAAGCAATGAAGTTAATGAATGAAATTGAATCTGAATTTAACGCTGAAATAGTAGAAATTCTCGTTGAAAATGGGACACCAGTTGAATTTGGTCAAGTTTTAATGCGCGTTAAGCAATCTTGAATTGTTAGTCATTTCTATAGCAGTTTTTATAGCTTCAATCATGCTTTGAGATTGAGCAATTCCTTTGCCAGCAATATCAAATCCCGTTCCATGATCCGGAGATGTTCTTACAAAAGGTAAACCGATTGTGGTATTGACTGAGTAATTAAGAGCTATTGCTTTCATTGGTATTAAACCTTGATCATGATACATAGCAAGAATGCCATGGTGCTTATCAGCATCTTTTTCATTCCATGCTTTTACGGAAGAATTCCAGCAACTATCTGGTGACAAAGGGCCTAATAATTTAATATCTCTATTCTTCTTATTCCATGCAATCAATGCATCATTGAGCCAATCTTTTTCTTCACTACCCAAAATCCCCTCTTCGCCAGCATGAGGGTTTAATCCTGCTACTTTTAACTTAGGTTTATCAATATAGCTACTACAAAATTCTTTGAAAAGGTCTAATTTAGAATGGATTAAATCTGTAGTTAATTGCTTAGGAACCTCACAAAGAGGTATGTGAGTTGTAGCTAGTAGGGTATTGAATCTCCAACCTGTGATTGGTGATTTTGCTGTGAATAACATTCCAACATTTTTAACTCCACACGATTTTGCTAAAACTTCAGTTTGCCCAGAGAAGTAATGACCTGCTATTGACCATGATTTCTTGCAGATTGGTCCAGTTACAAGTGCTGAATTACGATATTGTTTTACAATTTCAATTGCTTTTGTTAAGTAGAAGAAACTTGAATCACCATAACTTGATTTAGGGTCATTATCTGTTGAAGAAATTTCGAGATCATAAATTTTTAGAGAATTTGGATTAGCTAGTTTTTCTATACCAAGATCCTTGAGGTGATTATAGGTATTTAATATATTTTTTTTGGAACATACCAATGTAAAGTCAATATTGTTAGGAATTTCATTAGAACAAAGTGCTTTCAAGATTATTTCGGGTCCGATACCTGACTCATCTCCGACGCTTATTACTACTTTTAATTCTTTTTTAGTATTCTCAAAGTTCATAAAAAGTTTTTAAATTTTTTTTAACTATTTGAATAGCAATTTTTTAAACCTATTTTATAGTTTTTATAAATTAGTTTATATCCAAGAGTTTCGCATAAAAGTTTATTCGAAACTCTTCTATTTTCCATCCAAAAAGATTGAGCGATAGGTGATAATTCCTCTTTTGCATCCTCAAATAAAATTGGTTTTGGCATTTTTAGACCAATTAAATCGTAGCAATACTGCATAACTTCAATTTGAGCACAGGGTTCATCATCCGCAATATTAATAATTTGGTAAAACTTTAAGGAATCTTTATTTTGTAATAGATATATAATTGCATTTGTAATGTCTGCAACATGAACTCTTGAAAAGACTTGATTTTTTTTAGATATAACACGAATTTTTTTATTTCTTATTGCTTCAAAAGTAGATCTTCCAGGTCCATAAATGCCAGGTAATCTAAAAATTTGTACCGGTAAACCAGATTCAATCCATTGTTTTTCGCAATTTAATCTATTAAAACTTCTTTTTTGAATAGGATTAGGCTGATCGATTTCAGAAACCCAACCACCTTTTGTGTTCCCATACACTCCTGTGGTAGATAAATATCCAATCCATTCAAGAGGTAAATCTCTTAGTTTACTTTGAAGACTTTCTAGTACAGGATCGTTACCATTTTTGTCAGGAGGTATGCAACTAAGTATATGGGTGACTCCATCAAAAATTTTTGCATTAGGAACCGTACCGTTTTCACTGTTGAAAACAAAACTATTTGGAACTCTGCTTGTAGATCTTGAGCTTGTTAAAACAGTGCAACCGAATTTTTTAATAGTTTTTGCAAAAAAACTACCGCTGAAGCCACATCCTAAGATTAAAAATTTATTTTTATTTCCCAGTAAATTTGCAGGTTTTTTCATATTAGATTAAAGTAGTACATATGTATTAATTAATGATGAAAACAGCTCTAAGGCCCGATTTAAAATCAAAAACTTTTTGTGCTAGCAAAAGTTATCACCGTTTTATAGAGAAAGAAGTAAATTTGTTTAGTTTTAAATTCTACCAAAATTTATTTGTCTTTCTAATTTCATTTTCGACAATTTTAATATTCCCAGAATCCCCAAAAGAATTGGAAAATATATGTGAAAGTTATAACTCTAGAAAAATATGCAATGTTTGGTAGTTAAGCTGCTTTATATTCTGAATCATTTTTTTCGTAATTTTTGTTTTTTATCTTAAAATTAGGATTAGCCCATTGCAGTAATCTTATAGCTAACCTTAAATCTCCATCTAACCAAGCTCTTATAGCCATTGCTCTTCGAGGATCATAAAATTTTTGCCGTCTATACCAATACAAAGCATTTTCATCTGATTTGTCCCCATTACAGGATAGACAAGCAGGTACACAGTTTTCTGTTGTACTTAAGCCTCCTTGGCTTTGTGGGATTACATGATCAATAGATTCAGATGGTTTTCCGCAATATATACAACTTTTTCCTGTAAACTTATGAATAGATTTTCGCCATTGTCTAAATCTGAACTTAGGACATAAATCCTCTAAAAACACAGCATCATTAATATGCATTCAGAATATTTAGTTAAATGAATAATCGCTTGAATATCTTAAAAGTCAATATTTATTTATGCTTTTTAGCCTAAATTTCTAGGTAAAAATATAATTTAGTGTGTTTAGATACAAAATAGTATTTATAAAATTAAAAAAATTATTATCTTTTAGAAATCTTAATTAATAACTATATCTATCAAGTGTTTCATCAGTAAATTCTTCAGAAATTATTTCATTAGTATCTTCTAGTTCTTTTTCTAATTTTTTTCTCTTATTTTCTCTATCTTTTACCTCTTTTTCTTTTCTTTTTTCTTCTTTTTCTAATTCTCTTATTAGTTTTCTATTTGGATGAAGATTATCTAAATATTCAACGCAATAACTAAATTTTTCTTTTTCTCTTATAACTGTTTCAGTAATTTGCGCTGCAGCATTTTTAGGTGAAACTTTGAAGATTCCTCCCTTTTGTTTCTTTATATATGTGTATGCCGCTTCCCAACTACTCTCATGGTCATTTCCACCATCTCTCATAGTACAAAAAATTTCTGCTCCAAATGCGCTTGCATTTACTTTTTGTATAGAAAGGTTTAGAGGAGCAAAAATTCCCAACGCTAATAATATTAGTTTTTTCTTCTTTAATTTTTGCATTAAGCTATTATCTTCTATTTAAAAATATCTTTTATTGTAAATATGTCTATAGAAATTTAAGATTTAATCACTCCAAATATATTCAAGCATTTCACAATTAAAGGAAGAATCAAGAGTACTGTAATCAATCTTACAGCGTGTAAAGTTGCTACCGCAGGTCCTACTCCGTACTCAGAACCTACAAGACTCATTCCGCTAATTCCTCCTGGTGCAGCTCCTAGAATTGTTGTAATGATATCTATATTAAGTAATCTGCTTGTCCATAATCCAATTGCTAATCCAGTGATAACTAAAGTGAAAGTTATTAATATAGCTGGTCTCCACAAATTTTGAATATCAACTAATGAGTCTTTTGTTAATGATGTACCAATGACTGTTCCAATTCCAATTTCTAAAAATGTTCTCGTTCCGATTGGCCACTCTGCGATGTCGACTTTGCCACTTATGCTTAGTATGCTTGCGCCTATTAACGCACCTGCTAAAGGAGCCGCAGGAATTCCAGTTTTTAGAGCTAAAGCTCCAAAAATAAAACCTGCAAAAAGATAATAAATTAGATTTATGTTAGGCATAAATTTCAAGGATGTTTGAACTTAATATTAGAAAAATTTTTTTTTGTTTAAGTTTATAGTCAAAAAATATTTTAGTTTCCTCTCGTAATGTCCCCTTTTGTTGGCATAATATTAACTAAAGCATGATTTTTTATGTCTTCACAAATTTCTTACAAAGATAATAAAAACCGCATAAAGAAAAAATTATCTTTTTTTGAGGGTGGCCACCAGCTCGAAAAATTAGAATTTGCCCTTGCAATAGCTCAAACCAAAGGTGATAAAAAAAAATCAATCGTTCTTAGAAAAAAGATTGTTGAATTAGGTGGAAATGTTGAAGAGCCAGGAACTTAACTTAATTTACCGTGAGATATTTTGATACCATAACTAATGCTTCACCAGCTTGTTGGGCTGTAATTTTTCCGAGTTTGAGAAGTGTATTACTAATAGCAGAAACTACCGTAATAATATCTCTATCATTTACATATCCTAAATGTCCGACTCTGAATATTTTCCCCTTCAGATGATCTTGACCACCTGCAAGTAAAATATCAAAATTATTCTTTATTATTTTTCTAAATTCTTCAGCATCAATTCCTTCAGTTTTAATTGCAGTAATTGAAGGACTTAAATATTTTTCATCAGCAAACAATTTAAGATTTAAAGCCTTTACTGCATTGCTCAACGCTAATTTGTGTTTATTGTGTCTTAGGAAAATGTTATCTAAGCCTTCTTCTTTCATCATTTTTAAAGCTTCATCTAAAGCAAATACTAAATTAACTGCTGGAGTGAATGGATTACTATTAGTAAAAAGACTTTTTCTGTAGGATTTTAAATTTAAATAAAATTTTGGTAAATTAGATTTTTCTGCAGCTTCCCACGCTTTTTGGCTCATTGCTACAAAGCTAAGTCCAGGAGGTATCATATATCCCTTTTGTGATCCTGAAGCAACGATATCTAATTTCCATTCATCTACTGGTACATTGCAAGCCCCAAGACTTGTAACGCAGTCAATAATTGATAAAGCTGTGTTGTGTGCACGAATATATTTACTAATAGTTTCTAAATCGTTAATTACACCTGTTGAGGTTTCAGAATGCGTCAAAATAACCGCCTTTATTTCTTTTTGTTTATCTTCCTCTAATACTTTTTTGAATTCTTCTGGATCAAGTGGAGTTCCCCATTCGGAATTAATTGTTATTACTTCCATACCAAATTCTCTAGCAACTTTTACCCATCTTTCGCCAAATTTTCCATTTTCTCCACAAATTACTTTATCTCCTCTACTTAAGGTATTTATTATTCCAGCCTCCATTGCGGCAGTTCCGCTACCAGTGATTGTAAGAACATCATTTTTAGTTTGATGAAGCCACTGTAAATTTTTAGTTGTACTTTCTACGAGATCTTGAAATTCTTTACTGCGATGGCCTATTGGATGCTTACTTAATGCTTGTAAAACTTTTTCTGGAACTGGTGTGGGTCCAGGAATCATCAATGATAATTTTTGTTGTATGGCCACTTTTTATTAAATAGGTCATTCTTAGATTAGTTCTCATTATATATTTTTCAATTACTTGATTTGAAAAAAGGATTTTCTTTACCTTTGTGGGTTGCTGGAGCTGCTAGGTCAGCATTAAATAAACTTGTTGGGTTACCATTTAATAATTATGAACTAATAAAAATTCCTAATGAAAAAAAAGCAATAAAAATCGAGATTCATTCTGTTGGTTTACTCAAAGATGACTCGCATGCATTAGGAATTACTTTTGCAAAATCTGGCTTAGATCTTGACATTACACAAAACTTAGAAATATGGACAATAGCATCTTTAGAAAAAATTTCTTTTAATAATCCTGTTCAAACACCTCCAATAAATATTATTGCAGGATCTGGTGTAGGTATAAAAGAAGATACATCAGAGATATGCATTTCTAATTTTGCCAAAGAAGTTTTATATGAAAATTTATTAGATAGTATTCCTGCCGGCTTTAATTTGAAATTAGAAATTATTTTCCCAAATGGGTCGTTTTTAGCGGAAAGAACTAGTAATAAGTCATTTGGTATTGTTGATGGATTATCTATTATTGGCACTTCTGCTGAGACTTATTCGAGTGCTTCACCTGATCAATTAGAAGAGGCTAAAAATAATTTAGCAAAGTTAATTCAAAATAATTTTAAAGGGAAAGTTATTTTTGTTATTGGTGAAAATGGGTTAAATTTGGCCAAAACTTATAAAGTTAATTTGCCAATTATAAAAATTGGAAATTGGATAGGACCATTATTAGTTGATGCTGCAATAAAAAAAGTTAAAACTGTAATTCTTTTTGGTTACCACGGGAAATTAATTAAATTAGCAGGCGGTATTTTTCATACACATAATCATTTGGCTGATGCAAGAATTGAGATTCTTGTTTATTTAGCCGTTCAAGAAAAGTTACCACTTGAAATAATAGTTGAATTATCTCAGTTAGATAATCTTGAGAATGCATTACAACTTCTTGAAAGATTTAATAAATCTTTAGCTGATAAATTGTTCAAGAATTTATCAAATACGATCGAAAAGCGTTCTTTTACTTATGTAAATAGGTATGTAAAAACAGAAATGGAAATCGCATCAATCATTTTTGATAGAAAAAGGAAAATTAGGTGGTCTGGAATTAACGGCAATAATTATATTTCTTATTTTCAATAAGATTAATTTGTGATTAATTATGCTTTTGTAAATAAATTGAGTTAACTTTTATACATGAGTCAAATAATTTTAAAAAAAGAACGTGATCCTTCAATATTAATTTTGGATTTCGGATCTCAATATTCTGAATTGATTGCAAGAAGAATTAGAGAAACTAATGTTTTTTCTCTTGTAGTAAGTAATTACATTTCAATCCAGGAAATTAAAAATATTAATCCTAAAGGGATTATTTTGAGTGGAGGTCCAAATTCTGTATATGAAAATAATGCGCCTAAGTGTGATGATAAAATTTTTAATTTAGGAATTCCTATTCTTGGCATATGTTATGGAATGCAATTAATGGTCAAAGAACTTGGAGGATCTGTTATTTCAGCAACGAAAAGAGCTGAATATGGTAGAGCACCTATAAATATAGACCAAGAATCTGAACTCCTGTCAGATGTAGAAGATAAATCAATTATGTGGATGAGTCATGGGGATTCTATTAATAGTTTGCCTGATGGATTTAATAAACTTGCTCATACTGAGAACACACTCCATGCAGCAATTTCAAATGATGTAAAGAAATTATTTGGTGTACAATTTCATCCTGAAGTTATTCATTCAGAGTTTGGTATGACGGTAATTAAAAATTTTGTTTATGAAATTTCTTGTTGTGCGGCTGATTGGACAACCGAAACCTATATAGAGGAAACTATCCCCAGGATAAGAGAGCAAGTTGGCAATAAAAAAGTTTTGCTTGCCTTATCTGGAGGAGTTGATTCCTCAACTCTTGCTTTTCTTCTTAATAAAGCTATTGGAAATCAGCTTACATGCATGTTTATAGACCAAGGTTTCATGAGAAAAGGCGAACCAGAATTTTTAATGAATTTTTTTGATAAGAAATTTCATATTAAAGTTGAATATATTAATGCAAGAGAAAGGTTTATTGCCAAATTAAAAGGTATTACTGATCCAGAACAAAAAAGAAAAATTATAGGTGAAGAATTTATTAGAGTATTTGAAGAAGAAAGCAATAGATTGGGACCTTTTCAGTATTTAGCCCAAGGTACTCTTTATCCTGATGTTATTGAAAGTGCTGGGACTAATATTGATCCTAAAACAGGAGAAAGAATAGCTGTCAAAATAAAGAGTCATCATAATGTGGGTGGATTGCCAAAAGATTTACAATTTAAATTAGTTGAGCCATTAAGAAAACTTTTTAAGGATGAAGTACGAAAAGTCGGCGCTGCTTTAGGTTTGCCGGATGAAATTATAAAAAGGCATCCATTCCCAGGACCAGGATTAGCTATAAGAATTTTAGGAGAGGTGAATAATGAAAAACTTGATTGTTTAAGAGATGCAGACTGGATAGTAAGAGATGAAATTAAACAAGCAGGTCTTTACAATGATATTTGGCAAGCTTTTGCGGTATTGCTACCTGTAAAAACAGTAGGAGTTATGGGTGATAAAAGGACTTATGCGTGGCCAATAGTTTTGCGTTGTGTATCTAGTGAAGATGGTATGACAGCTGATTGGTCAAAAATTCCTTTTCAGATTTTGGAGAGGATTGCGAATAGAATCGTAAACGAAGTAAGTTCAGTTAATAGAGTTGTTTACGATATTACAAGTAAACCTCCTGGAACTATTGAGTGGGAGTGACCGAAAATTGCCTTATTTCATCAAAAATGGAACTCATAGGTTTATTAGGGTTTGTCACGAGATTTTTACTTCAAAGAAGTCATTGATATCAATTCTTTTGAAGTATCAAAATTTGGTAGAACCATCGAGTGGCAGTCAGTCTTAAAATTCTTTATTTGAGCAAGAAATTTTTAAATGAGATTTAAAACGTAATGCCCGATATTATTAAATTAAGTAGATCTACAGTTGAGAAATATCTTAGTTGTCCAAGATGTTGTGTACTGGACAAAAAATATCAAATAAAACCGCCATCATTACCATTTACTTTAAATATAGCTGTAGATAATTTATGCAAAAATGAATTTGATCACTATAGAAAAATTCAGAAACCGCACCCTTTATTTATTGAATATGGAATTGATGCCGTGCCTTTCAAACATAAAGATTTTGAACGTTGGAGAAGTAATTTTCAAGGGATAAGATACAAGTCAATTGAACACAACTATGACTTTGGTGGAGCTGTAGATGATGTTTGGCAGAAAAAAAATGGGCACCTTATTATTGTTGATGTAAAAGCAACATCGAGAAATAATTTTGATTGGTTTGAGACTTTTAATAAATACGAATATGCAAAATCTTATAAAAGACAGTTAGAAATGTATCAGTGGTTGTTTAAAAAAAACGGTTTTCAAGTAGCTAAAGAAGCTTATCTTTTATATTTTAATGGCAAGAAAAATGAAGAGTTTTTTAATAACCAATTAAATTTTGACTTACATCTAATTAAATTAGATTGTTCTACTTCATGGGTAGAAAATAGGATAATTGATACGGTCAATTTATTACGTTCTGATAATTTCCCTAAACCTTCATTAAATTGTGAGTACTGTAATTATTTAAAGAAGCGTTGGCAGTTGTCGATAACTTAATATTAATAGAATAATTTTTTATATTTCTGGAAAAATAGTGAATAAAAGATAATCTTTAATTAGATTATTAATTTAGACTTTTGATAAAATCTAAAAATTCTGAAAGAAAGATAACTAATCATCTGCAACAAGATGTAGTCAAGTTATCTGGTAAAACAATTTTTATTAATCCTTTTTTATATTGGCGGAGATTTGACGAAAATACTAATAGATGGCTTAGAGAACCTGGTCAAATGTCAGAGGATCAAATCTCGCCAAATAGGAACCGTTTCTATCCAGAAATAGAGTGGGCTGATTTAAGTCATGAGCAAAAGCTCATAAAAGATGCAACTGTTGAGATGTTTTTAAAAACTCTTGAATTGATAAGCACATTTCATCCTTATCTTAGTTCCGGACAATTATTAGAAGTGGAGAGAAAAATGGCTATTACAAAAAAGATTCCTTTCGAAAAATGGGTAACAAAATCATTTGCTAAAAAAGCGAAATTGCTAGAAAATGAAAAAAGAAAATTTGAAAGAGAGAGATTCTATAGTAGCTGGAGGGAATGGTTCAGTCTAGTGAATACTCAAAAAGCCATTTTGCCATTAATCGTCACGATATTTATTTCTTCATTCATTGGATGGTCTTTAGGAATATCAAAGAATAGTTGTAATCCTTATTTTAAACAAAATATTGAACAATTAAATTAATTTTTTTTGATCTTTTTTAAGTATCTAAGTTAATAAAATTTTGAAAAAATATATTTATTATTTAGAATTATGTTAATTGCAATAAGTCTCTAAAAAAAGTATAAGTTTTATGAGTGAAAATATAAATTCAAATAATATTGAAAACGATGAGTTTAATCTCATCAATGAAGACAGTGATTATAAAGATTTAATCACTAAACTTGTTGAAATAAAATCTACCATTGCTTTATTAGAAAAAACAATATCTAAATAAATTTTATATTTTTGATAAAAACAAGTCCTAATAAAAAACTTATTTCATTAAAGAGACAACCCTTAGTCTTACTTATTTTTTCTTCCGTATCATTTTTATTAATTCTATGTAGGTTAATTTTTTTACAACTTTTTAATTATGAATCTTTTAAGAAAATGTCAGATGAGAATAGAATCAGACTTATTGCTTCACAGCCAATACGCGGAAGAATACTAGATAAAAATGGTTATGTTTTTGCAGATACTAGAGTCAAATATTCTTTAATAATTAAACCTCAATCTGTTAATAAAAGCGATTGGGAAAAACATAAATCAAGTATTTCTAACTTGTTAAATATTGATAGTAATGTAATTCAAAAAAAGTACTCTGATGGTCTAAAAAATCAGAAACTTTCAGTAATTATTCTTGAAGATTTAAATGTCGATCAATTAATAAAATTTAGGGAGAATGAAGGTAATTTAATTAGTTTTGAAATAGCTACCAAATTAATTAGAAATTATCCCTATAAATCCCTTGCTGCCCATGTAATTGGGTATACTCAGCCAATTACTCAATTAGAATATAAATTCTTATCTAAGGATGGTTATAAATTAAATGACTTAATCGGTAGAACTGGAATTGAATATGTTTACGAAGATTATATAAGAGGTGAATGGGGTGGAGAAATGGTTGAAGTGAATTCATTAGGAAAATTTCAGAGATCATTAGGTATAAAACCTTCAGTACAAGGTAATGATATTGAACTAACAATTGACCTTAATCTGCAATTAGTTGCTGAGGAAGTTCTTAAAGATAAAAAAGCTGGAGCAATAATAGTAATGGATCCAAGAGATGGTGCAATAAGAGCAATGGCAAGTAAACCTACATTTGATTTAAATTTTTTCTCAAAGGATTTTAAACCTGAGGAAGAATATAATAAACTTTTTAATTCTCCTGAAAAACCCTTATTTAATAGAGCATTAAATGCCTATGATCCAGGAAGCGTTTGGAAAATTGTAACGGCTTTAGCTGGCTTGGAAAGTGGAAAATTCCCCAGAGAAACCATGTTAGATACGAAACCATGTATAACTTATGGGAGCCAATGTTTTAGAGAGCATAATGATTTAGGCTTTGGGGTAATAGGTTATGAAGATGCCTTAAGAGTTTCTAGTAATACTTTTTTTTATCAAGTTGGTTATGGAGTAGGAGTTGATGAAATTCATAAGGTCTCACGAAAGCTTGGTTTTAATTCTTTATCTGGAATTGAAATTTCTGAACAAGAAAATATAGGATTAGTAGCGAGTAGTGAATGGGCTAAAGAAGGCAGAGGATGGGGGCAACCAGGAAGAACCCCTTGGGTTCCAGAAGATATTGCGAGTATGTCTATTGGACAATTTGTTGTACAAGTTACCCCTATTCAAATAGCTAGAGCATATGCTGCAATTGCAAATGGAGGTTATCTAGTTACTCCTTATTTAGTTAAAAAAGATGAAGATCTTTTAGATAAAAAACTTATTAAAATCGATATTGATTCAAATAATATTCAGTTGATAAAAAGTGGTCTCAGGAAAGTAGTGGAGTCTGGTACAGGGGTATCAATTAATTATGGAGTTGCAAATTTACCTCCAGTTTCAGGCAAAACTGGAACTGCTGAAGATGGTGAGGGTGGATCAGATCACGCTTGGTTCGTTTGCTTCACACCTTCTGAAAAAAGCGAATTACTTGTAGTTGCTTTTGCACAAAATACTCCTGGTGGTGGATCTGTTCATGCATTGCCTATGGCTAGAGAAATTTTGAAAGTTTGGAATGAATCAGGATGATGTTTTATTAGGTTTTAAATGTTTAAGTCTTTAATTTTTTCATTTGTAAAAGTCTTTGAATCATATCTTCAATAGTTTTTGTATCTATAGGTTTACTATATGAGGACAAAAGCTGTCTCCCTAATACTTGACTTCCTAAATGCACTAATTGAATGCGTAATGAAGTCAGCAGTTCTAACCCTATGCCACCAGAAAATGTTGCAATTGCAATCGGTTGACCATTAAATAAATTCCTAAAGTCATCTCCCGAAATAGAAAGCCATGCTATGAAGTTGGAGAGAATGGGAGGTATAGATCCATTATATTCAGGCGCACAAATCACCCATCTTTCAATCTTAAAAAGCTTTTTTTTTAATTCTTTTATTTCATTTGGAATATTTTCTTTGCTGTGAATTCTTGGATTAAATAATGGAATATCAAGAGTAGTAAGATCTAGAATTTCAGAACTTATTTTAAGTTCATTACTTTTTTCAAGAAATTTTTCAGAAAGTTCTAGATTTTTACCACAACTAGCCGTAATGATTATTAGATCTTTTGTTTCAGTCATAAATTAGATAAATAAATTTAATAGTTAGCACCTGTTTTGCGGTGATGAACTGCCGTAAGACTATCGGATTTTAATATATTACCGTGCAGTACTTCGGCGTAAATTACCCAGTGATCTCCACATTCCATTCTCTCTTTTACAGAAGCATCTAACCATGCGAGAGATTCTGGAATGATTATCTGTTCATTAGGAGTTAATTCAATATTGATTCCTTCAAATCTATCTTCTCCAGGTGCAAAGGGCTTTGTGAATCTTTTCAAAGGTTCTTTAAAATCTTTTTCGCTAAGAATATTTAAAGCGAATGAATCTCCTACTTGCAGAAGAGACTCTACTGATCTATCTTTTGCTACTGCAATACTTAACCCGGGCGGAGAAAAACTTGCTTGACTAACCCAAGATGCAAGCATAGCTCCTTTGATATTATTCTCATCTTTGCCTTTAGAAGCTGTCAGTACACAAAGTGAACCAATTACTCTTCCAAGAGCTTGTAGCTTTGGATCCGTTTTGCTTGTAATCATCCCAGTATCTGATTTTCTGGGTCTTTTCTTTGCTTTTTTTATAATTTTTCTTCCAAAGTGAGTTCCTATTTCTTCTAACTCTTTAATCTTTGGTTTATTTGGACTGAATTTAATTCTTATAGGTTCAAAACTAAACTTAAAACCACCGTCTTTTAATTTTGTTTCGAGTAAATCTATAGCTTCGCCGCTCCAGCCAAAACTGCCAAAAATTCCGACTGGCTTATCTCTATTACCCTCTGCTAACAATGTTCCTAATGCACTAACTATCGGAGTTGGGGCATGGCCACCCAATGTGGGTGAGCCTATTAAATATCCATCAGCATTTTGGATAGATTTTACAAGTACATCATTAGGTGTAAATTCACAATTAATACTTTCAACTTCTACGGGGGTTCTATTTATTCCTTTAGCCAATGCATCACCTATTGAGGCTGTATTTCCATATGCGCTTGCATATATCAGAGTGATCTTAGGATTATTGGTGGAGAGATTTTCTCCCCATCTAATATAGTCATTTAAAAAGCTTTTTAAGCTGTATTCGATCGCGGGACCATGTAATGGTGCAATAGTTTTAATGTCATAATCTGCAATTTTTTCAGTTATTGATACCACTTGATTAGACATTGGTGCCATCAAGCAATCATAAAAATGTTTCCTATCAATTTCTGTACTAACTCGGTTTGTTTCAGACCAACATTGAGATGCAATATGTGCAGAGAAAATTTTTTCACTAAGAAGTATTTCTTGATTACGTTCATAAATTATTAGGCCACCAGGCCAACGTGCTGTTGGAATAGGAATTAACTCTAGTGAAATGTTATCTAATTCTAAATTAAGTTCTTTTTTGATTATGTTTATTTCAGGTAATTGAATTTCAATAAAGTTTTCTAAGGCAGGGTTTCTTTGATTCCAAAGTTCGCTAATAAGTTTATAACCTGGATTAGAGCAAGTAATAGTTGTGCTTTGAAATTGGGTACTTATATTTTTAATAGTTTCAATAATTTGGGGATTAATATGACCTGAAATGAAGTTGATTTTACTTAATTTAAATTGATCGCAAAACCTAAAAATTACTTTATTAAACGAATCTAAATATTGTTTCTCAGGTGGATAAATAATAAAAAGTTCTTCATGACTTCTAATGAAAAAAGTATTAAAAGAGGTTCCTTTTTCAAGGTTAAATTCAAGTTCAAATCTTTCTTTATTTTGGTCTAAGAATCTTATACAAGAAAAATTTTTGGTAATTTCAAATTCTGATAAATTTAGATTTTCTGGAAGTAAGCCTATATTAATATCTGACATTTCAAAAACTTATCTAATAGTGAATAGTAGTTACCTTTTAATCCACAACTGGGGTGAAAAAGGTTTTCAACTGAATTTCAACTGCCGACCTAAACATTCTATGTTCTGGAAAATCTTATAATCCGTTAATTATACCTACAAAGAATGCCTATTGGTCATTATTCGCATGTAGTGATTACGCATTAAAAAAATACCCTTACTACTAAAGGTCTTTAAATGTTTTTATTAAATCAAGTGTTTTAATTTTAATACTTTTTTTGGGATTAAAATTCTGTCTTTATTTTGGTTGTCAACTTCTTTAATTTCAAGTCAACGATTACATATGACTTAAAATTTTTATGAAATCTATATTAAAAATTATTTTTGATATTAATATTGTATATTTTTAAGAGAATTTTCTTTTAAATTTGACACTTAATACATTTCTTCTACTACTTCTTGTAATTGCTAATTACAGTAATTTATATTTAACTCATATAAAAAAAAGATGATTACAAAACACCTATAAGATTTTAATCTCTTTTTTTATGGTAATTAGTTGAAATAGATTTTCTTGTTATTTTGTATATAACTTTCTTGGCATATGTTCTGGCAAAAGCATTTAATCGCAGATAGGTACCCTTAATAAATTCCTTCTTGAATCCACGAAACGATGTAGAGTGATAATAATTTTTACCTAATGGAGAATTTTTAGAAAAGTAATAATTACTGATACACTTTCTTCTGTTAGTCTTTGAAAGAATTTCTTTTACTCCATGTATTGATTTGTTGTCAGTTCTCATTATTACAAGTCTGTTAAACTTGCAATGAATCTTTTCTTCTTTATTTTTAATACCTTTTGGATAAAGAACTAATTCTCCGCCATCTTCTGTAGGAATCCAGTTCTGATTAACGTAATAAAGTAAATTTAATCTTCTGAAGTTCTCTAAATTCCTATCATGTGAATTATCAATATGAGGATTAAGGAAACACCCTTTACTCATGCTTGACACTCCTCCCGCATATAATTCAGGATCACCTATTAAATTTTTTATATTTGTAATTTGACTAATGATTTTTAATATACTTTTTTCCTGAAATGCGTATAGACATTCTTGGACAAGTTTTTGCTTTTCAGAAAAGTATACTCCAACAAATTTATTTTCTTGTAGTGCATTCAAATGATTAAGTTCTTTTTCTTTCGGAAAGTCAAAATTTAATCTCGATGCGACTTCAATTGGTAATAAATTGTCAATTATGATGTGGTTTATTAAACCTGATTGTTCATATTTCTCTCTTAAAAAATTTATGCCAATTTCATTTAGTCTTTTTTCTACAAGTTCTGAAATTTCTCTTTTATTCATATTTTTAAAAACCTAGGATCATAATAAAACAAAAAAACGTTTCAAATTTTTA
Organism: Prochlorococcus sp. AG-355-I20; assembly: GCA_003280895.1. Lineage (GTDB taxonomy): Bacteria > Cyanobacteriota > Cyanobacteriia > PCC-6307 > Cyanobiaceae > Prochlorococcus_A. The sequence goes on along the minus strand of QCDM01000019.1, from coordinate 6,004 downwards.
GGAAATTAATAATTCAAACTTATTAATGATAGTGGAATATTTTAAACTGATTTTCAACTAGAAATAAAAAACTTCCTTGGTATAACTTAAATCTATTTTTATAGTGCATTTCTAAAAAATATATTTTCTACAATAGATTTAGTCTTATCAAAGGTTTTCTAATTAATAAATTTAAAATTAAATTAATAGTGATTAGCAACTTTTCTATGATGAACTGCTGTCTTACATGATAAGTCAGAAACATTACCATTTTCAACAATCCCGTAAATTATCCAATGGTCTGGAGTCTCCATTCTTGAACTAACTTTACAATCTAAAAAGGCGAGTGAATCTGAAAGAACTGGTCCTCCTTTAGCGATGTTGCTAATTACATCTACATCCGCAAATCTATCAGCTCCAGGGGCAAATCTTTTTAAAAAATGTCTGAACATTTTTTGATAGTTATCTTCTCTCAAGATATTAACGACAAAACCTTTTCCAACTTGCATATATGATTCAATGGCTCTATCTTTTGCTACCGCAACCGTAATACCTGGTGGAGAAAAGCTTGCTTGACTAACCCAACTTGCGACCATTGCACTTTGTCTAAATGTTGAACCTTTCCCTTGGCTCGCTGTTACTACATATAATCCTCCACTTAATCTACCTAAAGCTTTATCTAAATTTGAATCAAGGCTCTTCATAGAGGCAATATTCTTCTTTTTATTGATCAATTGACCCAAGTCAGTTCCAGCCTCTTCGAATTGTTGATAAATAATGGGATCTGGAATATTTTTAACTCTTAAAGGGGAGAAAGCTTCTTTTTGGCCAAGTTCTCTTAATTTATTCGCTAAGGAATCTATTGGTTCATCATTTCCACCAAATGCATCATAGACTGCAGTAAATTGTTTTGGTTTTAGTGTTGCAAATAAAGTACCGAGAGATTCTTTTAATTCATTATCTGAGTCCACTGGCCATGTGGGTATAACTACCGCTTTTGATTCGGAAATTAAACTTGTTAATTCTTGCGGGTCAGAAGATCTTAAATCTATTAATTGAACCTGAGCATCTGCCTTACTTATTCCATGAGATATCGCTTGACTTAGTCGATCACAATAACCATAGTCGCTTATATAGCAGACTGATACAAAATCATTACCTTTGCTTTTATTGCTACTCCATTCTAGATATTTCCCTTTCCAAAAATTGACCTGATTTTGTAGCAAAGGACCATGACCAACAGCTATTGTTTTTAATTCAGGTAGCTTATCTATTCTTTTGATTGCCTGCAGAACGCTTCTAGCGTTTGGACCCATAAGGCAATCGTAATAAAACCGGAAATCTTCGTATATTTCTTTTTGATCAGTGTCAAAAAATTCATCAGAACAATAATGGAGTCCAAATGCATCGCATGTATAGAGAACATGTGTGCTGTGATCATATGAAAATATGGTATCTGGCCAATGTAAATTTGGCGCACTTATAAATTCAATATTATGTTCTAAACCACTATTAGAATTAGTTCCGAGATTTAAAAAATCTCCACTCTTAACCTCTAGACGCTTAAAGGGGATATGTATTTGGTCTTCAATAAATTTAAGAGCTAATTTTGATCCAACTACTGTGATATTTTGGTTTAATTCTAAAAGATTACCTATTAAACCAGAATGATCAGGTTCTGTATGGCTCGTAATTAAATAATCAACTTCTTGTGGATTTACCTTTTTCAGTAATTCTTCAAACCATAATTCTTCGAACTTTGCGTGACTAGTATCAATAATTGCAAGTTTCTCGCCTTTAATAATAAAACTATTGTAAGTAGTTCCATTTCTTAAACCAAATTCAATATCAAATCTACTGCGATTCCAATCCAAAGATCTTATGGCACAAGAATCATCAGCAAAGTTTTGAGATTGAACCGTCAACATGTTATTAGTTTGTGCCAATTTTGAATTACTTGTCTGGGCAGAGGCTATCATAGAATAATTAGCTTTATAAAATAACTTTAGTTATATAGAATATAAATTCGCGTGATTATTTTTGCGAAATAACCGAAATTGCGCTTTTCTTTAATTTTTAAACTTTTTATTCTGGATAAATGACATCTCAAATAATTAAAAAAATAGTTACTGGAGATGAGATAAGAAATGCTTTTTTAAAATTTTATAGTGAAAAATTACATAAAATCATTCCAAGTGCATCTTTAATTCCAGATGACCCTACTGTTATGCTCACAATTGCTGGAATGCTACCCTTTAAACCAGTTTTTTTAGGTTTAAAAGAAAGGCCATCAAAAAGAGCTACATCTAGCCAAAAGTGTATCAGAACAAACGATATAGAAAACGTTGGAGTTACAGCAAGACACCACACTTTTTTTGAAATGCTTGGTAATTTCTCTTTTGGAGATTATTTTAAACGAGAGGCTATTCAATGGGCTTGGGAATTAGTTACTAATATTTATCAACTTTCTGTTGAAAATATAATCGTGAGCGTTTTTCACGAAGACGAAGAGTCTGCAAAAATTTGGAGAGATGAAATTGGTATTCATCCAGATAGGATAGTGAAATTAGGTGAGGAAGATAATTTTTGGTCATCTGGCAAAACAGGTCCATGTGGACCTTGCTCAGAACTTTATTATGATTTTCATCCTGAAAAGGGTCTGCAGAATATTGATTTAGATGATGGAGATCGTTTTATTGAATTTTATAATCTTGTTTTTATGCAATATAATCGTGATTCTAATGGAAAATTGACAGATTTAAAATTTAAAAATATTGATACAGGAATGGGTCTTGAAAGGATGGCTCAAATACTACAAAAAAAGCAAAATAATTATGAGACAGATTTAATTTTTCCTATTATTCAAAAAATTTGTGAGATTGCAAATATTGATTATTTTTCTTCAGATGATAAAAACAAAATTTCTTTAAAAATTATTGGCGATCATACAAGAGCAGTTATTCATTTAATTTCTGATGGAGTAGCAGCAAGTAATCTCGGCAGGGGATATATATTGAGAAGGCTTATTAGAAGAATGGTCAGACATGGCAGATTATTAGGTATAACAAATGAATTTTTACCTCATATTGCTACCGTCGGGATCAATTTAATGCAAAATAATTATCCTGATTTAAAAAATAATAATAATTTAATTTTGAATGAGATAAAAATTGAAGAAATAAGATTTAGGGAAACTCTTGAAAGAGGAGAGAAATTGCTAGATGAGTTAATTTCTTCAGGGCAGAAATTAATTTCTGGTTTTAAAGCTTTTGAACTTTATGATACTTATGGATTTCCTCTAGAACTTACTGTAGAAATTGCTGAAGAAAATAGTATCAGTGTAGATGTAAAGGGTTTTGAAGAAGAAATGAATGCACAAAAAGAGAGAGCTAAAGCTGCTTCAAGTAATATTGATTTGACATTAGAGGGATCATTAGAGCGAGAAATAGATCTTTTTAAAAAAACTGTTTTTAATGGTTACAATTCACTCCTTTCTGAAGCTGAAATAAAGGGTATATTCCTGGATTCAACATTAGTTAAGAATGCAAGTGAAGGTCAGAAAGTTTTAATTGTTCTTGATCAGACAACTTTTTATGGAGAATCTGGCGGGCAGGTTGGTGATATTGGAACGATATTTTCAAAAGATGTAGAGGTCTTGGTTGATAATGTTATGCGAAAGAAAAATGTTTTTTTACATTATGGAACGATCAAAAAAGGAATATTAACTATTGGACAAAAAGTTAAGACTAATGTTAGCCCCTCTAATAGAGCTAAGGCTGCTGCAAATCATACAGCTACACATTTATTACAATCTGCACTTAAATCAGTTGTCAATCAAAGCGTTGGACAAAAAGGTTCATTAGTAGCCTTTAATAAATTACGATTTGACTTTAATTCCTCTAATCCTATTTCTAAAGATCAAATTTCTAAGATTGAGACTTTAGTTAACTCTTGGATTATAGAAAATCGTGCCCTTGAAATAAAAAACATGTCTAAGAGTGAGGCTCTTGAAAAGGGTGCAGTCGCAATGTTCGGAGAAAAATATGATGATGAAGTGCGCGTTGTTAATGTGCCAGGAGTTTCAATGGAACTTTGTGGTGGCACACATGTTAAAACTACATCCGAATTAGGTTCTTTCAAAATAATTAGTGAGGAGGGAATCTCAGCTGGAGTCAGAAGAATCGAAGCATTATCAGGCCAATCAGCATTAGACTATTTCAGTGATAGAAACGCTTTAGTAAATCAACTAAGTGATTTGTTAAAAGCAAATCCTAATCAACTTTTTGAAAGAGTTAATTATTTGCAAGCAGAGCTTATCAATAAGAATAAAGAGATACAAAAAATGAAAGATGAAATTGCATATTTTAAATACTCTTCTATAAAATCATCTGCAGAAATAGTAAATTCTTTTTCAATTTTAGTAAATCAAATTGATGGCTTAGATGGGAATTCTCTGCAATCTGCAGCACTTAATTTAACTTCTCATTTAGGAAATAAAGCAATAGTGATTCTTGGAGGAATACCAAATCCAGAAAATAAAAAGTTGTTATTTGTTGTTTCTTTAGGTGATGATTCAGTAAAAATAGGATTGCATGCAGGTAAATTAATTAATGAGATTGCAAGAATTTGCTCGGGAGGTGGAGGAGGAAAGCCTAACTTTGCTCAAGCAGGTGCTAAAGATATTGATAAGTTAAGTGATGCTTTGGATTATGCTAAAAATTATTTGCAAAAAACATTAGATATTCATTCTGATAAATAACTACTTTTTCTGAGACTAATTTCGATTTGATCCATTAATTTCCTTGCTTCTTCGATAGTTAATTTTTTTTGATCAATTGCTGATTCAGTATTAACTCTTATTGATTCAACCAAAGAAGCTGAACTGTAATCTAATAATTGTAAAATTTCAGATTTACTGTCCTCTTTAATAATATTTTTGACCTTATATGAATTATCTTGATTTATATCTATATGAACAACGTTTGTACTGCCAAATAAATTATGCAAGTTTCCTAATGCTTCTTGGTAGGCCCCAGTCATAAAAATTCCAATTAGATAATCTTTATCTTCCTCTGGCTTATGTAAATTTAGTAATGATTTGATTTTTCCATCATCAATAAAATTATTTAGTTTACCATCGGAATCACAAGTTAAATCTGCAAAGTTGCCTTTGCAGAATGGCTCCTCTAAGTGCCTATGTATTGGCACTATTGGAAAAATCTGATTTATTGCCCAGCAATCGGGAATAGATTTAAAGATAGATATATTTGCATAATAAGTTGATGCAAGAGTTTCTGTAATTTCATATAAATCAGGGTGATTGATTTCATCATTATTCAGGTTATTTGAAATTTCTTTTGCGCAAGCCCAAGTAAGTTCTTCGGCATAAGCTCTTTCTGCTAAGCTTAAAAATCCTAATCTAAAAGCGACTAAGCAATCTTCTTTGAACTTTTTTGCATCATTCCATAGTTCAATTATTTGAGATAAATTTACTTTTTTATTTTTAAGTTTTTTTAATTCATAGAAAGTTTCAAGTAAATTTGCAATTATTAATTGTTGATTTTTTTTATCAAAAATTTGTAGTTTGGAACTAACATGGCTTGTTCCCAAGACATTAAAAATTAAAACTGAACAATGACTAATTATTGCTCTTCCACTTTCTGAGATTATGGTTGGATGCTTTATATTATTTAATTCACATGAGTCCTTAATGGTTGCAATTACATCGTTAGCATAATTTTGAAGAGAATAATTAGTAGAGGTGTTGGATGATGTTTTAGTTCCATCAAAATCTATCCCTAATCCTCCCCCAACGTCGATATATTGCATTGGGGCTCCTAGTTTGCATAGTTCAACATATATCTGACTTGCTTCTTGTAATGCGTCTTTGATCACAGCTATATCACTTATTTGACTTCCTATGTGAAAATGGAGCAATTTCATTTCGTTGATAAGATTTGCTTCTTTTAGTTCTTTAATTGTCGACATAATTTCTGGGATTGATAATCCAAATTTGGAATTATCT
>QCDM01000018.1 GCA_003280895.1 Prochlorococcus sp. AG-355-I20 | reverse complement strand
CATAAATGATTTCAGATGCGGAGGTCATGTCTTCTAAAGTCATGTCTTTGCCACCCGTAATATTTATAACGCAGCCTTTAGCTCCATCAATTCTAGCTGCTTCTAATAAAGGACTATTCATTGCTGCCTGTGCTGCCTCTATAGCTCTCGATCTTCCTGAACCTATACCTATCCCAAGAAGAGCAGTGCCAGCTTCCGTCATAACTGATCTTACGTCTGCAAAATCTACATTTACTAATCCTGGGCAAGTAATTATGTCACTAATGCCTTTGACGCCCATTCTTAGAAGGGACATCTCAACGCCAAGCAAGCGATATTGAAATAGAAGCTAAGGAAATTTTAAGAATTAAAGATATGTTAAACATGTCAATGGCAGATATGACAGGCCAATCATTTGAGAAAATTGAAAAGGATACTGATAGAGACTACTTTCTAAGTGCGGAAGAAGCAAAAAATTATGGATTAATTGATAGAGTAATTACACATCCAAGTGAAGCAAATCAGTCTTAAACTTTCTAAATTAATATTTTAATTTTAATTTTTTAAATTAATAATTTTTTTGGTTTATTGCCTCCTTAATGTCTAAAATATTAATTATCAAATGCAAAGAAGCTAAAACTAATGACCCAACTCTTCTATGACACAGATGCAGATCTAAGTCTTTTAAATAATAAAACAATAGCGATTATTGGATATGGATCACAAGGTCATGCACATGCCCTAAATCTCAAAGATAGTGGTATGCATGTAATTGTTGGATTATATAAAGGAAGTAAGTCTGCAAGTAAAGCTATTAGCGATGGTCTACAAGTCTTTAGCGTTTCTGAAGCTTGCGAAAAAGCAGACTGGATTATGATTCTCCTTCCAGATGAGTTTCAGAAAGATGTTTACCTTAAAGAAATAGAACCAAACTTAAAAGAAGGAAAGATATTAAGTTTTGCTCATGGCTTCAATATAAGATTCGGACTTATCAGACCTCCTAGTTTTGTGGATGTTGTAATGATTGCCCCAAAAGGACCTGGACACACTGTTCGTTGGGAATATCAGAATGGTCAAGGAGTCCCAGCATTGTTTGCAGTAGAGCAAGATTCTTCTGGAAATGCAAGATCATTCGCTATGGCTTACGCTAAAGGGATTGGGGGAACGAGAGCAGGAATTCTTGAAACAAACTTCAAAGAAGAAACAGAAACTGATTTATTTGGCGAACAAGCTGTCTTGTGCGGAGGATTATCAGAACTCGTCAAATCAGGCTTCGAAACTCTTGTAGAGGCAGGATATCAACCCGAACTTGCTTACTTCGAATGCTTACATGAAGTTAAACTTATTGTTGATTTAATGGTGAAGGGAGGCTTATCTCAAATGAGAGATTCCATTTCAAATACTGCAGAATATGGAGATTATGTGAGTGGTAAAAGACTTATCAATAGCGATACAAAGAAAGAAATGCTGAAAATTCTAAAAGATATTCAAGATGGAACTTTTGCTAATAATTTTGTGGAAGAATGCGATAAAAACAAACCCTTAATGACAAAATTAAGAGAAGAGAACTCAATTAATAAATCCTAGTAGATTATAGATATGACAGATATCCTAGTATTAATTTTATTTGTATTTTCTGGGGCTGCTTCAGGGTGGCTTGGTGTTGATTTATTGCCAGTAGACATACTTAAACAGGTATCTAATGTAGAAGGTTTTAGAATTGTTTTAGCCATAATTGGTTTTTTTGTAGGATTAGCAGCTGGTTTTGTATTCCTTCAACTTAGAAAAACTTTTCTTGATCAAATAAGAACAATGCCTACGGACTTACTAATAAGTAGGTCTGTTGGATTAATTTTAGGACTACTTGTTGCGAATCTTCTACTAGCTCCAATTCTATTAATTCCCTTCCCTAGAGAGGTTTTTTTCGCAAAACCATTAGCAGCTATATTAAGCAACATTTTCTTTGGTGTGCTTGGTTATAAGTTGGCAGATACCCATGGAAGGACATTATTGAGATTATTCAATCCAAATAACACTGATGCATATCTAGTCAATGAAGGAATTCTCCCTGCTGCAAGTCCAAAAATTCTTGATACTAGCGTAATAATTGATGGAAGAATCAATGGTTTATTAAGTTGCGGCTTATTGGAGGGGCAATTAATTGTTGCTCAAAGTGTAATTGATGAATTACAAACTTTAGCTGACTCAAGTAGCAATGAAAAAAGGTCGAAAGGCAGAAGAGGTCTCAAGTTATTAAAAGAATTAAGAGATTTATATGGGAGAAGACTTGTAATAAACCCAACAAAGTATGAAGGTAATGGGGTAGATGAAAAACTCCTTAAAATTACTGAGGATATGACAGGAACTTTAATTACGGCTGATTATAATCTTTCTCAGATCGCTGAAGTTAAAGAATTAAAAGTTATGAATTTGAGTGATTTGGTTATTGCTTTAAGACCAGAAGTACAACCAGGAGAGTCCCTTAATATAAAAATCGTGAGAGAAGGTAAAGAAAAAATGCAAGGTATTGGATATTTAGATGACGGTACAATGGTTGTTATTGATGAGGCAAAGAATTTTGTTGGAAGCAGATTAGATATTGTCATCACAGGAGCATTACAAACTCCTACTGGAAGAATGGTCTTTGGAAAACTAATAAATAATCCTGAGTCAAACAAATCTTTTAAATCACCAGCGACACAGAGCTAAATCTAGCTAGAATCAGTACAATCTTAATTTTGTGATACAAATGACTGTATCTGCTCCTTATTACGGCGAAAACACCGTTATGAGGAGCCCGCCCCCAGATCTCCCCTCTCTTTTACTGAAAGAGCGAATTGTTTATCTTGGTTTACCATTATTTTCAGATGATGACGCAAAAAGACAACTAGGAATGGATGTTACTGAGCTAATCATTGCTCAACTTCTTTATTTAGAGTTTGATGATCCAGAAAAACCAATCTATTTCTATATCAATTCAACTGGGACAAGTTGGTACACTGGTGACGCAGTAGGTTTTGAAACAGAAGCTTTCGCTATCTGCGATACAATAAGCTACATTAAGCCTCCTGTTCACACGATATGTATAGGACAAGCAATGGGGACTGCTGCAGTTATTCTTTCTTCTGGCACTAAGGGACAAAGAGCCGCTCTTCCACATGCTTCTATTGTTTTGCATCAACCTATAAGCGGAGCAAGAGGTCAAGCAACCGATATCCAAATAAGAGCTGAGGAAGTTTTGAAAAATAAAAAATCAATGCTTGAGATTTTATCTCGTAATACTGGAAAGACCATCGAAGAACTCTCAAAAGACTCTGACAGGATGAGTTATCTCAACCCACAAGAAGCCCTAGATTATGGAGTTATCGATAGAATACTCACAAGTCAAAAAGATCTACCAAGTAAAATTTAACACTACAAAACCACTTTAAAATCATGCCAATAGGAACTCCAAGCGTGCCTTACAGACTTCCAGGAAGTCAATACGAAAGATGGGTCGACATATACACAAGACTAGGTGTTGAAAGAATTCTTTTTCTTGGACAAGAAGTGAATGATGGTATTGCAAATAGCCTTGTTGCACAAATGCTTTATTTGGATTCTGATGATAATTCCAAACCTATCTATCTGTATATAAATAGCCCTGGAGGATCAGTAACTGCTGGCTTGGCAATTTATGACACTATTAAATACGTTAAAAGTGATGTAGTAACCATATGTGTAGGCCTAGCAGCCTCCATGGGAGCATTCCTATTGGCCGCTGGGACAAAAGGTAAAAGAGTTGCTTTGCCCCACAGCAGAATAATGATTCATCAACCCTTAGGAGGGACATCTCAACGCCAAGCAAGCGATATTGAAATAGAAGCTAAGGAAATTTTAAGAATTAAAGATATGTTAAACATGTCAATGGCAGATATGACAGGCCAATCATTTGAGAAAATTGAAAAGGATACTGATAGAGACTACTTTCTAAGTGCGGAAGAAGCAAAAAATTATGGATTAATTGATAGAGTAATTACACATCCAAGTGAAGCAAATCAGTCTTAAACTTTCTAAATTAATATTTTAATTTTAATTTTTTAAATTAATAATTTTTTTGGTTTATTGCCTCCTTAATGTCTAAAATATTAATTATCAAATGCAAAGAAGCTAAAACTAATGACCCAACTCTTCTATGACACAGATGCAGATCTAAGTCTTTTAAATAATAAAACAATAGCGATTATTGGATATGGATCACAAGGTCATGCACATGCCCTAAATCTCAAAGATAGTGGTATGCATGTAATTGTTGGATTATATAAAGGAAGTAAGTCTGCAAGTAAAGCTATTAGCGATGGTCTACAAGTCTTTAGCGTTTCTGAAGCTTGCGAAAAAGCAGACTGGATTATGATTCTCCTTCCAGATGAGTTTCAGAAAGATGTTTACCTTAAAGAAATAGAACCAAACTTAAAAGAAGGAAAGATATTAAGTTTTGCTCATGGCTTCAATATAAGATTCGGACTTATCAGACCTCCTAGTTTTGTGGATGTTGTAATGATTGCCCCAAAAGGACCTGGACACACTGTTCGTTGGGAATATCAGAATGGTCAAGGAGTCCCAGCATTGTTTGCAGTAGAGCAAGATTCTTCTGGAAATGCAAGATCATTCGCTATGGCTTACGCTAAAGGGATTGGGGGAACGAGAGCAGGAATTCTTGAAACAAACTTCAAAGAAGAAACAGAAACTGATTTATTTGGCGAACAAGCTGTCTTGTGCGGAGGATTATCAGAACTCGTCAAATCAGGCTTCGAAACTCTTGTAGAGGCAGGATATCAACCCGAACTTGCTTACTTCGAATGCTTACATGAAGTTAAACTTATTGTTGATTTAATGGTGAAGGGAGGCTTATCTCAAATGAGAGATTCCATTTCAAATACTGCAGAATATGGAGATTATGTGAGTGGTAAAAGACTTATCAATAGCGATACAAAGAAAGAAATGCAGAAAATTCTAAAAGATATTCAAGATGGAACTTTTGCTAATAATTTTGTGGAAGAATGCGATAAAAACAAACCCTTAATGACAAAATTAAGAGAAGAGAACTCAAAACATGAAATTGAGAAAGTAGGTAAAGGTCTGCGTTCGATGTTCAGTTGGCTGAAATAAATTTATTTTTAATATTTCTTGGATCGATTGGTTTTGATTTATTGACCGGCGACCCAAGGTTCTTAATCCACCCTGTTCAAGTAATTGGCTTTTACATAAAAAAAATATCTGATTACCTCATAAATAATTTTGGGGAAAATAAAAATATATTGTTTTGGGGAGGGTTAATAGTAGCTATATCAACCATAGGAATGAGTTTTGGTTTAGGTAAATTGATAGAACTCAGTTATGTGCAATCAAGAAATAATTTTTTTGGTGGATTGCTAATTTTTTTTGGACTTTCAAGTTGTATTGCGACTAAGGGACTTATTTCAAGTGTGAAAGAGATTGCAGAGCTAATAGAAGGCGAAGAAATTAATGACCAAAATAAGAGAATAATCAGAGAGAAGGTACAAAGGATAGTTAGTAGGGATGTAAGTTCATCTTCTTTAGAACATCTTTTGAGATCAAGCACAGAGAGTCTTACCGAGAATTCTGTTGATGGAATATTTGGGCCATTATTTTGGATTTTTATTGGAATTTTTTTTATGAAATTTTCAATTTTTCTGCCAGGGCCTTTATCACTTGGTTTTTCTTATAAAGCCATAAGTACTCTAGATTCAATGATAGGTTACAGACATGATTATTTTAGATATTTAGGTTTTTTCAGTGCAAAAATTGAAGATATTTTTACGTTTGTTCCTTCAAGATTAGTTTTAATTACATTACCTTTAGTTAGTCCCAAAATTAATGAGTATGGATCAATCATAAAAAAAAGCTATCTTGATGGTAAAAAATATGATTCGCCTAATGCTGGGATTTCAGAAGCTATATTTGCTTATATTTCTGGAATAACATTGGGTGGAAAAAGTAAATATAAAAATGAGATTATTAAAAAACCAAAGATCAATGCAAATGGAGATAATTGCACTGGAGAGAAAATTAAATTAATTTGTCTATTAATTTTGAGATTAAAATTATTATGGATAATAATTTTTGTCTTAATTTTTTTTATAATTTCAACTTTAATTTAATAATAAACTAGTTTTAAAATTACTAGAATGAATTATAAAGACTCTATGCAAGAAAACGGCTCTCCAATAAAAAATCAAAATGATGATTTTACTGATACATCATCAACTGAAAATGAATACTCAAAATGGGTAGACAATCAGGGAGATGACGTAAAGAATGTTTTTGGATTTAATAGCAGTGCTGAACTTGTAAATGGTAGAGCAGCAATGATCGGATTCTTAATGCTCATATTAACCGAGTTAGTTTTTAACGGCAGACCTGTTACTTCTTCAATTTTTGGTATTAATTAAAAATGGAAGCAAAAAAATCTAATCCAATTAAAGTATTCTTATACATATCTGTTTGGGTAATTATTTGGGGTACTATAGGATCTATAGTTGATTTTCCTCTATATAAAAATCAAATCTATTTAGAAGGAAGCATATATCAATATCTTACTTTCACAATTACAGCTGTTATTTCTATTATATCTGCAAAGTTTTTTTATAAGAAAATTGATTTATAAAAACTTGTATCTAAATTTCTTAATAATTTTTGCTGGTTCTTTACTTTCATTGGACTCGTAAAGTATCCACTGATGAGTCTCAGTATCATGGTCACAACCATAATTTCCAGATGAGTTATCGTAACTTGAAAGATATGAATGACAATTTTGGTCTGCCTCAAAAGCGGAGTCATAACCTATTAGAAAATATATCAAAAATAGAACAGTTATCAACAAAAAAAATACTTGAGAAACTAAATTAACTACCCTCATAAGATATTCTAAAATTTAAATATATCATCTAATAAAATCTTTCGATCTAAAAATATAGCTAACGTCCAACATTAAATACAAAGTCATGAAATTCTTGATTCTTTAAATACAGGATGACAAGTAAAACTAAAATAATATTTAAGCCTATTACTATTGATCCAAAAATATTTATTTGTTTTTTGCCTGGCAAAGTGTAAGTAAATTTCTTGCCTTTAAGAAAACCAGCTAAGCCTTTTTTTTCTTTTATTTGAGTATTTTGAGTATTATTCTTAACTTCATTATCAGAAAAACCTTTTACCATTACAAATTAAATAACAAATTTATAATATTCCAAAAAAATAAATTATTTTAATAATTAACAATTTTTAATCACATATGGGATCATTAATGAAATTCTATCATTTGAGAAATTATTAAAAAAATAAGCTTCAACTATTTCCGTTTGCAGCCCCAATAAACTTGATTGACATTTGAATCTATTTTGGTCAAATACTACTAATTGAAGTTTTTCTATTTCAGAAACTAATTCTTTACATATTTGGGTTCGAGAATCTTTAAAACAATCACTAGATTGTTTTAAAATCTTAGACTTTGTTGGTATTGTTTCAGCCATAACAAAATTAGATAACAACAAAACTTTAAGGAATAAAATAGTTAAACATTTCATTTCTTATTAAGATTTCAAAATTTTGGATACCTCGTCAAGAGTATTGGTATTGGGCATTGAGCTAATTGCATCTTTTTGCGATTTAAAAAAAAAGATGCCCTAAAAGAGCACCTTGTTATTAAAGGAAGAAATAGATTAAAAAATTACCCTTGAACTCTATCCTTAAAAAGTTTACCTGCAGAGAATGTTGGAACTCTTTTAGCGGGTATTGCTATTTTTTCGCCTGTCTTAGGGTTTAAACCCTGTCTTGCAGAACGATCTCTTGGTTCAAAAGAACCAAATCCTAGTAAAGAGACTTTTTTGCCTTCCACTACTGAATCAACAATAGTTTCAATAGCTGCATCAACAACTAAAGAAACATCAGTTTTTGTGAGCTCTGTACGAGCTGCTACAAGATTTACTAAATCAGCTTTGTTCATTGAAATTTAAATTAAAGCTAGGGGTTAAAAAAAGATTTAAATCAATTTTAAACCTCGAACCTTCACATCATATGGAGCAAATACAAATACGGCAACCGAAAATGCCGGCGGCGCAAAGCTTTATACAAATTTTAGGGACATTTTTAGCAACATTATTTATTTCTTATAACCGCGCTTTTTCATTTATAAAAAACAGCTTCTTCATTTAGAGAACAGCAAAAAGCATTGGTGGCACTAGATTTAGCATTAAAAATCTAACTACATTTAGCAAAGGGAGAAAATGTCAAAGGGGGGGTGAATTTAAAAATTTGAGCTATTTATTATGTTTTATTAATTTTCAGATATATTTCCTTCTCATCACATGAAAAAACACAATTTGTATTTTGAAATCAAGAAAAATCTAGTTTTCTCATTATTAAACTTTCTCTATAAATCGTTTTATGCACTGAGCAGATGGATGAAGAAATTGTAATTAATTAGAAAATTAATAATCTCCAAGATCTAATAAAGTTGATTAGTGAAGCCTTAAATTTGAGTTTTTTTTTAAATTTTGCATCTATTATTCAAATATTAGTAATTTAAATAAATTATCTCAATATTTAACTAATCAATGATAAAGAAAAAGTGATTCATCTCAATAAAGGTAAACCATTTCCTTTAGGGAGTTCTCTAACTTCACGAGGGATTAATTTTTCCTTAGTAGCGACAAATGCAGAATATGTAGAAATCTTATTGTTTGAGGAAGAGGACTCTACTTCCCCAAAAAGCACATTCAAATTAGATCAGACTCATAATACAGGTCCATACTGGCATGCGGAAATAAAAAATCTAGATGAAGGTTGTATTTATGCTTTTAGAGTGAAACAAAAAAATAATGAGATTAATAATAACTATGAAAAAAAAGTATTACTTGATCCATGTTCAAGGGGAATTACAGGATGGAGAAGTTATAAAAGAGAAAATGCATTAAAAAATCAAGAAAATACTAATTCTTGTCTTAAAAGTGTTGTTTGCGATAGAAAATTATTTAATTTTAAGGATTATCCAAGGCCGAAACATTCTTGGGAAGAAACAATTATTTATGAACTCCATATCAAAGCTTTCACTGAATCAACTGATAAAGATGAAAGTTGTTTTAAGAAATTTTTAAAAAAAATTCCTTATCTCAAAGAACTGGGTATTACAACAATTGAATTACTTCCAATTTTTTGTTTTGATCCTACTGATGCCCCAAATGGTCTAAAAAATTTTTGGGGATATAGTCCAATTAATTGGTTTACTCCGCATTTTGAATATCTTTCGAATGAATCCGCCGAAAAGAATAGAGAGGAATTTAGAAGATTTGTAGAGGAATGTCATAAAGCAGAAATTGAAGTCATATTAGATGTTGTATACAATCACACTTGCGAAGGTGATTCAAAAGGGCCAGCAATATCTTGGAAAGGTATAGATGAAAATCTTTATTACTTTATTGGAAAAGATAAAAATTATCAGGACGTCTCCGGATGTGGTAATACTATTGCAGCAAACAGAGGATTAGTTAGAAAACTAATAATTGAATCTTTAAAATGTTGGGCGAGCGAATTAGGAGTTGATGGTTTTAGATTTGATTTAGGAATTGCCCTATCAAGAGGAGAAAATCTTTCACCGCTTGATAATCCTCCAATTTTTGAAGATATAGAATGTGAACCAGAACTTATCGATATCAAGTTCATAAGTGAGCCATGGGATTGTGGCGGTTTATATAAATTAGGTGATTTCCCATCTAAGAATACTTTCACTTGGAATGGTCATTTTAGAGATGACTTGAGGAGATTTTGGAAGGGGGATAAAGATACAGCTTGGAATATGAGCGATAAAATAAAAGGGACTCCATCTATTTATAGAGAAGATAATATTTTTCCAAAGTCGATAAATTTTATTACTTCACATGATGGATTCACTCTAAAAGACTTAGTAACTTTCAATAGAAAACATAATTATGCCAATAAAGAACAAAATAGAGATGGAGATAACCATAACAATTCTTGGAATCATGGTACTGAGGGACCAACTACGAACTTATTAATCAATGATTTAAGAAAAAGACAACAAAAAAATCTTGTTCTTAGTTTACTTATCTCTAGAGGTGTTCCAATGATACTTATGGGTGATGAAATAGGAAGATCTCAAGGCGGGAACAACAATTCTTGGTGCCAAAATAATTTATTGGGCTGGATGAATTGGGAACATGATCAACAAGATTTGGAATTATTAGAATATTTTAAATACGTTATAAAAATCCGAAAAAAACTAATAAACATTTTCAATCCATCATTCTTCCCTAATAATCAAACCAATGAGAATATTCCAACATATCATTGGCATGGAACAAAGTTAGATAGCCCCGATTGGAGTAGTTGGTCTCACACAGTTGCCTTTAGCATTAACAAAGACAATACTAGTCCGCTGGTTTGGATAGGTTTAAATGCATACTCAAAAAGTATCGATTTCCCCTTGCCTAAATGTAAATTTAATTGGTTAAAAGTCATCGACACTAGCATGTCTGAGATTTCTGAACCCTTAACTGTTAATGAAAAATCTGTTTCAATAAAGAGTAGAAGCTCTTTACTAATCATTTCAGAAGAAGTATTTGAGGCAAAAAATAATTTATTCTAAAAGCGGGCGGCGGGAATCGAACCCGCATCTTCAGCTTGGAAGGCTGAGGTTTTACCACTAAACCACGCCCGCATTAATTAATAGAATTACCATTGCAATAATACATTATCAAACAATCAACAAAGTAAAAAGATTGGAAAATTCACACTCGAAAAAAAATATCACTAGATCAACAACAAGATTAATGTTTTCTTATGGGCTTGGAGATGCAGGCACAGGTTTAGTCGCGACACAATTTGGTTTTTTTCTTTTCAAATTCTTTATTTCTGCTGGTTTACCAGTAATAATTGCAGGATCATTATTAATGTTAATAAAGATATGGGATGCAGTAAATGATCCTTTAATTGGATGGTTAAGTGATCGTACTAAATCAAGATGGGGGCCTAGAATCCCTTGGATGGTCGCAGCATCTGTTCCCCTTGGTTTCTCTTTAGCTGCGATTTGGTGGACACCCACTGGTTCAGTGCTAACCAAGACTATTTACTATGCCATAATTTCTATAATCGTAATGACTGCTTATACAAGTATTAATCTTCCTTTTGCAGCTCTATCTACTGAAATTTCTGAAAAAACAGCAATAAGAACAAGACTAAACGCATCTAGATTTACTGGCTCAATAATCGCAGGACTAACTGGTTTAATAATTGCTGGAGTTGTATTAGGTTCCCAAGGATCAGCAAATAATGAATATTTTTTAATGGGTAAAATAAGCGGATGTATTGCAGTTGCTGCAACATTGATTTCTTGTTGGGGATTAGCTCCATTTGCAAAAAAAGCAAGAAGGCCTTCAGGAAAAGTTGAAGCTATAACACTTCAATTCAAAAGGATCTTCAGAAATAAAAAATTTCTAAAAGTTATTACGCTGTATATTCTTCTCTGGTGCGCTTTACAATTAATGCAAACAGTAGCGTTAATCTATGTCGAGGATGTACTGAACGTTCCAACATATATTGCGAAGTGGATCCCGATACCTTTCCAAGTTAGCGCTTTAGTGGGTTTACAAATATGGACCAGAGTATCAAATAAATTGAACAGGATTTCAGCGTTAAACTATGGAGCGATTATGTGGATTATTTCATGTACGGCAACTTTGTTTTTACCTTCTTTATCACGGGTTTCAGGCGTTGGAGATAATTTATTTATAAATTCAGGAAATATAATTTTGTTCATTCTTTTAATTTTCATAATCTGTCTTATTGGTATTGGAGCTTCAACCGCATTTCTTATCCCTTGGTCACTACTTCCTGATGCAATAGACGAAGACCCTGAGAAACCAGCAGGATTATATACTGCTTGGATGGTACTTATTCAGAAGATAGGTATCGCGTTTAGTGTTCAATTATTAGGATTTTTATTGTATTTATCAGGTTATCAATCATGCTTTATTGATAAAGATGGTCAAAATATTATTGAACAATGCTACTCAGCGCAATTAACTATTAGATTATGTATTGGTTTTATACCCTCAATATTGGTAATAATTGGTCTTTTAATAATGAGAAAATGGGATCGAAAATTCATTACAAACTAATATAAAGATATGTATTACCTTAATTTTTTCAAAAGACTTCTAAGCAGCCTAGTCATTGGCGGGCAAGCAATTAATTTTATCTTTAAGGGCAAAATTTCCAAAAATGATCTCTTTGACCAACTTATGGAGTCAGGTCCAGGCAGTTTATTAATTGTATTAATTACAGGAATTGCCGCAGGTACAGTTTTTAATATTCAAGTTGCATCACAACTTACAAGTATGGGGGTTTCAAGTGAAATTGGAGGTTTATTAGCAGTAGGCATGGCAAGAGAAATGGCTCCTCTTCTAACTGCTACTTTAATGACTGGGAAGGTTGCAACTGCCTATGCTGCTCAACTGGGCACTATGAAAGTCACAGAACAGATTGAGGCAATAACCATGTTAAGGACCGAACCAGTCCAATATTTGGTAGTACCAAGGTTACTATCGATGGTAATAATGTCTCCAATACAATGTCTTTTGTTTTTATCTGTAGCTTTATGGAGTGGACAAATTTGGAGCACAATTTTTTATAAAGTTCCTCCAATAGTTTTTTGGACATCTGTAAGATCAGGAAATGTGAGTTTAACAAGTGCAGACTTAACTGCAATGTTAATAAAATCAGTAGTGTTCGGATTACTTATTTCAATCATTGCTTGTGGATATGGACTTACAACCAAAGGAGGTCCAAAAGAAGTTGGAACAAGTACAACAGGTGCTGTTGTTATGACTCTCGTTACTGTATCTTTAATGGATGTATTACTAACGCACATTTTATTTGGATAATTCTATGTTTAATACTAAATCAAAAAAAGAGGATCCAGTAATAATATCTCCTTCATTTCAGTTGCCAATCATTCTAATAGTTTTAAGTTTTATGCTTTTGTTTTTGAATATTGGTTCTTTGCCAACAATAGTTTTTGCTTCTTTTAGCTTTTTTTTATTACTTCAGTCATTCACTTTAAGAATAAAAATAACAAACGATGATTTTATCGTTTTACAATTAGGGAAAGAGATTAGAACTTTTCCATTCAAGAACTGGATATCATGGAAATTCTTTTTCCCTATAATCCCAGGTATTTTTTATTTTAGAGAAAAGTCCAGTCCCCATTTATTACCAATTTTATTTAATCCAAAGCAATTAAAAGATGAGCTCATGAAAAAAGTTGACTCCCTGGAAATTAAAAATTCTTAAAATTCAGACTTTGCCAAATCATCAAAATTATTTAAATGACCAATAAAGAAATTTCCGACAATAATCCTGAAAAGGAATTAAAAATAGATAAGTCAATTTCAGATGATAAAACAAAAGAAATTAGTAAGAAAAATTCAACTCAAAATAAAAAAATTACACCGAAAAACGATAAATCAACTAAATCTTTTGATGAAATTTCTTATGAAATTTTTAAAGATCTCTTTTCAAAAAAAGATTCTTTAGTTAAGGAAATAAAAGAGTTAGAAACAAAAAAAAATGAAATAGAAAAAGATATTGAGTCTAATTTTAAAGGACAGTCAGATAATATTGCTAAAAGAGTTAAAGGCTTTCAAGAGTACTTAACTGGAGCTTTGCAGAATCTTTCACAAAACGTAGAGAAACTTGAATTAGTTTCTCAACCAATAATCGTAAAGCCTTCTCCACTTGATGAGAAAAAGCAAGACAATAGCACAAATAATGTAGTTAATGTTCCTGCTCTTTCCGAGACATTTAAGCCAGATGAAGAGATTATCAAAAGTTGCTTTTCAAGTTTCACAGAACAACCCGACTTTTATGCAGAACCTTGGAAATTAAGACGGAGTCTTGATTCCTCAGATATAGAAATTATGGATGATTGGTTCTTTAACATGGGAGGAAGAGGTCCTCTTGAAAGTAGAGGATCTCGACAAAAAAATGCCTTGTTATCAGCTGGCTTAATATCTATTCTTGGCGAATTATATGGAGATCAATTTCAGACTCTTATTTTAGCTTCGCAGCCTGAACGATTAGGTGAATGGAGAAGAATTCTTCAAGATGCACTTGGTCTAACAAGGGATGACTTTGGACCTAATAGTGGGATTGTTCTGTTTGAAAGGCCTGAAGGTGTCATCGAAAGAGCTGACAGATTAGAAGCCAATGAAGAATTACCATTTATTATCATTGATGCTGCAGAAACTTCCGTTGAAATTCCAATACTTCAATTCCCATTATGGGTTGCATTTGCTGGTTCAGATAATGAAATTTACGATGATCTTGAACTAAACTAAAGTTTATGAATATCTTAATAATTTTTACAAGTTATCTTTTAGGATCACTTCCGACAGGTTTTTTAATTGGAAAATATCTCAAAAATATAGATCTAAGAACTATGGGTTCTGGATCTACAGGTGCCACAAATGTCTTAAGAAATGTTGGGAAATGGCCAGCACTTTTTGTGTTTATCATTGACGTTGGGAAGGGCCTTATTGCAGTAAAAATTGCTCAATATTATACATATCAAGGCTTCATAGAGGTAATAGCAGGGATATCTGCTATCTCAGGACATATTTGGCCAATATGGCTTAGAGGTAAAGGAGGGAAAGCTGTTGCTACTGGATTAGGTATGTTTTTAGCTCTTTCTTGGAAAGTTGGACTCGCATCTCTTGGCATTTTTTTAATAGTTCTAACAAAAACTAAATTTGTTTCTTTATCCAGTATTTCAGCTGCAATCTTACTTCCTATTTTTATGTTTTTTTATCTAGGTAAATTTATGCACTCATACTTTTTTATAAGTTTAATTGTGGCATTATTAGTAATCTGGAAACATAGAACAAACATAACGAGATTGCTTAAGGGAGAAGAATCCAAAATTAATCAGAATCAATAGATTTAAATATTTCTATTAGAGCTTTATTAGGATCTACAGCTTTTGAAATTGATCTGCCAATGACTAACTTAGAAGCGCCATTATCTACAGCTTCATAGGGAGTCATAATTCTATTTTGATCATCTTTATTGTCAACATTTAATCTGATACCTGGTGTAATAAGTTCAAAATTATCCTTATAAATAGATCTCAACATTTTTACCTCCCAAGGGGAACAAACACATCCATCTAATCCGGCATCAAAAGATAACTTTGCAAGTCTCAATACATTTTCTTCAATTGAATTATTTCTATCAAGATCAGTTTGAAAATCTTTAAGAGAAAAGCTTGTTAAAACAGTTATTCCTAAAACCAATGGAGGTTCTACACTGACTGAGGTGGCTCCTTCTAAAGATGCTTTTTTCGAATCCTTAAGAGCTTTTAAACCTGCTGAAGCATGAATAGAAATTATATCAACCCCTAATTTTGAAACTTGGAAACATGCTGCTCGCATGGTATTTGGAATATCATGAAATTTTAAGTCTAAAAAAATTTTTTTATTTAAACTTTTTAATATTTCAATAACCCTCGGACCTTCCCTAACAAAAAGTTCTAAACCAACTTTCACCCACTTAATATTAGGACATTTTTCCAAAAGTAATCTTGCTTGACTTACATCTAATCCATCAATTGCCAGTATTATTTTATCCTCCGAATTAAATCTGTTATTCATCAATTTTCAGTTTTCAAACCTCTTAATTATTTTTTTTCCAATTTGCAAAATTTTTCCTTCCAAATCATTTTTTGAATTAAAAACTAAATCAGGATTTGTTACTTTTTGACTATCAATTTTTACACCACCACCTTTAATAGATCTTTTGGATTCGCTGCTAGATTTGAAAAGTTTTAGAGCACTTAGTAAGTAGAAAAACTTCACTGGAAAAACTACTTCTTTTAAAGAAATCTCTGGAATTTCTCCAACTTTTTCTTTTTGTCCAAGGAATAATTTTTCGCAGTTTGATTGCGCTTTTAATGCTTCTTGGGCCCCATGGAACAAAGTAGTAACTTCTAAAGCCATTCTTCTCTGTAATTCACGAGGATTTGAGTTTTCCAGAAAATTTAAATCCAATTCGGTAAGTAATTCAAAATAGGTGGGTATTATATTATCGGGTACTTTTTCTAATTTTGAATACATTGAAAGAGGATCTTCAGTTAAACCGACGGTGTTAAATTCAGATTTACTCATCTTCTTAATTCCATCTAAACCTGTCAAAATTGGCAGCAGAACACCAAATTGAGGGTCTTGTTTAAAATGCCTTTGAAGGTCTCTTCCTATTGCAATATTAAATTTCTGATCTGTGCCTCCAAGCTCAATATCTGATTGAACAATTACCGAATCGTAACCTTGTAATAGTGGATATAAGAATTCATGCAAAGCAATTGGGACTTGCGAAGTGTACCTTTTATTAAATTCCTCCTTAGCTAGCATTTGACTAACTGTTGCACTCCCCATTAATTCAATTATCGAATTAAGATTTAATCCTTTTAACCATTCACTGTTATATCTAATTTCTATTCTATCTTTTGAATCAAAATCTAAAATAGATTCATTAGCTGGCTTTCCCATCCCTAGTTGGTTTAAGTATGTTTTTGCATTATCCTTAACTTGTTTTTCCGATAACTGAACTCTTGTTTTGTTTTTTCCTGTTGGATCTCCAATTTGAGCAGTAAAATCCCCAATAATTAAAACTGCAATATGTCCATTATCTTGAAATGCCCTAAGTTTTTTAAACAATATGCTGTGCCCAAGATGAATATCGGTTCCAGTTGGATCGATGCCGAGTTTAACCCTTAATTTTTTATTATTTTTTTTCGCATGATCAATTATCTCAGAAAAGGTTTGATCTGTTCCCTTAATTGGAAAATATTCTTCAATTCCTCTTGACATCCATAATGGCAATTTTAAATTATCTGTCATATGGCTTTAACCGTTAACTTTAAGAAGTTTTATCAAGTTCATCCTTCATTCTTATTAAAGTTTTATTCATTTGATCAAACATTTGATCAGGAGTAATCCCAAATTGACTTAACTGTGTCTTTAATTGTTCTACTGTCATTTTTGCTTGAAAATCTTCAGACAATTCAAATCTCTTCATAAAAACCTTATAACGATCCATAAGAGATTCCATTTTTTTAATAAACATTTTTTTCCCTTCTCTATCAAATTTTCCATAATCAGAGCCAAGTTTCATAAGTTCTTGGTAATCTGTAAAAAGCTTTTTAGCTTCTTCTTGAACGATGTCTGACTCAAAGAATCCCATTTCTATTTTTTACTTCGCAGATTAAGGCTCAATTACAAGATAACAAGAATCTTTTAAATTGATTAGAAGATTAATAAATTTTAGTTTATAAATAATTCTTTGATTTATATTTTTTCAGAATTAAATTTAGTAAACATGTTTCATAAATATTGGAAAAATTTAAGGTAAATAATGTTTCAAACCAAAATAGACAATTTGAATTATTTGGTTCAAATGTAAATACATCAATTAATTTTCAGCACTCAAATAATCTAAAAATCAAGGGCGAAATCCTAACTGAATGGCGGGATAGAATATATAATCACCAATTCAAAATTTCAAAAGATACTCACAACAACACTTTGCAACAAATAAGTCTTCCTATAAATCCAGTTTCCGATGAAAGAAAAATTGATCCGTTTTCCTTACAGCCATTATCATTGAACTTTTGGAGAACCAATCAATATATACACAATGGGCCAGCAATGTATTTTGTAATTGACTCGATGGAAAGTTCTAAAATAATCCTTTATATAGGAGAAACAAATTCAGCAAATAAAAGATGGAAGGGAGAACATGATTGTAAAAATTACCTCATGAACTATAAAGAAGCCCTAGCTCATAACAAACTCTCAAGTCACCAAGATATTCGTTTCTTCTTAGATGTACCTAAAGAAGTAAAATTAAGACGTAAATTAGAACAGCAACTGATATATTTATGGTTACCACCTTTTAATAAAGAAACTAGAGATAGGTGGGCAACTACTTTCACAAACAACTAAAAGTTAATTAAATCCATTTAACAAATGCAATTTTCCACATTCCAAAAAAATCTAGATAACTGGCAAGGTGCTTCATTAATTTTTGGAGTTTTAGAGGAAGAAATTTCAAGCCAACTTGAAAACATAAAATTTGTTATTGACCCAAAATTATTACTAAAAAAGATTACTCAAAAAAAATTTAAAGGAGAAAAAGGAAAAACTTTAAGCTTTGAATTTTTAGATCAAAAATTAGAAACTTTAATTATAGTTGGTCTTGGCAAATCGAAGGACCTAAATAAAAGTGATATAGAAAACTCTATAGGAAATCTAGTTAGGAAAACAGTCGATAAAAATGAAAAAATCAGCATCTTGCTACCTTGGGAATTTATAAATTCACAACTAGAAATAAATAAGTTAGCAGAGTCAGCCAGATTATCTGCCTATAAGGACAATAGATTCAATAAAAAAAGAGATAAAAAGAAAGTTCTTAAAGAAATAGAGTTTTTAAATTTAAAAGAATTTGAGAATATTAGCTTTGAAGAGACATCACAAATATGTGAAGGTGTAGAACTAGCTAGAAGACTTGTAGCAGCCCCTCCAAATAGTCTTACACCTCAGGAAATGTCTATACAAGCTTCTCAAATAGCTAAAGATCATGGTTTGGAAGTAAAAATTTTAGAGGCAAAAGATTGTGAAGATTTAGGAATGGGTGCATATTTAGCTGTAGCAAAAGGTTCTGATCTAGATCCTAAATTTATACATCTTACTTTAAAGTCAGAGGGGCCTATTAAAGAAAAGATTGCGCTTGTTGGGAAGGGTTTAACCTTTGATTCTGGAGGATACAATCTGAAAGTAGGGGCATCTCAAATTGAAATGATGAAATATGATATGGGCGGAAGCGCTGCAGTTTTAGGAGCTGCAAAAGCACTTGGAGCAATAAAACCAAAGGGATTAGAAATTCATTTTATTGTGGCATCTTGCGAAAACATGATAAATGGATCTGCAGTACATCCTGGAGATGTAGTTAAGGCATCTAATGGTAAGACAATTGAAATAAATAACACTGATGCAGAGGGCAGACTCACATTAGCTGATGCTTTAACTTACGCATCCAATTTAAACCCAGATTCAATAATAGATCTGGCCACTTTAACAGGAGCTATTGTTGTTGCATTAGGGAATGATGTAGCTGGATTCTGGAGCAATAATGATGATCTTGCAAATGACCTAAAAGCTGCATCAGCCCAGGCTGGAGAAGAATTATGGCAAATGCCTTTACAAAAATCTTATAAAGAAGGGTTAAAGTCTCATATAGCTGACATGAAAAATACAGGCCCTAGAGCAGGTGGGTCAATAACTGCTGCTTTGTTTTTAGAGGAATTCCTTGATTCAGAGATAAAATGGGCCCATATTGATATTGCTGGGACTTGTTGGACAGATAAGAATAAAGGAATTAATCCATCAGGTGCAACCGGTTTCGGAGTTAAAACTCTTGTTCAATGGATTAAAAATAAATAACTATATTTAAATCATTCATTCCAAAGATTTATTGATCTAGCATTATCTCCCCATAATTTATCCAACCTCTGATCTCTCCCGCATGAGAATCTATAGAACTTATATTTTAATTCATTTCTCTCAGCAAAATCCTGATGATATTCTTCAGCCAACCAAAATTGACCTTTTGATTTTAGTTCTACAGATATTTTTTCTAATGGCACTCGCAATTCATTAGAGGCGGAAACAATTGCATTTATTGCATCACTTTCCTCAGTTGCATCTTTGAAAAATATCACTGGCCTATAAGAATCTCCACGATCACAAAATTGACCCTTGCCGTCTAGAGGATCAATATTTCTGAAATAAAGCCTAAGTATCTCGGGTAAAGTTACCAATTTGGAATCATAGTTTACCAAAACCACTTCCTGATGTCCTTCATGATTTTCGTAAGTAGGATTTTGCAAATCTCCACCTGAATAGCCACTTTCTACAAAATTGATCCCCTTTAATGACTCTAAATCATGTTCTAAACACCAAAAACAACCTCCTGCAAGAATCAATTCCTCTGCAAAAGCGTTTACAGGGTTAACAAATATTGAAAGAGCAACTATTAGAGATAAGAGATATTTCATTTTTTTATTATAAAGTTCAAATAATAGAATTAATAATTTCTTTAGCAGCTCTCTGGACTACGCCCCCTTCTCCTAATTCTTTTTTTAAAAAAGCATAACCTTTTTTAATTTTTATTTTTTCTGACTTTCGCTCAAGAATCCTACAAGATTTGTAAAAAATTTTCTTTTCGTCAAACTCTCTTTGCACAAACTCAGGGATTATTAATTTATTAACTAACAAATTTACAGGAGAAATAAATCTTACTTTGAAATTAAGAATTTTTTTAGCAATAAAAGCAGTTACCCTACTTACTCTATAACCAACAATCTGTGGGATTCCATATAAAGCTAATTCCA
Organism: Prochlorococcus sp. AG-355-I20; assembly: GCA_003280895.1. GTDB lineage: Bacteria > Cyanobacteriota > Cyanobacteriia > PCC-6307 > Cyanobiaceae > Prochlorococcus_A. Next base: position 5,844 of record QCDM01000018.1, on the reverse strand, counting down.
TATTAACTGTCCCAGATTTGCAAAAAGCAATTTTAGTAAGCGAATAAATATAAGGCTTTAATTTTGCACAATCTTTTTGTGAAATCACAAATCCTTTAACTTGATATTTTCTCAAGGCTTTTTTGAATATTTCATCAAAAGCAATCCGACAGGAGGGGATATAGACAATTAAACTTGGATATTTTTGTTGTAATTTTTTAGCCGCTTTTATAAAAGTAGGTAATACATATCGTAATTCTTGAGGTCTTGATGCTGGCATCAAAAGCAGGATATTTTGATTAGGGTTAAGGTTAAGAATAGTTCTAGCATCCTTCTTTAAAGGAAGTTTTTTTGTCAAATCAAGCATTGGATGTCCCACCCACAAAACATTTCCGCCCCTCTTTTTATAAAACGCTGCTTCTTTCTTGAAAATCGCGAAAATTTTATCGGAAAATTTTATTAGATTTGTTGTAGTGTTATTGCCAACCCTCCAAGCCCACTCTTGAGGAGCAATATAGTAAAAAATTGGAATTTTAGTTTTCGATCTTTTTAATTTTGTTCCAATTTTTATATTGGGTCCCATATAGTCAATAAGAATTAAGCAATCTGGAGGATATTTTTTTAGTAATTTATAAAATCTTTTTTGAATTCTTATTGTTGGAAGAATAAGAGGTAATGCCTCCCAAATTCCTATTGCACTAATTGATGTAGTATCTTGAAGAATTTTTACACCTTCTTTCCTCATCCTTTCCCCACCTAATCCGCAAATTTCTAAATCTATCGATTTCTTTTTAGATTCCTCTAATAATGCTTTTGATAACAAACTTCCGTGCAAATCTCCAGAGACTTCTCCAGTACTTATGAATATCTTTTTATTCATAAATTCACTATAGGCATTGGTCCTCTTCTTTCTTTAGATATTGACTCTTTTAAGAAATTACATAATTTTGAGGATGAAATATCTAATTCTCCTTTCATTACTTTTTCTAATGAATTTGAAATCGCATCATTAGATTTAAAAAGGGAATTCCAAGTAGTTTGCAAAAGTTTTAAATCAAAATCTTTATTCTCCATTAAACCACTTCTCTTAATTCCAATCCTATTTAAACCTCTCAATCTTCCTGGATGCCCTTCGGCCAAGCAGAAAGGAGGTACATCTCTATCTACTCTAGTCATCCCTCCAATCATTGCTAAATATCCAATATGTACAAACTGATGAATACCCAAACAACCGCCAATAATAGCTTTGTCTTCAATCTTTACATGGCCGGCAACTTGAACACTATTTGATAAAACTATCCTATTGCCAAGTTCACAATTATGGCCGATATGAGTATAAGCCATCAACAAATTATTACTTCCAATAATTGTTTTTTCGCCCTCATCAGTTGCCTTATTTATAGTTACACATTCTCTGAAAGTATTATTATCTCCAATAATTACTTCAGTATGGGCCCCTTTATATTTAAGGTCCTGGGGATCGAGACCTATAAAAACACTTGGGAAAACTTTATTGTTAACACCAATTTTAGTTCTTCCTGAAATAACAGCGTTCGGGCCTATTTCGGTTCCTTTCCCGATAGTCACATCAGGTCCGATAATAGCTCCTTGAGAGACAATAACCCCATCATGTAATTCGGCACTTGGATCAACGAAAGCATTTGGGTGAACTTTTACGCCACTAAATCTTGAGTTAAATTCATTATTTTTTTGATCCATATCCCTAATCAACTAATGAAAACATTAATTCTCCAGCACAAACCAACTTCCCATCAACGTGCGCCTCACCTTTAACCTTTCCAAATCTTTGTCTTTTAATAGATAATAACTCACAAGAAATTATCAATTGATCGCCTGGGACAACTGGTTTTCTGAATTTAACATTATTAATTCCAGCAAAGACGAAAAGTCCTTTAGGAAGATCAGGCATTTGCGTTACAATTATTCCACCTACTTGAGCCATTGATTCAACAATAAGAACCCCAGGCATCAAGGGTCTCTCAGGAAAATGTCCCTGAAATTGAGGCTCATTTATAGTTACATTTTTTACTGCAACTGCTTTCTCACCAGGAATATGCTCTATGACTTTGTCCACAAGTGCGAAAGGATATCTGTGAGGTAACAAACCTAGTATGTGCTCAGAGGAAAGTTGATTATTTTCACTAGATAATTTCTTTTCCAAAACAATTAAAGATAAAGTTAGTTTTTTAGCGATGAGGCCAATAAAGCATTTAAAGAATGTGATCCTTTATAAACTAAAATTTGAGCCTTAGGTAACCCTACCAAAGCCAAGTCCCCAATTAGGTCTAAAATTTTATGTCTTATTGGTTCATTATCAAATCTTAATGGTGGATTCACCCATTTATCACCGTCACAAACAAGGGCATTTTCCAAACTTCCACCTTTTATTAATCCAAGTTCACTTAACTCTTGAAATTGATCTTTAAAACCAAATGTTCTAGCAGGAGCAATCATTTCAACAAAATTTTTTGGATTTAAGTCAATCACAAAAGTTTGATTTCCAATTGCTTTATAGGCAAAATTTATTGTGGATATTATTGTAGTTTTTTTAGAAGGAGTTGCTGCTATTACTGAGCCTTCTTTATTTAGAATTATTGATTTATTAATCTCTTGAAAGAAATTATCTGGTCTAGGTGCCTTTTTTATCCCTACTTCTTCAAAATCTTTAACCCACTGGATTGCTGATCCATCTAAAAGAGGAATCTCTTTCCCATCAACCTCAATATGAATATAACTTAACCCACACCCAGCCATTGATGATAGTAAATGCTCAATAGTATATAAATTTCTCCCTCCCAATTTAACTGCCGTACAAAGCATGGTACTTCCAATTAAATCCTGAGTTAATTTAAAAATCTCACTAGGTTTATCCTTGAAAGAGACATAATATCCTTCTTTTTCATAAGGAGAAATTCTAACTCTTGTTTTTTCTCCACTATGAAGGCCTATACCTTCTCTAGAGATAACACCAGCCAAGGTATAGCAGAAATCATAATTAGTAGGCCAAGAAAACACTTAAAACTTCCATCCAACTCCAAGTGTATATCTCCAATCTCCACTTAGGTCCTTACTAGCAACATCTAATCTTAATGGCCCAATTGGCGTTTTTACTCCAACCCCTCCTCCAAGAGAATAACCAGAACCAGATTTCTGTAATAATTTGCCGGGTTTCCCTGGAACATCATTTTGAGATCCTAAATCACTTCCTGCATCAACAAATAAAGCTCCTGATATCATTCTCCAAACAGGAAATCTATATTCTGCAGTACCTTCAACGAAACTTTTACTTACAGCTAAATCACAAGATCCCCACCCTCTAACTGATGATGTTCCTCCCATACAAAATGATTCATAAGGAGGAAGTTCCCCAAGAATAGTTCCCGCCTTAAATTGAAAACCAATAGTTTGAGGACAATCTTCACTAGTAGCTTTACTAGATTTACATGCTTTGGTTAAATTAATCAGTTTTGTGGGCAAAAAATAAGAATATGATGCTCTCATTCTATTAAAGGTTGGAGAATTATTTCCTATTGAAACAAACTGTTCAGTACCAAAAGTAAATTTATTTCCTGCAGTTGGGTTAATGGAATTGTTCAAATTATTTCTAGAAGTGCTCGCGATAACACTCACTAATATATTTTCTTCAGGGCATGAACCATCATTTGGAGTAAATCCAATACAGATAATGTCATTTATATTTCCTGTTGTTGGGGTCTTATAACCATAAGGTTTTTTATTGCCATCACCATCAATCATCTTTACTTTCTTAAAGTTCATTCCTGCAAGCACTCTCCATTTAGAGACCTTAAATGGATCTCCACCATTTAATGGCCTTGAGAAAGAAAATCCACCTCCTGTTTTTTCTAAAACTATTGACGAAAAAGTATCAGGGGTTGAAGTACTAGTATCATCTACTGCGTATATGCGCCCATTATTTTCACTTTTAAATTCTTGTGGATAATCTCTACTTAAAAAAAGATTTGTTCTAAAAGATGTTTTATGTTTATCTCCTTTAATCCATGGATCAGTTAATGAAAAATTATAGGTGGTTGAATATTCTCCGAAATTTAGATTCAAATTTGTAGACCATGCTCTTCCTAGAGTATTTGTTTCCTGCAAACCAATTGAGGCGAAGATACCTGAACCATTGCTATAACCTAGTCCACCGGTTAATGATCCTGTTCTTTGTTCACTCAAGTCTAAAAGAATTATGACTTGACCAGGATTTAAATTATCAGGGCCAAGAGAAACCTTCACATCATCAAATAATGATGTGGCATAGAGTCTACCGATATCAGCTTCTAAAATTTTTCTATTAAAAATGGTACCAGGTTGTGTTTTTAATTCTCTCTTTATAACCCAGTCTTTTGTTTTCCCTTTTCTAGGTTTTCCATCAACAATAAATTCACCATCAGAATTTGGGAATCTTATTTTTACGTCAGATATAACGCCCTCAGAGACTTTTAATCTTATTATTCCGTTCTCAGAGATTCTATCTGGGGTATTAATTCTAGCTAGAGAATAACCTTCTTTTTCATAACGTTCTTTTATAATTTCTATCTTGTTTTGAAATTCTTTTAGGTTAAGAGTTGTCCCATAATAATTTTTAAAAATATCATCTACGTATTCATTGGAGACTATAGAATTTATTGGTTTAAGTTCAACTTTCTTCAATATAGGATTAGGTACTACAGTTACTATTAGCCTCACACCTAGAGGCCCATCTTGAGATTTTATTTTAACTCCTGAAAACCATCCACTAGCATATATTGCATTAAGGTCTTGATTTAAAATTCGATTATCAATAATACTTCCAGGCTTTATGCTCATTGAATCATATGCAGCCAATTCAAGTTTTCTACCCTCAGGATGATTTTCCCAACCTTCAATAATTATTTCTGAGATAAGAACACTTTCTTCATTAGTATCATTATTATTTTCTGCAAGAAGAATTTTTTTCTCTTTTTTTATTTCAATCCCTTGAAATAAAACATTATTAATATTTGGTATTTCTAAGGTTGCTATTGATTGCTCAACGTCATTTTTCAAATACATAGCCGCCAACTCTGCATTATTTGATATCAAAATCAAGGGAGAGCAGGCAACATTTATGAAAACCTTTCCAAATTTTAAAAAATGTTTTTGCATAGTTTTTGTGATTAAGAAAAAAAAGTCATTATTTAGTCAATTAGGTTTAAGAAAATCGTTTATTCTTCGGTGGATTTCACTATAAGCTTCAATTAAACCTCCTAAATCATTTCGAAATCTATCCTTATCAAGGCTTACAATTGTATCATTTTTGTGATTTAGATCCCACAATCTACAATTATCAGGACTTATTTCATCACCGAGAATTATATTATTTCTAAAATCATAACCAAATTCCAGTTTAAAATCTACAAGTTGAAGTTGAATATTTTTAAAAAAACTTTTCAAGATTAAATTAATTTTTAGGGTTAAATTTATTATTAACTCTAAATCATGAGAGCTTAATATATTCATTAATTCAATTCTATCTTTTGTAATAAGGGGATCATTAAGTTCATCATTTTTTAGATAAATATCAATTAATGGTTTTGATAAAAAAGTTCCAGGTTTAATAGTTGTTTGTTTGCACAAAGAACCATAAGCAGTATTCCTTAAAACTATTTCTAATGGTATTATTTTGATTTTTTTTGCAATCATTGTATTTTCATTTTCAAGTTCAATAAAGTGAGTTGGAATATTTTTCTTAATTAGAATCTCAAAAATTCTTGCACTTATTAAGCAATTAAGTTTGCCTTTACCTTCAAATTTTTCTTTTTTCAACGCATTAAAAGCTGTAGCTTCATCTTTAAATTCAAT
>QCDM01000017.1 GCA_003280895.1 Prochlorococcus sp. AG-355-I20 | reverse complement strand
AAACAAAAAAAATCACCACAAACGTGGTGATTTAAATTATTTAACGGAAATTTAACCAAACTTACCTGAAGTGGATGCTATAACAAATGCCCCAAATGTAAGTATGTTTCCAATCGTGAAATGTGCTAGTCCAACTAATCTAGCTTGAACAATTGAAAGTGCAACTGGCTTGTCTCTCCAGCCAACAAGGTTAGCAATTGGAGTACGCTGATGTGCCCAAACTAATGTTTCAATTAATTCTTGCCAGTAACCACGCCATGATATTAGGAACATGAAACCAGTAGCCCAAACTAAGTGACCGAATAGGAACATCCAAGCCCAAGGAGATAGGGAATTTACTCCAAATGGGTTATATCCATTAATAAGTTGAGCAGAGTTTAACCAGAGATAATCTCTGAACCAACCCATTAGATAAGTTCCTGATTCGTTAAATTGTGCTACGTTACCCTGCCAAATTGCTAGGTGTTTCCAATGCCAGTAAAAAGTTACCCATGCTATTAAATTTAATGCCCAGAACATAGCTAAGTACATAGCGTCCCAAGATGAACTATCACATGTACCTCCACGTCCAGGACCATCGCAAGGGAATGCATAACCTAAATCTTTCTTATCAGGAATTAATTTTGTTCCCCTAGCATCAAGTGCTCCTTTGATAAGTATTAAAGCGGTTGTATGAAGACCTAAAGCGATAGCATGGTGTACTAAGAAATCTGCAGGTCCGATAGGCAAGAAAGCACTTAATGCATCTTGTCTATTGATCAAATCCATCCAGTAGTGATTACCTGGCAATGAATTAGCAGCTAGACTTGCTGAACTTGTTGGATCAGATAATAAAGCATTAAAGCCGTACATCATTTTACCTTGAGCAGCTTGAACAAATTGAGCAAATACAGGCTCAATTAGAATTTGCTTTTCAGGATTACCAAAAGCTACAACAACGTCGTTATGAACATAAATTCCTAGAGTATGGAATCCAAGCAGCATTGTTACCCAACTAAGATGGCTTATCAAAGCTTCCTTTGTTCCAAGAACTCTTGCCAATACATTATCTTTATTTAATTCTGGATCATAATCTCTTACAAAGAAAATAGCTCCGTGTGCAAATGCTCCAACCATCAAGAACATTGCTATGTACTGATGATGGCTATATAAAGCAGATTGTGTAGTGTAATCCCTGGCAATAAAAGCGTAAGAAGGAAGTGCACCCATGTGTTGAGCTACAAGAGAAGTTGCTACACCAAGGGATGCTAATGCTAATCCAAGTTGGAAATGTAATGAATTATTTACAGTTTCATATATTCCATCATGGTTAATACCAAAACTACCTTTATGAGGATCATTAGGGTGTCTTGTATTATGGGCTTCTGTAATTTCTTTGAGGCTATGACCAATACCAAATGTATTTCTATACATATGACCAGCAATTACAAAAACTGTTCCAATCGCAATATGGTGATGAGCAATATCGGTAAGCCATAATGCTTCACTTTGAGGATGAAGACCACCCAAGAAAGTAAAGATTGCTGTTCCAGCTCCTTCAGCTGTTCCAAATACTTGATCTAAAGAATCTGGATTTTGGGCATAAGCTCCCCAGTTTAAAGTAAAGAAAGGAGCTAATCCTGCAGGGTGAGGAAGAACTGTTAACCAGTTATCCCAACCTACATGCTGACCTCTTGATTCAGGTATGGCAACATGAACCAAATGGCCTGTCCAAGCGATACTACTAAAACCAAATAAGACAGCTAAGTGATGATTTAATCTTGACTCTGCATTTTTAAACCAAGCCAAAGAAGGTCGGAATTTTGGCTGTAAGTGTAACCAACCAGCAAATAGAGTCCAACAAGCTAAAATACTCATAAATATTGAAGCTTGGAAGAGTTGCTCGTTAGTTCTCATTCCAATTGTGTACCACCAATGGTAGAGACCTGAATAAGCGATGTTTACTGGACCGCTTGCTCCAGCTTGTGTCATTGCTTCTGTTATGCCAGATCCAAAATGAGGGTCCCAAATAGCATGAGCTATAGGGCGGACATGAGTTGGATCTAGTACAAATTGCTCAAAATTACCTTGCCAAGCAATATGAAATAAGTTACCGGCTACCCAGAGAGCAATTATTGCTAAATGTCCAAAATGTGTAGAGAATAGCTTCTGATAAAGTTTTTCTTCGGTCATACCGTCATGACTTTCAAAGTCATGAGCGGTAGCTATTCCGTACCATATTCGTCGGGTTGTGGGGTCCTGAGCTAGACCCTGGTTAAATGATGGAAATTTTGTTGCCATTGAATTAAAAAGGAGAAGTTCAGGTTATTAGCCCAGCCCGAAAAGGCGAGCATGGAAGAAGGCCCACGTGGTAGCTATGCCACCTACAAGGAAGTGTGTAACACCTACTGCACGTCCCTGAGTAATAGATAGAGCTCGAGGTTGAATGGTTGGTGCAACCTTTAGTTTATTGTGTGCCCAAACAATTGATTCGAACAATTCTTGCCAATATCCTCTTCCGCTGAAGAGGAACATTAAACTGAACGCCCATATAAAGTGAGCTCCTAAGAACATCAAACCGTACATGCTTATTGATTGACCATAGCTTGTTAATACTTGAGAAGCTTGAGCCCAGAGGAAATCTCTTAACCAACCATTGATAGTAATTGAACTTTGTGCAAAATTACCACCAGTAAGTCCCCAAACATCACTCTGCATTTTCCAAGAGAAGTGGAAAATAACTATTGATAAACAGTTATACATCCAGAAGAGAGCTAAGAAAACGTGATCCCATGAAGAAACTTGACATGTACCACCTCTTCCAGGACCATCACAAGGGAATCTAAATCCTAAAGAAGCTTTGTCAGGAATCAACCTTGAACTTCTTGCATAAAGAACTCCTTTAAGAAGTATCAAAACAGTTACATGGATTTGGAAAGCATGAATATGATGAATCATTAAATCAGCTGTCCCTAGTGGAATTGGCGCTATAGCTACCTTTCCACCAACTTCTACTAAACTTCCATTAAAGACTTCACTTAAAGCTTTGTGAGGTAAAGCTTCTGCAGTACCTGCTAAAAGGGAAGTCCCAACAGCAGATGCTTGAATACTCTGTACCCATTGAGCAAAGATTGGCTGAAGTTGGATAGCAGAATCACTAAACATATCTTGGGGTCTACCCAAAGCTCTCATAGTATCGTTGTGAATATAGAGTCCAAAACTATGGAATCCTAACCACATACAAACCCAGTTCAAGTGACTGATTAAAGCATCTCTTGCCTTAAGAATTCTGTCTAATACATTATCAATATGTTTTGCTGGATCATAATCTCTAACCATTGCAATTCCAGCATGCGCACCTGCTCCTACTATGAATAATCCACCTATCCACATGTGATGGGTAAATAATCCAAGAACTGTCATGTAGTCAGTAGCTATATAAGGATATGGAGGCATCGCATACATGTGATGAGATACAAGTATGCTTATTGATCCAAGCATCGCTAGGTTTACTGATAGTTGAGCATGTCTACTTTCTGCCATGAACTCGAAAAGACCTTGATGACCTTTAGGGGCAGGGAATAATATTGGGTCTCCTTGTTGTGAATCTAATATTTCTTTCATACTATGACCAATACCGTAGTTGGTTCTGTACATATGACCACCTATTATCGCTATTACACCAAAAGCTAAATGATGATGTGAAACATCAGTCATCCATAAGCTTCCTGTCACAGGGTTAAGTCCACCTTTGAAAGTAAGAAAGTCTGAGAAAGCTAACCAATTTAAACTAAAGAAATTACCTGTACCACTTGCTAATCCTGGAAATATCTGACCGATAATTTGTGGATCACAGAGTTGATGCGGCATAGGCATATCTGCAATAGTTGCTATTTCTTTTCCATTAATAACTAAAGGAGAGCCTGCATCAATTGCATCTAATAGAGCTGCAGTAGGAGCTCCGATATGAATACAATGGCCAGCCCATGCTAAGGATCCTAAACCTACTAATCCAGCTATGTGGTGGTTAAGCATAGACTCAATATCCTGAAACCACTCCATTTTTGGAGCTGCTTTGTGGTAATGAAAAATTCCAGCATGAAGCATAAGCGCTGCCATTACTACAGCACCTATTGCTAAAGCCATAAGTTCACTCTCATTAGTGATTCCCCATGCTCGCCACATGTGGAATATTCCTGAACTAATTTGAATACCGTTGTAGTTAGCACCAAGGTCAGCATTTAGCATTTCTTGACCAACGATTGCCCATACTTGCTGAGCTCCTGGTTTGACATTAGTTGGATCAGCTAACCAACCTGAGTAATTAGAAAATCTTGCTCCATGGAAAAATGCAGCGCTCATCCATATAAAAATGACTGCAAGATGTCCAAAATGAGCTGAAAAGATTTTTCTTGTTGCTTCTTCAGCATCACCTGTATGCACATCAAAATCATGTGCATCAGCATGCAAATTCCAGATCCAAGTTGTAGTCTTCGGACCTTTAGATAATTTACTTGACCAGAATCCTGGCTTATCTAATTTGGCAAAATCAATAGGTCTTGGATCGGCCTTGACAGGATCTTCCAAAACTTTTTTGTTTTTTTCTCCACTTTCTGGTGGGCTGATGGTCATCTAGCACCTCGAAAATAATTGACATTAAAGCCGATTGATCGGATCTTGAACCTATTTTTAATGATAATGTTCAAGAAAACGAATCCTTCGGGACTTTAGATATTCGTTTCAAAAATAATAAGGCAAAGATTCTTTCGTTATGCATTAACGTAACAAATGTTCTAATGATTGTTACTATATGAATATTTTGTTAAATTCTAGTCTATGACTAAATTATGAGTATTTTTACTCAAAATTTATATAAATTTCTTAAATTTTTTTTTATATTTCAAAGAAAATTTTTAAATCCAGCGACAGGATATAATTTCAAAGTTACTATCAATAGTTTCTAATTTGAAAGGCATTGCGATAGGTCTATCTAATAATTCAAAAGAAATTTTAAAAAGGCTTAAAAAAACCGAATTTGTCAAAGACATATATATTGCGGGTTCTTCAAAAGAGGATGGAAAGGAAAATGAACTTATTCAAATACAAAAACCTAGAGAAATATTACTAAAAAAATGGCCGAAGATAGATTTAATAATTTTTATAGGCTCAATTGCTGCATCAATACGCTTAATAAATCCATTTTTAACCTCTAAAGATCAAGATCCAGGGGTAATAGTTATAGATAACAGATGTTCCAAGATAGTTCCATTAATTGGCTTACATCAGTCAAATACGCAAAATATTTCATGTCAAATTGCTAATTTACTTGGTGGCGAAATTATAGAAACTAATAATTCCAATGATCAAAGCCTCTTAAATCTTGATGCATTTGGAAATCAATGGGGGTGGAAAAGATCTGGCAAAATAAACGATTGGTCAAAACTAGTAATTAAACAAGCTAAAAACGAAAAAATATTTTGCAAACAATTATCTGGTAATAGCTTATGGAAAACTTCAGAATCAGCTGAGATTATTAATCAAATTGATAAAAAAGAAACTGAAAAACTAAATTCAACATTTCATGTGAGTATATTCGAAAATCATGGAACAACTTGGCACCCGCCTGTATTATGGATTGGTATTGGATGTGAAAGAAATACAAGCAAAGAATTAATAGCAAATTCTTTAAATAATCTTTTGGAGTCAGGAAATTTATCGCAGCAATCAATTGCGGGATTTGCAACTATAGATATAAAAAAAGATGAGAAAGGAATTTTAGAACTTTCTGAAGAAAAAAACTTGCCTATAAAGTTTTTTAGTAAAAAAGATCTTTCAACAATAATTGTTCCAAATCCATCAAATGTCGTGCAAAAGGAAATTGGTACACCTTCCGTAGCAGAAGCCTCTTGCTTACTCGCAGCGGGAGAAGAATCAAAATTATTAGAAGAAAAAAGAATTTTCAAAAATCAATCTGGGGCAGTAACTATCGCTGTAGCAGAATCAAAAAATCAATATAATCCAACCCATGGTGAGATCCATATTATTGGAAGTGGGCCCGGTGATATCTCCTTCCTAACCAATAATGCAAGAAAAGCACTTTCAAGATGTACTGTTTGGATTGGATACAAAATGTATTTAGATTTAATAAAACCATTAAAAAGGAATGATCAGGTTTTAATTGAAAGTAAACTTACTGAGGAAAAAGAGAGATGCAGTAAAGCAATTAAACTAGCTGAAGAAGGAATAAAAGTGGCTTTAATTTCTTCAGGTGAATCTGGATTTTATGGAATGGCAGGTTTACTTTTAGAATTACTACAAAAAATCAAAAAAGAATATAGACCTTACTTTGAAATACATCCAGGTATAAGTAGTGTTCAATTAGCTGCTGCAATTAGTGGAGCACCACTAATGAATGACTTTTGTTCAGTAAGCTTAAGCGATAAATTAACTCCGTGGTCTTTAATAGAAAAACGAATTAAAGGAGCTCTTGTGGGCGACTTTGTAATAGCTTTATTTAATCCTCAATCCATCGAGAGAAATTGGCAGCTTAAAAGTGTAATAGATATATGTTTACAATCTAGGCATGGTGATACTCCAGTTTTATTAGCTAGACAAGTAGGGAGAGAAAATCAAACCAAAAAATTTTTTACTTTAAATACCATTCCTTTTAAAGAGGTTGATATGTTATCAATCATTATTATTGGCAATTCTCAAACAACCTTAGTTGACGAAATATTTCTCACTCCAAGAGGATATTTACAAAATTAAGTTTCGCTAATCCATAATTTTTATAAATAGAATGTTTTTCTTTGCTTTTTCTTTATAAGAATACTAATCTTTTAAAATAATGATATAAGAAAATTAATTGAAAAATATTGGTTTAATTTTGTTTGACATTGATGGGGTAATCCGCAGCGTAGAGAATAGTTACAGACTTTCATTAAAAAAAACTGTCTACAAATTTACCGGATGGGAGCCAAGTTATATAGATATTGATAATGCCAAAAATGAAGGTATCTGGAATAATGACTGGGATTTAAGTTTAGAACTTATAAAACGTTATATAAAAAAAGAAAACTTAAACCTTAAAATTCCTCCAAGAGAGGAAATAGTAAAATGTTTTGAAAAGTTTTACTTTGGTGGAGATCCAAATAAAGATAGTAAATACTGGTCGGGTTACATAACAAATGAGGAGTTATTAGTTGATAAAAAGTTTTTTGATTTAATTCAAGATAATGGAATAATCTGGGGTTTTGTTAGTGGTGCAGAGTCTGCTTCTGCAAAATTTGTTTTAGAAAAAAGACTTGGACTAAAATCACCACCATTAATATCTATGGGAGATGCCCCTGATAAGCCTGATCCTAAAGGTTTTATTAACTTATCAAAAAAGCTTATTGGAGATAAAATTGGTGAATCAAATATTCCCATTGCATATGTAGGAGATACTATTGCAGATATAAATACAGTTATAAACGCTAGAAAGGAAATACCATCTCAGAAATTCATAAGTATCGGAATAGCTCCCCCTCATTTACATTTAGATTCTCGATTAAAAGAACGTAATTCTTACGAAACAAATCTTAGAAATGCAGGCGCTGACTTGATTTTAAATTCTATTTATGAACTAAAAGATATTGATCTTGAATTGTTTTAAAACAAATTTTAATTAAAAATTTTCTAAATAAATCACGGAGAGGGAGGGATTCGAACCCTCGACAAAAGTTACCTCTTGTAACTCCTTAGCAGGGAGCCGCTTTCAACCACTCAGCCACCTCTCCAGTTCTTATACATTATCAATTTTTATGCAAACATTCAAAATTTTTTATTTAATCGAAATGTCTAATCTACTTGAAGCTTAGGTAATCTATTTTTAAAAGAACAAAGAATTTCCCAAGGAATAGTATTAGATTTTCTTGCCCATTCAATAGGAGAAATTGTTTTATCCCCATCAGATCCTAGTAATAACATGGTACTACCAACTTTAATTTCATTAGAATCTGTTATGTCTACCATCATTTGGTCCATAGTTATAGATCCAACTTGAGGATAAAATTTATTATTGTAGATTACGTTAATCTTGCCTGAAAGATTTCTTGGTACACCATCTGCATAACCAATACTTAATACAGCTAACTTAGTTTTTCTATTACTTACAAATTTGCCTCCATAACTTACACTTACACCTTTATCAATATTTCTTATAAAAGCTACTTTGACCTTCAAAGATAAAGCTGGTTTAAGTAATAAATTTTTATCTATTTTGTCTAATGGACTGTATCCGTACATAGAAAGCCCAACACGTACCATGTGAAAATGAAAATCTTTGCTAAGAAGCATTCCCGCAGAATTAGACAAATGAATCTTAATTTCATTATTTCTATCAAGATTAATTTGCTTTAATAATTCATTAAACTTCAGTCTTTGTAATTGTGTAACACTTTGAGAATCTATTGCGATAGCTTCATCTGCAGAGGATAAATGACTATATATTCCTTTTATTAAAATGTTCTCAAAAGATTTTATTTTTTCAAATTGCTGAACAAATTTATCGTATTCAAATCCTAATCTTGACATTCCAGTATCAACTTTAAGGTGTAAAGGAAATTTCGATCCAAAGTGCTTACCAATGTTATTGCAAATTAAACATTCTCTTATACTACTGACAGTTGGCATAAGATCATTTTTAAAACATATAATAAGATCCCTTTTCGTATAAAGATTTCCGAGGATAAGTATTGGTTTTTTAACTCCAGAAGAACGGAGCTTAATGCCTTCATTTAATGTGGCAATACCTAATTGAGATGCTCCACCTTTGATAGCATACTGTGATACTAATTCCGCATCATGTCCATATCCATCAGCTTTAACGACTGCCATAAATTGACAATTTTTATTTAATTTTGATCTTAAATGTCTAACGTTTGTTTCTATTGCTTTACCTTTAACTTCAATCCATGCTCTTTGTTTAAAATCTATATCTTTGGCAAAATTTGGAAATTTGTCAAATTTAAATACCTGATTTGTTTGCCTATTTTGCATTAACTTTGCACAAATATATGCGCTTATTGAAATATACAGTTAGCATGACATGTAAATTGTATTTTGGCATGGGCCAGACTCTAGTTTTAAATGCATCTTATGAACCTTTAAACATCACTTCCTGGCGAAGAGCAGTAATTTTGATGATTAAAGGTAAAGCAGAAAGCTTAGAGGAAGATAAAACATATTCAATTCATAGTGGCAAAAAGTTGCCGACAGTTATAAGACTTCGTTACTACGTCAAAGTTCCTTTTAGAGAGGTTTCTCTAACAAGAAAAAATATTCTTCTGAGAGATAATAATTCTTGCCAATACTGTAACTATAGGGGTAGTGACTTATCAATAGATCATGTTTTACCAAGAAGCAGAGGTGGAACAGATAACTGGGAAAATGTTACTACAGCATGTCTAAGATGTAATGTACAAAAAGGTAATCGAACCCCCGAAGAGGCGAATATGCCCTTAAAACGTCGGCCTTATCGTCCATTAAGTAATCTAAATTTTGAAGCTACAAGACAAATTGACTCTGGCAAGCATAAAGAATGGAGTAAATACGTAATAGGGGTTGCAATCTAATAAAAAAATCTTAATTTACTTCTTTATTAAAATCTTCCATCATTCTTTTTTGTTCTTGAGCTATGCATGCATTAATCACTTCTTCTAATTGACCAGCAAGAATTGGCTCAAGAGAAAAATTGGAACCTAATCTATGATCAGTTGTCCTGTTATCTTTAAAATTATAAGTTCTGATTTTTTCACTTCTATCGCCTGTTCCAACCTGGGAAAGCCTTTGTGATCTCACTTTTGCATTGGCTTCTTTTAATTGAATTTCATACAATTTAGCTCTTAAAATTTCCATTGCTCGTTCGCGATTTTGCAATTGTGATCTCTCTTGAGTACAAAAAACTCTTATTCCTGTAGGCTTGTGGAGAAGATCAATAGCTGTCTCTACCTTATTAACATTTTGTCCCCCTGCACCTCCTGATCTTGCTGTTCCAACTTCGAGATCTGTTGGATCAATTTTAACCTCAACAGGATCAGCCTCAGGCATAACGGCAACTGTAGCAGTAGAGGTGTGAACTCTACCTTGAGATTCAGTAGCTGGAACTCTTTGGACTCTATGTACACCAGCCTCAAATTTAAGTTGACTATAAACAGAATCTCCCTTAACGGAGATCACTAACTCCTTAAATCCACCCATATCTGACTCGGAAGCACTAACAGGTTTTACAGACCATCCAATTTTTTGTCCATATCTTTCATACATTCTTGCTAAATCACCCGCCCAGATACAAGCCTCGTTGCCTCCAGCACCGGCTCTGATTTCTAACATTACACTTCTTTCATCTCTTGGGTCTTTTGGCAATAAGGCAATTGTGGTTTTTTGAATCAGTTCACTCTTAGATTCCTCTAGAGTTATTAACTCCTCATTTATCAAAGATTCCATTTCTTTATCATTTTTATTCTCTTTTAGTAGATTTTTTGAATCTTCGATTTCTTTATCAGTATCAAGCAACTTATTAAAATCAATCACCAAAGGTTCCAATTTTGACCTTTCTCTTGCTATAGATTCTAATTTTTTTGGATCATTAGCTATATCAGGATCTGCAAGTTGCACTTCCAAATTTTCAAAACTTTCTGAAGCAGTTTTCAACCTTGCAATTAATGTTGAGTATTCCAATTGAAATTGTGCTTAATTTTGAAAATTCTATTTTTTAGAATCTTTTTCTTCTTTTTGATCTTTTGATGTGGCTGAATTAGCTGAACCCATTCCATATTTTTTCATAAACCTATCAACCCTACCTTCTGTATCAAGAATCTTTTGAGTTCCGGTGAAGAAAGGATGATTTCCACTCCAAACATCAACATGTAATTCAGGCTGCGTGGAGCCAGTAGTCATTACAACTTCTCCATTACAAATAACTTTTGCATCTGGATACCATTTTGGATGAATTTCTGATTTTGGCATAATTTAAATTCCTTTAACGTTTAGAGAATTGAGGCGCTTTTCTTGCTTTTTTAAGACCATATTTTCTTCTTTCCTTAGCTCTAGGATCTCTACTAAGATGACCTTCAGTTTTTAGCGGTTTCCTATTGTCAGGTGATAATTCGCAAAGTGCTCGAGCTGCACCTTGCTTTATAGCATCTGCTTGGCCAGTCAATCCACCACCAAAAACATTTACCAATATATCATAAGAATTTTCAAGGCCTAATGTTTGCAAAGGTGCTTTTATTGAATTTAAGTGCAGGGGATTAAAGTTCAAGTAATCATCTCCAGAACGACCATTAATTTTTATTAGTCCATTTCCTGGAATCAAGCGAACTCTAGCTACTGAAGTTTTTCTTCTTCCAGTTCCCCAATACACAGCTTTGTTTTTTATTTGACTATTCATTTTGATAAATTAACTATTAAATAATACAGGATTCTGAGCAGCATGAGGATGATCAGCACCTTTATAAACTTTAAGTTTTTTAAACTGCTGTCTTCCTAAAGAATTATGAGGCAGCATGCCCTTAACAGCTTGCTCGATGATTCTTTCAGGAATTCTTTCTTGTAGAGACTCAAATTTTTCAATTTTCATTCCTCCTGGTCTTCCAGAATGTCTCCTGTACAATTTTTGTGATGCTTTTTTACCTGTTACTTCAACTTTCTCGGCATTTACTACAATGACAAAATCTCCAGTATCTAGATGAGGTGTGTATGTTGGTTTATTCTTACCTCTCAATACAGTTGCAATTTCTGTAGCAAGTCTACCAAGCGTCCTATCTTTTGCGTCAACTAAAAACCAATTTCTTTCAATTGTTTCTAAAGATGGAGTAATTGTTTTATTCATTTACCAAATTTCTGCAAATAAATTTTAATTAGTCTTAAATTCTACCTTATTGAATGAATATTAAACAACAGTTTTGAATGATTTACACAAAAATTCTCTTAATTAAAACTTACTTAAGAAAAACCCTTAATTAAAAATACAGGGAAAAAATCATTGTTATTAATCTTTTTAAAAACATTTTCTCGATAAACAGCATTTACAAAACATAACCCCTTAGCCGGAGCAGATTCTTTAACATCATTTTTCTTTTTGTTTACCCATCTATCTGTAAAAATTTCTGGGGATATTTTGTTTTCTCCAACTAAAACTAGTTGACCAATAATTAAGCGGACCATCCCATATAGAAAACCAGTAGCTTTAATATCAACAAAAATCAAATCTTCAACTCTTTTAATATCTATATTTTTAATTTTTGTAATTGAGTTTGTTCTATTACTACCACTTTTCTGAAAAGCAAAAAAATCATGTTCTCCTATCATTTTCTTGGATGCATTTAACATTAAAACTTCATCTAATACTTTTTGATATCTATGCCATGACCAATTATTGATGAACAAGTTTGGGAATTTACTGTTATTAATGACATATCGATAATGTCTATACATTGCTGAATAGCATGCATGCCAACTATCTTTTACCTCAACTGATTCCAAGATCCTAATTGATGAGGGTAAAAGACTATTTAAGATATCAGAATAACTATTTCCCGGAATAACACAATCAACATCAAAGTGTACTACTTGACCTGATGCATGAACCCCAGCATCAGTCCTACCTGCTGCAAAAGTCTTTACTGTATGATTCGTAATCTTTAAGAGAGCTCTGTCTAAAATTTCTTGAACAGTAGTTGCATTTTTTTGTTTTTGCCAACCTGAATAATGAGTTCCGTCATATTGGACTAGTAAAGCTACCCTTTTCAAAAGTTATTTATTAGTAAAAGCCCCTTTAATTAACTAGCTTAAACAAGCTCGATTATGGCCATCTGAGCGTTATCACCTTTTCTAGATACAGTTCTTACTATGCGTGTATAACCACCATTTCTGTCTCCATATCTTTCCTTTGCTTTTTCAAATAATGAATGAACTAATTTTTTATCATAAATATATCCAATAGCCCTTCTCCGAGAGGCCAAACTCCCATCTTTGGCGAGTGAAATCATTCTTTCAGCTTCATTTCTTAAAGCTTTAGCACGAGCTTTTGTTGTAGTTACTCTACCTTCCCTAATTAATTGAGTAGTTAAACCTCTTAGAAGTGCTTTCCTCTGGTCAGCAGGTTTACTTAATAATGGAATTCTAAGTTGGTGTCTCATAATCTTTAAAATTGTTAAACAGATGTTCTGCTTTGTGGAATAGAGATGCCGATGCGCTCAAGAGCCTCAATAACCTCATCTGCAGATTTAGAGCCAAAGTTCTTAATTTCAAGAAGATCTTCATAACTGAAGCCCATTAAATCTGAAACTGAGTTAACTTGCGCCCTTTTCAAACAATTATATGCTCTAACGGACAAGTTTAGTTCCTCTAAAGGAATTTGAGCTTCAGGAGATGGTTCAGGTTCTTCAGGAATTTCTTCAACCATCGTGACAGTAGCGAGGGGTTGAAAGAGCTCTATTAATTGGTTTGCAGCTTCAGCAATAGCATCGTCAGGACTGGTTGAACCATCTGTTACTACCTCCATTTTTAATCTTTCTCTTCCCGTTCCGCCCTCTGCTACAGCTGTTTCATCAATCGTAAAGTTCACTCTCTTTACCGGCATAAATACAGCATCTATTTGGAGCAAATCAATAGCAGTTGTCTCTTCACTCTTTCGGTCGACGGGTCTATATCCAACACCTCTTTCAACATGGATTTCCAACTCTAAGTTATGACCATCCTGGATAGTCGCAATCGGTTTTTCGCCATCAACAATTTCGACTTGAGAGGAGAATTGAATGTCATTAGCCTTCACCTCCATTGGACCACTAACTACTAACCTGCCGATTTCGAGCTCTGGATTAGTGCTATTTATTGATAGTTGCTTGCAATTAAGAAGAATATCTAAAACGTCTTCTCTAACTCCAGGAATAGTGGCATATTCATGATTAATTCCTGCTATTCTTACTGCAGTAACTGCACTCCCTTCAAGTCCTCCCATAAGGACTCTTCTAAGAGAATTACCCAAAGTTGTAGCTTGTCCCCTTTCTAAAGGGCCAATTAAAAATGTTCCTGTTTGGGAGCGATCATCTGCTATTTGATGGTCGATTCTGTCAATCTGGTATTGCAACACGGAAAATAATGAGGTTAAGAGTTTTTTTGGGGGTTGAGAATGGTTAAGACCTAAACGCGTCTCCGTTTAGGTCTTCTACATCCATTATGAGGTAATGGAGTTACATCTCTTATTAGAGTTATTTCTAATCCGGCCACTTGTAAAGCTCTTATGGCCGTTTCCCTACCTGCGCCCGGCCCTCTGACTAGTACTTCTATTTGTCTCATACCTTGATCAAGTGCTCTTCTAGCTGCAGCTTCGGCAGCTGTTTGAGCAGCAAATGGTGTACCTTTCCTAGCGCCTTTAAATCCACTTGCGCCTGCAGAAGACCAAGAAATTACATGACCAGAGGTGTCAGTAATTGAGACGATAGTATTATTAAATGTGCTTTGGATATGTACCACACCATTAGGTACATTACGTTTAGATTTCTTTGAACCTGTTTTTTTTACTGTAGCTGCCATGATGTTTTAAGTTAATACTTCAATTTGTAAATAAATTTAGTTATTTATTTTTTTCTTCCAGCAACTGTTTTCCTAGAACCCCGTCTTGTTCTTGCATTGGTTCTAGTTCTTTGACCCCTTACTGGAAGACTCATTCTATGTCTTCTTCCTCTTACACACCCTATATCTTGTAGACGTTTTAAAGCCATTCCCTCTTTTCTTCTCAAATCCCCTTCTAAAGTAAACTCTTCTGTGGCACCTCTTAGCTTTTGCACATCAGAATCTGAAAGGTCTTTGACACGAGTATCTGGGTTTACACCCGTATTAGAAAGAATTAGCTTTGATCTCGTTAAACCAATTCCATAGACGTATGTAAGTGCAATTTCAACTCGCTTTTCGCGAGGTATGTCAATTCCTGCAATCCTGGCCACGTGTTTTGAATAAGTAAAAGTTTGAATTTGAGGGTTGAAATTTAACCCTGACGCTGTTTATTGCGAGGTCTTTTCTTGTTTATAACATAGATTTTACCTCTTCTCCTCACGATCTGATCGTCAGGACTAATTTTTTTGACTGAAGATCTGACCTTCATAAGGGTTAACAAATAAAACGTTAATATTATATTCTACATCATCATCAAGCCATTTTTTGTTTGATATCAGAGGAAATGGTTTTTAAATCTCTATCAGCATCAATATATTCTAACAATGAGAGATCCTTAAAATATTGAATTAATGGTTCTGTAGTTTTTTTATAAATATCAACTCTTGTTCTAATTGTCTCTTCCGTATCATCTTTTCTCCCTCTTAAAAGCAAACGCTTAATTAGTACTTCTTCTGGAATATCTAAATAAAAAACTAATTCCAAAGGTTGATTTATTTCATTCAAGACTTCATTCAATGAATTTGCTTGAGATAAATTTCTTGGGTAACCATCAAGAATCCAACCACTATTATCCTTGACTAAATTTTGTCTAACGATCTTTAATACAAGTTCATCACTAACAAGTTCCCCTCGATTTATAATATCTTTTACCTGAATACCCATGGTAGTGTTCATTTCGATTTCTTTTCTTAATAATTCACCAGTAGAAAGGTGTAAGTAAGAATTAGTTTGACTAAGCAATTCCGCTTGAGTCCCTTTACCTGCTCCAGGAGCTCCTAAAAAAAGTAAATGTTTCTTCATTAATTATTAATTAGTCCCTCATACCTTTGTGAAATAACATAAGTTTGAATTTGCTTAGCAGTATCTATAGCAACACCCACAAGAATAAGTAATGACGTTGCTCCTAAACCTTGAAAGGTCTGCACATTTGTTGCTCTTTCTACTGCAGCTGGGATTATGGCTACTGAACCCAGAAATAATCCTCCCAACAAAGTCAACCTATTTTGTATACCTGATAGGTAGTTTGCTGTATTAGTGCCTGGTCTGACTCCTGGGATCGCTACTCCTCCTTTCTTTAAATTTGCAGCTACATCAACTGGATTGATAGTAAGAGATGCATAAAAATAGGAAAAACCCAAAATCAAGGAGAAGAATGTAAGAGCATATGGCCATGGATTAGAAGATCCTGGATTTAAACTACTGGCCAACTTGATTAAGACTGGATTGCCCGTAACATTTGCAATAGTTATAGGTAAAAAGATTAAAGCAGATGCAAATATGATAGGCATGACTCCTCCCGCATTTAATTTCAAAGGTAAATAACTTTGCCTTGTAGGAAGTAGTGTTGAATTTCCTATCTGCCTTTTTGCACTAACAATAGGAATGCGTCTTGCTCCCTCTTGAACAAAAATGATCCCAACAATTGTCAGTAAAAATACTCCAAGTAAAACTGCTATACCTAAAACATCTCCTCTATCGCCAGTTTGAGCTTTTTCAATGGTTGAACTTAGAGCCTTAGGTAAAGTCGAAACAATATTCAAAAAAATTACCAGTGAAGCCCCTTGACCTATTCCTTTCTCCGTAATTATTTCACTAAACCACATTACTAACATTGAGCCAGTAACCAAGGCAATGGAGGTTTGCAAGACAAATGTAGTTTCACTTATCCCCTCAATAGCATATTGTCTGAGAATTAAGGAAAAAATTATACTTTGCAAAAAACCCCATCCTAATGAAACATATCTAGTTATTTGAGCAATTTTTCTTCTCCCCGCTTCTCCTTCATTTTTTTGTAAATCTTCAAGCACAGGCAATGAGGCTGTGAGAAGCTGAATAATAATTGATGCGTTAATAAAGGGAAGTATGCCTAATGCGAATATTCCTAAGGTTGAAATTCCTCCTCCAGTAAAAATATCTAAAAAGCCTATTAATTGCCCCCCTTGATCTATAAAACTTTTAAAAGCTACCCTATCAATACCAGGCATAGGGATATATATACCGAGTCTTACTAAAAGGAGAAGACCTAAAGTAGTTAAAACTCTACTCCTTAACTCCTTATTTAAAAATAATTGGGAAAGTATTTCAGAAGCGCTAGGATTTCTACTTTTGTTGACAAACATTTTGAAGCTTAACTAAATTTTTAGTAAATTTATTTATTGTTTATAAGCTCGCAGGATCCACCTGCGTTCTCAATTTTTTGTTTTGCAACTTTTGTAAATGCATGAGCTTGGACTTTTAGCTTTACATTAATTTTTCCATTACCAAGGATTTTTAAAGGAAATTTGGGCTTGTAGATCAATCCTTTCTTAACTAGTGATTCAAGGTTAACTGTATCGTTATCTTTGAAATCATTTAATTTTTCTAAATTTATTATGGAAAAGTTCTTCTGATTAATTATTTCAAAGTGCTTTAATTTTGGAACTCTTCTATAAAGAGGCATTTGGCCACCTTCAAAACCAGGACGTGTGGGTCTTCCAGAACGTGACTTTTGACCTCTCATTCCAAAACCACATGATGCACCCTGGCCGGCTGCAATACCTCTACCTTTTCTTAATTTTTTCTTTCTCGAGCCAGAGTTTGATTTAAGTGTATTTAATGTTGAAGTCATAATTTTCAAGAATAGAGCTGTTCAAGTGAGATGCCTCTCTCCCTAGAGGCAGATTTATGTGTTCTTAATTGAGAAAGAGCTACCATGGCAGCTCTTGCATTATTCAAAGGTGTTTTACTGCCCAATCTTTTTGCTAAGACATTTTTTATTCCGGCTAATTCTAAAACTGTTCTTATTGAACCACCAGCAATAACTCCTGTACCGGGGGCAGCTGGTCTAATTAGTACATTAGCAGCACCATCTCGACCTTTAGATAAAGTCGGTATTGAATTACTTGGGGTTAAGGGAACCCTAACAAGATTTTTTTTACCATCTGAAACTCCCTTTCTTACAGCACCAATGACATCCCCTGCTTTACCAACTCCAACTCCAACTTGACCTTTCTCATTACCTACAACAACAATTGCTCTAAAACTCATTTTTTTTCCACCCTTAACAGTCTTAGAAACGCGTCGAATTTGAACAACTCTTTCTTGCCAATCAGAATCTCTCTCTAGATTTTTTGCATCACCTCTTCTATTTCTTTTTCGATCATTACGATTATTCTTTTTTTGTTCTACGGGCATAGCTCCAGGAACGTTATCGTTCTTGGATTCAATTTTTTGTTTTGTTGGAGTGTCAGTCATAGTAAAAAATTAAGAGTTAGAATTCTAGGCCAGCTTCACGAGCAGCGTCTGCAAGTGCCTTTACTCTGCCGTGATATAAATTACCTCCACGGTCAAAGATTACTTGCTTAATGCCTTTTTTTATCGCTCTATTTGCTAATAATTTTCCAACAATGGAAGAAGAATTACAATCAGAAGGTAATTTCTCAGATTTTTCTCTTAGTTCCTTATCAACAGTTGAAGCTGAGCAAATAGTTGTTTGAGCGCTATCGTCTATAACCTGGGCATAGATATGGTTATTAGAGCGAAAAACAGACAATCTTGGACGCGTTGAATCTCCAATTAAGAATCTCCTTAATCTTCTATGTCTTTTTTGGGTTTGTAATTTCCTGGAAAGTTTGGTCATTTTTTTAATTGGAATTATTTTTTGCCAGATTTACCAGCTTTTCTGAGAATTCTCTCATCATGGTATTTAATACCTTTACCTTTATATGGCTCTGGAGGTCTAATTGATCTGATTTTTGCTGCTTCGTTGCCAACAATTTCCTTATCAATTCCAGATACGGTAACATTTGTATTACTCTCAACTTTGTATGTTATACCATCAGGGGGGATCATTTCTACAGGATGACTATACCCTGCACTTACAATTAGATTTTTACCTTTTACTTGTGCTCTTGATCCAACGCCCACAATTTCTAGTTTCTTTGAAAAACCTTGAGTAACTCCTTCAACCATATTTGCAATTAAGGCTCTACATAAACCATGTCTCTGCCTTGAATATATTTTTGTTGTAGTAGGACTTACAACAACAGTATTATCTTTCTTATCAAAACTAACTCCTTCAGGCATAAGACGTTTTAACTCACCCTTTGGGCCTTTCACCGTAACTGTTAATCCATCAAAATCAACTGTAACTTTCTCTGGAATAAGTACTGGTGTTTTTCCGATTCTTGACATGATTAATTCTCCTTAATAAACATAGCAGAGGACTTCGCCGCCAATGCCTTGCTTCCTGGCATCGCGATCACTCATAACGCCTTTAGAAGTTGATATTATGGCAACTCCAAGACCGCCAAGAACTTTTGGTAAACCTCTAGTATTTTTATAAATTCTTAAACCAGGTTTACTAACTCTTTGCATAGATCGAATAGTGGGGAATTTGTTTTTACCACTATATTTGAGGCCGAGTATTATTTGTGATTTATAACCTTCACCTTCCTCATTAATATCAGAAATGAACCCCTCTTTTTGAAGCACTTTAGCAATACTTAAGGACATTTTTGAACTTGGGATTGTTGTGGTTGTATGCTTTTTTTGACTCGCATTTCTAATTCGAGTTAGCATGTCTGAAATAGGATCGTGATTTGACATAGTTTTAATTTAATTCTTACTAAAAGGCATTCCTAACTCCTGCAAAAGAGCTTTACCTTCTTGATCTGATTTTGCACTAGTGACAATAGTTATATCCATACCTCTTATTGAATCTATTTTATCAAAAGAGATTTCAGGAAAAATCAATTGCTCTTTCACGCCAACGGTGTAATTCCCTCTTCCATCAAAACTTTTTGGATTAACTCCTCTAAAGTCTCTTATTCTTGGTAAAGCTAGATTTATAAATCTCTCCAAAAAGGAATACATCCTGTCTCCTCTCAAAGTTACAGTACAACCAATCGGCATGCCCTCACGAATTTTAAAACCCGCGATAGCTTTTTTGGCCCTGGTTACTAAAGCCTTTTGTCCTGTAATTGTTGCCATTTCATTTAAAGAAGCTTCCAGAGCTTTCGAATTTGAAGCTGCCTCACCAAGACCTCTGTTAACGTTGACTTTGACAACTTTAGGTACTTGATGAATATTTTTAAGACCAAGGTCTTTTAAAAGTTTTGGTCTAATTGATTCTTTGTAGCGATTTTTTAGAGTCATAATTTTTTGTTAATTCTGGTCTTTGTCAGAATTGATAAATTAGAAAAAGTTGAAATCTGGTTTCTGATGAAAAATTAATCAATTACTTCACCAGTTTTCTTTAATCTTCTTTTCTTAACCCCCTCTTTATCAATAAAGTATTCAATCTTACTTGTAAGATTTTTATCCTTTGAAAAGAACATTACATTTGATGCATGTAAAGATGCTTCTTCTGTAAGTATTCTTCCAGTTTCTCCTTCCTGAGTTGGTTTTACATGTTTAGTCCTAAGGTTAATTCCTTTTACTACTACTCTATTTTCAAGAGGGATAGTTTTTAAAACCTCTCCAGTTTTACCTTTGTCCTTGCCATTAATTACTTTCACCAAATCTCCAGTTTTGATTCTCATTTTTATTCTCTGAAAATTTTTCTTTTGTTTTAATGAATCCAACATTTAAATCACCTCCGGAGCAAGAGAAACAATCTTTGTATAATTTTTATCCCGCAGTTCTCTAGCTACAGGACCAAAGACTCTCGTACCTTTTGGATTCTTATCTTCATTAATCAAAACTGCAGCATTATCATCAAATCTGATTGAATTACCAGTATTTCTTCTTAGAGTTGCTTTAGTTCTAACGATAACGGCTTTAACAACTTCAGATTTTTTAACTCCCATGTTAGGAAGAGCATCTTTTACAGTTGCTACGATTACATCCCCGACATGTGCATACCTTCTATTAGAACCTAAAACCCTAATACATTGGAGTCTTTTTGCTCCGCTATTATCGGCAACTGTTAAATAAGTTTCTTGTTGAATCATTTTTTAACCTCCTTAGCCTGACTTTTTTTATTGAGAATCTCTTCTATTGCCCATCTTTTATGAGCACTGAGCGGTCTAGTTTCTCTAATTTTAACTCGATCACCTAAAACGCATGTATTTTCTGGATCATGCGCCTTATATCGTGTAGTTCTACTTACAATTTTTTTATAAGTGGGATGTGGATATCTGTTAATAACAGCAACAACAACTGTTTTATCCATTTTGTCGCTGACAACAGTACCAATTCTTTCTTTAAGTGCCATAACTAATAATTAATCAGAAGTTGTTTTAGAAACAGATTGACTCTTACTGAGAGAGAGTAATTGCGCAACTTGTTTCTTGATACTTTTAAATTTATGAGTTTCATTTAGCTGTCTTGTAGCTTGCTTGAATCTCAAGTCAAAAAGATCTTTTCGTAATTGGTCAATCTTTTCAGTAATTTGTTCAGAATTTAATTTTTTAAATTCCTTAAGTGACTCTGAGTTTTTCATTGTTTAACCTCCTCTTGAGATTTTTTAATATTTTTTGTATTTTCTTGGGAGGAATTTTCTAGTTTTTTATCAATGGAGATAAATTTAGTTTTTACAGGAAGTTTGTATTGAGCCAGACGCATAGCTTCCTTTGCAGTTTCCTCAGTGATATCCTCACCACCCATTTCAAAAAGTATTCTGCCAGGTTTTACAACTGCGACCCAAAATTCTGGATTACCTTTACCAGAACCCATTCTGGTTTCGGCAGGTCTCATGGTTACGGGTTTATCAGGAAATATTCTTATCCAGATTTGACCACCACGTTTGATATATCTGGTCATAGCTCTTCTGCTTGCTTCAATCTGACGTGCAGTTACCCAGCCACAGTCTTGAGCTTGGAGAGCAAATTGACCGAATGCAATAGTATTACCTTTTGAGGCTACACCCCTCATTCTACCTCTATGTTGTTTACGGAATTTAGTACGTTTTGGACTAAGCATTTTTATACCTCCTATGAATTCTCATTTGAACGATCCTCAAATTGCTGAGGTCTTCTACTAGCTTTCCTCTTAGGGCTCGCACCCACAGGGATAGTTTGTTCTTCTTTAGGGAGAACTTCACCTTTGAAAACCCAAACTTTAATGCCTAGAACGCCGTAAGTTGTGTTAGCTTCACGTGTTGCATAGTCAATTTCAGCTCTCAATGTATGTAATGGAACCCTACCTTCTCTAGTCCATTCAGTTCTAGCTATTTCAGCACCATTTAACCTTCCCCCTACTTGAATTTTAAGACCTAAGACTCCAGCCCTTTGAGCCCTTTGTAATGCCATCCTAATAGTTCTTCTAAAGGCGACTCTTTTTTCAAGTTGTTGCGCAATATATTCAGCTAGTAAAAACGCATCAGCATCTACGCGTTCAACTTCAACAACGTTTATTCTCACTTGCCTTGTTCTATCCCCTATAGTTTTTTGAATGCCAGATCTTAATTCTTCAATCCCACTTCCTTGCCTTCCAACTATAACTCCTGGTCTTGCTGTTTTTAATTCAAGTTCTAGTTGATCAGCTTTCCTTGCTATTAAAACATCGCTGATTCCTGCTGCTGCATATTTTTTTTGTATGAAGGTACGAATTTTAAAATCTTCTTGGAGAAGAATTGGATATGTTTTAGAAGTAGCAAACCACTTAGAGCGATGCTCTTGTGTAATTCCTAATCTTAGTCCAGAAGGATGTATTTTATGTCCCATTAGTTTTGTACCTCCGCATTAATTTGAGTAGGAGCAGATTCAACAGAAATACTGATGTGGCAAGTCTGTTTTTTAATTGAAAAAGCTCGACCTTGAGCTCTGGGCCTATACCTTTTCATTACTGGACCACTATTAGCCCATGCAGAAGAAATAACTAGGGTGGATGGATCCATTCCAAGGTTATGTTCTGCATTGGCAACCGCAGATCTTAGAACTTTAGTAATGGGGTCTGTAGATCTATAAGGCATAAATTCCAACATAATTAATGCATCTCTATAAGACCTACCCCTTATCTGATCCAAAACTCTTCTCACTTTAGAGGCTGATCCGCGAACATAATTCCCATGAGCAATTGCTGTTTTTGTTGTTTCAGGTGTTTTTGTCATGATTTTGCTCCTTTCTTATCTCTTATATGACCTCGGTAAGTGCGTGTAGGAGCAAATTCACCGAGTTTATGACCAATCATTTGTTCAGTAATAAATACTGGAATGTGAGTCTTACCATTATGTACAGCGATTGTGTGACCGATCATTAAAGGTAAAATTGTAGAGGATCTTGACCAAGTTTTGATAACAGACTTGTCATTATCGGTATTTTGTTTTTCTACCTTCTTGAGAAGGCTATCTGCTATAAAAGGTCCTTTTTTTAGTGAACGTCCCATGATTATGTAATAGAAATTGAAATAATAAATGAAGTAATCAAGAGTCTCTTCCTCCTCTACTCCTCTTAGAAACGCGACGGCGTCTTCGAACAACTAATTTATTACTTGGTTTGTTCTTTTTACGTGTCTTTAGTCCAAGAGCTGGTTTACCCCATGGAGTAACTGGGCCTGCTCTACCAATTGGTGCTTTTCCCTCTCCTCCTCCATGTGGATGATCACATGGGTTCATTACACTACCTCTTACTTGAGGCCTTCTTCCAAGCCATCTTCTTCTTCCTGCTTTACCTAAGCTAGTATTTCTTATTTCAGAATTACCTACTTCACCAAGAGTTGCATAGCATTCTTTTCTTACAAGTCTTACCTCAGTAGATGGGAGTTTTAAAGCAACATAATCTCCCTCTTTTGCCATAACTTGAGCACTAGCTCCTGCGGATCTAACCATTTGAGCACCCCTACCTGCGTATAACTCAACACAATGAACACTAGATCCTAATGGCATAACAGAAAGCGGCATTGCATTTCCATCTTCAATTGGAACACTTTCTCCAGAGATGACATTTTGTCCGACTTTTACTCCTGCTGGAGCGATAATATATCTTTTCTCTCCATCTTCGTAAAATAAAAGTGCCAACCTTGCATTTCTATGCGGATCGTAGTGTATAGCTGCAACTTTAGCGTTGATATTTCTTTTATCTCTTCTAAAGTCGACCAATCTATATTGCCTTTTGTGACCACCTCCACGATGACGACAAGTGATAATTCCACGATTATTCCTGCCTTTAACTCTATGTTTTGAAACTATTAGTGATCTTTCAGGTTTTGCACTTGTGATTTCACTAAAGTCAGTAACTACTCTCTGCCTAGTACCAGGTGTATAAGGTTTAAATTTACGTATTGCCATGATTAAAACTCCTTAAGATTCTGGAAATAGTTGGATTTTGTCTCCTTCAGCAAGACGTACAATTGCCTTCTTGACCTGAGAACGTTTACCGGAAAATTTCCCGACTCTTCTTGTTCTCCTAGGAGGATTCATAGTGTTAACTCCTATGACTTTAACACTAAACAAGGCTTCAATAGCTGCCTTTATTTGTGGTTTAGCCGCTCTATGATCTACTTCGAAAGTATATTGGTTAAGATCTAGTGCATTTGTAGCTTTTTCAGTAATAACTGGCTTTCGTATTACATCGGCTAAACGAGAATCGAATAATTTACTCATGATGCATAAACCTCCTGAATTTTATCTATCGCTGATTGACCTATTACCAATTTATTGGCATTGAGAATATCAAATACATTTAATTGATCGGCGGCGATTAATTTTACTTTCTCAATATTATTAATGGATTTTTTTATAATATCAGAAGGACTATCGAGAATAACCAAAACTTTTTCAGTTTTTTGTATACCTAATCGAGCAAGGCCATTGATGATATCACTAGTTTTAGGCTGCTTTAAAGTAGATCCAAAATCTTCAACAGCCCTTATATCAGATACTCTGGACATAAGAGCTGTTCTAAGAGCTAATCTACGTTCCTTACGATTCATATCAAGATTGTAAGAACGTGGCTTCGGTCCAAAAATAATTCCGCCACCAGGTCTTAAGGGTGTCCTTATTGATCCTTGACGAGCTCTTCCTGTGCCCTTTTGTTTGTATGGCTTTCTACCGCCCCCGCGCACTTCAGATCTTGTCAAAGTTGATGCTGTCCCTTGTCTTTTATTTGCCAGCTGTCTAAGGACTGCTCTATGGATTAAGTCTGCCGAAGAAGTTTCTTTAGCAACTGCTAAATCAAGAGTAACTTTGCCTGATTTTTTACCATCCCACTTTAAAGTTTCAAGTGTTGTCATGATTTTTCACCTCCTTTTTTGCCTACAACATTATTTGGCTTAATGTTGACAATTGAGCCGGGCTTACCTGGAACAGAACCCTTTACTACAAGTAAATTCTTCTGATCATCAATTTTTAGAACTAACAATCCTTTGGTGGTTATCTGTTTTCCTCCATATCTTCCTGCCATTCTTTTCCCTGGATAAATTCTACCCGGAGTTGTTCCTGCTCCTGTAGATCCTGGTGCTCTATGATTTTTTGAACCATGACTCATAGGACCTCTGCTGAAACCATGTCTTTTCTGGTAACCTGCAAAACCTCTACCCATAGATTTGCCACTGATATCAACTTTTTGACCAACCTCAAAGTTTTTTACAGTTATTTTTTTTCCGATTTCATAAGATGAAGTTTCTTCAACCCTATATTCTTTCAAATGCTTTAAAAGTTCTTCACCTGATTTCAATAAGTGACCCTTTTCAGGTTTGCTTAAATGCTTCTCTTTGGACAAGCCATAACCTATCTGAACGGCGGTATAACCATCCAAAGCAGTTGTTTTCAATTGAGTGACGCGGCACGGACCAGCCTCTATAAGAGTAACTGGTACCGAATTACCTTTATCATCGAAAAGTTGGGACATGCCCAATTTCTTTCCTAAAATTCCGATAGACATAAGACTAAATTAGGCTAGCTCGTAATAATTTTTCAATTATCTAAACCTTTCAGTTATTAAGGTGAAGTTAATAAAAAAACAATTAATAAGGTCGAGACTTATCTGAAATAATAGATAGTTTCTCTCGGGATAAACCCACCTGAGTTTTTTAACGAAACGCTAAAAAATGTGAAATTTTCAGAGGCTCGGCTAGCTTGCGAGCTTAAAAATTCACTGAGTTACAATTGTACATCATCAAGTACCATAAAATAAAATAAAATAGAAAAAAAGGAAATTTTTATGCCATTACTTCTCTCAGGGAAAAAGTTTCATAACGATTTAAAAATTAACAAATGTCTTGCAATATTTGCTCCTCTTGAAGGTGGTTATGAAACTCGTCTTTTGAGGAGAATGAGGGCCAAAGGCTTTAAAACTTTTATAACTTCAGCAAGAGGTCTTGGAGATCCAGAAGTTTTCTTGCTCAAATTGCATGGCGTTAGACCACCTCACCTTGGTCATCAAAGTGTAGGAAGAAACGGAGCGCTTGGGGAAGTTCAACAAGTAATCCCACAAGCTTCTGAGTTATTTAATGAAAATGATAAAAATAAATTACTTTGGTTATTAGAAGGTCAAGTATTATCTCAATCTGAATTAGAGAGCTTAATAGAGATTTGCACTAATGATAATCAACTAACAATAGTTGTTGAAATGGGGGGTTCAAGAAAACTTGAATGGAAACCATTAAGCAATTATATTTTGGATGAATTTGAAAGTTAAATTGTTTGATTAAAACCAAGAATAAAAAAGATAAATGGATTAAGTTAATTTGTGGTGCCAGTAATGAAGATATTGTTGCCATAGAAGATTTATGTGCAATTTATACTGCTGCTGGTGTCGACTACATAGATGTTGCAGCAGAAGAATCCATAGTTTATGCAGCAAAAAAAGGAATCGATTGGGCAAAAAAAGTCTTTAAAAAATCCCCTGGATTAATGATAAGTATTTGTGATGGTGATGATATCCACTTTCGAAAAGCAAAATTTGATCCTTTAAAATGTCCCCCTAGTTGTCCAAGACCATGCGAAAAAGTATGTCCCACATTTGCAATTGATAATTTCGGAATTAAAGAGAGTAAATGTTATGGATGTGGAAGATGTTTAAATAGTTGTCCTCTAAATCTAATTAGTGAATATGAATATAATTTGTCAAAAAATGATTTAGCATCAACACTTCAAACAATAAGGCCTAATGCAGTAGAAATTCATACAGAAATCAATCGCCTAGATTCTTTTACAAAAGTTGTAAGTATCCTTAAAAGTTCTGGAATGAAATTAGACAAGATATCTATTAGTTGTGGATTAAATCAATCTTTCAAAAAAGCCCAAGAGCCCGAAGATCTTTTGAAAGCTCTTTGGGAAAGATATGAAATTCTGAATGAGCTAGATATTCCCCTTATTTGGCAACTAGATGGAAGGCCAATGTCTGGAGATCTTGCTCCTACAACAAGTAGAGATGCTGTTAAGTTGTTTGAAAAAATCGGTTCAGATCTTCCACCAGGATTAATTCAATTAGCAGGAGGAACAAATGAAAAAACTCATGAATTGTTGAATTCAAACAATCTCCCAGATGGAATAGCATTTGGAAGTGCTGCAAGAAAAATTATGCAGCCCCTTATTGAATTTGCTCACAAAAATAACAAAAAACTCTATGAGTATCCTGAAATAATGGGTTTGGCGATCAAAAAAGCTCAGAAATTTCTAGAGCCATGGAAATCGAGCTCATTCAAATAATATTTTTATTTTTCAAAATTAGCGCTATGTTTATAAAAAATTTGTATTTTTTGGATAGAAAAAAATCTTCTCATGTATTAAAATAGTAATTCAATGGGCCGTCGCCAAGTGGTAAGGCATCGGGTTTTGGTCTCGACATTCCTAGGTTCGAATCCTAGCGGCCCAGTTCTAATATTCAATTGGTGTCTTCTCAAAAAATTTTTCTATTTGATTTTGATGGAGTAATAGTTGATGGAATGCAAGAATATTGGCATAGCTCCTTGCTGGCCTGTGAAAGATATTTAAATTCACCCAACATCACTATTGATCAAAAACTTTATCAAGGAGTACCAACTTCTTTCAAAGAAATTAGGCCTTGGGTTAAATATGGTTGGGAAATGATTCTAATTGTTCACGAAATTATAAAAACAGACAATCCATTAAGAAGTGATAATAAAGATGAATTCACTAATAATTATCATCAAAATTGCCAGAGGATATTAAATGAAAATTCCTGGAAAGCAGAAGATATCCAAAAAATGTTAGATAAGACTCGCAAATACCAAATTGAAAAAGATTTTAAATCATGGGTATATTTACATAAACCTTTTTTTGAAATTATAATTTTTATGAAAGAATTAAGCAAAAGAGGAATAAAAATTGGAGTCATAACAACTAAAGGTAAAATATTTGCAGAAAAAATTCTTAAACAATTAAATATTTTTCCAGAATTTATTTTTGGTTATGAATCAGGAACAAAAATCAAAATAGCTGAAAAACTTACACAAACTTATGAAATTTTAGGCTTTATTGAAGATAGAAAAAAAACTCTAATCGATATTAAACAAAATTCAGAAACTTCCCACATTCCATGCTTCCTAGCTGATTGGGGATATTTGAAAGAATCAGATAAAAATAAGTTAAGTAATGAAATCAAATTATTAGAATTAGGAAAACTTGGAGAATTAGTTGCAATTTAAAGATAATCAGCTAGAGTACAGATGTACTATAGTTTGTATTTATGAAGTTTGGTTTAAATAAAAATTTCCAAATTTAGAATAATTACAAGAACTTTAAACGATAAATCAAACAATGAGCCTAGAAGAAAAGAAAAAAACTGAATCAAAAGAAAAAGACAAGGCATTAAGTCTTGTCTTAGGTCAAATAGAAAGAAATTTTGGACGAGGTTCGATAATGAGACTTGGTGACGCCTCAAGAATGAAAGTAGAAACAATATCTACTGGAGCGCTCACCTTAGATTTAGCATTAGGAGGAGGCTATCCAAAAGGAAGAGTAGTAGAAGTTTACGGACCAGAAAGTTCAGGAAAAACTACATTAACGCTTCACGCGATTGCGGAAGTCCAAAAAAATGGAGGAGTAGCTGCATTTGTAGATGCTGAGCATGCACTCGATCCAGTTTATGCGGCCTCTTTAGGTGTTGATGTTGGAAATTTGTTAGTTTCACAGCCAGATACTGGTGAAATGGCTCTAGAAATAGTTGACCAACTTATAAGATCGAGTGCAGTAGATCTTGTAGTTGTTGACTCGGTCGCAGCACTAACCCCAAGAGCCGAGATAGAAGGAGAGATGGGAGATCACGTAATTGGAAGCCAAGCAAGGCTAATGAGCCAAGCAATGAGGAAAATAACAGGAAATATTGGCAAATCTGGATGTACGGTAATATTCCTGAATCAATTACGCCTAAAAATTGGCGTTACATACGGCAATCCAGAGACAACCACAGGAGGTAATGCATTAAAATTTTACGCCTCAGTAAGACTTGATATCAGAAGAATTCAAACTCTTAAAAGAGGTACTGAGGAATATGGCATAAGAGCAAAAGTGAAAGTAGCAAAAAACAAAGTTGCACCACCATTTAGAATTGCAGAATTTGATATTCTCTTTGGGAAAGGTATTAGTACAACAGGATGTTTATTAGATTTAGCAGAAGAGACTAATATCATCATAAGGAGAGGTGCTTGGTATAGTTATGAAGGAGAAAATATTGGACAAGGAAGAGATAATACAATTATTTGGCTTGATCAAAACTTAGAAATCAGGAATAAAGTAGAATCTATGGTTAAAGAGAAATTAACAGAAGGGACTGAAGTCAGTTCTAATTCAATGAAAGCATTAAATAGCAATCCTGCTAATACAATCGCTGTTAATGATATAAAAACAGTAGCTTAGATTTATAAAGAATCAGCTAAAGTCCACCACCCAGCAGCAGGACCTATAAATCTCACTACAATCCATAAGATTACTAACCCTCCGATTCCAAACCAACTGGCCTTAATACTTAATTTAATTAGGTTATCTCTTTGATTAATTGTAAAGGGAAGCCAAAATAATCTTGGAGACTCATCAATTTTAATTTTAGTATTATTTTTTTTTGGAGGTAAACCAAGTGTTTTACGTCTTTTTGCTTCTCCCATATTTCTTTAGTTATTTACAAAATCATAACCTAATCAAAAGGTAGCATATAGTTAATTTGTTTTGAGGGCTGAATGTTTTGCAAAAGTAATCTTCCCCAGTTTCTTTTATTTGCTCTTCCATCTAGGATTATTAACTTACCTGAATTTCTTCTTAAAGGAGAAATAGATCTTTCAAGTTTAATTCTAGCTTGAGGAAGAAAGAAGTCTCTAAACCAATCTTGAGAAAGCTTCTTTTTATGAGAGACAGTAATTGCATTAATGGGTTCTGACATATTCGGAATCGGAAGTAAAGGAATGATAATTTGTTCTGGAATTTGAATTAAATAAGAATTCATAATCCACCAGTCAAAACTAGAGCAAAGAATTTCATTCTTACCGGAGGGAATTGTCTCTAGTAATACTCTCTTCCCGTAAGTAGAAGCTAATTCTGTAGCAAGATTAGTTTTTAAATCAATATCATCAGACAACACTAAAGTTAAACCCTTTCTAAAAAGTATTAACTTTTTGCATTTGTCCAAGATTGAATTGGTAAAAAAAGGATTATTAGGAAGCAACTGTTTAGAGGGTATATATAAAGAAATCTTTTTCTCTTCAAAATTACTCTTAAAATTAATAACCAAGTCAATGTCTAAACTGTGTTTTTTAAAGTACATTTGGAAAAAATTATCTTTTCTCAATGCTGATAAAAAAACAAATTTATTATTTGAAAAAAATTCCTTAATTTGAAAAAGTTCATCTATTGGCTGTAAATACAAATTCCAATCTAAATTTGTATCGTTTAACTTTACCCAGCATGCCCAACCTTGAGATAATGCTTGGTTGACGCTTAAAAATTTATCAGAAAAAAAAGAATTTTCATGAA
>QCDM01000016.1 GCA_003280895.1 Prochlorococcus sp. AG-355-I20 | reverse complement strand
ATCATTAAAAAGAAGTCAACTGATGAAAAAGTTAGAAATCGGGAAAAAGATAGATTAATTTCCAATGCCTTTTCTTTACATTCAAGTGGAAAAATTAAAGAGGCTGCAGAAATTTATAATTTTTTAATAAGAAATAAAATTTACGACCCCAGAATCTTCAATAACCTAGGTAGTATTTTTTTTCAAATAAAGCAATTTGATAAAGCAATATTATTATTTGAAGAATCGATTAAAAGATTTCCAAATAGTATAGAAACATATCCTAACTTAGCAAATGCGCTAGTTTATAAAGGAAGAAGTGAACTCGCCAAAAAGATATTAAATAAAGCAATTGAATTGAGTCCTAAATATTTAAAAGCATATTCAAACATTGCTGGTATTTACGTAGGAGAGGGGAATTTGGAAAAAGCGGAATTTTATTTGAGAAAAAGTTTAGAAATAAATCCAAAAGAAATCAATTCTCTAGTCAATTTAGCCTGTGTATTGAAAGATTTAGGAAATCCTAAGCAAGCTGAACATTTTTTAAGAAAAGCAATTGATATTAATCCTGAATACGATTCCGCCTTAATTAATTTGGGTGCGGTATTAAATGAGTTAGGGGAATTAGATGAAGGGGAGGAATTTTTAAAAAAAGCGCTCAAAATTAATCCAGCTTCAGCAATGGCACTAAATAACTTGGGTAATATTCTTTCGAAGAAAAAAAATATCCAGAATGCAGAAAAATGTTATCGAAAAGCTATCGAAATAAAAAAAGACTTCTCGCTTGCTTATAGTAATCTTGGCTCACTTCTTTCAAAGCAAGGAAACCTAATTGGAGCTGAAAAATATACTAAAGAAGCCATAAATTACAATCCAAAATTTGAGTTGGCATACGTTAATTTAGGATTAATAAAAATTGATCTTGACAAGCTATCAGAGGCAGAAGATTTATTTTTAAAGGCAATAAAAATTAACCAAAATTATAACTTTGCCTATAGTAGTCTTTTCAGTCTTTATGAAAAATCAAATAATATAAAGAAATTAAAAAATAAGATAGAAACATTAAATGAAAATAATTTAATTATTAATGAAATATTGATGTTTAAAGCAAGGATTTGTTTTAGAGAAAAAAATTACACAGGAGCAAAAAAATTAATTGACCAAGTTTCTGACGAATGGATAAAAAATACCTATCATCAAACAAATATTCTTTTCTGGTCTTATAAGGGCTTTATCGAGGATAAAGTTAAAAATTTTGATGAGGCTTTCAAATGTTTTGAGAGAAGTCAACTTAATTTAAAGTATGAAAATTTTAATCCAAAAATATTTCTAAACTATATAAAAACTTACAGAAAAAATTTAGATAATAAACTTTTTTATGGAATACAAAATTCATCAAAAAACAATGAACCTTCTCCTGTTTTTTTAATAGGCTTTCCTAGGTCAGGCACTACGCTACTAGATACAATTTTAAGAAGCCATCCTGAAATTGATGTTATAGAAGAAAAGCCTTTAATTAATTCCGTGGAACAAATCATAAAATCAAAATTCAAGTATTCTTTAGATGAACTACATAAACTTAATTCAGATGATTTAAATTTTTTACAAAATCACTATTTAGAAATTTTAAAAAATAATTCTGATAAAGATAAAGATGCAAAAATTCTGATTGATAAATTTCCCTTCCAAACTGTTTGCTTACCTCTCATAAATACATTATTTCCTAACGCAAAAGTATTATTTACGCATAGAAATCCATACGATACTGTTTTATCATGCTTCCAGCAGTCATTTGAACCTAACAATGCTATGGCTCATTTTCGAAGTATAGAATCAGCTTCGAAAATTTATGATTTGACAATGAATATTTGGTTGGACTACAAGAAAAAATTGAAAATGAATTATATTAGTTCTAAATACGAAGATTTAATAAATCAATTTGATGACCATATTTTAAAAATTTTAGATTTCTTAGGCGTAAGTTGGGATGAAAATATAAAAAACTATAGAAAAACTGCCTATAAAAGAGAGAAAATAAATACTCCTTCTTCATCACAAGTTATTCAACCTCTTTATAAATCATCAATTGAAAAATGGAGAAATTATGAAAAATATTTCAAAAATTCAAATCAATACCTTTCTAAATGGAAGAATTATTTTAAATACTCATAAAAATTTAAATACACAAATGACTTTAAACTTAACTAGAAGAAAATTTTTTATTTAAGGTTTGTTTAACAAGATTTTAGCTTTTTAGAAATTTTGAATGAAGTTTGATTTGTTTTATAAATTTTCTTTTTCGAGGTATGAACATCATCAACATACCAACCGGAAGCTAATCTCGTATCTATTTCTTCATAATCTTTTTTTATATCAAGATTTGCTAAAGACTTCTTTTTATATTCCATCAAAAATGCTGTGGATTTACTTACTAATAACAAGATTATACTTAATCAAAAATAAATACAATAAACTTATTAATATTCAATTTTGAAATCTTTAGAAAAAGGAAAGAATGCGAGGTTTGATCTCAATAAAAAAATTTCTTAGTTATATTCATAAAAATAAAAAAACCTGAGGAGCACAAGGTAAAATGACTCAACTAAGTCTTATTGTTAATTCTATGCCTAGAGATTTAACAGAATTTGCATTTTTCTTGATAGTTGGTTTCACAGCTGGATCGATGGGTTTAATTTGATAAACTTACTAAGTTATTTTGAAACTCTCATAAAAATATAGAAATTTTAAATATATTTTTCAAATTTTAAGTATTGATTCGACCTTTAAATTTAACTCATTTCTACCTTTAAGATCCAAAAGTTCAACTACTGTTATACATCCGGATACCTCCTTACCACTTTTCTTAATTAAATTATCCACACACTTTATCGTTCCTCCAGTTGCCAAAAGGTCATCTACAATCGCAAAGGAATTAAATTTTTTAAGAGCTTCCGTTTGTATCGATAAAGAACTTTTTCCATATTCCAAATTATAGTTCTCTTGAATAAGATCACCAGGAAGCTTTGCAGGCTTTCTTGCAACAATCATAGGTTTGCAAGCTTGAAGGGAAATTGCTGAGCCAAAAATAAAACCTCTTGCCTCTATTGAGATTATTGCTTCAGAGTTTTTTATTACATGATTGGATGACATTTTTAGAATTAATTCCCTAAAAACCTCAGGATCTTGAATTATTCCAAGAATGTCTTTGAAAGCTATGCCTTTTTTGGGGAAATCATAGTATGTCTTAATCAAACTCTCTAATTTTTCCATACTCTTCAAAATTAAAACATTATTTTTGATAATAATTCCTCCAGAGAGTTTAATACTCAGATATTTCCATAGGATGATAAATTTTAAAACAAAAAAATTATTATTTAGGCAATAACTAGATTAAGACAAAATATTACACTCTATTTAGTGAGAGTTAGTGAATAATTTTTTTTAGCGCGGTTGCTTTGATATATTCCGCACTTTTAGTTAACCTTTATGCAGATTGCAACTATTAGTGGGATTAGTAAGCGTTTCATTTAATCTTTTTTGTCAAATTTTTTTTCCCCCACCATATCCAATAAGTGAAAGACAAAATAGGTATAATCAAAAATACAATTTCTGTAAGTAAAACTAGGAATGAGTCTTGATTGAAAAACTCAAGTTCACCTATTGTGTTCCAAATTATTTCTACTATTAAACCTGCTAACTCCTCCCAAATAACTATAAAGGCAACATTAATTACAACTTGAGCAACTTTATTTTTTGGGAGTAGTAAGCGTTTCATTTTTTGATATTTTTTAAGTAAAGCGGGTGTCACCAAACTTCCCGCTTAATTGACGAAAAACTTTAGTGACAATTTAGCGAGGATTAGTAATTTTCCCTTGAAAAATCTGCTTCTTATCAAGATTTAAAATTAATTCTTTAACAGATGCATATTATGAACTAATATCTTATGAGCGGGGCGTGGCGCAGCTTGGTAGCGCGGGTGCTTTGGGAGCACTAGGTCGCAGGTTCGAATCCTGTCGCCCCGACTCTCTAAAACCAAGTCATAGACAGCATTCCCAAGCTGTCTTTTTTATTTTGTAAGTAGTCTCATATTTAGATTTGCCCCTCCAGTAGCCCCTCCTGAGCTATAGCTTGCTATTACTTGCACCTATTGATGCTCTACTTACTCCCATGTTTTTTTGATTTAACAAGGAGAAAGGTTGAGCAAACTACTTCAAATTACTTCGAGAAACATATTTATTTGATTTCCATTTGGTAGAAATATCAAACCTTTTCTCTACAAAACTGTAAACTTCAGAATAGTAATTTGCTATTACTGATATAGTCTCTTCTCTAAGAAATTCTTTCCTCGTAGAAACATTCGAAAATTGAGATTTATCAAATATTTTACTATCTATTTCAAGAAATTTTGCAAGCCTCGAAATACATTCATCGCTAAACAAATCTTCATAAAGTGAATAAAAAATATTCTCCTTATCGAATGCAGATTCAAGATTTAGAATTGTTTTATCGTATCTAGTTCTGAATTCAACATTAACTTCTTTATATTTCTTCTTAATATATTCATCTTCACTAATCCTAATTATTTCAGAAGAAATTGCATTTGAATTAGATAAGTTTCTTTTTTCCATTCTGAACATTGAATGTATTCTCTCTACGGGATCTCTCATTAAAAACACAACCTTTACTCGAAAACCTCTGTCCTCTAGTTTTTTTCTAATAGTTTGGAAAACAATAGAATCTAGACCGCAATAAGAGGGAGTTATATCCCCAACAATTTTTGTAGACTTATTACTTAACCAAAGATAATCAAAATAATTAAAATATGAATTAGGGTCTGAAAAAAACAAATTATGCATTAGTAACCCCCAAGTATCGGGACTGCTTATATTTAAGTTATTAATTCCCTTCAATTGTTGAATTAATATTTCTTTTACGTTCATGCACGATTCAATATGTATAACATCAAAAAAGTGATATTCTTTAAAAAAACCTCCATCAAAATTCTTTGATTTAGAAAGTTGGTCATGAAGCCATGTTGTCCCT
The DNA here is from genome assembly GCA_003280895.1 of Prochlorococcus sp. AG-355-I20. GTDB lineage: Bacteria > Cyanobacteriota > Cyanobacteriia > PCC-6307 > Cyanobiaceae > Prochlorococcus_A. The sequence continues at coordinate 26,624 of QCDM01000016.1, read as the reverse complement.
CCTTTCTGACAACCAACTCCTAAAAGAAATAACTTTTCTGATTCCATAATAAATTAAAAATAAATTTATAAATTTATAACAACATGAAAAAGCCCCTCCGAGAGCCCCTCTTGGTTAATATCATTTAATATCATGCGATTACTAATTGCAATACTCTGTCTCAAATCGGTTATAATAACTACCTTCTTGTTAAGCTATAACTGAAGTCTCAAGAATATTATAAAAATAGTCACGAGTGCTTTGGGAGCACTAGGTCGCAGGTTCGAATCCTGTCGCCCCGACTTTAATAATCCAAGTCATAGAAAGGTTTACCAGCCTTTCTTTTTTATTGCTTAAATTATGTCCTCAATGTATGCGGACAAATATTAATTTATCTGTCACGACAAACTTTGTAGAACCAAGCAAACAAAAAGAACTTCAATTTGAATTTCTGAATGAAATGCTTACTACTTGCACCACAGGTAAATTGAGGCTTGGTTATCGTGAATCAATAATCCCTGAAGAAATACCTTTTTAATTAATGTTGCGAATTCTTCCGTTACCGATTTTTATTTGCATTTATCTATTCTCTTGGTGGAGATGTAAAAAAAATATTATCGCTAGTGATAAGCAACTAAAACCTTGCATTGATTGGGCATATATAAAAAATTTACCTCTCCCACCAAAACCTTCTTTTGTCGAGTTTTATATTGTTTATATCTCTTCTTTTTTTAAATTTCCCTTTGGGATAATTATTCAACAATTACCTTTTGCGAAGAAAGTAAGATACTACGAAAGAGAAATGAAATTAATATTTGATAAATGGAATCTAGAAAAAATTAAAAAAATAATTAACTAATTTATTGATATGCCTGGAGTAAAGATATATAAATTCCTAATAATACAAATATTGCTACACCTATTCCCATAACTATATTTGGTTGATTATTCCAAAAATTAGTTAAAAATTCCATTGATTGGGAAGTTTAGATTTTTTTAGCCCTATGAGCTCTATTCATAACTTTTCTCAAAATATTATTTTTAATTGATAAATCAGAAATACAGTAAAGAGTTAAAAACAAAATTACTTTTGCAAAAAATGAGATTTGCATAATAAAAAATAACTCTACACTCATAAAAGCAAATTTCATCAAAACTGCCAATTTTTTAAAAGACCTTACAGGAGGTATTTTTAATAGATGAATACAAAAGACTGAAGAAAAAACAAATGCAACAAGATCAATAATCTTAGCGTTCGGAGAAGCTCCTATTAGATATAAGATAGAGTTAATAGAAAGAGACTCATGAAGGAATTAGAAGAAAATACTATCGAACAAATAAGAACTCTTCTTAATTATTTAGAGCAAACAGATCTATTAAAAAACAAGGATATTCTTAGATGCTTAGATGTAATAGCAAGAGAGTATGGCGGAGAAGTAGTTGACAAAAATTAAATGGCAAATCCAGATCAAAAAACAATATTGCTAGAACAAGCTTATGACGAACTAAAGGCAATTTGTACCAAGTTTCAAGACCAATCTGGAGCTACCGATACGGAAGTAAAAACTTTACTTCGAGAACTTGCGAGGGTTTATGAAAAAGATATAGATGACAACTATGACATAGATTGGGAAGTTTAAATAAGTTTATTTGATATTCTTTTGCTATAAATTAATTGAGGCCAAACCTCGTCAGCTCACTCAACGTTTGCTGCAAGACATAAATTGATTCAATATAGTTGCGAATCGATTTAATAACCCTTTCGGTAGTTGGAATTTCTGGAAGGGTTTCTTGTTACTGATATTTATTTAGTAATCGGTTATAAATTACCAACAATACTATTACTCCAACTATTCCATAAATTGCATGGTTTAGGTCGTGGTGATTCTGCCAAAGCTCCTTTAAAAATAACTTCAATACTTCATAGCTATTGCCCAATGAGAATAACATCCATAAGATTTTTCTCTAATTAATTTGCATAATTTCTTACAACTGGTAATTTTAGTGGGCTTCAACAAATTCAAATGCAAGATCAAAAAATTGAAAAGATAGCAGCTTTTGCAGTAAACATAACTAAGATGCTGGTAATAATTTATCTAGGTTTCGTAGAAGTATTTAAAATTGCCAAATTACTTATAGAGAATTTAACTACTGAATTTGATATTTCTCGAAAATGGGCTTCACAAAATTATTCAATTCTAAAAAAACGACTAGCGGAAGATAAAGTAGCGGGTGTTATAGAAAATTAGTAAGCGTTATGTTTACGCAACAAGTTTGATCGAATATACGGCATCCTTACAATTATTTTTTTTATCCCATTCCTTTGCGAAAGGAGATTGCATCTCTGTACCTAATTTTTCTAAGTCGGTACTGTTCATTAATAAATGAGATTTGTGTTCATTCACTTTTACAAACTCATAATCAGTTACAAACTAACTCTTTGCACATTTCTTCAAGAAATAATGTCGTTACATCATTTTTAAATTCTTCAAATGTACAGCTAAAAGTTGAGACGATGAGAGTGTTCATTTAAAAAGAAGCTAAATGCTCCTTATTTTATATTGACTGTCAATCTTTTTCTACGAGTAGACTTTAGCAACTATTGGACCAGCTTCTTCATCGGTAAATACAGGTGTGGTTTCCCAATTGAGAAATTCACCCCATTCAGCGGCATGTTGATATATTGCTTTTTGATCATCAGTCTTTAAAACTATCCAACCCTCTAGAGAACCGGGTGCGTGATATCTTCCAATCATCTCAACTCCAGGATAATCTCCCCCACCACTAAGAAATTTTTCTGCGCATTTTTGATGATATCCGGCCTCAAATGACCAATGCGGAACAAAAAGCATTTTATTTTTTAATTTTTATTGGCTTTCTATTACTAGCAAAAATAATAATTACTGAAAATAAATAATTTTAATTGTCCATTTTTGAAGATCCATTAGTGAAACCGTTAATTGAGAGTGTAGATCATATTTACGATTCAACTGAAATTTCAAGCAACTTTTAATTGAAATTCAAACTAAGATAAGAGGAAATTAGCACCTTTTTTCATGCTGTTTCTAATTTCTTATAAATTTACTGATGCAAACGCCCAAGACAAGGGATCCAAAATGTTAAAAGAATGGTACGACAAAGGAGGGTCACAAAATAGACCAGAGGGTTATGACGTTAAATCTTGGATTTTCTTACCTCAACATGGCAATGGTTACTCTGTTGTAGATGCTGATTCTTTAGAAACTATTTGGAAACAGTGGAGTCCTTGGAGAGAATTATTGGAATTTACCATTGAACCTTGTGCAGATTTAGATCAAACAGTAGCTCTATATTGTTAAAGAAACACTTTTTAATTGTATAAAAATATAAGACTTAGCAATTATGCATCAATTCAAAAAAATAATACTTATTTAACCTATTTAGCCTTTTTATTTTTTAATATATGAAAAATTAAACTTCTAAATGATAATGAGTAAATTTAAAGATAACTTTTCAAGTGAAAGCTTTTACCCAGATAGTAATTATTATCTTGACCAAGACAATGCTCCTAAAGAGGACCCAATTACAGAAGATCAAAAATCCAATATAGAGAGAAGTTTTGAATGGCCAAATACATATTGGTTCATTGCTGAAAGAACAAACGGAAGGCTTGCAATGATAGGCTTCATGGCTGTCATTATTAACTATTCCTTGTTTGGATGGATAGCTTATCCAATCCTTTAAATGACTAAGTCTAATTTTGAAAAAAATTGGGTTAGATAAATTATGCAACACCTGTCTCAAATATGCTGCGTTTGTTGTAACTGTATTTGATATTTATTTAGCCAATCAACTTAAACTTCCAATTACTTTTATTGCCTTTTAATTATTCATAAGTTTTTGAGGAGTTTTCGAGTAATCTATTTAGTTCCAAGAGTTCTTCTTTTGTAAGTTCTCTATATTTTCCTGTTGGCACGTCTAACTTAATATTCATAATTCTTACACGCTTTAATGATCGTACTCTATATCCTAATGCCTCACACATTCTTCTAATCTGACGGTTAAGTCCTTGTGTGAGAATTATTTTAAAATTTCTTGGACCCAATTGTTTTACGAAACAATTTTTAGTTATTGTGTCTAATATTTCAACTCCATTACTCATACTTTGAATAAAGTCGCTATTAATAGGACGATTGACTTTTACAATATATTCTTTTTCATGATTATTTCTTGCTCTGAGTATTTTATTTACGATATCTCCATCATTAGTTAAGAAAATCAATCCCTCACTGAGCTTATCTAATCTCCCGATGGGGAAAATTCTTTTAGGATATTTAATGAAATCTATGACATTATTGGGTTCTACTTTTCTATCTGTTGTGCAAACAATTCCTACGGGTTTATTAAAGGCTAAGTATATGTTTTTTTGTCTCTTTGATTTTTCTATTCTTTGACCTTTAACTTCAACTTTGTCACTATCTTCTACTTTAGTTCCAATTTCTGGAATTTTGCCATTAATGGTTACCTTTCCTTCTAAGATTAATTTATCTGCTTCTCTTCTAGAACAATAACCGACTTCACTTAAATATTTATTTATTCTGGTAACCATTTTTTATGTTTCATTTTTATCTGTACTAAAAAAATAATTTACTAGTCTCCTAATATTTTAGATCGGATGTCAATTTTAGTTCATATTCGCATTATAGAATCTCAGATTATTTTCATCAGTAATTTATACCGCACAGATCTAACTCTTTTTTTAGTTCCAATTTTTTTCAATTTTCCTCCATCCCCTAGAAAGTAATCTTTCATAAATTTCTCTAGCTAAATCTATTTCAACAGAAACTGTATTTTTCATTACTGGTGGTTTGTTTCCTAATCCCCCCACTATTTTTCCAGTATCTATAAACATATATTCAAAAACTCCATCAATACTTTTATCGTTTTTCATAAATCTTTTAACTTCTGACCTATTTGAATTAATCAACCAATATGATTTAGCCATTAATCTAACCTTAGAATTAGTAAGCTTTCCATTTAAAACAAACTCATTTGATCATTTTCTTTTTTCTTTACATCCTCTACTAGCCAACCACGAGGGGACCAACTCATCATGATTGCGAATAATCCTCTTAATTCATCTGCATCTTTAGCTTGCTCTGTCCATTGTTCCTCATATCCATTAGGAACGATCACAGGCATGCGATGATGTAAAGGTTTAATTAAATCATTTGGCTCAGTTGTTAAAACGCAGCAACTCTCAAGTTCTGCTCCATCTGGTGAAGTCCACTTACTCCAAATTCCGCCCAACCAAAAAGTCTCATAATTCGATTTTCGAACACGATATTTTTTTTCAAAAAAACCGCTCGCAGGTATTAGGCACCTTTTATGTTTCCAACTTCCACTAAACAATTTTTTTTCTTCTACAGTTTCTGACCTTGCATTAAATGGTCTTGGTCTCTCTTTATCAAATGGATCTCTGGCCCAAGGAGAAATAAAGCCCCATGTCATAAAAGTAGTTTTAATTCTTCCTTCGTTTTTAATTACAAGAACAGGATCATTAGGTCTTATTAAACTTTGAGTTTCATATTTAGAATCAAGTCCATTTGGATAGTCTTGTTTCAAAACCTTTGGCAACTTCTCAAATTTAGTTTTCAGCTCAAATCTACCGCACATTGATTTTTAAAATATTTTTAAACTCACTAAAAAACAGTAAATTTACCTTATTTTAGATCTACTTTCAGTTTTCTCAAATAAAAAAACAATTTTTTGATAGTAGAAAGTTTTTAATCCAAATAATTAAAAGAAAATATAGATATTGAAAAGCTTCCTCAAATTTAATTTGAATGTTTCAAAATTATTCTATGACAGATCCGATTCTTTATTTATCTATGATATTGGGACTTGGAGGAGTTTATGTACTAATCTCTTCCTTCCATGATGATGACGATGGCGATGATGATGGAGAAAAATATATTTATAGCCTCGAACCTTCTAATTTAGCGGGGTAGTTTAATTATTTATAAAAACACATTATCTACGAAAAGTTTTTTGCAAAAAACTTCCACTGAAAATAGTTTTATGAGGGTAAAGTAGATAATGTCTTTTTTTTGAAATATTAACCGATTATTATATTTATTTTTAAATTAAGTTGCTGGTCCTATATCCGTATATATTTGTGCCTTAAACCGTACATTTTTATTAGTCGATTGATGAGCATGCATAGTTAGAACTTAGTGGTAACAGAGATAAATTAAATGCCTTCAACACCGATTAAATCATGTAATAAATATGTGTTGAGTTACAAAGATTCAACAAATAAGACACATGAAGTTGGCTTCTACGCGCGCGATGCATACGATTGCCTAATGCTTGCGAGAGAATTCAACACTTACGTACATGACAATCCAGGATCTGTAATCAGAATCCAACAAAAATTTTGAGGTAATTAATTATGAATTTAAAAAGATCACCATTTGCAATTCAAGATAAAAATGCAAGAGATCTTGATAATGCAAAAGATTATCCAACAATTGCAGATTTAATGAGAGAACAGAAAGTTCCGCAAGATTATGCAAACCCAGTTCACCATCGTAGAGATTTAGACTCTCTAGGTTAGTTTACGAGATTCGCCATTTACTATTTTTTAAAATTAACGATTATGATAAACGCGATTGGCAATTCATAAGATAATGTTTTCATCCTCAAGTTTTTTTTTAAGCTCTATAGGCATATATGCAATATCTTTTTTTATTGCATTAATGGCATCTCTAAACTTTTCGGGTTCAGCTAAAAGCATTTTTATTAAATTGTATTGACTTTCAATTTCTTCAGAAGAAAATTTTCCCATAAAAAATAAGTACTACCCTTTTATATTAAATCAGCAGTCAAACACTAAAAGATTATTTATTAGTTAGAGGCTGCTGCAATTTCTTTATGGACGGAGAGAAATTCTTTATCCGTTAGAACTGGTGTAACTTCAATTTCTACTCCAAAATTATCGACCCAGATACTACTCCATTTCCAAATATTCTGATGGTTTGAAGATTCAACTATTGCCCAACCATTAGCTCCCTCAGGATTTACTACTCGATTAAGAACTTTAAACCCATCGAATTCATCACCTTCGCATCCTCCTTCCACAAAACCCGCAAAAGCTTCAGCCCCTTGCATATGACTTTCTTGATCTGGAAATTGCCAGTGTACGATGTAAGTTTGCATGAATAAAATTATTTTTTTAATTATTAATTATCAAATTTAAAAATTAAATAAAAAGTCTTTAAACACTAATTAAAAACTCATTAACCTAAGGTCAAGAAAACAAAAAAAAAGACTCATACGAGCCTAGGTGATGGGGACTCCTATAATGACAAATTAAACAGAAACAAACAACCCCATCAATAGGTAATTTTAAATACTTACAAACACCATATGTAGTGCTAAGATTCTAAAAAGGCTGGGTGATGGGGATTATCCCGCTTTTTGATTGGGGCGAAGCTAACGCCCTTTTTTTATGGACAAATTTACTTTAATCAATAAAGCCAGATCGAGGATTAAAATATTTGAACCTTTTGAAGATAGTTCTAAGAACTCTTTTGTGATTAATGCAATTTTAATCTCTTATGGTTGCGTTTTTAAGCGATCAAATAAGCCAGTTATGAAAGGCTCTAGAGTTGAATCTATTGAAGAAGCGAGAAACGAATATAAAAAACTTTTAGAGGAAGGGTGGGAAAAAACTTATAAATTCAATAGTTTTTTCAAAAAAAATGGTAAATAGGTACTTTACCTAAAATTTGACATCATTAAAAATTAATTGCTAGATAAGCTTCAGAATGGAATATAGAACATGAAAAATAACATTTATTCAAATATTAAAGATTCAGATGCTTTGGAAAGTTTTTTTGAATGTATAACTTCTTGTAGCATCAATAGTGAGGGAGTAGATTGCACAACAGCATGTTTTATAAAACATTTAGAACCAAACAATATCGATTACCCTTTAAAATTTTCATAAGCAAAGTTTTTTGATAATTGTTATATTTTATTGATGTTATTTCCACCTCCTCAAGTTATTTTTGGTCTACTGCTTTTATCTATAGCAGTAGTTCTTATATGGGATATTAGATACAATCCTTTTGGAGAAGACGAAGACGGAATTTAATCTTCAACTAGGAAGCTGATTTGTAGGTGGTGCGTGAAATTGTCGTTTCTTTCTTTTGAGTCTTTTGTAAGCGACTAAAGAGCCTAAAATTAACAATGTAATAGCTATTGAGTTAATCATATCAATTAGTTATATATATATATAAACAAATATGTTCTAAATATCAATGACTAAAGTTATTTTTTCAAAAAGTGATTAATTATGGACTAATTTTTAATATTTAGCTTTTTCATTAGGTACCTAAAACAACCAAGTGAGAATACTTATCTGACCAAAAGCAATTGCTATGCAATAAGAATCACTTGTTCTTATTTCTCATTTGATATTGCAGAACAGCTTTTAGATGTTGTATTTCTTTTTCTAAAGTCTCAATTCTTTTTTCTAGTTCTTCATTAGTTGCCATATTTTTTAAAGATAAATTCCTTGATATTTATACTATTAAAAAAGTGACTTGTTACCTATGGTAAATGTCCAATAAGTAATAGAACCTATTGATGTGTATTATCTCTAGAGATAAATTATGCAGAGTATAAATTTAGGGGTAATTTATGAGTGGAGATTATGAGACACTAGAAATAAATCAACCTAAAATTACATATTTTCAGAAAAGATCCGAAAATAATACAGAATGGTTAGATGAATTAATCAACCAAATTGAAGATATGAAAAACAATATATCCAAATCTGCTTAATGACAGAAAAAGAGTTGAAGGAATTAGAGAAGTTAGCAAAAGAAAATGGATACAATGACGAACTAAAAGATATATATTTAAGGGAAATTATTGACAGAAATAAAGAATACGAATGAGATCCAATTTTCGACCAAATATTCGACTAGCTACAAACATTCTTTTAGTTATTGGTACTTTTGCTATTGCTTTAAAAATTGCGCCAATAGCAGAGGTATATAAGGAAAAAAATTTATGTATTAAATATTTAAAACATCAAATAGATCGAGACAAACTGATTAAAAGACTGAAAATAGTAAAACAAGCAAATCCATCCAGTATTTGTGATTCTATCCTTAAAAGTTAAAAATGAAGATTAAGTCATTTACCCCCTTAATTGCAGTTTTTGGTACTTCATTTCTGATAACCATCTCATTGCTTAAAAGTTTCCAAATTTTTATGGGGATATCAATTTGTCTTTTAGCGATGCTCAAGCTTATGGACATTGAAGCTTTTGGAACAAGTTATAAGAAATATGATTTAATATCTTCTAAATTTAATGGCTGGATATATATTTATCCTTTTTGCGAATTATTAATTGGAATAAGTTTTCTTAATTCTTCTCCACCCTCTTTAATTATTTTTATTGCCCTAATTTTAGGAATTTCTGGAATGATTTCAGTATTTAAGTCTGTTTATTTGGATAAATTAAAATTAAATTGTGCATGTATTGGGGGATATGCAAAAACTCCTTTGGGAATTATTAGTTTTATCGAAAATCTTTTAATGGCAATTATGAGTGTCTTAATTTTAATTAAATAGCGATTTAATAAATTTTCATTTATTGTTAATTTAAATGTTAAATTTAATCGTTGTAATTAGTATGACATTTAATAAAATATTTATGAAAAGAGGATTTTTAAATTATCTAATTTTTTCTGGAATTCTTTTTGCAAATACAATTAACATTCATAGGATTAGTGCAGCAACGCAAGAAAATATAGATATCCCAAAAGTTGTTTCTTACAGATCAGCATCATGTGGTTGTTGCAAAAAATGGATAAATCATTTAAGAGATAATGGATTAGAAGTTGTTGATAATATAGTTGAGGATGTTTCAGTAATTAAAAACCAATATCAAATTCCCAATAATCTGAGATCATGTCACTCTGCTCAGATAGCTAACTATACGATTGAAGGACATGTCCCGATTGAATCCATCAACAAACTTTTTAGAGAAAAACCAAATATCAATGGGATAGCAGTTCCAGGCATGCCACTTGGCTCTCCAGGGATGAAAATGCATTCTCACGACTCGCACTCTCATGATTATGAGAACTACAAAGTAGTTTCATTTAGTAGTACTGGCAAAGCAAAAATATTTGATGAAATCTCTCCTTAATACAAATACTTATTTGAAATAATGCATATTTTTCTTAGAAATTTTAAATTTTTAATTTTTATATTTTTCTTATCTCTAAATTTCAATAGTTATTCGCATGCACATGTGAGGGGTACATTTCTTTCTGAAGAGGAGGCCGAAAATAGATCTTTAGAACTTGGTTGCGAAGGGATACATAAGAATCAAGATAAATGGATGCCATGCAAAAACGAGAAAGAATTACATATCTATTTGAGGAAATAAATGGAAAAATTAAAAACAACTCAAAGAAAAATTCACAGAAAAATTACCGCAATTTCTTCAATCCCCTTACTAATTACTATTGTATCTGGGACTATTTATAGTATTCTTCAACCATTAGGAGTAGATTCTTTTTGGTTAATCAAATGGCATACGGGTAATTTTGGCATTATTAATTTGCAACCTTTTTACTCGATATTTCTTGGTATAGCTTCAATAATCTCAATAGTATCTGGCGTTAAACTATTACAAAAAAAATCTTAGATATATTTTAAGCCAGGCCAAAATCTAACTAATACTATTTGCGCCTCCACTTACTAAGAAAATTATCGCTCCTAGTGCCATTGTTGCTACACCCATGTAAGGGTATTTCTTAATTCTTGATTTAGTAATTGGAAGCCATGAAAAGTATCTATCAGATTTATTTAATTCATTTTTTTGTCTAGGTGGCAATCCTAATTCTTCTCTTCTTTTAGCTTCGCCCATAATCTTCAATTTGTTTATGTATCAATTTTAAAAATTATGATCTACACCTGCGAGTTAACTTTATTAAAAAAGAGGTCCTTTATAGATAAACAAATTATTTAAAATTTATTTAGCCTTCTTTAAATATAGATTCTTTGTATTTGCCTGATCTGATGTAAATAACAAAATCAAGATAGTTCCAACTAGAAATGAAAAAATCATTGTCAAACCAACAACTTCAACCATTTCACTAGGCAGATAATTTAGAAACATTAATGAATAGATCTCTTATCTTAAACTTAGCAATTGTATTTTTTATGTAAAGTAAGTATTCCTCCTTAAATTTCGAAAAGAACTTTCTGAGACTTTTTAATTTTTATTTAATTGTTTTTATTTGCGGGATAAATCTAGTTCTAGCCGATCACAATTTTCTTACTTAGCTATTCCTATTTTCTTAAGCAATTTCAGGAAAGGCAAGGCCCAATTACCAAAGGTAAAAGAGATTGTCGTTTTTTTTGTAGTTGGTAATAATGTTTTAGAACGTGTAGAGGCTAATTTATAAAATATCTTAATAGTCTCTGCTTCTAGATTATCCATATACAATTTTTTTTGAACACCTCTATCTTTCTTTTGGGGCAAATAATTTTCTATAAACCATAAAACTTGATCTAAATTTAATTTATTGGGTGAGGTTTTAATTTGTTTATTTTTCTTTTTAAACATATTTATTTACCTCTTAATTACTGAATTAAATTTGCCATTTATATAAATTAAATCAATAGTATAAGGATCGAAATTATATTCTTTTAAATATTCGATAATCGAAAAAATAAATTAATAATTACGTTGTTTTTATAAATAAAAAAAGAGAGGGATTAAACCCCCTCTTAATTGATAAGTTTCAAAAAAGAATTTAATTTTTTGAGTCTTTCAATTTTATTTCTTTTTGTGTTTTCCTGATTCTTTCTTCAAAGACGGATCTTCTGTATGGAGTAACTTCTCCACTTTTAGTTGCCAAAAGTTGGGCTTCATATAGCCTATTGGCTCTTTTAATTTTTTCTCTTATTTGTAAGAGGTTATTCATGATATTTTGCAGTTAATGAGAATCCCGTTCCCTACTCCCATTTCATGCGTCCAGAGATATAAACTTGGATGAACGTTAGTGAACGATAGCATCTTTAAAAAAATTCCGCGAGAGTAATTTTTACTAAATTTTTCTCAAAAAAATTCATATTGAGTGAATAGTATAAATAAGGTTTTAATATTTCCTGAATTAGGATAAGAAAATTGTTTGCGACCCATCATTATTATCCTGAATCACTATTTTTTTATTTGGGAAAATATTTGATAATATTCTTTTCAAATTTGAATTATCTGAAGGAATTATATTACTCAAATTTTTTGAATTAATTCTCCAATTTTCATCTACAAATAGTTCTTTATCATCACCTTTTTCATTCTCCATTGATGTCTTATTTAGAATCTTAAGTAACAGTTCTGAATCATAATCTTTAAATTCTTCAGGACTATCTTTAAAATTTTCAATCATTATTTAAAATTCAATGTTTCTAAATCTTGCATAAGAAATTTGAAGAATACAAGGTATTAATTACCTAAAAATTTCTCTTAGGATAAAAAATTCAGAAGAAATTAAAATAATTTTCTTTAGAAAATTTAATTCCAAAATAGCTAGAGAATGATATTTAAAAAGATTAATTAATCATTTACACCATTTATTTACTTGTTAGGTTGCAATCAAGGGATTCAGAAAAGATGCCAAGAGTAATTAACAAAAAAATTAGACTTTTAAGATGGTTAAACTCAGGCATGATACTACCATTTATCATTATGGCTGCATCCTCATCAATTATTCTTTATGGTGTTTTATTTATCCTAATAAAATAGTTTTTTAATTTAAGCAGCTAAGTTTTCCTCAGATTTAGACATAATTATTGCAGCTTTTTTTAATAAACTAACTACTTCTTTTCTTCCAACTGCATTATCAGCTTGACGCATTATTTCATCATATTTTTTATTTATTTTTTTCATAAATAGTTTTAATTTTATCTAGAATTACAACACCATATGATGGTGTCAATCGTAAATAATTCTCATATATTATTTCTTTGATTATTGTTTCAGAATAAAAATTGCTCATTTATTATCCTTCAAGTTTTTTTATTTGATGATGCCAAAAAATCATAAATATCAAAATTAATAATCCTTTAAATTAAGCTATATTCAAGGATTTGAAAACATAAAATAAACCTCCGATTAGGATAAATATTGCAGCTCCATAAAAAAGAAAAGGTATAATTGGATATTTATACAAAGTAGACCTTACTTTTTGTTGTATGGCTTTTTTATCAAGTTTAGGAAACTTTATATCTTCAGTTTTTACTCTAGGCGGAATACCTAAATTTTTTCTTCTCTTTGCCTCTCCCATAATTAAAACTGAGGTATTCCCATACATTTTAAATAATTGTTATCAGCTAAATCTAAAGTTTGATCCCATTCTTCATGAGATGTTTCCAAATTATTTTTAAAGTCTTTTTCAAATTTAAGGATACATCTTTTTTCTATATTTTCTGGAGAATTATAATTTCTCAAAAAAGAAACACTCAAATACGATAATGATGAAAAAACTACAATTATTTTAGCAATCCTAAAACTATTCATATCTTAGATGATATTGCCTTATAAATGAATAAGGTACTTGTTGGGTTTTATAATCAATTTAATCTATTAAAAACAATTATCAAATGATTAATTCGATGAATTTTAACCATTTACCTATTCAGGATTTGGTTGTTTCAGGGTTAATAATCTTTATAATGTCGACGATTATTGCCAATATTTATGACCCATTATTAGGAATAACTTATGCATTTGGGAATATACTTACTCTTACTTTTTTGAGCTGGTTATACAAAGAAACTTGGAGTGATCCAAGTAAATAAATCTAATTAAGACAAAAGATAAATAAAAACTACTTCTGTATTTTTAATTTTGAAGAATACTTTAAATTAACAATGTAAGTTGCAACAAGAGAAAGTATCAAAAAAAATAATAAGCTTTCCAAAGTGGATTGGGGCATAACCATGAGTAGTACCAAAAATGATATATCTTTAGAGAAACGAATTCTGAAAAAAAATCAACCCTTTCATTATTTTTTATACTCAAACTTATAAATTTAATTTCTCTTATAAAAACTTAGGGATTTAGGTTGATATTAATTTGAAAAATATTTTTCTGCCCTCCTAAAGGCTTTTATTGCTCCTTTATAATCAAGATTTTTTAATCTTTCCTTACTTTTTTGTTCCAACATTTTTACTATCTCATTTCTCTTTATTTCATCAATTTTCAGCTTATGATCGAATATAAGATCAAATTTTGAAGAATATAAACTAGATAATTCTTCTCTATATTTTTCAATAATTTTTTCATCACAAGATTTGGATTTCAATATTGCATTAGCCTTCATTTTGTCATCTAATGCCCCTTTAAAATTTCCTATTTTAAATTTCTTTTCACTTGATCTAGTTAGCTTAATAATATTTCCCAATATCAATTCATTAGAATCTTTCATTTATTTATCTGACTCTAGATAAATATTATCAGAATAAAGAAAAAACAACTTATTTTTAATACTCAAATAATTAAAAAAATTAACCAATAACAAGTCCTTTTTCAAGAAGTAAATCGAAAACCTCCACACTTTTCGTTTTCCCAAATTTGGGGGGCTTATGTAAATCTAATATTTCAGCAAGGCACATAATCCAATAAGTATCTTTTTTTAAATTTAGACCTTCGCAAATATGTGTGGGGGCCGATTTAAAACAGCCAAAATCTGTTGATATATTAATATTCATGATTTGAGTTTCAAGTTCCAGACTTAAAAGTTCTATTTCTTGCTCAGAAAGGGATGTTCCAAAAGAATATGATTCAATTAAAAGTTGATAATTCATAAAAAATTTATTTTTCAAGAAATCCATCGAGTTATTTTTGTACCCACATAAATATGCCCTGAAGCTTCAACAATAGGTTTTGTTTCAGGATTCATAAAAATATCGTATAGAACATTTTCTGGTCCTTGAAAAATTACAGTCGCCCTTTGAGGATCATCTAATGATTTACCAATATAAAATGTTTTAACTCCCATTTCTTTAAACATCGACTGCTGTTCCTCAGCATTCATATAAGATTCATATTGCTCGAACGTATTACTTAGTTGAAAATCTAGAATAGTCGTTTCAATGGTCATAGCAGTAATAAGATGTTTTTTAGATTTTAAATCTTTTTGCAAAAAAAATAATTCAATAAAGATTAGTTTTTATTAAGCAATGTATTAACTAATTTTTATTTATGGGTTATAAATCAACTATAAAAAACAGATTTTAATTTTGGACTCAAAAATTTCTCCAAGAGAACAATGGACTAGTAAGTTGGGATTCATTCTTGCAGCTGCTGGTAGCGCAGTAGGTCTTGGTAACCTTTGGGGTTTCGCCTACAGAGCCTCTCAAGGTGGAGGTGCTGCTTTTGTACTTTTATACATACTAATCGTTTTAATTGTATGCCTTCCAGTATTTGTTGCTGAAATGGCTTTAGGAAGAAACGCTACTGCCAGCACATTGCTTGCACCAGTAAAGTTAGCTGGAAAAAATTGGTATCCATTAGGAATTCTTTTCTTTATAGCTCCCTTGGGAATAGCATCATATTATTCAGTCATAATGGGGTGGACCGCAGATACCTTGTTCCATTCATTATTTTTTGGATTACCAAAAAATTTAAGTGAAGCAGAAGCTTTCTTTGGCTCAATTAGTAGTGGAAGCAGTGTTTTATTGGGGCACCTATTAAGTCTTGTTCTTACAGCCATAATAGTTTCATCAGGGATTAAAAAAGGAATCGAGAAGGTGACACGATTCTTTATGCCTATACTTTTTATAATTCTACTATCGCTAGCAATATGGGCCATTTCACTTTCAGGAGCATGGGAAGGATACAAAACATTTTTGTTTAAGTTTGACTTTGATGAATTGAGGAACCCTCAAACAATAAGAAATGCTTTTACACAAGCTTTCTTTTCTTTAAGTTTAGGAATTGGAGTTATGGTGACCTATGCTTCCTATTTGAATAAAAAGAGTAATCTTCCAAAACTAAGTGTTGGAGTTGCATCATTGGATACTTTGGTGGGTCTTATGGCAGGACTTATTACCTTTCCTATTGTTTTAACATTTGGTTTAAGTGATGCGATTTCTGAATCAACAGTTGGTGCATTATTTATATCAATACCTACGGGCCTTGGTTCATATGGAGCGGTTGGAAGAATTGTAGCTGTTGCATTTTTTGCACTAGCTTATATTGCAGCAATAACTTCCTCTGTTTCATTATTGGAAGTTCCAGTTTCCTCATTAATGGATAAATTTGGTTTTAAAAGAGAAAAATCTGTTTGGCTTATAACTCTTTTCCTATTCTTGGCAGGTATTCCTTCTGCATTGAATTTAAACATTCTAGGAACGATTGACTCGATTTTTGGAGGGGTATTACTTATCTTTGGTGGATTCTTGGTTACTTTCTTTATGGGATGGGTAGTACCTGGAAAGTTTAATGAAGAACTTAGTGATTCAAAAGTAGGAATCAAAACGACACGTTATTTGAAATTCATGACAAGATGGGTTGCGCCCCCAATTATTGGTTTTGGACTATTTATTAGTGTGTTTGATTTGCTCAAAGGCTGGGTAAGTTAGAAAAATTTTACAAGTAATATAGTGCGGAAATAAGGGGGGTGGTATAAGTCGATCAACAAATTAAATCGTGAAACTTTTTGCGCATTATTTGAAAGCAAGCTTAAAAAAAACTTGTCAAAATATTAGTATTTGCAGTCGTTCTTGTTTAAAAAGTTGATGTGTTGGAGAAGTTCTTTTTAATTTTTAAAAGCCAAAAATTTTTTTCCAAAAAAATGTTTTACCGCGGATCCTTTTTTTTAATTAAGTATTAACTTTTAACTTATATTTAATCTCAAACGTATCGCCAAAAACCATCCCTAATAGAATCTATATAAGATACATTTAGGTGTTTAATTTAAAGAAATTAGAGCGCCTAAAAGAATAGATAACAAATTTGATGTCAACCAAATCTGATTCATTAAAAGGAAAGCTTACAGAAAATTTTTCTGAATTTTCTCAACTATCTGACTATTCTTTTATGAATTCTCTTAAAGCAGATCCTCAATCAACAAAAGATGGAAATGATCACAAGCCGCGTTCAGTATATTCGGGTCATTACGTACCAGTTGTTCCAACTGCTATTCCAGAACCAGAATATATTTCCCATAGCAACAAACTTTTTAAGGAACTAAGCCTAAGCTCAGGTCTTACTAAAGACGAGAATTTTTGTCGTTTTTTCTCAGGTGATATTTCTGTTGCTAATTATCCAATGAGTCCTGTTGGTTGGGCAACAGGTTATGCATTATCAATTTACGGAACTGAATATACCCAACAATGTCCTTTTGGAACCGGCAATGGTTATGGCGATGGCAGAGCAATTTCTGTTTTTGAAGGTTTATTCAATGGGAAAAGAATGGAAATGCAACTTAAAGGAGGAGGTCCAACTCCCTACTGTCGTGGAGCAGATGGCAGAGCTGTCTTAAGGTCTAGCGTACGAGAATTTCTAGCACAGGAATTAATGGATGCATTGGGAATCCCTACCTCAAGATCTTTAACACTTTATGTCTCACGTTCAGAAATAGTTAGAAGACCGTGGTATTCCAAAGGGTCCAGATATTTTGAACCTGATATCATGATTGATAATCAAGCGGCAATTACTACGAGAGTCGCTCCATCTTTTTTACGTGTAGGCCAGATTGAACTTTTTGCAAGACGAGTTCGTAATAATGCGCATGATGAGGCGCTCAATGAACTAAAGATGATAGTTCAACATCTAATTGATAGAAATTATAAAGATGAAATTGAATATGAGATTTCAATTGAAAGTAAAGTAATAAAACTGGCTTCTTTATACAGATCAAGACTTATATCACTTATAGCCAACTGGATGAGAGTTGGTTATTGCCAGGGTAATTTCAATAGTGATAATTGTGCTGCTGGTGGTTATACCTTGGATTATGGCCCCTTTGGATTCTGTGAATTATTTGATCCAAGATTTCAACCATGGACAGGTGGAGGTGAACATTTCTCATTTTTTAACCAGCCTTCTGCAGCGGCAATCAACTTTAAAACATTCTGTTCATCTCTTAGTCCGTTACTTTCACGAAGCAAACAAGATCAAGAAAAGTTAGATCAAATCGAAAAGGATTTTTCTGAATTAATGAATAAGGAATTGATGAAAATGTGGGCAAACAAGCTTGGTTTAGAACATTACAACGAAGCTCTAATAAATGATTTTTTTAATCTCATGGTCATTTCAAAAGCAGACTATACAATTTTGTTCCGCAAACTCTCTGAAATCCCTGATAACTTAGATTCTTTAAAAGACTGTTTCTATCTACCAATTAATGACGAGCTCAATAATAGGTGGGGAGTATGGCTTCAAAACTGGCAATCAATCTTGAAAAAAGAGGGAAATATTAAAGCGAAATCAGCATCAATGAAATCCCTTAATCCAGTCTATACTTGGCGCGAATGGATGGTCGTTCCCGCATATGAAGAAGCTGAAAAAGGAAATTACAAAAAAATAAAAGAGTTACAGGATGTCTTTAGCAATCCATATGTAGAACAATCCTCAGAAATAGATCAAAAATATAATCGACTAAAGCCAAGACAGTATTTTAACTATGGAGGAGTATCTCACTACAGCTGTTCTTCATAAAAGTTTAATCCTCATACTGATAGAACAACTTTGAGAAAAATCTTATTTATTTATGGCCGTAGGCATTCCAACTACTGATACAACTCCCACGTGAAGTATGGCCGGCTTCTTCCCAACACTTTTCACATAGTGGGGGGCCCCATTATTACTCTCTATAAATGCATCACCTGCTTTAAAGAAATTAATTTCTTCACCCCTCACATGCTCTAATCTTCCTCTGGTGACATGAATCAACATTGGGGAAGGATGAGTATGAATTGGAGTCTTCAAGCCAACTGGAATTTTTACTTTTAAGAGTCTTAATTCAGGCTTACCCTCGAGATAATTAAAATTTTTACCACTTAGTCCTTTTGAACTTTGAATAATAGGTATAACTTCAATCTTTTCTTCTGGAAGAGAGGGTTTTGGTAAAGCTAAAGTCCCAATAAAAAGGAAGCAAACTGGAATAAATTTTTTTAATTTCATTAGATATTTGAGTTTCATTAATAATAGGTAGTTTGCAAAAATAATTGACTAATTTATTTTTTATATAACTTTTCTAATTGATTAATTTCCTCTCTTAAATCCTTACCTCTATTATTTAATTTATTATTCTTAATAACTATTGGGATAATCCACCAGGCTTGAAGACCTAAAAAGATAAATACTAGGATCAATAATTCAAAAGTACCAGGCTGCATTTGATAAATAACCCTTCTTTGTTAATAACATTATTCTAAAAGTTATTAAACATTCATGAGATATTAAATATTTCTAGGCTGCCTCTAATTCAATGTTAAGTTCAATTCCCTTTGAAATGATTGCTTCTTTAAATTCAATAAGTTTGGAAATTATTCTTTGCTTCTCAGGTTCAGTTTTATGGATATCATCTACAACTTCCTGCATTGCAAGTGTTACTTTTTGTAGTTTGATTTCTAGATCTTCCCTGTAATTCATAAACTTAAAGAAATTATCTTATTTATTAAAAAACAAAATAATTATTAGTAAATAAGTACTTAACCTTAAAAGGATTGACAGCAAAACAAGGAGGATATAATTTATAGTACAAACGTATCAATAATTAACCTGCCGATTAAAGGTAAAGTATGGATCCTAAGTACTCATTTGGTTGTAGCACTAGCAAACCTAACGGATGCCTACTTAATCCCGAAGGCAGCAGAATTATCTTTTTCGAAGAATGCAAAAATTCTCCTAAACCTAATTTAAAAATTCATACTCATCTTTTCTACACAAATCACCTTGGAGAACCTGGAGGGTACAAATCCTCTGAAAAACTCAACATAGATTCAGCCTGGGAAAAGTGGCACGAACTGCACCAAAAAGGGTGGACAGAAGTATCTCATAATTACGGATAAATGATCCGGCCAAGAAAAAGCCTTTATGTTTTTATGAGCTTAAGAGTTTCCTAAAATATGGAATTCGGTGTTAAAAATAAATAATCAATATTTATTGACATTTGTATATGAGGAAACATTAAATTATCTAAAATCTCATAAGAATAAAAAGAATAAAAATTAATATGCAATATTATTTAAAAGATAAAAAATTAAATAAGATTGAAAAGCAAAAGGCGGAGAAAGATGGTCTGAAAATTTTTGAAGAGTTAGATGATTACGCTCTTAAAGGGTGGGAAGAGATGGATGAAGTAGATTTGCAAATGCGCTTAAAGTGGTATGGCCTTTTTTGGAGACCAAAAACTCCTGGAAGATTTATGATGAGGCTTAGAGTTCCCAATGGAATTCTGAACTCTAATCAGTTGAAAGTAATCGCGTCAATAATCGCTAGATATGGAGAAGACGGTTCTGCAGATATAACAACTAGGCAAAATATTCAATTAAGGGGGGTTTTGATAAATGATCTACCAGATATTATTAAAAGACTTAGAGAGGTTGATATTACATCCGTTCAGTCTGGAATGGATAATCCAAGGAATGTTACTGGTAATCCACTAGCGGGAATTGATCCTGAAGAAATTATAGATACAAGAAAATATACTTCTGAATTAGAAAATTACTTAACAAATTCTGGTAATGGCAACCCAGAATTCTCGAATTTACCAAGGAAGTGGAATACTGCAGTTGCAGGAGCAAAAGATAATTTTCTTCTACATAATGATCTTATCTTTCATCCTGTTTTTAAAAATGGAATATTAGGCTTTGGTGTCTGGGTAGGAGGAATTTTATCAGCAACTTTGAATGCTTATGCTATACCTCTAGATGTCTGGGTGGAAGAAAAAGATATATGCAAAATAACTGGAATTGTTTGTTCCCTTTGGCGAGATAATGGAGATAGATTTCTAAGAAATAAAGGAAGATTTAGATATTATTTGAACTCTATAGGTATCGAAAAATTTAGAGAACTTGTAGAAGAAAAATTTGGAACTTTATCCAACGATCCAGGCTCAATTTTCAACGAAAGACAAAGAAGTTTATTTGGGATTAATAAACAAAAACAGAATAATCTTTACTTTGCTGGATTACACATTCCGGTAGGAAGATTATGTGTAGAAGATATACAAGAAATTGCAAGATTAAGTGAAAAATATGGACAGAGTGAAGTAAGACTAACCGAAGATCAAAATCTAATTATTGTTGGCCTGAAAGATAATATATTAGAAGAATTTGGTAATGAAGAAATTATTAATAAATTCAAGTTAAATCCATCCCATTTTTCAGCGAGTACTGTTTCATGTACAGGGAGTAGTTATTGTAGCTTTGCTCTTGCAAATACCAAAGATATAGCAAGGAATATTTCTGAAAAATTAGATCGAGAACTTGAATTATCAGAGGAGGTTAAAATCCACTGGACAGGATGTCCAAATAATTGTGGACAAGCTCATATGGGTGGTATTGGTATGACTGGTACAAAGGTAAAAAAAGAGGGGGGAGGAACTGAGGATGGATATAATGTCAGTATTGGAGGAAGACAAGATCACCTGCAAACTTTAGGTGAAACCGAATTTAAAAAAGTTAGCAAACATGAAATTTATAATTTAATCAAAGAAATTTTAATCAACAAGTTTAATGCAAAGTTAAAAACCTAAAATATATTAATGAGCAAAAGTGAATCTGAAATATTAGAAGTTTTAAATGGATTAGGTTCAAAAAAATTAGATCTTGATATTCTTTTTTCCTACTATTCATTGAAATTATCTTTTGAGATTCGCAAAGTTATTGCGGAAAAGATAGGAATGCAAGAAAGGAAAGGCTATTTTTTACTTGAAAAGATGATAAAAAAATTTGGCCTTAAAGTTGAATTTATTGAAGCCCTTAAATTAACAAATGAAAAAGATGCAAAAGATCTTTTACTAAAAAATCTTTATCAAAATAATAAGTTAAATATTCATGTAATTAATGCTTTAGAGCCCTGGGGAGGAGAAATCGAACTTACATTAATTAGAGAAATATTCGATATTTGCGAAATAGATTTTTGGATTGCAGGTCTTAATATTCTCCACTTCAAAGCTCATCAATTAACTGATGAAATATTATTATCTTTTATTGATCAAATAAAAATTTACGATGATTTCAAAATCAACTACAAGATAATCTCTATTTTAAAAAGAAGAGAGAGTGAAATAGTTTGTAAATTACTGTATGAATATTCTTTAAATAAAGAATTAGAAATCGCTAAATATGCAATTTTTTCTTTAGGTAGCATTTGGAATGATAATAGTTTTGCACAATTATCAAAATTAGAAAATGAGATAAAAGATCCTTCTCTACTTAAATGCATAAAAAATCAAAAATTGATCTCAAATCAATTTCTAATAAATAAATAAACTAGAGAATTATTTTTTTAACTTATCAATGAGATTTATTAAATTACAAGGTTTTGTATTTTGATTAAGTTGATAAGAAATTATATCTTGCCAACCTGTCATAACAGCATCCTTAGATCCTGGCAAAACGAATAAAAACTTACCATTTGCAGACCCCGCAATACACCTACTTTGTAAAGTACTAGTTCCTATCTTTTTAAATGATAAAAATCTAAAAGTCTCCCCAAAACCATCAATCTCTTTATCTAATAAAGGTCTAATAGCTTCAGGAGTAACGTCCCTAGCTGTAATTCCTGTCCCACCTGTAGTAATAATCACATCAATATTTGGATCTGAGATCCAATCGCTCGTATATTTTCTAATTAAATAAATATCATCTTTGCAAATTATCTTATCAACGACATTGTGTCCTGATCTCTCAGCCTCGTGAAGGAGATAATTTCCACTCTCATCATTTTTTGTGTTACGAGTATCAGAAACAGTAAGCAAAGCTAAAGAAACCACTTAAAATTAAACCATTAGTTACTAGATCACTATAGATGGAAACTAAAAAATCTAACAAAATTAAGGTGGTTTTATTATCTAGTATCGCTGAAGATCTAGGATGGAATGAAAAATTTCTTACAATTGAAGGGTCTCAAATGAGGGTTTTTTCTGTATGGAATTTAATTAATTCTAATTTACCGCAAGATAATATTATCGTTTCTATTAATCAAGAAATTACAGATATGGATGCGATGATTAATCCGGATGATGAGGTGGCATTTATGCCAATGTTTACCGGTGGATAATTTAAGAATAAAATTTAAAATCCTAGAAGAGACTTTTAATCCTTATAAAGAATTCGAACTTTGGGAAAAGGTAAATAAAAATTCAGCAAACTCATTTTTTATTGGGAGAGTAAGGCCCTTTGATCAATTTGGAAATGATTTAAAGAAACTAGAAATTGTTCATTATAAAGGAATGACCGAAAATTATATTAAAAAATATTTAATGAAAATTTCTGAAAAACAGGGTGATTTGTGTATTTTTCTCTTGCACAGGATAGGTTTCATTTACCCTAACGAGCCTATTATTTTAATAGCAGTAAGTGCTAATCATAGAGGCATTGCAAATAAATATCTCCAAGAAATACTTGAATTTACAAAATACAAAGTTCCTTTTTGGAAAAAAGAATGGACTTTCAAAGGGTCCTCATGGGTAAAAAAGAATACTGACTTAGAATTTAAATTATAAAAAATTATTTTTTAAAAGTTGTGCCCATAATAAATTTCCTTTTTGACAAAAATCAATTTCAGAAGGTATTTCTATTAATAAATCTGAATTAGATATTGAACTAATCTTTGATGAGGATTGTTCTTCAGAAATATCTGCAATTAATTCACCTTCTTCATTAACGATAAGTTTTCCTCTAAGCAATTCGGGTCTCCCTTTTCTTCTTTTCAAATCAGAATTCAGCTTAACCTTAATCCTAAGAGGGAATTCAATATTAGTAATTCCTTCAAGTTTCTGAAGTGCGGGCCAAACAAGTTGGATAAAAGTAATAGCTGCTGAAACGGGATTCCCAGGTAATCCAAAATAGGGAATTTTTTTGTTTATCAATCCAAAAGCAAAGGGTTTTCCTGGCTTTAAAAATAGTTTCCAAAATTTAATCTCTCCTAACTCGTTAATAATATCTTTTAAAAAATCTTTTTTACCCACTGATATCCCACCAACTGAAATAACCACATCATTAAATTCAGAAATATTTCTAAGAGAATTTTTAATATTTTGATAATTATCTTTTTCTATATGAATTTCATTAATTTCAAATCCAAGATTTTTTGCAATTGATTTTATCAAAATACTATTACTTTCCCATATTTCTCCTTTCTTTCTTGCAGTCCCTGATTTGATAAGTTCATCTCCAGTAATTAGTAAACCTAATTTAGAAATTTTACTAACTTTTATAGTTTTTATCCCACAACTTGCTAATTTACTTAAAATCCCAGGTGTAATCTTTACTCCCTTCTTAATTAATATTTCACCTTTGAATACTTGATCATTTTTTTCTCTAATCCAAGAGTTATTAGATGATGTTTCTTTTTTAACAATATACTCATTTCCGTTTAAAAATTCTAAAGAAACTTGTTCTTGAGGTATCACAGAAAAACAATTATCTGGAACAAATGAACCTGTGCTAATAGTTACAGCTTCACCTTTTTTAAGAAGATCATTAAATGGCTTTCCGGGAAAAGACTCTCCTACAATTTTCCATTTATTCTCTTTAATTGATTCTCCTAACGCATATCCATCCATAACTGATGATCTATAACCTGGCATATCTTCCTCAGATACGATTTCCTCCATAGAAACTTTTCCAAGTGCTTCGTCTAAATTGATCTCTTCCTTATGTAAAATTTCATTATTCACTATTAAAGTATCCATCTCTTCCAAGATTTTTTTAATAGCATCGTTTAAATAAAGACCCTGATTATTGATATCAATTCCCATTATTGTGAGTACTTAACTTCTTTTTAATATTCCATTTTTACCACCTTTTTTTTCTAAAAGGCGAATATTATCAATAGTCATAAAAGGATCTAAAGCTTTGAGCATGTCATATAGAGTGAGAAGACCAATTGAAACTGATGTAAGAGCCTCCATCTCAACGCCTGTTTTAGAATGAGATTTGCAAAAAGCAATAATTTTAATTGCTTTCATTGATTCACAAATTTCAAAATCAATTGTGATTTTATTCAATGATAAATTATGACAGAGAGGGATAAGTTCTGAGGTTTTTTTTGCACCATTTATTGCAGAAAATCTAGCCGCTGCAAAAATATCACCTTTTTTAATTTTTTCATTTTTTATTTTTTCTAATATTTCTTTGTTTAAATTAATATATCCTTCTGCTAAAGCCTCTCTTTTAGTTTCTACTTTATCTGAAATATCAACTATATTCATTTCTCCCCTTTCATTAATATGAGTTAAAGATTTATCCATTTCCATTTAGCAATTTATTCAATAATACAAAAAATAAAATTTTTAATAAAGCTAATATCAATTTTTTATACTTAGCATTAATTTATTAATAAAATATCAATTTAGTTTTGGTTAACAATCAATCAAATCATTATTTTAATTTCGAGGATGATTTTATTAAAGACTTAAGATGCATTCCTTTATGTGTAAGAAGGAAACTTGATTTGATTGGAATAAAATTAAAACTTACTCATTGGCAAGATTTTAATTTAATTGAAAAAAATAAGATAGTAGATTGGCCAGATTCAAAAAACGATCTCATTGATTTAAAAACTTTTTTAAAAGAAATTACATCTAATTCAAAATATGGAGAAGCAAAAGAAATAGAAATTTCAATTAATCAACCTTGGCAAAATAAAAATAAAGTTCCTGACCAAGTTTTAAAATCGGCACTAGCAAGGGGAATTAATATTTCAGTTGAAAAATGGAGAAATTTAAGCGAATTAGATAGATTTGCTTTTTGCAAATTAGTTAGACCAAGTCATGAACACAACAATTTGGATAGAGCATTTGATGAGATTCTGAAATAAGATTATTGCCTAGTTTGGAACAATTATTACTGAGCATGCTTTTAATTCCGGTTGTTTTGATATCGGGCATGACTTTTCATGCATCAAAGAGTTTACTTCACACATATTTTTTTGACTAAAACCCCAATGCATTGGTAAAAAAACTGTACCTAATTTAATTTTGTCAGTAATCTGAACTTTTGCTTTAACTTCCCCTCTTTTGGATTTAATTTTTACTATTTCATCATTTTTGATTTTTAAAGATAAAGCATCTTTAGAATTAATTTCCAATAACGGTTCTGGATTCTTTTTTGTAAGTTTTTGAACTTTAGAAGTTCTTGTCATTGTATGCCATTGACTTAGATATCTTCCAATTGTCAAAATTAGTGGGTACTCATCTGAAGGGGGTTCAGCCAACCCAATAGGGTCATCAATACAAAAATTTGCTTTGCCAGTCTCAGTTGGGAAATAACCATCTTCATATAATCTTTTTGAAGATGTACTAGGTACGCTGCCTTTAGGATAAGGCCATTGTTGAGGACCATGATTTTTTAATAATTGATATGATAATCCGCTCATATCGCATAAT
>QCDM01000015.1 GCA_003280895.1 Prochlorococcus sp. AG-355-I20 | reverse complement strand
TGAGTGCTAAGGATAATGAATCAGACAGGGTTCTTGGATTAGAGGTTGGTGCAGATGATTATTTAACAAAACCTTTTGGTTTAAATGAATTAATTGCTAGATCTAGAGCATTAATAAGAAGATCTAAACGTAATAAAAAATATATAGAAAACTCAAAAACTGTTCTCGAGTTTAATCATATAAAAATGTTCTTGGAAGAATGTAGGGTAACTTCTTTTGATAGAGAAATAACATTATCTCCAAAAGAATTTAAATTATTAGAGTTATTTCTGAAAAATCCAAAAAGGGTTTGGTCAAGAGATTTAATACTTGAAAAAATTTGGGAAATTGACTTTATTGGTGATACTAAAACTGTAGATGTTCATGTTAGGTGGCTCAGAGAGAAATTAGAAGAAAATCCCTCAGCTCCAAAGTTTCTTAAAACTGTAAGAGGTTTTGGATATAAGTTTGGATGAAAATGAAAACACTACAAGAAGTATTATTTTTTTTACATCAGAAGTGGAAAATAAAAGTCAAGCATTTTTCTCAATCAAAAGAAAAAAAATTTGAAGTTGATAAAAATAAGTATAAAAAAACTATTGATTTCCCATTTGATAAAATTAAACCTCAAGAAGTGTTGTCTTGGTTAGATTATTCATCGCAAGGATGGATAATCTTATCATCTGATCTAACAATAAAATTTATCAATCAGAAAGCTTTATCTCTTATTAGGGTTATCAAATATAAAGATGTAATTGGAAAAGCAATTAATGATATTAATGAGCTTGAAGTACTTAGTAATAAAATTCTATATTTAAGAAAAAAAGATTTCCCATTTAACCTTGATTTCATAATTGCGGGAGTACCCATTTCGGTAAATATTGTTAGAGGAAGGAAAAAGAATTATTTAATATTATTGGAAAGTAAATTATCAATTGAATCGATAAAAAAACGACAAAATCAATTAATTAATGATGTGTCTCATGAACTGAAAACTCCTCTTACATCACTTATCTTAATTGGGGAAAGACTTGAATCAGTAGTATCAAAAAAGGATAGGTATCTTGTTAAAAGACTTAAGAAAGAGTCAAAAAGATTAAGAAAAATGGCCGAAGAGACTTTAGAGCTTTCTAAGCTAGAAAGTAGCGAAGATTTTAATAAAAACAAAAAAATATCTATTTCAGATTTGATTATGGAATCTTGGCAAACACTAAAACCGCTTGCAGAAAAAAAGGATATAAAAATAAATTTATTTTCTCCAACAAAATATTATATATCTGGGAATATTGAAAATTTAAAAAGAGCATTTATAAATATTTTAGATAATGCTATTCGTTATTCCCCAACAAAAGAGGGCATACAAATTGAAATTTTTAAGAGAGATAGCTCTGTTGTTATAAGAGTTAGAGACAAAGGTATTGGATTAGAAGAAAATGAATCAAATGACATTTTTTCTCGTTTTTATCGTGGAGATCCATCAAGGACTAAATATAAGAAAAGTGGAAGTGGTTTAGGTCTTTCAATTACAAAACAAATAATTTATAACAATAAAGGTTTTATAAAGGCATTTAATCATAAAGATGGTGGAGCGATTATTGAAACTATCTTTCCGTGTCTTAATACAGATTTATAGGGAAAATTTAAAAAATATTAGGACATGATTTTTCTGCAATAAATTTTTTTAAATTCAAAACCCCTTCTCTTGTAAAAAGAATGCTTCCTTCTTTGGAGTCATCTGCCCAATAAGAATCTCTTTTGCCAATAGCTAACCAAAGCCTATCAGGTAATGTTGGCATGTACATACTTTCGAAAGCAGATGTTCCAATGTCGTTTTCTTCTTTCATATCTTTGCATGCTTCTATCATTAGTTTGGGGCGATTTAAATAATGCCTGACACCTTGCCAATAATATTTTGTTTCAGCTTTAACTGGGGCGATGAATAAAATAATAAATATTAGGTATTTCATGTTTTAACTTTTTTTAATTATAAGACCTACAAAAAAAGCCACCTTAGAAAAGGTGACTTTTATTTAGTAGTTTTAACTAGATTTTCCCGATATTTAGGAAAAGAGTTTCACCAGTTGATTTCTTTCCAGTCCCGTCGTTGTCAGTTGAAATCCATGCTTGCCCGCCGTTTGTTATTGCTAAACCTTCAACCTTTTCAAGGATAAACCCACCCGTAGATTTCATTACTGGTTTTAGATCAGTAACTAACTCTTTTTCAACTAAGGGATAAAGTCTTGGAGGAACACTAGTCTGAAGACCTTCGAAAATGACATCATCTAAATCTATTTTATATATAGCTTTTAATTTTGCTTTCTTTCCATAGAAACTATCTCTTTCGATTACATAAAGTGCCCCGTCATGGTAAGTCAATTCTGAAATACCAACTCCACCTTTTTTGATCCTATCTAATTGATAATTTACGGCACCCCACTGTTTAGTTTTTAAGTTATAGGAAAGGATCTTAGTAGTATTGAAAGTATCATCACCCCAAGGTTTTTGTTGAGCAATATAAAGAATATCCCCATTTCTTGTTATGCCTTCAAAACCAGGGTTTTTAGCATAATTAAGATATGAAGGTGGTGGAGTTATCTTCTCTAAAATTTCACCATCTGAGCTTACATGGTATATAGCAGGAGGATGTTCATCTAGCTTTTTCTTGATTCCTTCAGTAGAAATGTAGAATCCACCATTACCATCAGTAGTAATACCCTCTTGATCCATAAATAATGCAGTCTTACCATCTAGCTTTATATCTATAGCTCTTTCTAATAGTGCTGGGGAAGATGAAGGATCAATAACGTAAATTCTTGGCTGAGTTTTAAATGTCCCATCATTTACAGCATAAATTTTACCGTCATCACCAGCCACCATTCCGCTTATCGCACCCCAAGATACAAATTCAAGGCCATTTTCATTTGTTAAATGTGGGTATGAAGCAGGAGCATCTTGTAGTTGATAAATAGTCACATGAGAAGATAAACCAGGTTCTTTTTTGTTGTAGTCTTTTTCATTCGCTGATGCGATTAGACCTCTATCAGGAATAGCAACAAATCCTTCTGGTCCAATGCCTGATGGAAGTAATTGAGTAAGCAAAGGTTGGTTTAGCTCTGTTATATCATAAACAGCTACTATTCCTGCTCTTTCTGCTCCTACGAATAAATATGGTGTTCCATCAATTTTAGAGAATGTAACTGACTCAGGTTCTACTCCCTTTTTACCTGCTCTCCCATCTTGGAAATGACCTATTTGTGCAATTGCTCTTTCTAGTCTATTTGCATCTTCATAAACTACTGTTCCATCTTTTTTAAAAATAGTCCAGGATCTTGAACCACCTCTTTTTGCCTGATTTGGATCAATATGCTTGTAATCGCCTTCATTTGCTGTTGCAAAATGGTCATTATCAATCCAAGTAAGACCATCGGGTTCTCTTCTTACATTCTTTAGTTTGCTTTTAAATTTATGTGCTCCATCTTTCTTTGTATCCATTCCTGCCATTTGTTTTACAACTCCTGCCGAGAAATGTGATATTACATTTCCATTTTTATCAATTACTGCAAGATGGTTGTTTTCTTGAAGAGAGACAACTGTTTCACCAAGATCATTAATAGCAACGAATTCTGGTTCGGGATCAAAAGGAGCTATTTCGGATAAGCCTGTTAAATCTACTTTTTTAATTGAGTTACATTGTATTTTTCCTCTTTTGTTTAACTTCACAAGAGAAACATAACCTGCAGGATTAATTTGAATGCCATTGTCATCAATTTGAGGGATAAATCCATTTTTATATTCTTCGTCCCTCTCATTTTCTACAGCGACAGCTAGAAATGTTCCGTCTGGTGAAACAAAAACGCTATCAGGCTGCCCACCTAAATCACATTCTTTTACTGCTTTTCTTGTTTCTAAATTGTATTGAACTAATGCTCCTGAAGGATTTGTATAACTTTCAGATGTATTCGAACCTATATAAGCATTGTTTCCAAGTGCTGCAATTCCAGTTGGTTCTGCCTCAAGTTCAACAACTCCCAATGCTTTAGGTTTTGCAGGGTCTGAGATATCAACTAAACCAACTACTCCGAGATCGCTATCTGTATACATTAAAGTCTTTCCATCTTCTGAAGCTGTAACAACCTCTGAAGAAGTTTTGGTTGTAGATTTTGATCCGTCTGGTAAATTGTCACTTACATTAAAAGAAGAAATTCGGTTGAAGTTTTTTTCATTTGCCCAATATTTTGTATTCCAATTTGCTAATCCGCTACTTGTAGAGGAGGCGACGATTGCAAGTAATGCTGAAAAACTTGCAGCAGCTAGGGTTTTTTTCATTTAGTGCATAAGAAAACACCTTTTCATAGTCCCTTTAAAAAGTTAAGAATAAAAAATAAAAATATTAAGGTTAGGTTAATTTAAACAAGATTAAGAGTAAAAAATAAAAAAGACCTGCTTATTGCAGGTCTTTAGAGTTTTAAAGATTTTAAGTTAAATGAATAAACTTAGTAACTAAAACTAATAGTAGAAGCTACACCTGTTATGTCATCTGTTCCTGCCTCTTGTTCTTGAATGAATGCACCTACAGTCATGCCGATATTATCAGCTAAATCGAAACCATAACTTGCTTCGTAAATTAGTAGTTCAGTTTCACTATCTTCAAAATAACCATCAGTACCAATACCGAGGTTAACTTCACCAATACCAACTTCAGGCAAGGTTACACCAGCCATCCATGAGGTTTCTTCAGCTCCAGAATCTGGGTTTTTAAATCCCATTCCAGCACTAACTGAAAGTGCATCGAAACTATAAGTACCATTTACACCCCAATATGAGTTATCAACATCGCTTGCATATGCAAGTGATACTCCATAAGTATCTGCTTCATAAGCTGCGTTTAAAGCGTAGATACCAGGGTTATCATCTGTAAGAAGCTCGTTAGAACCTTTCTTACCTGAAACTCCTCCGGAAAATGTGAATCCATTATCAAAGTCGTATTCTCCAGAAACAGAAATATCTCCACTTACATTGTGAGCTTTTCCGTCTCCGCAGTTGCTCAACTCGTCAGTGAACGCTCCATATGAACAAGCTTGATTGAATGATTTACTAATTTTTAGAGAATCACCAAGTTTCACTGTAAGGTTGTCACCAATGGGGAATTTGTAATTAACGTCCTTAACTTCTACCGCATCATCTGTACCAGCACCGAAGTCTAGAACCCCTCCAGTTGTTCCATTCCCATTACCAGCTTCCATAGCAACGGTTAATGTGTCATCACCAGTAAAACTTGTTTTTGTTTTCAACTCCCAAGCATAGTAAAATCCTACAGCTTCTGAAGTTCCCTCTTCACCACCATCTGATGCTTCAAGAATTGCATCTACACCAAATGATGCTGATGTCGTCTCACTGAAAGCTCCCGCTTCAAGTCCATTAACACGCGCTTCAAGGCCATCAACTCTTCCTTTAATAATTGCTAACTCAGAACCAAGCTCATCACTTAGTCTATTGATTGCAGCTCCGTTCATTAAGCCTTCACCACCTGCAATTAAATTGTTTAATTCAGCAGCAGCTTCTAAACGAGTTACTGAGTTACCATTAAATATTGGACTATTTGTTAGATCCTTTAATGAATCGTAAGTCCAATCTCCTGGATATAAAGTATCTGATTTGAAATCACCTAAAGATACTAAATTACTAGAATTTGAAAATTTACCAAGATCAGAAGTATTGATCTCAGATGCATTTACTGCAAAACCTGATGCCAAAGAAATGATGGCAGGAGCAGCAATTAATTTTTGAAAAAGTTTCATAAACCTCAACACGTAAAAATGGATAAAAATCCACTTTAATAAGAACGTATTTAGGTTAAGAATCGGGTAAGAAATAAAGTCAAATAGCGAAATTTAAAAAGAACTTAAACTTCCCTTAAATTAAATAAAAAAAAATGCCTATTTATTTTTAGATTTTTAAATAAAAGTTAAAATCAATACTAAAATTTATACTAAAATATTTTTAAAACCAAACGAAAAAATGCCTTTTTGATATTTAGTTTAAGGTTGGGTTAAGAACTAATTAATTAAAAGATAAAATTTAAATTGAAGAGTATTTGTGTATAAATTCAATGCTATATATATGTAGTCTTTCATTTAATCATGACATCCATGAACATAGCTAAGAAAGCTTTGGTTCTCACTTCTGCAGTAGCCATTGCTGCTGGTACAAGTGTTCCTGGCACAAGTGTTTCTGCTAAAACAAGATTAAGTGGTGCTGGAGCATCATTTCCTGCCAAAATTTACACTCGTTGGTTCAAAGATTTAGCCACTTCAGGGGGGCCAAGAGTTAACTATCAAGCTGTTGGTTCAGGCTCTGGAAGAAAAGCTTTTATTGACCAAACCGTAAACTTTGGTGCTTCTGATGATCCCATGAAGGCTAAAGATATAGCAAAGGTAACAAGAGGTTTGGTACAAATTCCTATGGTTGGAGGAACTATTGCTTTTGGTTATAACTATGACTGTGATTTGAAACTTACCCAAGAACAAGCTGTTCAAGTTGCTATGGGTATGATTAAGAATTGGAAAGAAGTTGGTTGTAAGCCTGGTAAATTAACTTGGGCCCATCGTTCTGACGGATCAGGTACAACTAAAGCCTTTACAAACTCTATGGAAGCATTTTCACCAACATGGACTTTAGGAACTGGTAAATCAGTTAAGTGGCCAGCAGGTGTTGGAGCAAAAGGTAATTCTGGTGTTGCGGGTGTTATTCAAAACACTCCAGGCGCAATTGGTTATGTTAACCAGTCTTACATAAAAGGTAATGTTAAGGCTGCTGCACTTCAGAATCTTTCAGGTGAGTTTCTAAAACCATCTGTAGAAGCAGGAGCTAAGGCTCTTAATGGTATTACTCTAGATGAAAATCTTGCTGGTAAAAATCCTAATCCAACTGCAAAAGGAGCATACCCTATAGCTTCATTAACATGGATACTTGCTTATGAAGAGGGTAATGGTAGAAACACTAAAGCTATCAAACAAGCCTTTAATACATTATTAAGTGATGAGTATCAAGATAAAGCTCCATCACTTGGATTTGTCCCCTTAAAAGGAGATATTCTTGAGAAGTCAAGAGCTGCTGTAAAAAGAATCGGTAAATAAACCGTAAAACAATATTTAAAAGGAGGAATTTATTTCCTCCTTTTTTTTATGCAAACAAATATTTTGACAAGCCTAATATTAAAGAAAAAAGAATGAGTATATATGTTGGAACTATTTTTAAAAAAGATAATAGTGTGGAGATTAAAACTATAAAAATAGAGCTAATTAAAAATAATTTTGATGAAAAACTATCTTCAATTAAATTAAATCCAGAGAAAATAACTGCTCCAGGAATTGTATTGATCACTCCTTCGATAAAGTAATTAATTGATTTAATTCTGTTTTTTATAAAGCCTTTTCCAAAAACAAAAATCAATATAAAACTTGGTAAAAAAATTGCAAAAGTTGATATAAATGAATACTTTAAAGCTTCATTTATTCCTCCGATCGAAAACCCTGCTTTATATCCAATAAAACTTGTAATTAATAAGACAGGCCCAGGTGTTATTTGGCTAATCATTATTCCATCTATAAATTCATTATTTGTTAACCATCCTTGCGAGATAACATAATCACTCATAAGAGGAATGATTACTAATCCACCTCCAAAAATAAAAAGTCCCGATTTAAAGAAGAAAAAAAACAGATTAAGGTAATCTACTAAAAACTTTGAGGTTATAGACTCTCTTAAAAAATTATAAAACTTTGATATATCTAAAAAGACCGAGCTAATCAAAAATGAGGTTGTTGAAAATATAGATAAAGGGACCAAGCTATAAAAAATATTTTTGAATTTATTTAAAAATATATTTATCAATCCTGCAATACTAAGAATTGTTATGAGTGGAAATTGAATACTATTATATTTAGCAAATATAAGTAGAAATAATATTGAGCTGGAGAATAATATTCGATCAAACTTTAATCTTTTTTTTAATAGAACTAATGAGAATGAAAAAATTATCCCTGCAATAATAGGCGGATTAAAATAAATTAAATCTGTTAAGAATTTTGATCCAGAACCAATTTGCCAAAAAAAACTAAGAGCTAATACTGAAATGAATCCTGGGATAATGAAACTTATACCTGATATCAATCCACCAAGATAACCATTGATTTTAAGACCTATATATATTGCCAATTGAGTAGATATTGGTCCTGGAAGTATTTGACATAATCCAATACCTTTTTCAAAAGATTGATTTGATATCAATTTTTTATTATTTATAAGTTCATCTTCGAATAAGGAAATATGAGCATAGGGTCCTCCAAAACTTAAAATACCAATTTTTAGGAAAGTTTTTGCAAGTTCAATTAAGGATATTTTTGCCATTAAAATATTCTAATTCCTAAAAATTAGTCTTTATGGAGCTGATAAGCTTTGTTTGATTGATGGTAATTTAAGACTCGAAATCCAAGATAAGAATATTAAAAGTGATGAAAAATAAAGACAATATTGAAGACCAATACTCGGATTTCTCCCAATCATAAATAGTAAGCCAGATAGTAATGTTCCAACTAGTCTTCCAGCAGCATTTGCCATGTAATAGAAGCCAACATTTAAACTGACTTTTTCACTATCAGAGTAGGCCAAAATCATATAAGAATGTGTAGAGGAATTCATTGCAAAAACAAATCCAAAAATAGTAAGTCCTAAAATTATTGCTATTGATGGAGAACTTTCTCTCCATAATGCGACTCCTATCAAAGATGGTATTACCATTAATACGGCACTCCAAAATTGGATAGCTTTACGATCTGGACTTTCTTTCTGGCCCCATATCTTTCTAATTGCTGGAGCCGAAGCCTGAACAATTCCATAACCTATTACCCAGGCCCCAAGAAATAATCCTATTTCCATGTAGTCCCAACCAAATGCCATATCTAGGAATACTGGAAGAGCTACAACAAACCAAACATCTCTTGCTCCAAAAAGAAAGAATCTTGCTGCAGAAAGAATATTTATGGCATTTGATTTTGAAAAAAGATCATTAAAAGCTGGTTTGGTTTTCATCTTGCCAATTTCTCCAGGTAAAATTAATGTCAATAAAAAGGCTAAGCAGAGTCCAAAACCCATAATTCCTACAGCATTATTGAATCCAAATAACTTATATAAAAGTCCACCCAAGAAAAAACCAACTCCCTTAAGAGCATTTTTAGATCCAGTTAAAATAGCAACCCATTTAAAAAGTTGTTTTTGGCCAGTATCATTGCCATCATTTGTCTCTGGGACTACTGTCTTAACAGCACTTTTAGCACTCATTTTGTTTAAATCTTTTGCTATTCCACTAACTGCTTGAGCAACCATAACGTATGCGACACTAAAAATTACCGGCCAATCTTCCTTAACTGGAATAAGCATAAAAAGAGCGATGATTTGAAGGATAGTCCCAATCCATAAAGTAAGCCTTAATCCATATCTTGCTCCTATCCAGCCACCATAAAGATTAGTAATTATTCCAAAAAACTCATAAAAAAGGAAAAGTAAAGCAATTTGTAGAGTTGTGTAACCTAGCTCATGAAAGTGACCAACAACTAATAATCTTAATGCGCCGTCAGTAAGCGTGAACGCCCAATAGTTTGCTGTTACAACACTATATTGTTGAATATTAGATAACTTCATAAAGACATAAATTAAATCTCTTTTTTGATTACATATTCAGTAAGATCTGCAAGTCTGCAGCTGTAACCCCACTCGTTGTCATACCAAGCGTATATCTTTAATAAATTTGAATTAACAACCATCGTTGATAAACTATCAACTATTGAACTTCTAGAGTCATTTACATAATCTGCAGAAACTAAAGGTCTTTCTTCGTAGCCAAGAATTCCTTTTAAATAAGTTTCTGAAGCTTCCTTTAGTGCCATATTCACTTGTTCAGTTGTCACTTCTTTATTTAATTCAAAAACTGCATCTGTTAAAGAACCATTAAGTAGAGGAACTCTTACTGCATGTCCATTTAATTTTCCTTTTAATTCTGGAAAGATCTCAGCGATAGCTTTAGCAGATCCAGTGGTAGTAGGTATTAAACTTTGCATACATCCTCTTGCTCTCCTCAGATCACTTTTATAAAAATCTACAGGAACTTGAGTGTTCGTTACATCGTGAATAGTTGTAATAGCACCGTGTTTAATAGAAAAATTTTCATTAATTACCTTTACTATCGGAGCTAAACAATTTGTAGTGCAGGATGCTGCAGTTACTAATTTATGTTTGGAAGGGTCATAAAGACTTTGATTTATACCGTAAACAATATTCAGTGATTCAGCTTCTGCAACAATTCCTTTGACTGGACAAGCTACTATTACTCTTTTCATCCCAAGAGTATCAAAATAGGGATTTAGTTTGTCTGGCTTTTTATTCTTTCCTGTACATTCCAAAATAATATCTACAGAAGATTTTTCCCAAGGAACATCAAGGTAATTTTTAAAAGATGTGTAGGTTAATTTCTTTCCATCGATTATTATTTCTTCTTCTTTAACCTTTATATCTTTCACCCATCTACCATGGACTGAATCGAATTCGAGTAAATGCGCAGCAGCATTCGAATCTCCTGCTATCTCATTTATATGAGTTATTTCTATATCAGCTCTATCCCATAATGCTCTGAAAACTAATCTGCCAATTCTTCCAAAACCATTAATTCCAATTTTCATAACTTTGAAATTTTCTATTGAAATTATACATCAAAATATTTTGATGTATCAAGATGTTTTGATTAGTGAAATCTTTTTTATTTAAGCTATATTTAAAAGAATTTAATTTCCTTATAAGTGTTAAAAGAGATTAGCAAATTAAAAAAAGAAAATATATCTAGGTTGATGGTTTCATTTTCTGATCCTTTTAGGCTAGAAATAATTGACCTAATGATGGATGGAGAAGTTTGTGTTTGCGATATTATGAAATTAACTCATTTATCTCAATCAAGAATTTCATATCACATAAAGATATTGAAGGAAGCTGGTCTTATCTCAGATCGACAAGAAGGTAGATGGGTGTACTACAGCCTAAATAAAGAATCTCTCTTATTGATCAAGGAATGGATATTCTCTTTGACAGATTATTCCTCAAATAGAAAACGTTGCTGCGAATAAATTATATTTTAGATTTTATTAATTGACTTCTGATTCCCTGTCATAAGTCATTCCTGATTGTTCCATCCACTCAGCTTTAGTTTTGCAATTTTGTTTGTGATTAAAGATGTGAAAACCTTCAATAATAATCATTATGGATAGAAGCAAAACAGGAATAAAATATACAGGGGAAGATATTACTTCTTTATATTTGATTTGAGCAATGAGTTCCCTGTATTTAAACATTCTCTCAGTTGTTAATCAATAAATAATATTCACCTATGGTTAAGTAAAGTTAAAGAAAAATTTTTTGAAGAAATTAAGTTTAAGGATGTTTACTTTTCATGACTTTCTTATACCTTTAACCCCTCTTAAAGTCTTTTACAACATTTAGTAGTAGATTTATAGAGATATTCTTTTTTTAATGGAAGAGAAATTAACTCTTTTCAAGAATCGTAAAAGATTCGGTATCGAAAAAAATATAGATTTAATCTTTAAAAATACAGCCCTAGCCTTGTCTAGTCTTGTTGCAATAGTACTATTTGGAATTATTTTAGTAGTCTTTTTTCAGTCATTTGAATCCTTCTCAAGGTATGGCTTAAATTTTCTAGTAACTTCTGAATGGAATCCAGTAAAAGATGAATATGGAGCTTTTACAGCAATATATGGGACATTAGTTACTTCTCTTCTTTCATTATTGATTACTATCCCTTTAGGTGTTGGAACTGCGATATTTATTACAGAGGATTTTGTTCCGAAATTTGTTAGAGAAATAGTAGGTTCATTTGTTGAATTACTAGCAGCTATACCATCTGTCGTATTGGGATTATGGGCGATATTTGTAATGGAACCTTTCTTTAGAGAGTTTTTTGTTTTTTTACATAAATTCTTTGGTTGGATTCCTTTATTTAGTTCGGAGCCTGCTGGTCGGAATTCACTTTTAGCGATATTAATTTTAGTGGTAATGCTTTTACCAATAGTGACCTCGATAGCTAGAGATACGCTGAATCAAGTTCCCAAAAAGCTTAGGAATGCTGCCTATGGAATTGGTGCAAGTAGATGGAAAACTATATTTTCGGTAATTTTGCCTGCTGCATTATCAGGAATTATGGCTGGAGTTCTATTGGCGTTAGGCAGGGCAATGGGTGAAACCATGGCTGTAACTATGATTATTGGAAATTCTAATGCATTTAGTTGGTCACTATTATCTCCTGGATATACCATCTCTTCTATGCTTGCAAACCAGTTTGGTGAAGCCGATGGAAGTCAGGTCTCATCACTTTTTTATGCGGCTTTTGTGTTGATGATCCTATCTTTAGTGGTTAATATCTTTGCTCAATGGCTAGTTAAGAAATTTAGTCTCAAATATTAGATGATTATGAATTCTCTTTATTACCAGAAAAAACTATCACGAAATGTAGGAGATAAATTCTTTACTTCTTTATCAGTTTTTTGTGCACTCATTGCAATTCTTCCTTTGATTTTTGTGGTTACATATATTCTTATTAAAGGTGGATCTCAAATCACGCCAGAATTATTTACTCTAGAGCCAAATCCTCCTGGAGATGATTTAGATGCAGGAGGAATTAATCCTGCATTAGTTGGGACACTAGTAATTACAACTATTGCTTCACTTATTTCCATACCAGTAGGTGTTGGCGGTGGCATATATCTAGCTGAATATTCAAACGGAGGACCTTTTTCAAAATTTATTAGATTCGGGGTAAATGTTTTAGCTGGTGTTCCTTCAATAATTGCAGGTGTATTTATTTATGCCTTAATCGTTTCAACAAAAATTTTATTTGGCAGTATGTACAGTGGTTTGGCAGGAGGTATGGCTCTTTCAATATTGATGTTGCCTACAGTTATAAAAACTACTGATGAAGGTTTAAAGTTAGTACCAAATGAATTAAGGTATGCTTCTCTAGGGATAGGAGCAAGTATGTATACTACAATATTAAAAATAACTTTACCCACAGCATTTAGATCTATTGCTACTGGAGTTGTGCTTGGAATCGCAAGGGCTGCAGGCGAAACAGCACCTTTGATATTTACTGCTTTATTTTCTTACTACTACATAGTAGGTATTGAAGATTTGTTTTACGAGATGGGCTCATTAGCTGTCTTGATATATAATTTTGCCCTTGAACCTTATGATGCTCAAAATAAACTAGCCTGGGCAGCTTCCTTTATTCTTGTCATATCAATACTAACAGTTAATATTTTTTCAAGGATATTGGCCGCTTTTACTGAGAAAACTAAGAGGGTATGAAATGATTAAAAACACTAAAAAGTCGCAAAAGAAAAACATTTTATCTCTTGAGGATGTTTCTATTAGTTATGGAACTTTTGAAGCGGTAAAAAATGTTTTTTTAAATTTTAAAGCAGGAGATATAACTTCACTCATTGGCCCTTCTGGTTGTGGTAAATCAACCGTTCTTAGAGCTTTGAATAGAATGAACGATTTAATCCCTAATTGTTCGTTAAAAGGGACAGTCCTGTTTGATGGAACTAATATCTATGACAAAAGAGTAGATCCAGTTGAAGTTAGAAGAAGAATCGGAATGGTTTTTCAACAACCTAATCCTTTTCCAAAATCTATCTACGAAAATATTGCATTCGGAGCAAGAATCAATGGCTTTACTGGTGACATGGATCAATTAGTGGAAAGTTCCTTGAGAAAAGCTGCTGTATGGAGTGAATGTAAGGATAAATTAAATGATAGTGGTTACTCTTTATCTGGTGGACAACAACAGAGATTATGTATTGCTCGAACCATCGCAATTGAGCCTGAAATAATTCTCATGGATGAGCCATGTTCAGCTTTAGATCCAATCTCTACATTAAAAATTGAGGAGACGATGCACGAACTTAAGAAGAATTACACAATAATTATCGTTACCCATAATATGCAGCAGGCTTTAAGAGTTAGTGATATGACTGCTTTCTTTAATGCAGTTGAATACGAAGATGGTGACGGAGGAAAAGTTGGTTATCTTGCAGAATTTGATTCCACTAAGAAAATTTTTAATTCTCCAAAAGAAAAAACTACTCAGGAATACATATCTGGTAAATTTGGTTGATGTTTAATTTTTACCTTTAGAAGACAAATTTTACCTTTAAGAAGGGCAAGGGGTAGACAAACAGTATAAATACCTATATAGTTATTTCGAATTAGTAAGTTTATCTTTGAAAAACTACCCTTTTCTACCTTTCTTGATTTTTGCAGGGGCTCTCATAACAACTGCAACAATAGGATTGCCTGTATTTACTTCATAATTTAAGAGTATTTCTATTTTAGGTAATCTTATGGTTTCAATATTAAATAAAGAATTAATTGGAAGTCCTCATAAAACCTTAATAAAGGAAAATTTATTTGACTTTATAAAAAAAAGAGAGAATATGAATCTGTGTGGGAGTGAAAAATCTGTATTAAAACCATTTTTAAAAGTGGTTAATTTCTAATTTATTTATCATGGATAAAACTAAAGAACAGTTAGAAAAACTGAGAGAAGTAGCAGAAGCATCTCTTACAAAAACGGATGAACTTCAAAAAGTTCTTGCTCAAATCGAAGCTTTAATGTCTAGAGAAGAATCACAAACATTATCAAAGAAGAAGTAATTTTTAAAAAAATAATTTTAGGTTTTGTACTTTTAATTACACCTCTATAAATCCATTGTAGTTATTAATTGGTTATGCAGAACCCGTTCCAAAGTTTTCTGTTAGGTCTCGAGGTCTTACCTTCTTTAAGTAAAAGACCTCTTTAATTTTTTTGTTTTTATTATATTTTTATAACCTGATTATTTAGTTGATTACTTTATAGATTTCTTTCAAGCAGACATTTACGTCGAAAGATTCAGTATTTACAACTTCTAATCCTGTTTTTTCTGTAACTTCAACAGTGGCATTGCATTCGTCTTGTTTAAGAGCCATGTAACTTGGCTTTTTGTCTTCTACATCTAATTCATCATTTGATTCAATATCTTCCTTATATTGATCCATTACTAGCGTAAGTGCTTCTATCTCAACGGAAAAATTATCATTTGCTTTTGCCCCATATGGGATGAGAAGAAATGGAAATAAAATCAAGCCTATTAATTTTTTCATTTCTATAAAATGTGTTTATTTTTTTTATAACGTGGATTGACTGCTAAAGAAAGGGTCATTAGCTGTATAAATTTTTCATTATCTATTTTTACTAGTACAAATAGATTTATTAATTTTAAATTAATTGATAAAAAACTAAACGAGACTTTTAAGTATTAATTGGTATATCTAAATGAAAAATTAAATTCACTTCAATAGGATTTTTTTTAAGATTTTATTTCGATAATTTCTTCTTCAGAAACAATTGCCCATTTTTTAAATGACTTTTTGCAGGGATATCCTCCTGTTAAGTCTCCAAATGCAGGTAAAAATAAAGTATTTTTATCCATTGCAAAGCACCTAAATGATAGTTTATCTCCATTGTTTTTTATATAGATTTTTGGATGATAATGTCCACAAATATTCAAGGTTTTTTTGTTTTCTGAATTAACTGGCTCATGGCTAAAAGTAATATTTTTAGTTTTTCTAATATCAAAAATTTTAATATTTTTAATATTGCAACCTACATCGTGATTTCCGAGGATCAGTTCAACATTAGTTTTTAGTATCTCAGGAAGATCCTCAACTTTTTTTTGAAGAGCTTTATCTATTGAATATTTGCTGTGGAATAAATCTCCCAATATTATTAACTTTTCAGGACTATATTTTTTTACTATTTTTTTTATTCTTGCGAAATTGTTTTTATCTGAATTATTAGTGAGAGGTATACCATTTTGTTGAAAATATTCAGCTTTCCCAAGATGAATATCGCATATTAACAACTCTTTTGTTTCTGGTAGAAATAACGCTCTTGAAGGTAGCATCTCTAACAATGTATCTTCCCAACAAAATTTAAAAGAACTTTTTTTCATTTAATCACTATATTTTTTTATAAGTTTTTCTACTCTTTTTTCTATTGGTTCATTGCTTAAAGTATTTTTAAGTCTTTCAACTAATAAAGGGAAAGCAAAAGGCGTTGGAGTTTTTATCTCGTTTAATATAATTTTTAAATTTTTTAATCTTTCTAATGATCTAGATATTCTTTTATTTTCTAATTGATATTCTTTAACTTCTTGATACGATTGTTTTATCAAAAGATGGCCTTCTTCATATTTAGTAAAGACATCGTAGAAAAGACTTGAACTTATTTGAAGTTGAGAGGAGGTTTTTGTTTTGGTTGGATTATTTTGATTTACAAGTCCACTTATTTGGGCAATATTTTTAAATCTACGTTTTGTTAATTCTGAGAAATTAATTGCATTTTCTAGATCTTCTTCTAATTTTTTGTTATTCAAAAAGTAATCAGCTTCTTTTTTTATTATGGAAAAATCATAATCTTCTGCGCTAGTTAAGCTGAATCCAAAATCATTAGCAGTAATACTAAATGTAGATTGTTTTAATTTTGCCAATCTCAAAGCCCATAAAAATGCAATTCCTTCATTTACAAATTTTCCATCAAGTGTAAAAACAAAAAGATTTGATAAATCTTTGGTTTTATATATTTCTATGAGGAATTCATCTTTCTTTGGAATATTTGAAAGAACTTTTTGTTTCTTCAATATTGGTCTTAATGAATTGAGTTCAGGATTTAAGTAATCATAATTTTCTAGTTCGTTGCATATATCTATTTCTTTTCTCAAACTCTCACAAAGTAGATCAGAAATTGCCATTTGACCTCCAACCCATGCAGGAATTAGAGAACTTTTTTTTGTTGATTTTTTAACGTATAAGATCATATCTCTTATTCTTACAAATTGAAGCATTTTGCCAGCAAAGTAAAATGTATCTCCAGGATTTAATTTTGAAGCAAAATTCTCCTCTAAATTACCTAAAGATTTACCTTTCATATATTTGACATTCACAAATTTGTCACTTGTAATTGTCCCAATATTGAACTTATGCATTCTTATTAAAGATTTGTCTTTTACAAAATATTTAAAGTTTTCATTATGATTTTGTGATTCCTCTTTAACTATCTTTTTATATTTTGGGTATGCTTTAAGACATTTTCCTCCATATTCTAAAAAGTCAAGACACCAATTCCAATCTTGATCTTTTAAGTTTCTATAACTCCAGCAATTTTTAATTCTTTCTTTCTCAATTTTCGGATCAAAGCCATTTCCACATGCCAAACTTATCAGATGTTGTAGAAGTACATCATAAGATAATTCGGGAAGTCTAATTTCCTCAGATATACCACTTTTTATTATTCTTCTCATTGCACTAATCTCTAAAAGCTCTAAAGAATTAGTAGGCATAAAAATTATTTTTGATTTTCCACCTGGTCTATGAGCACTTCTTCC
The DNA here is from genome assembly GCA_003280895.1 of Prochlorococcus sp. AG-355-I20. Taxonomy (GTDB): domain Bacteria; phylum Cyanobacteriota; class Cyanobacteriia; order PCC-6307; family Cyanobiaceae; genus Prochlorococcus_A. Next base: position 14,931 of record QCDM01000015.1, on the reverse strand, counting down.
CGCTCTTTGTATAAGTCTAGCTAAATTCTTTGCACTACCAATTTGAACTATTTGATCTACAGGTTGGAAGTCAACTCCCAAATCTAACGAGCTGGTGCAGACTACCCATTTTATTAATCCGTCTTTAACCCCTTCTTCAACTATTTTTCTATCTTCTTTATCGAGGGAGCCGTGATGAAGTGCAATTTTATCTTCCATCTCTGGGAGGAAAAATTTAAGACATTGATACCATCTTTCAGATTGATTTCTCGTATTGGTAAATAATAAGGTGCTTTTATTTTTATCTAGGATTTTTAATAGTGAAGAATGACTTCTAATCCCAAGATGCCCACTCCATGGAAAGGTAGTTTCCTCCTCTGGTAAAACACTTATAATTTCGATCTCTTTTTGAATATTTGTACTTATAATTTTGGGTTTAATAGCGCTAATCCCAACTATTGCTCTTGCTGCTTCTTCAATATTTCCAATAGTTGCAGACATTGCCCAAATTTGTAAATTTTTTATATTACCTCTTAGCCAACTTAAAGATAACTCGCACTGGTTTCCTCTTTTACTACCCATCAATTCATGCCATTCATCAATAATTATTGATGACAACTCCTTGAACAGATTATTAGATTTTTTATTAGAAAGTAAAAGAGATAAAGACTCAGGAGTGGTAATAAGAATATTAGGTGGTTTAGCTAGTTGCTTTTTCTTTTCATATTGGGTTGTATCCCCGTTCCTAATTTCAACTGTGATTTCTTTATTAAAATGCAAAGCTGCTAATTGTATGGAATTTTTTAGATCTCTACTTAGTGCTTTTAAAGGGGTTATTAATAATATATTCACACTTTTATTATTTTTGGGATCTTCTATCTGTGATAAAGGTCCCATTAATGCAGCATAAGTTTTGCCGCATCCAGTAGGAACTTGTATTATTCCGCTCTCTCCTTTTAAAAATGCTTCCCAAGATTCGATCTGATAGGGTAGTGGCTCCCATCCATTTGTGGAGAAAAACAGTTTAATTTTAGAAATTAAATTATTTTGCTTATTATTTTTCGTAAGATTTTTCATGATATTTTTTTCATTAGTTCATAAGCATTCTCTAGGCTATCTGCATCATTAATTTTTTTATCTTTTCTCCATTTTGTTATTCTTGGAAATCGTACTGCTATGCCAGATTTATGACGTTTAGAAATTTGTATTTTCTCAAAAGATATTTCGAATACCATTTCTGGTTTTAACGATCGAACAGGACCAAATTTTTCTATTGTATTTTTCCTTATCCATTTATCTAGCTCTTTAATCTCAATATTCGTTAAACCAGAATATGCACTTGCAAATTTAATTAATTCTTCGTCTTTCCATAATGCAAAACTGTAATCTGTGTAAAGACCAGCTCTTCTACCGCTACCGCCCTTAGCGTAAATTAGAACAGCATCCAGTTGCATAGGATCAACTTTATATTTCCACCAAATACCTTTTTTTCTACCAGAGGAGTATATAGAAGTCTTTTTTTTAATTATTAATCCTTCAGTATTATTTTCTCGAGATTTTTCTTTATAAGTTAAAGCATCAGGCCAATCATTAGGAAAGATTAAATCACATATTTTAAAAATATCAGAGATATTATTCTCAGTTTTATTTTGCCATTTTGAAAAATATTTTTCTAACTCAATTCTTCTATTTTCTAGTTTAATTTCTCTTATATCTCTTCCATTAATCTCTAAAAGATCATAAGCAATAAAAATAATTGGATATTTAATTTGGATTGATCTAGTAGGAGACTTTCTATTTATTCTTTTTTGAAGTAAAGAAAAATCAAAGGCAATTTGTTCTTTAAAATTCCAAACTAATAATTCCCCATCAAGAACAAAATCATCTTTTATATGGGACATTTTCTCTACTAATTCTGGAAAAGATTCATTGACTAATTCTTGTCCTCTTGTCCATAACGAAATATTGCCTGACCTTTTAATTAATTGCAGCCTTATACCGTCGTATTTCCATTCAAATTGAAAATCATTTATTGAATTTTTGAAGATTTTATCTTCAATAGTATTCGCTAGAAGAAATGGAAATGGTTTGGAATTTAATTCTTCAAGATTGATGTTCTTATTAATTAAAAATTCATATGAATCAATTGAAGGCTTGAAATTACCCATCAATCTATGAGAAATAATTTCTTCATCAATATTAATTAGTTTTGATATTGATTTTGTAATTAATCCGATAGAGACTCCTACTCTAAAAGTGCCTGTAAGAATTTTGTTGAAAATTAAATGGTAATCTTCAGGTAATCTTTCCCAAATATTTTTAATTTGTAAATTTTTTTCATCCTCATTAAGTTTTGATAAATCAGGTATTGTTTTGCTTAGTAATTCATTGAGACTTATATTTGATAATTCCTTTTTTCTGGAAGTACTTTTATTTTTAAGTAATAACGTTATTACCTCAGCAGAATCACCAACTTTTAAATAGCATGTATCAATTAACCATACAGGATATTCATATATTTGAGAAAAAAGATTTTTTAAATATCTTCCACTAATAAATCTCTTATTACTTTTCCCAGTAAGTAAATATATTGCCCATGAATTATCTATTGGATCATTAGAAAAAAAATAATTCTTTAAAACTTCAATTTTATTATTTGTACTGTTACTTGAATCTAAATCTACAAATAATTCTGAAAACTTTTTTAAGCTCATATTTATTTACCGAAGAAAAAAAACATTTATTGATTCCTTTTCAACTAAATATTTACTTATGGCTTCACTATCTCCATGATGAAAAAATACATTTTTTGCTCCTGACTTTTTTACTACTTCCAGAATTCCATCCCAATCTGCATGATCAGATATTGCGAACCCTTTGTCATATCCTGATCTTTTTCTTAGAGCTCTTATAGACATCCATCCACTAGCAAAAGCTGTTTGAATATTTTTGAAATTTTTTAGATAAGTGCCCTTACTTAAAGATGGTGGTAATAATATTAGACTGCCCTTAAGTTCATCTATCTTTTTTTTATTTTCGATTTTTATTGTATCTTTAATATCAATTCCAAGTTCCCTATAACTATTGTTCATTTTATGTATACTGCCATGGGAATAAATTTTGCCTTTAAAATTTGTGTTATTAATTTCGTTTAATAATCTCTGAGCTTTTCCAAGTGAATAGCAGAAAAGTAAAGAAGTTTTTTCCGGTGAATTAGTTATCCATTTTGAAATATCATTTGCTATTTTATTTGATTCATCCCACTTAAATATTGGCAAACCAAAAGTACATTCACTTATTAAATAATCAGTTTTTACTATTTCATATTGTTTGCAAGTCTCATCTTTTTGAAGCTTAAAGTCACCTGAAATTAACCATTTTTCTTCAGCAAAAATAAACCTTATTTGACTAGATCCAAGGATATGACCGGATGGGTGAAAAGAGATATTAATGCCATTTATTTTAAATTCTTCTCCATATTCAAAAGTCTTAATTTTGATATTATCTCCAACTCTTTCTTTAAGAAGTATCGCAGTTTCCTTAGTAGAAATGTATTCTTCACAGCCAAATGTAAAGTGATCAAAATGAGCATGAGTTATTAACGCCTTTTTTACTGGCTTGCTTGGATCAATCCAAATATCAGCAAGTTCACAATAAAGATTACCATCTTTATATCTAATTAAATATTCTTGTTTAGTTCTCAAAACTACATCTCTTACAATGAAGTTAATTTAGCTAATTATGCCCACGCTTGTTTTGATAAAGCTATGGCTGAAATTGTTAGTAAAGCAATAACTACAAATTTATTACTCCAATTAATCATGAATAAACTAATTTTCTTAAAAGAAACTCTATTAGAGGGCACAATATTTTTTTGATTTAGAATATGATGATTTTCATTATTTTTTAAGTAATTTAAATTTTTAATCTCATTAATTAATTTAGATTCGCAAGTTGAGAGTTGTTCTACTTGATTAAATAAATCAATATCTTCTGGTCTTAATAAAGAATTTAATTCTTTAATTTTGCTTTCGTTTTTCACAAGAAATTCATTAACTATCTCATCTGTTCCTAACCCCTTCTTTATATTTAAAAGAATATCATCTCTTTCCCAGGATTTTTCCAGAGAATTTAAAATTTTGGTTATGCTCATTTTAAGTATTTTTACTTATGATAAATTATTATTTTTTTCTTCTGTGGCTTATTCCTTTAAGTAATTAGAAAAAATTATTTTTATTTAAGATTTTCGAATAAGTCTATTTGCAAAATATTTAATCTTTACCTTTTCTACAATTTTTTTAGAACTGCTTTTGGTTTTAACTTTATTTAAGTTGATCACTTCATCTGACACATTTTTGCCCGTTTCAAAATAACTTTTAATTTTTTTTAATTCTTCTTCATTTAATCTTTTTGTCGCACCTTTTGCGTTGATTCCAAGTTTCTTGCAGGCTAATAATATTCTATTACTTTCGACATTGAGATCTTTGGCAATACTAAAAATAGGAGTGTTGATAGACATTATTTTTTACCATGTAATTTATTATTTATACTATATTTATAAGTTAGAAATTAAATATATTTTTAACTATTATTAATTTCAAAACTTTTTTAATTAGGCTACTTCATCTTCGAAATTATTTAGATCATTAAACTTCTTCTTCATGGTTGGGTTATTTCTAGTTAATTTTTTTACTGTCAAATCTTGAGATTTGCTGTCAGCAGATAAAAGATGTTTTTTTGAAAGAATTAAAGCTTCTTTGGTTTTTTGTAAATGGCTTATTGATTTATCAATTTCTGAAATTGCATCATTAAATCTATCCTGGGCAAGTGAAACATTTTTACCAACCGCATTTTTGAATTGCTCAAGAGTACTTTCAAAATTAGTTATGTCGTAATTCTCTCGTCTCATTAAATCAATTTGCGATTTGTATTTTAAGGTTTCCATAGATGCATTTCTTAGGAGAGAAATAATGGGCAAGAAAAATTGCGGTCTTATAACATACATCTTTGGAAATCTATGAGAAACGTCTACTATTCCAGCATTATAAAGTTCACTATCTGGTTCTAGAAGCGATACGAGCACAGCGTATTCACAAGATTTTTGTCTTCTATCTTTATCTAATTCTTTTAAGAAGTCTTCGTTTTTTCTTTTATTAGTTCCATTTAAACTTTCATTCTTCATCTCAAACATTATTGATACTACTTCTGTTTTATTTTCATCAAATTCTCTAAATATATAGTCACCTTTACTTCCTGAAGTGGCATCATTATCCTTCTCGAAATATGAGTTTTTAAACGCAGAGGCACGATTCAGATTAAATTGAGTTTCGCAATGGATTTCTAAGGTTTCCCCTACCATCTTTGTAGATAATCTAGACTTCATTTCTCTTAACTCCTGAATAGTCAGGTCCCTTTCACTAATTTTGCTTTTAAACTTTTCTTCAATTAATTTTTCATTAATTGAATGTTCAAGTTTCATCTTTTCAATGGAATTTGTTAATGAAGAGTTCTCTTTTTCTAAATTATTGACAGCTTCACTTACTTTGTTTTTTAAAGATAATTCTGAAATTAAAGACTGGGTTTTGATTTCATCCTTCAGCTTGACTAATTCATTATTCAATGAATTAATTTTATTTGTTGCTTGATTTTTTAAATCATTGAGTGCATTTGTTTTCTTTTCATCAGCTATTTTTAATTTAGATTCAAGAGTTTGGATCTCAGACTCTTTAATGCGATTTTGCTCTATTAATTGTATTTTTAACTCACGTTTTAAAATTTCCAAAGCTTTTTTATTATCTTCTTCAGCCAAGATAAGCCTTTCTTTTATTTGTTTGTTAAATTCTTCGTCTTTTATCTGAAGAAGTATTTCTTCAAAGCTGCTGGGATCAATTCGGAAAGTTTTGCCGCATGAAGGACATTTAATATCTTTCATTTTTTAATTACAAAATTAATATAAGAAAGGATTTAATATTCGAAGTATGTAAAAAGAATATTATTCTTGACTAAGAATAAACAATGAATCAATATTATGCATTAAAAAATAAAGTAATTACTCAATGAAATTCATATTAATCCTGATTCCTTAAGAAGGTTTATTTTATTTGCTAATTCAATATCTGCAGAAGATATTGAGCGGTCTAAAGTTTTGTGAGATGAAACAGTGTAACCACTGTCATCAACAAATTCGTCTTCCCCATCTTTTAAGTGAGCATTTTTATTTTGGAGATCTTTAAAATTATCCGACTTGAATGAATTTGACTTGCTGATATTACTATATCCAAAATTCGCAATTCCTCTGGCATCTAATGCTTCCTCAACTAATATTCCAACTACTTTAGATCTACTTATAGATTCGCTCTTAGATATTTCATCAATAATTTCAAGTACTCTTTTTCTAGGAAGATATCCTATCCTTTTAACTTTATTTTCCATAAGTCTTTACATATGTCAATATTGTAACATTTCTGTCAAATCAACTCAGATTTTGATTAAAAGTACTTTTGTATAAATTTAAATAGTAGGATTAAAGTATAATTTCAAAGAACACTTATTCAAAGTTATTTCTCAAATACTCATGGGGATAGTTTTAAATGATTCTTCTAGTAACTTTTTCAGTTTAGTTCTGATTTTTGAAATTTTCTAAATTTAAATTCCAAATATTATGAAAGATAAACTATATGATAATGCTGATAGCTTTGCAATGTCATTTGATGAGGAATGGGAAAATGTTGATTGTGATGATATACGTCTAAAGATAGATAAGGTATTAGAACTTTTATCAGATCACCCTTTTTTGATATCTAATCCTGAAAATGCTAGAAAAATGGCAGAATTTAGGATATTTTCTTTAAAAAAATTTCAATAATTATTTTTAAATTTTTTAAAATTAATTAATTTAAGATTAATTTGAATTACTTAAGATTTAAATAGTTGGCGAATTAAAAAATCCCTTACTATATAAAAATATAATTATGCCAATAATTGGACCTATACCAAAAACAAAAAGTACTAATTTCGCAGAATTTTTTGTTTGACCTAATTTTTGATCTTTTAAATTTGAATTAGTTTGTTTTTTTTTAGATTGTTTCTTTTTCATGAAGGATATATTACTACAATTCGACTTTAAAAGATTTTGATATGTTATTGGGTTTGAAAAAAATTTTCAAATTGACAAAACTTATATGGGAGTCAAAAAAGATCGTATTGTATAATGTAAAGAATATAAAGGAAATATGAGTGCAACAAAGAGAGAGGAAGTTTGTTCTCACCTTAGATATATAAGGTTAGAGCTTAGAGAGATGCATCAAATGCTCATAAAAGAAGACTTGTTGCCAGATCTTAATGAAACAAAGGAAGTAATCGCTCAGCTTGATGCTTTATTGGACTTATTAACAGAAAAAAAAGTAACCAAGATAAAAAGCCAATTTTGAGAGCTTTCAGTTAGATTCATTGCATTAAAGATAATTTGTAGCTGATTCTATTTTTTTTCTATTGTCGTGCATCTGTTCTAATTTATTGTAAATTTCTTTAATTTGGATTTGTATTAAATCGGTCGAATGTATATTAGTTAACGCATCTAATGTTGAAAGAAGGCTTTCTTTAGCTTCAATTAAATGTCTACATTCTTTACTACCTGCTTCGTAAGACATAGTAATATTGTAAATATAATTATTATCCTAAATATATTAAAATTTCTTCCGTATTGCTTGATACTCTTATTGAATCAACGCTTATTATTGTAATTTTCTATACAGAATAAGAAATTATTTTCACTAAGATTTAATAAAAACTTATGCAAGAAAACTCCAATGATTATAAATTTTGTATTAAGTTGGCCTTGGACAATGCAAAACAAAGAATTAACTTACTAGATAATTCTGATAAAAAGTCTGTCCTAGAAGAATATAAAGAATGGATTAACGATGGTTTAAATAAGCATACGGTTTTACTACTAAGAGATGATCCGATAATCTAAGAAAGATGTGAAAATATTTTTTAATTCTTTGTACTAGAGGTAACCCTAAATAAAAAATAAAGACTTGCAATAAATATGATTGCCAAGGTAACAGTTAATGAAGAAAAATTATCCATATATTTATTAATTAAAAAATTTATTTAAATATAGCAACTAACTTAAATAAATCCTGCATTCAGTTTTCTTTGAAAAGAGAAAGAATAAATTTATTCAAACTTTCTTTTTCTAAAAATATTTTTTTATTCTTATAAGTTTTTAATTTCTTAAAAATTAAATTTACTAAGTGTTCTGATTTTGGAGGCATGTATTAATTTTATTTTTCCAATAAATAAATTTTCTCTTGACCTATTTTATCTGGCTGTGTTATTTTACAACCTTTATCTTTTTCCATATTACAATCTTTTGTGGCAGGAACAGATTTCCATGTACAAATTTTTTCTTGGGAATCTTCTCTTATAATATTCCATCCATCATCTAAGTATTCTGAAATGCCATCCTCTCCACAAGAAAACTTTATTTCCATTCTTTTCTTTTTTGAGTTGGGATTCTCTTCATTAATTTTTTCCAAATTATTTATGGGATATTCTTTATTAGTTGATGTCTTGCAAGAAATTAAGAAAATTGCAATTAGAATTATCAATGGAAATTTTTTTATTATTTTCATTTATTTAAATTTTGATGATTCTAAATTATTTAAATTATAGTTTATTTTGATTCTATTATTTTTAATAGTTTATCCATTTTATTCATTAATTCTTTTACATCATCTGGCTTTGGTAATATTAATTCTTCCGTAACCTCTAAATGCATTTTCTTTAGGTTTTGTCTCAAATCTTTTAAATGCATATTTACGTTTTCTTTCTTTTGTTTTATATCAGTCATAGGAATAAAATTTCAACTTTATAAGAATTAAAGTTACTATCATAATATTGCGATGGTGATTTATTGAGAATAATTTAAAATTTAATTTTTTAAATTTTCTATTTCATAGATTTCTTCGCCACCATAACAAAAATTTGTAGATAACATTTTTATTTCTCTATTATTAATTTCGATTGTATTTTTATTTTTAATAATATAGTTTTTAGCAATCGCTTCACAATCTAATTTATTTTTTGCATGTTTAATAACTGGATAAAAATATGCCAATATAGTAATTACAAACAAAAATATTATTATTGATTTTTTTTCGTTTTTAATAAATTCTTTAGATGTTTTTTTGGCTTTTAATATTTTTGTTAGTAATTTATCTGGTAATCCTATTTGAACAAATAATAACTCTACCCACCATGGAAGCTTTTTATCTTTTTTTTTCTTTAAGTTTGAGGAAGTATTCATTTTCTTGGCTTAATAGTTTTAGTTTTTCAGTTCTTTAGAATTAGTTGTTTCTTTTTTATTCATATCATCCAATGATTCATTTGGAATGTAGAGGTTTTATTTTGATTTGGAAACTATATCTTTATTTTATAAGTTTTAATTTAATTTATCTATGAATTTGAGTATTGTTAATCTGTATTTAGAAATTTTAAATGGCAAAAAAAAGAAGGAAGTTAAATAAGGATTTTGAGAGAAAAATATATTCATCAAAAAAAAATGTCGAATTAGTACTGGCAAAAATCTATGATATCGATGATGAAGACATACAAAAAGAATATATGAGCGCCTTTAACAAAGTGGTTTACATATATGATGAATTAAAAGAAGATTACGAACGACAAGGATTCTCTGATAATTCTGAAGAACTTCTCACAAGCTATAAAAATGCATTTAATCTTTTCGAATCAGAATTTGAAATTTAAATTCAATTTCTAATTACCGTTTGTAAGGGGTTACAGGTATTTCAATTAGCTTTCCTTTTTGGAGATCAGACCTTTTCTCTTGTAAATTTTTGATACATAAAGATATTCTTTTTTCCTTTGTGCAAAATCTTTTTATTTGGTTATCAGTAAGTGATAATGATTTATTACTAAATGAAAAAAAGGCCAATAAAAACATAAAAAAATTTAATACCAATTTCATTTGTTCTCTCCTAACTATTTTCTAATACCCTTAAATTTAATTACTTTTTATTATATAAATCTATGATTTCTTTTAATTCATCTTTACTTAACTCTGTTGAAATAAAAACTTCTTGAGCTGTATTACCCTTTCTTGCTATCGCTTTATATCCGTTTATAGTTTTCACTGACAATCTAATTATCAATTTAGAGGATCTTCCTCTGGCTCTTGAAATAACAGCTGGAGTTATTGTCTTGATATTATTTTCCAGGGCTAATTTTTGAAGTATTGGAATTAGACCTTCTATATTTGAACTATGATTTAAAACTAACCTTCCCAATTTAACTTTATTACAATTCTATTGGGAAAAATTTGTTTCTGAGAAATTAACTTTAGCTTTAAAATGATTAAAAAATTTTGAAGTTCTGTTATATTTATAAAAACGATTAAATTCTAATGATCTTTCAAATAGGCTGGGCGGCTTTGGCTGCTATTTTTACTTTTTCAATTGCCATGGTTGTTTGGGGAAGAAATGGGGACGGATCCATTGACATATGATTTCATTTTTAACTTATGAAGTCTATTTAGGTAATTTTCTTATCTTAACATCGTTTGTTTTGCTCATATTCATAACATTAGCTGTAATTTATATATCCTATGTATCTTGGAAAGATAAAAAAAGATTAAAAAAATAGTTATTATTTTTTTAAGCCTTTTTTCTTATCCTTAATTCTGAGCTCTTCAATTAATTCTTTTGCTTGTTCCATTTTTGATATGCTGCTTTTGTAGATTCCAATATCTTTTTCTGCTTTATTAGCAGATAAGCTTAACTTCTCAAAAATATCAGAGGTTAATTTATTTTTATCTGATTCATTTTTCTCTTTGAAATCTTGAGAGTTTGAAATTAATATATATATACCTAAGTTCAAAATCCTTGAAGGATAAAGTTTAGAATTACTTTTTTTTACTAATAATTTTAAAATATCTTTAGATGTTTTATCCTCTAATTCTTTTTGAGACTTTTTAGATATTTCATTAATTTCCTTCGCCTCAAAATTTGTAGAACTGCATAAAGATTCAAAAAGTAAATCCAAGTGTTTTTCAGGTTGATATCCTTTCATTAATTCTTTGAATGTTTCGGTGAGGCCGACACAAAAGAGAAAATCTTGCGTAAATTCATTTTGATGGTTCAAAAGATTAAGTTCGACAAGCATTTCATCAACTACTCTTTTATATAAACCTGGAATGACGTAAGGAAATTTTTCATGAAATAACTTTTTGCTATCTGAAACAGTCAATTTTTCTTTCAATTTTTTATATGTAAACCTTAATAAGGTTAGCGTATGTTGACTCAATATCGTTAATATCTAATAAACAGATAAATATTATTATGATCCCTTTAGTTTTAGAAGAATCTGGCGGTAGTGAAAGAGTCTTTGATATTTATTCCAGACTATTAAGAGAGAGAATAATCTTTTTGGGAGAACAAGTTACTAGTGAAACTGCTAATAGAATTGTTGCTCAATTATTATTTCTCGAGGCAGAAGATCCAGATAAGGATATTTATATGTACATAAATTCACCTGGCGGATCCGTATATGACGGATTGGGTATCTTTGACACAATGCAACATGTAAAGCCTGACATTCATACAGTTTGTGTTGGTTTAGCAGCTAGTATGGGTGCATTTTTGCTTGCTGCAGGTACTAAAGGTAAAAGAAGCAGCCTTAGACATTCAAGAATAATGATTCATCAACCACTTGGAGGTGCTAGAGGTCAAGCCAGTGATATAAGAATTCAAGCAGATGAAATTTTGTTCCTAAAAGAACGACTAAATACTGAGTTATCAGAAAGAACTGGAAAAGATTATGACACTATCAAAGAAGATACTGATAGAGATTTTTATATGTCCCCAAACGAAGCTGTTGAGTACGGTTTAATTGATCTGGTGTTAGATAAAAAACCAATAAAAGTTTAGCTTAATAATTGAGGTGTTCTCTCTTTCTCAGGAATTTCTGTGAATTTGGAGAGAATACTTATAAATTCATCACCATCTAGTGTTTCTTTTTCGATTAATAGGTCAACTATTTTATCCATAGCTTCTCTATTTTTACTAACTATATCGTAGGTTTCTTTATAACATTCTTTGACCATTATTCTTACACTTTCATCTATTTGTTTAGAAATTGAATCGGAAACTTCACTTCTAGTCATTAAATCTCTACCAACAAATACTTCTTGATTACCACTTTCTAAAGCTATCGGACCTAAATTACTCATTCCAAATCTAGTAACCATTTGGCGAGCCATAGAAGCAACTTGTTGGAAATCACCTCCAGCTCCTGTTGTAATCTCACCTTCTCCAAAAACTACATCTTCAGCAGCTCTTCCTCCTAAAGCACCCATTATCCTAGCTTTTAATTGCGCCCTGCTAACAAGAGTTTGTTCATCATCTGGGGTAAACCAAGTTAATCCTTTAGCTTGACCTCTTGGAATGACGGTCACTTTTTGAACAGGATCATGAGCTTTGACAAGTGAACCTATGAGAGCATGGCCAACTTCGTGATAAGCAATTAATCTCTTGCTTCTACCATCTGTTAATGGAGAACCTTCCATTCCTGCGACGATCCTATCTACAGAGTCATCAATTTCTGAAATACTTATAGATTCTTTTCTCCGCCTGGCAGTTAATATAGCAGCCTCATTTAATAAATTTGCTAAATCTGCTCCAGTAAAACCTGGTGTTCTTCTTGCAATGCTTTCAAGCGTTAAATCCTCTTGAAGTTTCTTATTCCTTGCATGAACTTCCAATATTGATAGTCTGCCTTTGATATCAGGTGCATCTACAGTTACCTGCCTATCGAATCTGCCTGGCCTCATTAGCGCTGAGTCTAGAACATCGGGCCTATTTGTGGCTGCAATTATTATTATGCCACTATTACCTTCGAAACCATCCATTTCAGTAAGTAATTGATTGAGAGTTTGTTCTCTCTCATCATTACCTCCGCCAATACCTGCACCTCTTTGCCTTCCGACTGCATCGATTTCATCAATAAAAATTAAACAGGGACTATTCTCTTTAGCTCTTTTGAAAAGGTCTCTAACTCTACTGGCGCCAACACCAACAAACATTTCAACAAATTCAGAACCTGATAAAGAGAAGAATGGTACACCAGCTTCACCTGCAATTGCTTTAGCTAAAAGGGTTTTACCAGTACCAGGAGGTCCTACCAATAGAACCCCTTTGGGAATTCTTGCTCCTACAGAAGTAAATTTTTCTGGTTTTTTCAGAAAAGTGACAACTTCTTGTAAATCCTGTTTAGCTTCATTAACTCCTGCAACATCATCAAATACAACTCCTGTTTCAGCTTCCATTGCAAATCTTGCTTTAGTCTTTCCAAACTGCATCGCTTGGCCAGGACCTCCAGGCATACCATTTGACCTCCTCGCTAACAAAATTAAACCTCCAATTAAGATAGCCGGGAAGAGTAAATTACCTAAAATTCCTAATGCAGGAGGAGCTGTTTTTATTGGATGAACATCAAAACTAATTCCCTCATTTTTTAAAATATTTATAAGTTCTGGTGTCAAGCCAGGAAGATCTACACGCAACCTTTGAACTTTGTTATCTAAATCCGAATCTATTGTCTCTATAACTGCATTTCTGCCTCCCTCAAAAATATCAACAGATGTAACCCTTCCTGAATTAATGTAATCTAAAAATCTGCCGTAACTAACTCTTGCTACCGCTGAATTTCTTGGTGCAACAGTAGTGCCGTTAGATTTAAGCGAATCAACGTTGCTTGAGGATAAAAATTGGTAGGAAAGTCCTATTACCAAAAGTATAGGTAAAGCCCATAAAATTAATGTTTTAAATTTTTGATTCATTAATTTGTAGAAAGTCAATTCTAGGATTCTAGACTGAATCAGTGCATTTCGTTGATATTTTCTCTAACTTTATGCTTATACTACTCTTTAATGTATCTAATTTATAAATGAAATTTGAGATCAACGATAAGGTTAAGTTGATTGCACCAGTCTCTTACTTGAAGACTTCAGATAATATGCCGATGTTAAGACCACCTGATCTAGTGGCAATTGATGAAATTGGGGAAATCCTTTCAATTAAATCTCCAGATACTGTTGAAGTAAAGTTTAGGAGAGGTTCGTTTTTAATAGATATTGATAAGATTGAGAAAAACTAATCTAAAAGTTTTTCTTCCACCTATTAGAAATTTCTAAACATATACTTTTATTTCCAGCAATACTCAGAAAAGGTTTTGAAAAATACTTGTTAGTTAATTTCAAAATATCTAACGAAGAAATTTCCTCTATTTTTGAATTTAAATCGTTCTCAGAAATTGGAGAAATACCATAACTAACTAACTGTATCTTTCTCTGTAAAATTTCATCTAGTGATTGATTTCCCAATAAAAAAGAACCTTTTAGTTTTTCTTTTGCTAAAAATATTTCAGCATCAGTCAACGGATTTAAAAGTAAATTTTTCCATAGTGTTGATAAAAGTTCAAAAGCAAAAAGTGCTTGATCATTAGATACGGCTAAATAAATTAAAAATGGGGCATTTCCACTCCTGATAGGATAATAAACACCTAGATCGTAAGTGATACCATGTTTTTCTCTAAAAAGTTTAAATAAAGCAGCGCTCATTCCATAAGATAGATATGACTCCAAAACCTTAAGAGGAAAATATTCACTACTTCTTCGCGAGCAAGTTTGGTCCCCCAACATTATTATTGTTTGATTTGAATCATTATTAATGTAATCAAATCTATATGTATTATTTAAATTAAAATTTAATACTTCTTTCCATATTTTATTTATGAGACTATCATTAAAAGAAATTATTTCTACTTGACTAATAAAGCTCATCTCAATATCTAATAGAGTAAACTCCGGCAGTCTATCTGCACTTAAGTCTACAAAACGGAAAAATTATGCGATTTGATAATACTTATCTA
>QCDM01000014.1 GCA_003280895.1 Prochlorococcus sp. AG-355-I20 | reverse complement strand
AAGTTACAGTAAAAATCCCAAGGATAGGTGCTTTGCATGCAAAAAAGAGCTCCACAAACATACAACCTACCTCTCTAAAAAACTTAATTACAAGATAGTTTTAGATGGAGTCAATCTGGATGACCTTAAAGATTACAGACCAGGTATACAAGCCTCAAAACAAGCAGGAGTTATCTCTCCCCTTGCAAAATTTAAAGTCTCAAAACAAGACATTAGGGATATATCAAGAGCATTGGGTTTTCCTTGGTGGGATAAACCTGCTCAACCTTGTTTATCATCAAGATTTCCTTATGGCCATGAAATAACTAGTGAAAGGCTAAAAATGGTTGAGAAAGCAGAAGAATATCTTAAAGAATGTGGAATATCGGAGGTTAGAGTTAGATGCCAAGGCTCAACTGCAAGAATAGAAATTCCTCAAGATGAATTAAAGCATTTTTTTAACAAATTTAATTTTAGTGAGTTAGTTCAATATTTTTCTAATTTAGGATTTAATTGCACAAGTTTAGATCTTGAGGGACTTGTAAGCGGAAAATTAAATAGGTAAATATTGTCAAACAACCGTTCTGATCTGATTAGAGACTGCTGAAGGTGGATTTCGCTCAATGACACGCAAAGAATGTTCTTTAGCCATCAAAGATTCAATTAAATATTGACTAGCTAGTTCAGGCATCATATTTTGACCACATGTAAAAATATCGACTGCCGAATAATTAGATTCAGGCCAAGTATGTATTGAAATATGAGATTCTGCCAGTAATGCAATTGCCGTAACCCCTTGAGGCTCAAATTTATTACTTATCAAATTCAAAACTGTAGCATTTGCCAATTTAGCAGATCTATTTAAAATACAGCGCAAAAAGGATTCGTCATTTAATTTTTCGCTATCACATCTATAAAGTTCCAACAAAAGGTGTTTACTTTGATGAATTAATTTTTGCTCATTACTTAACGAACTTAAAATTTGACTTTTTTTGTAGATTTCCATTTAAGAAATTTATATAAAATTAAGATTAGCTAAAAAACATGCATTTTAAAAATTATAAGTGAATCATTTGTGAAGAGCCTAAGAAAGACTGATTAAATTTATCTAAATGTGTCGCACTTATAAAACATTGACTATCTTTACCAACAGAATTTAATAATAAATTTTGCCTGGTTAAATCTAATTCCGCCAAGACATCATCCAATATAAGTATTGGAGGAACATTTAATGTTTTAGTTAATAAATCGAGTTCAGCAATCTTCAAAGCCAAGATAAAAGTCCTTTGCTGTCCTGAGGAACCATATTTTCTAACTGAAACATTATTAATTAGAAACTCAATATCATCACGATGAGGGCCAAAATTACATTTACCAGTCAATGCTTCTATTGAACGCTGATTTAAGAGTTGTTCTGCTATTTTTTTACTAATAACTTCTTCTTCTTCTTCCTCTGGACTTATATTTTGTATCCCCGATAGATAATTTATTTCTATTTGCTCTTTAGATTTACTTAAATGATTATGCCAATATTCAACATATGGTTTTATTTTTAATAAAGCTCTTCTTCTGCGCCGAAAAATTCTTGTACTTATTATTGACATTTGAATATCAAAGCTTTCAACAATATCTGTGGATTGGGTTTTTAAGAAACTTTCCGAACGCCAAAAATGACTTCTTTGTTTTAAAAGCCTATTAAATCTATTTATCAGGTCTAAATATACTGGTTCAAGCTGAGATACGACTTTATCAATCCATGATCTTCGATAACTGGGTTCACTTCTAACAATATCTATATCATTAGAACAGAAACATACACTCCTAATATAATTCTTAATTTCACTCTGTTTTTTCAAGATTGATTCATTAACATAAATTCTTTTAGGCCCTTTTCGGAATAAATTTAACTTTAAATCGTCTTTAAAATTTATCTGTCCTGTAACTACAGCCATATCACTGTCATTCTCAATTAAATCTTTATCGCTTAATGCTCTATTAGATTTTAATTGACTTAAAAATTCAACCGATTCAAGTAAATTTGACTTGCCAATGCCATTGCAGCCAAGCACAATTGCTCTTTGCTCTTTTAGATCAATTTCAAAACTTTTATGGTTCCGAAAATTTTTAATTTTTAATTTATTTAAAAAAATTGTTTTTATGCATTCATTAATTAAATTAGCTAAGTTTAAAATATTTAGATTCTCTTTAAAGAAATTGAAAAATTAAAGGGCATGTAGCTCAGTTGGATAGAGCATCAGATTCCGGTTCTGAGAGTCGGGGGTTCGAATCCCTCCATGCTCGTAGAATGATTTTTAAAGTTTATATCCCATTACTCTTATTCCATTTGGATCTATTATGAATCCATTTTCCTCTAAACTTATAAAAGAAGATACTGGAGCCTGTACAGAAATGCTGCATCCGGGCATTTCTCTATTTATTTTCTCAATAGTTACTTGAAGCAATATTGAATAATAAAGTTGCTGATTATTACCTGGCAATGCACTTAAATTCCATAGGTTAGCATTCAATCCCCTGTCGGACGTAACCCTTACAAAACCATATAATTTATTTTTTTGTTGATTTTGTATGGTAAAAAAGAAATTACTTTTCTGAATAGCATCTGAAAGAGGTTTTATTGGAAATGTCTCGCAACCACAATTAGCTAAAAGTTTGTTAACTTCTTTAGCTAATGGAATTTGAGAAGAGTTAACAAAATAACCTTCTGGAAGAACAAGTTTTTTTTTAGAATATTGCAATTATCAACCTGTATTTCTCATGCCAGCAGCTATCCCATTAATAGTTAAAAGTGCTCCCCTCAATAGTTCACTTCTGCTGTAAGCTCTTCTAGATTCATCTTTATCTAAAATGAATTCACTTATTGGGGGTTGTCTTGTCTGTTCTCTTAGTCTTCTTAGAAGTGAAACCTGCAAAAACCCTAATGGAATAATTGTCTTATTTCTCAAGCTTACTGATGATTTCAAGTCTCTATCAGATTCTAGGAGCTTATTTTTACCAGTAATTTCAAGTATTAAGGATTTTGTAAGATTATATTCTTTAGAGATTACTTTAAAAATATCATCAAAAGAATCTTTATTTTCTTTACTACCAAGAGTATCAACATAATATTTAGCAACTTCCAAATCTACCTTAGATAATGTCATTTCTACCTTAGATATAAGCATCCTAAAAAATGGCCATCTTTGATGCAGAACTCTTAATAGTTCAATTTGTTGTGGATCTAAATTTAATTCAGATGACAATGCAGTGCCTACTCCAAACCAACTTGGCAAAAGAAATCTACTTTGTGTCCAACCAAATACCCATGGAATAGCTCTTAAACTTGATAAATCTTTTGCACCTTTTTTTCTTCTAGCAGGCCTACTAGATATCTGTAATTTACTTATTTCTTCTATTGGAGTCACCTCTTGAAAGAAATTTAACAAATCAGGATTTTCATGCACTAATTTTCTGTAATGAGACCTTGATGTTTCTGCCAACCTAGACATTAATTGATTCCATTCTGGAGTAGCATCAAGTCTATTATTGACCAAACTATTTTGAATTACCGCTGTAGTGACAGTCTCAAGATTGTACAAAGCCAGTTCGGGAAGACTATATTTAGAAGCTAAAACTTCACCTTGTTCTGTTATTTTTATTCGCCCTTTTAAAGTGCCGCTTGGTTGAGCCAATATTGCCTGATAGGCTGGTCCTCCTCCTCTACCTACAGAACCGCCTCTTCCATGAAAAAGTCTTAGCAATATGTTATTTCTACTTGAGAGATTTTGAAGAGCTATTTGGGCTCTATGAATTTCCCAATTACTAGAAACAAAACCCGAATCTTTATTGCTATCAGAATAGCCAAGCATTAATTCTTGCAGAGGTTTAAAAGATTCTCCTACTTTTGGCAATAATGATATATAGAAATCTAATTTAAACAACTTTTCCATTACTTTTGGTGCTCTTTTAAGGTCTTCCACAGTTTCAAAAAGAGGTACAACTAATAATTTTGAATTTTGTGAATTTTTATCAATAAGTCCCATTTCTTTTGCTAGTAAGAGAACTTCAAGCAAATCAGATGCACTATGACTCATTGAAATTACGTAAGAATGGCAAATGCGACTTCCAAATTCTTGCTGAAGTCTCTTAACCATTTTAAAAACTGAAAAGGTTTCTTCTGTAGTTTTTGTCCAGTTAACGTCAGATGGAATTAAAGGCCTTTTTGTATTTAATTCGTCCATAAGCCATTTAATTTTCTCTTCCTCGGACATTTGGTCATATTGAACAGATAAATCAAGATGATTTGTAAGCTCTTGTATGGCATCACTATGCCTCGTACTCTCTTGACGAATATCTAAACTTGCCAGAGAAAATCCAAAAATATGAACTTGAGTAAGTAAGGTGTTTACAGACTCACAAGTTAAATCTGTACTAATCAAGCTATTTTTAATTAGTTCGAGATCATAAGTAAATTCGTTTACTGACTTGTAATACAAATTTTCAACTTTATCTAAATTTTTGTTATCTATTTCTCCTTCTAAGGCAAATTTCCACCCACTATCAGCTAATAAATTATTTCTTTCTTGTGTTAGCCTTAATTTCTCTAAAATATAACTTAATTTCAATCTGTAGGGTTCTGATCTATACCTTGTAGCTCTAGCTTCATATATTTCAGGGAACTTAACCCTGTCAGTTTCAAGTGACTCTAATAGAGAAGAACTGACTTGACTCCATTGCATCGAGACACTTAATTGATCTCTAAGATTAGACGTAGCAGTAATATATCTTTCCAACATCAACTGCCTTTGGTAGCATGCAGTTCTCCATGTTATTTCAGGAGTGACCGATGGATTACCGTCCCTATCCGAGCCTACCCAAGAACCGAAGTTACAAAAAGATTCAGAGGGCATCTGAACATCTGGATAATTTTCGGTGAGGGCTTCAGCGATTCTACCCCTCAATTGAGGCATCGCATTAAATAAAACTTGCTGAAAATAATGCAAGGCATAATCAACCTCATCTAAAACTGAAGGTTTAAATTGATGCAATTCATCTGTTCTCCACCAAAGTCTTACTTCTTCTTTTAGTTGGATTTTTAGAGAATTTTTTTCTTCTTTTGTTAGGAATTGCTCAATCTGAATTTTTTTTAGCAAATTTGCTACTCTTGTTTGCTTATGTCTAATCGTATGTCTTACTATCTCCGTAGGATGTGCAGTAAAGACTAAACGAATATCCATTTCCTGCAATAACTCCTCCAATTTTCCTGGTGGTACATTTAATTTTCTCAGCCTGTAAAATAGTTCTCTAAAAGTTACCGGAGCATTTTGCCTAGCCAATGCTGGAGCAAAAGGATCGAGATTATCGGGGGATTTTTGAACATCCTTATTGGTAAAGCTTTGAATATATCTATCTTCCTCTACTCTTTGTTCCAAAATATTCACGAGTTGAAAATACAGTGAAAACGCTCTTGCTGCTGCTATGGATTCTGCTAAATCCATAGAATTTACAATATCAACTATTTCATTTTTCAAAGTTTTTGAACTTTCGCCATCAATTTGTTTTGAATAACTTAATTCTTTAAGCTGGATCAATCTCTCTGCTTGATCTTCTGGGCATTCTTCTCTGAGCACAGATTCCCAGAGATCTTCTATCAAAAGACGATTTTTATCAAGTGGATCATTGTTACTTATCAGATCCACGTTATTATTTTTTATCTGTCGAAAAGATTCCATATAATCATTATGTCACAAGTGAAAATGTTAAGATCAAATATTTATTTAAATAATCAAACATTTTAGGCCTCACTCCTTATCATCTCTTCGATAGAAATTTTCATTATTTGCTCAATAGAAAGACCTTTTTCATATTGATTTATCCATTTCATAGATTGATTACCTTCTTCAAGCACTTTATAAATAGGATCTAAAAGATTTTTCATACCAAAATTTTCTGCTGTGGACGACAAATCTGATAATAAGTTTTGAATCCACTCTCTACAAATAACTTTTTTACCATCTTGCCAGTGAATTAATTCTGAATTCAGACTATTTTTAGCAGCATTAGTTTCATTTTGATCACATATTTCTGATAATTTATCAATAGAAAAAAAGCTGGAATTCAAGGGATCTAAGGTATTTGGATTTTCAAAAAGATTTAAAATTCGTAGTTCTATCATGGCCGTTATTCCTAAAAGCAAGTTAATGTCATAAACAAAATCGCAAATTCTTAATTCCAAACGATCAAGAATTAAAGGTCTTTGGGGACCATTTGGTCTGATTGAAGACCAAAAATGTCTAATATTTTGCATATTTTTATTGGCTATATTTTCCTCTATCCAATCGATATAGGAATTATGGTTTACAAAAAAAGGTACCTTACTTGGTGTTTTAGGAAACTGCATCCATCTCTGAGAGTGATTCTCCGTAATTTTATTATTTAAAAAAGGTGAACTAGCACTAAGAGATAGATATAAAGCAGCCTCAGATCTTGTTAATCTAATAGCCGCAAAAAGCTTATCTAAATCATCGATTCCTACGTTTATATGTACACTGGAAGTTGCAATGGATGTTCCATAATTTTCTTGTATAAATTGATGATAAGCATTGTCAATATCAGATCTCTGAAATTGAATATCGTGTTTAAAACAAAGAGTGGATGAAGGAATAATTGTTAACTCTTTTTTGTTTAACCATCGTCTTAACTTTTTTCTAGGAATTAATAGTTTCTCATATAAAAAATTGTAGTCTTTTTCAGGTGTTGTTATGTATTCAACATTTCTGTTATCTGGCTCTTTTACAAAATCAGGAAATTTTTTCTCAATTTCAGCCGAAACACCAATATGAGAATTTAAAGAACCTGTGAAAAGTTCCACCTCAAATCCCTTATAAAGATTATTTTGACTCATTTATTTATCCAAACAGGCTAATGCTTTTAGTATCCCCTTTGCTTTATTTATTGTCTCTTGATATTCATTTTCAGGAAAAGAATCAGCAACAATTCCAGCTCCTGCTTGCACTGAAACATCATATTTACCATCTCTTGAGGGTTTAACTATCATAGTTCTTATCGTAATTGCTGTATTTAATGCACCATTAATATCAATAGATCCGTAAACACCAGCATAAGGTCCTCTAGCATCTTTTTCAAAGTGCTTTATTAATTGCATAGCTCTTATTTTTGGCGCACCAGTCACTGTCCCAGCAGGAAAAGATGCTTTTAGCAAATCCCATACGTCAGCGTTGTTTTTTAAGATTCCCTCAACTTCACTAACTATATGCATAACGTGTGAATATTTCTCAATAACCATTAAATCCTTGACCTTAACAGTACCAATTTCACAAACTCTTCCAAGATCATTTCTCCCAAGATCAATTAGCATTACATGCTCAGCTATCTCTTTTGGATCTTTTAATAAATCCATTTCTAATTCCAAGTCTTGTTGATTATCAATACCTCTAGGTCTTGTGCCAGCTATTGGTCTTAAGCTTGCAACAATCTGACTATTTTTATTTTTTTCGGCTTTAACCATTACTTCAGGACTTGAACCTATTAGGTACCATGAGCCAAAATTAAAAAATGACATATAAGGAGATGGATTAACCATCCTCAAACTTCTATATAAATTAAAGGGATCATTATTGACTTTAGTTTGGAATCTCTGACTTAAAACTATTTGGAAGATATCTCCCTTTTTTATGTATTCTTTTGCAGAGAGAACTGCATCCTCAAAATCTTTTTTCTTCCAATTACTTTCTAGATCTAAATTCAGATTCTCATTTTCATTCCAATCTAAAAACTCATTTTCTTTTAGAGGAACTCTCATTAAATTTCTAGTTTTTTGAATTTTAGAAATTGCGTTTAGATACAACTCTTCAATCGAAGACTCTTTTGAGGAAGTTATATCTACATAAACCACTGCAGTAATACATCTTTTTATTTGATCAAAAATAACTAATTGATCAAAAAACATCCATGAACCATAAGGAATATTGTTTTCTGATATTGCATTTATTGGAACGCTTGGTTCTATTCGATTTATTAATTCATAACCCCAAGAGCCATACAACTGTCCGATCGATGGTAATTCATCGAGAATGGTTGACTTATATTCCTTGGTCCAACTTCTTAAGATGTCAAAAGGATCACCTCTATGTGTTTCAGTTTTGCCATTATTCCAGGTTTTAACAATTTCTTCTCCATAACAAACGGCTTCCCAAAGAGGTCTAGTAGCAACAATACTCCACCTACCTAAACTTTCCCCACCTTCAACAGATTCAAGAAAAACACCATGGGAATCTTTTGAAGTTAATTTTAACCAAGTCGACAATGGAGTCTCTAAATCTGCCGGCCAAGTTTGAATGATAGGTATAAAATTTTTACCTTCTTTGTAAGCCTTTAAAAAACTATCTTTATGTGAGCTGATCATATTAATAATGTCAACCCAAATTATAATTATTTTCCTCTTTTATATCAACTTTAAGGAAGTTAATCAAAAGTATTCTTAGTTGTAAATTTCAAACCAGCTGGATTAGGATTCTCACCTATTCTTCTTGGATTATGACCTACTTTCTCTCTACCTTCATTAACTTTTTCAGAGAAAACACCATCTTTTGGGTGTAAAAATTCAATATCGCCACCTGGGAAGATTCGGTAAATTTTAAATTCTTCAATTCTTGGTTTGAAGGCTCTTAGTTGTGTCCCTAATGCAAGGCATTGTTCTTTTCTTGCAAAATACATTAGATTATCACCTTCATGCA
Organism: Prochlorococcus sp. AG-355-I20; assembly: GCA_003280895.1. GTDB lineage: Bacteria > Cyanobacteriota > Cyanobacteriia > PCC-6307 > Cyanobiaceae > Prochlorococcus_A. The sequence continues at coordinate 23,761 of QCDM01000014.1, read as the reverse complement.
TAATAGCCGCTCCACCGGTGGGCAATTCAAATGCTTGTTCCTTGGAACTTTTCCATATAATTGCATATTTTTCTTCGGTTTCTGCTGAGTTTAATAAACCCCCGGTACTTCCTATATGCTTTGGAAATTGACCAACTAAAGTTTCAGTCATCCTAGATTTTGAGTTATTTCTTATAAGAAACTAGCATTCATATTTTGCAAAATTATAAATTTACAAGAAATTTTCTACATTATTTAATATATGGAAAACTTGTTTCTCATTTTATTTTGAATCTGAAATCGGAAAAAATACTGTTAAACCTGTATCACGCCTTTTTGTGACGTGCCCTCCTAAGCTAGCCAACAACTTTTGAGTAGCATTTTGACTAAGTTGTAAACTACCTGTTTGAGGGTTCCAATTTAAAACAGGACCAATATCAGAACCGTTATCTTTTTTTTGAATTTCTTTTTGATTACTTTCTAATTTTTGTACTTTCAATTGAAGTTTAAGTTTTTGACCAGCTGGTCTTAATTCTAAAATTAATGTACTACCCTCTTTTAATCCTCTAGTATTTTTATTAATTAGTCCACTTAACATTAATTCCAACTTTTCAGAATCACTCAAAATTTGCGGAAGTTGATTAGGAATATCAATCTTCAAAGAAATCCCACGTCGGTTTAATTGTTTATTCCATAAAGGAGCAAGCTTTTTAAAAATTTCGGCTAAATTAATCTTTGCCAAGTTATTTAATGACGGAACTTCATTACTCACTAATTCTGCTGCATTAAAGATTAAACCAAACCTATCAATTTGTTCATTACATTCATTATCTATTTGAATTAAACGATTTTTCATTGATTCGTCCATCTTGTATTTTTTTAAAGTAGAACTTATAAGGGTTCTTATTGTTGCCAAAGGCGTTCTTACTTCATGAGATATTGCACGTAATAATTTTGCTTCTGATATTTGTACATTTTTTTCATCGTATTTTACAGAATTCTGTATATTATGATTTGGAGAAATATTTGCTAATTTTGCCGATAATGTTGGCCAAAATAATTTTTCAAATTGATTATTAATATTAAGGTTACCTAAATTATTTATTGCATTACGAAATTTTACTCCTTCTTCATAATTTTCTTGGTTTAATTTTGCATGCATTAATTCAATTGAAAGTTTCAAGCTTTCTTCATCACACTTCATTAATAGAATTTTCTTATCTTTTTCTCCTACAATTGATAATATGCATTGAAAATTTGGGGTGATTATCATCAAAAAAGGTTCATAACCATCTTCTTGACAAAGATTCAAGACTTTATAATTACTAGCTAAGTCGAAATCTTTGTTTATCTTGTCTGAATTATTGACTGGTAAAAAACCTGCACTCTCATTCTGAAAATATGGAAACCCCTCAGGAGACCAAAGCCATCCATAAAATTGATTTAAAAATTTTTTATCATTAAAAGTAGGTAAAGGTGAGGCAACCCAAATTCCCCCATGTCTATAATTCTTAGATAGGAAATCTTTTTGAATCACTTCTAAAGAAGCCCACCACATTCTTCTGGATGAATCATCATCCACATATATAGTTTGAACTCCTTTAATCAAAAGGTCTTGAATTTTTTTTATAGTTATTTTTGATTTCATCAATTTCTTAATGATCTAGAACGTTTCAATATAGATAAAACTAATCCAATAGATATAAAATTGGTCAACAATGCCGTTCGACCATAGCTCATAAAAGGAAGGGGAATCCCAGTCACTGGTCCTAATCCAATAGTCATAAATAAGTTAATAATTATTTGAAATAAAAAAGTTGAGGCTATACCAATAACAATTAGAGATTCAAAATTAGTCCTAGCAATTGTTGCAGTATTAATAAGTTTTTTAATCAAAAAAAAGAACAAAAATAAAACTATCATGCACCCGACAAAACCCAATTCTTCGCCTAGAGCACTAAAGATAAAATCAGTATGTTGTTCCGGTATAAATTGCAAATTAGTCAGCTTGCCTTGTAGCAAACCAGTCCCAAATAATCCTCCAGAACCAATTGCAATTTGACTCTGTATCAAATGATATCCACCACCTAATGGGTCTCTATTTGGATCTAAAAATAAAACTAATCTATCTTTTTGATATTCTTTTAAGCCATATTGCCAAAAAATTGGTGTCAATTTTGCCACTAATAAATGTAACGAAATAGCGAGAGCAGAAAAAATAATTTTCTTTTTCGAAGATCTATAAGCAAGATATCCTATAACTGGAATCCAGAAAATAAGAAGAGTTGGTAAGGTTAGATATAATGCAGCAGTGATAATACAAAACACTAATATTAAAATCCACTCTATGGGCATTTGCGACCAATAGAGCATTACACCTGTCAAAACAAGTAAAACTAAAGATGTACCTAAGTCCGGTTGAAAGAAAATTAATAACCAAGGAATAACTACTACTAATAAAGGCAAGATTAAACCTTTTATTGTTAGAATTGTTCTTTTGTCGAGTACTAAAGCAAGAGTTAATACAGTACTAAGTTTCGCTACTTCTGAAGGCTGAAAAGAAAAGATGCCAAAGTTTAGCCATCTTTGAGCTCCAGAAACTGAAATCCCAAAAAAATAAATTAGTAATAAAGATATTAAAGTACAAATATAAAATGGTACTAAATACTTTTTAATGCTCTCTAAAGGTATATAAGAAATAAAAAAAGCTAAAAAATAACCTAAAAAACCAGTTAGAGTATGACCTAAATAGTTCGATACTAAAAAATCACCCTGAATACTTTTTATTAATAAACCCGAAATAATAACTAAAAACAGGGGGATTATAAGTAGCGGAGAAAATAAAAAACCTCTATTAAAGTAGTCTTTTTTTGGTAAAAATCCTCTGTTATTTAATAAAGAAATTCTCCTAAACATCAACTAATTATTAATAAATTGATTCTTAATTAATTGAGCTAAATTACCAAATACAAGAGAACTTTCTTTATTGGGTTGGCTTATTGAGATTGGTACACCTTTATTACTATCATCAACGAGAGGAATTTCAATAGGTATTTGGGCTAATAATGGTAAATCATTTTCTTTAGCTAATGTTTGTCCGCCACCTTTACCAAAAATTTCATATTTTTTATCTGGCATATCTGGCGGAATAAATACTGACATATTTTCTACAATTCCTAATAAAGGTACTCTGAGTTGTTTAAACATTGCTAATCCCCTCCTTGCATCTTGTAAAGATACTTGTTGAGGAGTAGTGACAACTATAGCTCCAGAAATAGGCACAGATTGAGAAAGTGAAATTTGGGCGTCTCCTGTTCCAGGAGGCAAGTCAATAACCAAAAAATCAAGATCATTCCATTCAACTTGGTACAAAAATTGTCGGATAATACTATTAAGCATTGGTCCTCTCCATATAACTGGCTGACCCTCTTCTATGAGAAAACCCATTGATACCAATGAAATTCCATATTTATTTATTGGTATTAACCTTTGATCACTGCCACTACCTTCCGTAACCTTTGGATTCTGTTCGGCAACTCCCATCATTGAAGGAGTATTAGGTCCATATATATCCGCATCCAGCAACCCAGTTTTAGAGCCTAATTTAGCAAGAGAGCAAGCGAGATTAACTGCAATGGTACTTTTTCCAACTCCACCTTTACCACTGCTCACAGCTATGATATGACGAATCCCATCAATCTTCTGTAACTGAGGCGCATTACTTTGATTTTGAGATTCTGTTTTGGAAGGATTATTATCTATCTCTATTTGAACATCTTCAATATCTTCAAAATCCAGTAGTACTTTTCTAACCTCTTGTACAATTCTATCTCTCTGAGAATTTGCAAATGATGGCAATGATAATGTTACGATTACTCTCGGTATAGTTACTCTTACGTTTTTAATCCAAGCTAATTCAATTACGTTTTTCTGTGATCCAGCATCTAGAACATTTTGTAATGCAAAATTCGCATCTTCTATTGTGGTCATTAAATTTTTAAATATTTTGACAAGGTAGTCGACTGTTTAAAAGATTAAGAACTATGTCGAACTATCAAATAATAGGCAATAAGGACCCACTAAGAGAAATTATAAAGGGAAACTTATAATTAACAAAAAACTTTTTCTTCAAGATTTACTGAATACATGTTGAAAGAACCTCCTAAAAACTCAAGAGAAAAAACTAAAAATCTCTTATTAACTCTACAAGACAAAATTTGTTCCAGGCTTGAAAATGTAGATGGCAAAGGAAAATTTACAGAAGAATCCTGGCTAAGAGAAGAAGGTGGCGGTGGAAGATCAAGAGTATTGAAAAATGGTTCTATTTTTGAGCAAGCAGGAGTAAATTTTTCGGAAGTACAGGGAAAAGAATTACCTCAATCTATAATCTCTCAAAGACCCGAAGCAAAAGGTCATGAATGGTTTGCTACGGGAACTTCTATGGTGTTGCATCCTAAGAATCCCTTTATTCCTACAGTTCATCTGAATTATCGATATTTCGAAGCTGGTCCTGTTTGGTGGTTTGGGGGAGGTGCAGACTTAACTCCTTTTTATCCTTATCTTTCTGATACAAGGAATTTTCATAATGAGCATAAGAAAGCTTGTGAGAAAGTTGATAAAGATTTGCATAAAGTTTTCAAACCATGGTGTGATGAATATTTCTTCTTGAAGCATAGAAATGAATCTAGAGGCATAGGAGGTATTTTTTATGATTATCAAGATGGTTCAGGAAATATTTATAGAGGAAATAATCAAAATGGAGAGGCATCAAAAGCTTCACAAAAAATAGGCAGATCTAATTTAAATTGGGATAATTTATTTTCTTTGGCGGAAAACTGTGGGCAGGCATTCCTACCTTCATATTTGCCCATTATTGAAAAAAGAGCTTCTCAAAAATACTCATCGAAGGAAAGAGAATTCCAATTATATCGAAGAGGTAGATATGTCGAATTCAATTTAGTTTGGGATAGAGGGACGATTTTTGGACTGCAAACAAATGGCAGAACAGAATCTATATTAATGTCCTTACCCCCTATAGCTAGATGGGAATATGGATATAAAGCTAGAAAGAATTCTAGAGAGGAATTTCTCACAACAATTTTTACAAAACCCCAAGATTGGCTAAATGATAAAGATTTAGAGAAATTCTGTAAAGAAAACAATATTTTTGATTAAAATTATCGAATAAATTTTAGAATATTTTAAATAGGGGTTTTAAATAAAGAACCGTCACTTTTCAATTGAAGTTTTTCTCCGAGTTCATTTTCTAAAGAGATTAATTCATCCCTATGGGCTCTAAGTCTCATAAAAGTTGAATCATTTTCATTTTCGTTGATCAACCTTAATTCAAATTTCTCCTCTCTTGCTGATTTTTTAAAATAAACAATTCCAGACAAAGGTCCACCAATTAATCCCAAAAGTATAGGCCACCAACCCAATTTAGGATATATTTGAATAATTACTAATCCCAAAGCACAAGAACCAAAACCGCCAAGAAATCCTAAAAAAATTGCTAAAAATTTACTAGAAATAACTTGACCCTTGAATATTAAAATTCTTTGTTCAAAATCTCCTCCTGTTTGCTTCCATCCCCTCAAATTAAGCCATTCACATAAACCATTTAAAACCTTAATTGGCTGCTGAGAAGATGAAATCTCAACGATGGTTGTTCTATCTTTACTGGAAGCCCTAAGAAAGAAAAATAATCCTATGGCCAAGAGAATTGTCAGCAATAATGTTGAATTTAAGGAATATGACATTAAATAATTTTTTCTAGTAACTCGAGAATGAAAATTAAAGTTACATCATATTATAATTTTTTAGAATTATTCTGTAAAATATTTCTATTAGATAAAAATTCTTAATTAAAAAAAATCTTAAATAATATTCTAAACCTTAAATTCCCTTAAATACTTATCAAAATGACTATTGAAAATAAAAATATTGATCTTCTTTATAGCGATTTAACAGTAGATTTATACAATCTTTATAAAAAATCATCCTATCTAGCTATTGACACTGAAGCAATGGGTTTAATTCATGGAAGAGATAGACTCTGTTTAGTACAAATATGCAATGAATTTAAAAGAACATCGTGTATAAAAATCGAACTTAATACATCTTCTTCACCTCATTTAAAAAAACTTCTTGAAGATGACAAAATTACTAAAATATTTCACTATGCGAGATTTGATGTAGCAGCTCTAAAATGCAATCTTGAAATTAATACAAAAAATATTTTTTGTACAAAAATTGCTAGTAAGTTGGCAAGAACTTATACAAATAAACACGGTTTAAAGGATTTAATTAATGAATTGTTAGGTATAGAAATGGACAAAAGCTCACAAAGTAGTGATTGGGGTAGAAAGGAAGATTTAACAAAAGATCAATTAGATTATGCAGCAAATGATGTTAGATATTTAATTGAAGCTATGCATAAATTAAAAGTTATCTTAGAAAGAGAGAACAGATATGAATTAGCTCAAAAATGTTTCGAAACAGTTGCTGTACATGCTGATTTAGACATACTAAAATTCTCAAATATATTTGAACATTAAGAATCAATCTTCAGTTAAAAAATTATCTTCACCATCAAGAGTTTCCATAAGCTTATCAAGTATTCTTGAAGAACTAAATTTATCTCCATCATTTTTTTCACAAATTTTTAAAACATTTTGCGCAACTTGTATTTTTTCTTGAATATTTTTCGAACCTTCTTTTGCAATTTGAATTTCTACTTTCTTTTTAGCAGAAGATAAGCTTATACTCATAAGTTTTGCAATCTCTGCACAAATTTTTAGATATTGCCGATCATTTATTGGATACATAAAAGAATTAATAATTAATAAGCTAGTCGTCCCATTTACTAAGATAACAAATTAAGGTTTATGGCATCCACGATTTTCTTACTTGCTCCGGATTCCCCCATTCTTTTTTTTCCAATTTTTGCTTGTTCTAACCTATCAACTTTTGCTTTCAAAAGTAAACTTAAACGTTTTAAAAGAATTTTTTTATTCTTGCAAACTAAAACACTACCTCCCAGTAATCTGGATTGCCTTTTTGCAAATGATTTTGTAAATTGTGGTCCAGATCCCGGTAGAGAAAGAGATGGAATTCCAAGGCCAGCAATTTGCTCAGTAGCAGTTCCTGCATTAGATAAGCCAACTTCTGCCATATTGGCCCATGAATTGAATTTACTTTTTCCAATCACTACATATTGATCTTTCTTTTTCCATACAGAATCTTCATCAATTAGAAATTGAACTTTACTCTGTTTTATAAAACCATATTTATTTAAATAATTTTGAATTTGAATCACATTCGCATTAATGCTCAAAGGTAAAAGTATTAACAAATCCTTTGATAAATCAAAATCTTGCAAACAATTTAGAAAATTATCAAGATTTTTAAGAGCTTCAGGGTATCTACTTCCAACTAATAAAATAATCCTTTTAAAAGAAATAATATTTGATATCTTATCGTTTGTTACATTAACAAAATCCATCATTGGATTACCCAAGTATTTTGCATCAATATTTTTTTTATACAAATTATTAGCTGTAATTTTATCTCTCATAATTAAATTTTTACATCTTGGAGATTTCATTAAAAACATTTCCCATGGATCCCATTCAGAACCTTTCAACTTATGATAAAAATCGCTTAAATCCCAACCAGGCCCACTACTCCAGGTATGATCACTTTTGGGAGTTCCAATGAAACTAAAGTCGCATTCTGAACTCCAAGCGTAGAGTAATGGCAAGAAATCACCTACTGCAATAATTTTGCAGTTATGTTTTGACTTCTGTTTTACAAGTAGAAAATTTCTTAAATTATCTATTAAAAATCCTGCAAACAAATCAAGCACAAATCCCTTCAGACTTTGATTGCTAAAACCTCCACTAGGCAGCTCTTTTAAATTTCCTATTTTACGAAATTTTTTTGATTTTATGGAATTAAATACATCTCCATTTCCTACTAACGGCAAAACTTCAATATTTTTATTTTTTATTTTTTTTAGTAATCTTTTTATTATCTCCGATGCGATTACATCCTCTCCATGACCATTGCAAATAAATAATAGAGAATGAGACACCTTACTGTTAAGATCATAAAAAGACTCAATCGATTCTTTTTCGGCGGCATGGCCAAGTGGTAAGGCAGAGGATTGCAAATCCTTTATCCCCAGTTCGAATCTGGGTGCCGCCTTATTTAATTTTTTTACGCATTTAATTGTGAAGTTTTCTAAGAACTTCAATTTCAAATAAAGGTTATAAAGTTTCAATTACTTATTTGATATATAGAAAAATAATCTTTTATTTATTTTTTTTAATAATACCTGATATCTATTAATAAATAAAATTCAGTTGATTTATTAATTATTTTCATCAGATTATTTATATAGGAATTTGAATTATTTTAGTAATCATTATCTGCTACACACATACCTAAACATCTAACACCATTTGATGTAGTCCTTTTGCAATAATTACATAAAATTGGATCTTTCTCTGAAATAAGGTTAATTTTTGAATTATTTTGGTCTTTAAAACTTTTTAACTCTTGTGTTGAATCAAATAGAGTCATTCTTGGAAGCATCACTTGAGTCGATACTAACAACAAGTGAAGCATTAGTGTTGGAAGAAGGTATATCCATAATTTTTACAGTTTCTTTAGGCTCATCACTAACTTGATTTTCTTCAGTACTTTCATCAACTGCACAAGCTTCAAGAGCCTCTCGAAGTAGTGAATCAAAAGTTGCTCCAGGCAATCTGTGTCTTGCAACCTCAAGAAAAGTTCTAGGTAATGATTCAGATGCAGCATCTCGTAAAGCAGGATTATTCTTTCTATGTTCTTGTTCTTCTTCTATTGATTTAATAAACCTCAGTGTGACATCTCTTTTGGTAGAAGCTTTTATCAGCGTATCATTTTCCGGATTACTAACATTAGGTTCATTTTCAAGATCACTAAGTCTTTTTTCCAAACTATTTAAAACTTCATTAGCTTCTTTACTAATATGCGCTAATTGACCATCTGACAAATTAGGTAAATCAGCGACAAAAACCTTCCCATGATCCCTTAGTGTTAGGAAAGTTGGCCTTGGTCCTTGTGCCTGTCTACCAATTGATTCAGAATTATTACCTATTGGCCTTTTTGGAGGTGTAGGACCAGCTGAACTACGTCTACGTGTAATTCTTTGATTATTTGCAAAGGGCATTGAATAAAGGTTAAATCTTAATACTTAAACTTCCGATATAATTCGGCGGTAATTTTATTATATTACACCTAACTTTTTCATTTGGGTATAAAAAATAATTTTTTAAACTCATTTTAAAAGATAAAAAAATTTAAGTTAAAATTTCTGGCAAAAATTTACTAATTGTTGAATCATTTTTTCGAACTATCTTTCCAATTTCCCAACTATCTATATCATAATCTTTACAGATACTTAATATCGCGTCCTTAAATTGTTTATCAATAATTAAACAAAATCCCACTCCAAGATTGAAAGTATTCCAAAAATCTTTTTCAGGAATAGATCCTTTCTCTTTAAGGAATTTGAATAATATAGGTATTTGCCAAGAACTGGTATTGATATAAGGAATAAAATCAGAAGGAATACATCTTGGTAAATTTTCTGGAATTCCTCCTCCAGTTATATGAGACATTGCTTTAATCTCAATATCTTCAGATAACATTTGGTTAACTACATTATTGTAAATTTTTGTAGGTTTCAGTAACTCATCATAAAAATTTAAGTGAGAAACTTCTTCAAATTCTTTATCTATTTGGTTATTGTTTTGAATAATTTTTCTTACTAAACTAAAGCCGTTACTATGAATTCCATTACTTTTTAAAGCAATTATTAAGTCATTTTCAGAGACTTTTTTACCATTAATAAGCTTATCCTCATCAACTATTCCAACACAAAATCCTGCAAGATCATACTTATTTTTTGAATAAAATCCAGGCATTTCAGCAGTTTCTCCGCCGAGTAATGAACAGTTATTTTCTCCGCATCCATGTGAAATTCCCTGAACAACCCTCAATAATTGTTTCTTATCAAGCTTACCGGTAGCAATATAATCTAGAAAAAATAGAGGTTTTGCACCACTAGTAATAATATCGTTCATACACATAGCAACTAAATCAATACCTACCTCAAAGTGAAAGTTTTTACTTTGAGCTAATTCTAATTTTGTTCCAACACCATCAGTACCTGAAACAAGAACTGGTTTTTTAAAACTATCGATAGGAATTCTAAACAAACCTCCGAACCCGCCAATCCCCTCAATCACATTAGATGTATGAGTTCCTTCAACTGCCTGTTTAATTTCGGAAACAAATTCTCGCCCAGCTTCTATATCAACCCCTGATGTTTTGTAATCCATGAAATAAAAATGATAGACTTTCCCTATATAGATATTCCTCCTAAGATTGCTTTTGTCCAGTAATTATTTATCAAATAGATTTATTTTTAAAAACAAAGTGAAGAAAGTAATCATAAGGAAAACTGAAGAAATAGAAAATTGGAGGAGAAATATAAATAGTGAAATTAACTTCATTCCAACAATGGGTAATCTTCATGATGGTCATATTAAACTAATATCAACAGCAAAAAATGACAATTCTAATATTAATTTAGTTAGTATTTTTATTAATCCACTTCAATTTGATAACAAGTTAGATTTAGAGAATTACCCTCAAACAATTGATGATGATATAAAAATCTCCTTTTCAAATGGCGCAGATGCTATCTTCATCCCAAGTAATGACGATATATATCCACCGAATAATAAAAATATTAAATTCCTAAAAGCTCCAAAAGAATTATCTTCTGCATTATGTGGATTAAATCGAATTGGACATTTTGATGGCGTTTGTACAGTAGTTTATAGATTACTTAATCTCATCAAGCCAAAAAATCTTTACTTAGGAGAAAAAGATTGGCAACAACTTTTAATTTTAAAAAATCTTGTCCTTAGAAAGAAATTAAATGTTGCTATTAAATCCATACCTACACAAAGAGATTTTGATGGAATTCCTTTAAGTTCACGTAATGTACATTTATCAAAAAACGAAAGAAAATTGATTCAATTTTTTTCACGTGAGTTATTAGAAGCAAAAAAAAATTTTCAACAAGATAAAAAGATCAATTTAAACCAAATAATTAAGAAGCTATCAGCAAAAAAAATTTCAATTGAATATTTAGAACATTTACACCCTCATACTCTCCAAAAAGCAAGGCTTGAGGATAATATTTCGTTATTGGCTGGTGCGATAAGATGTGGAGAGACAAGATTAATTGATCACGTTTTTCTAATGAAAAGAAGGCCGATTATTGCAATTGATGGTCCAGCAGGTTCAGGTAAAAGTACTGTAACAAAATTAATAGCGAAGAAACTTAAACTTTTATATTTAGATACTGGCGCAATGTATAGGGCATTGAGTTGGCTTATTTTAAAAGAAAGTATTGATTATAAAAAAGAAAAAAAATTACAGAATATTCTTCAAGATATATCAATAGTTTTTAAGTCGAATACAAATTCACATCAGGATGTTTATGTTAATAACTACTGTGTTACTGAAAAAATTAGGTCGCAAAAGATAAGTTCCATCGTTTCTAAAATTTCCTCAATAAAAGAAGTAAGAAAATTCTTAGTAGAAGAACAAAGAAAAATTGGAGCATCAGGGGGACTTGTAGCTGAGGGTAGAGATATAGGAACTACTGTTTTTCCTCATGCAGAACTTAAAATATTTTTAACTGCTAGCATCGATGAAAGAGCAAAAAGAAGAAAATCTGATAAAAATAGTAAAGACTCACAAGAAATAGACCTTCATACATTAAAAGAACTTATAAAGAAAAGAGATTTTGAAGATTCCAATAGGGAAATTTCACCTCTAATAAAAGCGAATGACGCAATAGAAATTATCACGGACGGATATACAATTAATGAGGTTGTGGATAAAATTATTGACCTTTATAATGACAAGATTCCTAAAGAGACTGAGATCAAATAAATTCAAGAAATACTTTCCAAAAAACCGTTTACAGAGTCTTCTAAAATATCAAGGACATAATCGAAGCCCTCATCACCTCCGAAATATGGATCAGGAACTTCTTGCTCATTAAAAACTGATCTAAAATCTTGTATTTTTTTTATTGATGCAAAACCAGTTGAAGCTGTTCTATTTTTAAGATCTTGAATATTTCTAAAATTTGAATCGTCCATCGTAATAATATAATTAAATTCGTCAAAATCTTCGCTAGTAATTTGACGAGCTCTGCTTAAGATATTTATATCTCTTCTTTTTGCAGCAATTCTCATCCTAGAGTCAGCTTTTTTTCCAATATGCCAACTCCCAGTTCCAGCAGAATCTACAATAAAGCCATCGGTTAATCCCTTCTTTTCAAGTAGACTTACAAAAATAGCTTCTGCTGCAGGAGACCTACAAATATTTCCCAAACATACAAAAAGAACAGAAATTTTATTCATATGATTTCAAACTTCAGTTGATTATAAGACTTTTAAGTAGTAAATAAAACTTCTTCAATTAAAGATTCAGTAAATTCTTTACCAAACAAACTCGACAACATTGGCCTTGCTGGATCGTTATCTCTTCTATAATTCAAATAATTTTTTTGACCGTTTATTAATTCGTTTTGCAGTTCAATATTGACTTCTTTGCTTTCGAAAAGAATTTCTAAATACAAATCAAGATATTCCTTAAATGAGGGATAAAGCTTATTGGTAATTAAAAAATCACTTCTTTCTTCTTTTGGTAATTTTGACCATATTACTCCTGGAGAAAAAAATCTAGCTACATCAGCTGACATTTTTTGAGCTAATGGGAGTGATGAATGACAATGATTTTTGAGTTTTATAAGTTTTTCTAATAACTCATTGTTGTATTGATTTTGTATTTCTAATGAAGGCTGAAAATCTAACACTAATAAATAACTATTAGGTAGAGAAACAAAATCTACTCCAAAAAATGGGACGTTATAAATAGTATTAGGAATAATTAAAAAATTTAAAACAGAATAATTTGGACTATTTATACAAACTGCCCTTGCGAATTGAATTCTTTTTTTATGCGTTACACCCCAAGTAGATAGATTTACATTTTTTTTTAATTTTTTTGAACCATAAGTTGAATCTTTATAAGAATATTCCGAGGGAATTGTTTTTTCTAAACAGTTATATTTACTTAAATTATTTGTTAAATATTTTAAAAAATTATGCCATCTCCAATCTGGCCTGTAAAAAATAGTATCTTGTATTAACATTCAATGAATAATCTCATTATTTAATGTAAATAAAAATTTATCAATAAACTTTTTTGTCCATTTTTCTCCAAAAAAAGATTTAAACAATTTATCTGCAGGGTCTTTTTCAAAACTGTACTTATCATATTTAATTTGATTAATCTTTATTTCTTCTGCATTTAAAAATTGATTAACAGGATTCGATTTATAAATGTTCAAATAATTATTTACAAATGAATGGAAAATATTGTTTAAATCTCTATCAAGATTTAATTTATTTCCTCTACATATAATCACCCATGGGGAAAAATACTTTTTTGAATCATATATATTCTTCATTTTATTATTATCAAATTCAGAATATTTTTCCTTAATAGTACCTAAACTTGAACAATATTTTTCAAGATATTTGTTTTCTTGAATTAAAGGTTGATAATCAAGTATTGCCAATAACTTTTGAGAAGTTCCAAACCATAAAATATCAGCTCCTAAAATAGGCAATTCACTATCAAAATTAGGATATGCTACCGTATTTAACACTTGCAGTTTTTTGCCACCATCTAATCTTGTTATTCGCCACTTTCTATATTCGGGAGAAGAAAAAAGCCAATTTCTAATAATATATTTTGAGTCTTCATTTTTATGTTCTTTAAATTCACTAGATATTTGTAATTCATCTCCATTTAATTCATCAATATTGGTTTTAAGGAAATCAACTAATGAATCAAACATAAATATTAGGTCTCGGTACTTCCTTTCCTAACTTTTTTTGTAATGTAATTAAATACAATCTTGCCTAAAACAGCAATCAAGTTACCTTCAAGCTCCTTAAACATTTTCATATTGTAAGTAAAAGCTTGATTAGCTTCATCAATAATTTGATCAGCCGTCTTTTGATTTATTGGAAGTTGATTCAAAGTAAGGGAATATTCTTCCTTGAATTTCTTTTCATCAGCAATTAATTCGAACTCATAAAAATTTAAACCATCATTTCCCTGCAAATTTAATGCTTTTTTAGCGATCCTCTTCAAAATTTGCCCCCCAGATAAATCTCCTATATAGCGAGTGTAGTGGTGACCAACTAAGAGCTCTGGTGAATTTTTAGCGACCTCGCGGATTCTTTCAACATATTCTTTTGCTGAGTGAGAAATATTAATTTCATTCTTCCAGTTTTCACCAAAATAGAATTTAAGATCATTTACAAGAGTTTCTTTCCTGAATAATGATTTAAAACCTATAGGTTTTATTACGGGATGTTCCTCATTGACCAGTCTTTCAATTTCTTCTTCCATAGCTTCATAAACAAAATATAAATCACTAATTAATTTTCTATAAGATTTTTTTTCAACAACTCCTTTTAAAAAACAAGCCACAAAGCCAGTATTTTCTGCCATAGTATGGGATTTTTTTGTCCCTTCTCTTAATTGTCCTGCAAGAGCAACTGCCATATATTTTGAATTATTTTTGTAAGTGTATTTAATCTACAAGGAAATTACATAAAACAGCTAATTTTTGTTACCAGCGGATGTTGTAGAGAATAGCTTATAAAGTTCTTTACAAACCAAAAAAAGGTTATCTTTTTGTTCCTTTTGCGGTAGATGAGTACCAGTCATTTCCCAATCACCGATGGTAGCCACTCTCCATCTCTCGGAGGGAACAATCATACCTCGCATTATTATTCCCAACAATTTCGGAACTCTGCCATTATTATCATTTTCAATTCTTAATTGTAAGAGTATTGCTCTACATTCAATAAGAGGACTCCAACCAGGGAAATGAAACGCAAAATCAATAGTATCTTGCATGGATTCATTATTTGAATTGTCCCAGGGACTAAAGTTTACGCTTGCATCTGGAAAATATTTGCGAAACAAAGCTGCGGTGGAAGCAATTTTATTAGCTATTTCAACATTACTTACATTTGAACTCGCATTCATAAATAGCTGAGTATTTTTTTGAAAATGACATAATTTGCTTTAACTTGCTTATTAACTACTTTTTCTTTTAATAAAGATGTTGAAATGCTGATTAATAAACTATTCTCTATTCACATTTGAATAATAAATTTCTAGGTTTTAAAGAAAATAACTCATTGCAAATTACAATACGAGGAACTTGAATGAGTTATCTTTTATTAATTCAATGCTATGCCAAAATTTGAAAAATTAACTTTACCTAGTGAAGGCGAGATAATAACTTTTAATCAAGGCAACCCTAATGTTCCTAATAATCCAATTGTCCCATTTATTAGGGGTGATGGTACTGGAGTTGATATTTGGCCTGCAACTCAAATCGTTCTAGATTCAGCTATAAAAAAAAGCTATAGAGATGAAAGAAAAATTAATTGGTTTAAAGTCTATGCAGGAGATGAAGCTTGTGAACTTTATGGAACATATAACTACCTCCCTCAAGATACTATTGAAGCGATCAAACACTTTGGTGTAGCCATCAAAGGTCCTTTAACGACTCCGATCGGTGGAGGTATTAGATCTCTTAATGTTGCATTAAGGCAAATATTTGATTTATATAGCTGTGTTAGACCATGTAAATATTATTCAGGAACTCCAAGCCCTCACAAAAATCCCCAAAATTTAGACGTTATTGTTTATAGAGAAAATACTGAGGATATCTACATGGGAATTGAATGGGAAGCGGAGGATAATAATTGTCTTGAATTAATAAGTCACTTAAATAACGTTGTCATACCAAAAAGTAAAAATTTAAAAAATAGATCTATACCCGACGGATCAGGTATTGGAATAAAACCAGTGAGTAAATCTGGTAGCCAAAGGCATATTAGAAAAGCTATTGAACATGCCAAAAGATTATCAGGAGATAAAAGGCATGTGACTCTTGTACATAAAGGGAATATTATGAAATATACAGAAGGTGCATTTAGAGATTGGGGATATGAATTAGCAGTAAATGAATTTAGAGAAGATTGCATTACAGAAAGAGAAAGCTGGATTTTAGATAATATTCAGAAAAATCCAGAAATCACAATTGAAAATAATGCTCGAAAAATTGAACCAGGTTTTGACAAACTTACAAATAACAAAAAAGCATTCATTTGCGAAGAAATTAAAGAAGTTATTGCATCAATATCAAATTCTCACGGAGATGGAAAATGGAAAGAACTTATTCTTGTTGATGATCGGATAGCTGATAGTATATTTCAACAAATTCAAACTAGACCTCAAGAATATTCAATCCTTGCAACCTTAAATCTTAATGGAGACTATGTTTCTGATGCTGCTGCTGCAATTGTTGGTGGCTTAGGTATGGCTCCTGGTGCAAATATTGGAGATAATGCAGCAATTTTCGAAGCTACTCACGGTACTGCGCCAAAACATGCAGGCTTAAATAAGATTAATCCAGGTTCAGTAATTCTTAGTGGTGTAATGATGCTTGAATATTTTGGTTGGTATGAGGCAGCTAACTTAATTACTAATGGTTTAAGTAAGGCAATAGAGCAAAAAAAAGTCACCTATGATCTAGCACGCTTAATGGAACCAAAAGTAGAACCCTTATCTTGCAGCAGTTTTGCGGAAGAAATTATCTCAAATTTCTAATTTTAAAAATTATTTTTATTTTCAAAAACTTTCCAAATATTAACCAGTGAATCTTTAGTGCCAATGTTTCCAGGATGAGTAACAATGGGAAGTTTTTCGCCATTTTTTAAATTGTAAGTCACCACTGAAATGCCAGTTAAAATCTGTCCTTCAAGATAAACATAATCTGCATTAAGTCCTTTACTAAGAATCAAATTTGTTGTTATTCCACCTTTTGAAATCAAATATCCTATTTCATACTTCAAATCTGCGACTAATTCGGCAATAAAACAAGCAAGTAAATTATAAAAATTAAATATTTCAGAAGCATCTAAAGACATAAATTTTCTTGAAGTAAACAAAACAGGAGTTTTTCCTTTCTCAAAAGAAAATCTAATTTCTTTCAAAAATTTATTTTTAAACAAATTCCTTCGCTCCTGATTATTATCTAATGAAGTAATTTTAAAAAATTCAAAAACATCTAATTCAATTGGATAGCAATTACTTATCTCTAATAAATTATTCAATTGTATTGTTGAAAGTTCTACATAAGATCCAACAATTATCATTCCTGGAAGAAAACTCTTTTCTTTATTTCTTATTCTTAAATTAGAGAAAAATATTTTACTCTGAGATACACTTTTTTTCTCAGAAATTGAACTTATAAAACTTGCCGCAGTTCGAAAAAGGAATTTTTTTTGTTTAATTAATTTTTTAATTACTAAAGAAAATTTTTTTAGTTGAGAATAATTTTCTACATCTACAACTACATGTTTATTATTCTTCAAGTTCTTTAGTGTTTTAAAAACAATATTATTTTCTTCATCATTTAGCTTTTCGATATCTGACAATAAAAGATTTTGAATATCTTCAAAATTTATTTGCGATTTACTCTGCTGAAATAAGAGATTCTTGACATTACTTGTCTCATATCCAAAAATTTTATCTGTTGCAAAAATTGTTTGACTAATAGGAGTTTTATCAACAAAATGAGATCCATTAATTGTTAATCTCTTACCCTCTATGAAAGCTGGAATATGAAAAGTAGCATCAAAAGGTCCTAAGCAACTATTTAGAGCAATTGGCTCTATAAAGTTATGTCCTCGAAGAGTAGAGTCTCCTCTACTTATAAAAATAATTTCTCCTTCATAGGCTTGAGAAGTAATTACATTCTTAAGATTTTTGCAAATTTCCTCTATTGTTAATTTCGCATCATTTTCCGATAGTGACCTTGTGTTAGCCAAAATAAAAAATAAATTTGATTTAGATTCAAAACCTTTAACTAAAGTTGAGCAGTCCCACTTAAGCAGTAATAAGCAATCGTGAACAGTTTGAGAGCCTGTGGGATCATCATCTATAACAACAAATTTCATAAGTATTGCAAAATTACTTAAGAGATTTTATTTGTATTGAGGCATTCAACCTTTTACTATCATTTGAAGGAATCATAATATTTCTAAATCCATCAACAAAAGAATTTCGGGGACTAGTCCAAGGTTCGAGACATATCATTCTTCTTGGAGGATCACTCCAAATAACGCCTAAATCAAAAGGATATGGATGATTTAAAGTCACCTCTCTTTTAAAAATCTTATCTCGAAAAGAGCTTCTACCGGAAGTATACATAAGTAGATCAACTCCTAAATTAATTTTGTTTAATTCATCCAAAGTATTACTTATAGAATTTCTTTCTTGATCCTGACAATTAAGTGGATTATCAACAAACTCTAAATTTTTGAAATCTGAAACATTAAAATAAGGATGCAAACCAAAATTTATAGGCATAGCAAAATCTGTTTTGTTATGGATTGTAATTTCAAATTCTAAAAAGTTAATTTTCAAGGTAATTTCTATTTTTAGTTCGAAATCGAAAGGATAATATTTTTTGGTTTGTTTAGATGCATTTAAGAATAAGCATAAAAATTTTTCATTTTCATTGAAGGAATATTGCCATTGCAAATCCCTAGCGAACCCATGTTGTGGTAATTGCAAATAACCATTTCCAAATACTGAATTAGAGGTATTGAGATTGCCACAAATTGGAAACAAGATTGGAATACCTCCCCTAATACTTTTTGTCTTGTCCATAAATCTTGTTTCATCGAAATAAAGTATTTCATTACCATCTGAAACCCAATTTGTAATAACGCCTCCTCTTTCAGGACAAAATTTAATGTAATTATTTTTATCTAATTGAAAGACAAAAATTCCTTGGTCCTTATTAGATAATTCAAGTTTCACGATTATTGCTTAAAGAGAATCAACCCAATCCAAAATATGCTGATTAACTAATTCAGGTATCTCATCATGAGGGCAATGTCCAGCATCAAGAATAATTTCTTTTGTATTTTTTGGTGTAAATTTTTTATATAGATTTCTTTTTTTTGGAGTGTTCATCCATGGATCTTTCCCTCCCCAAAGAAGTAATAATGGTGCATTTAGTTTTGCGAATAGCTTATCCAACGGCAATCCCTGAGGACCTGATGGGTTAAATACACTTCTAAAAACATTAAAAGCTCCGAAATCTAATGAAGGCTTCCTTATTGACTCAACTAAAAAATCATCAACATTTTTTTTATCAACATAAACTTGATTCAAAGTTTTTTTTATATTTTTTGGATTTCTCATATTCTCAAAAATCAAACGTTGAAGAACAATATTTTTCAAAAATATGCCGGCAACTGTTTCAATTGAAGTTTGCAACATATTCTTTTTGATAGTTTTTTCTTCACTAAAATATCCTGCAGCATTAAGTAATACCACTCCTGCATTTAGATCATTTAATTCTGCACCAGCTGCTAGTGCTGCATAACCACCTAATGAATTTCCAACAACAATTGTGGGTTTTTTTATTTTCTCTTGTACAAAAGCAACAACCTGATCCTTCCATAAAGATCCTGAGTATTCAACATCTTGGGGTTTAGGACTTTTTCCAAAACCAAGAAGATCCATCGCATGAACTTCATATTTACTACTCAAAATAGGGATATTGAATCTCCAATGATCCGTAGAGGCCCCGAAACCATGAATTAATAAAATTGCACATTCTTTTGATGTTTGCTCAGGCTTAGCAGAAATAGTATGTATTGGGTAATTTAAAAAATTCCAGTCATAATTTACATCACTATCTATAAGAGCTGATTTTTCCATTTAGTGAAAATACTATATTAATTAATACTAATAAAATTATTTCCTAAAGAAGACCTACAGGATCAGCTGCAACATCATCTGAAATTTTATTGCCATCATTTGGTGGCTTATCTTTTAGAACAATTCTCAAGAGAACAGGTGCAAGAAATGTAGTTCCAATAACCATTAATAAAATAGCTGCTTCAAGAGAAGGAGTTAACAACTTAGCGCTTGTTCCTAGCCCAAGGAAAATTAAACCAACCTCTCCTCTAGGCATCATGCCCAAACCTACAACTAATCTATTAGTAGGTTTATCACTCGAAAATACCCACCCTGCAGCAATTTTTCCAATAATTGCTACCACTAATAAAAATCCTGCAACTACAAGAGCTGACCTACTTGTTGGATCAAGTGGATTAATAACTGATAAATCCATTCCAGCTCCTACCAATACAAAGAAAATTGTTGCGAATAAGGATACTAAAGGTAAAACGGATTGTTGGATTGCGTGATTATTTTTAGAACTACTTAGAATTAGTCCAGCTGCAAAAGCACCTAAAGCTGCTTCCAATCCAATGGCTGTTGCGACAAAACAACACAGCACAAGTATCACGAAAGAGGCTACCACTACAGCTCCGGGAGCCTTTAATCTATCTAATAACCAATCAAACCCTGGGGCTGCTGTTCTACTTAATGCGATAGCAGCAATTACAAATACTACAGCTGCAGCAACTAATTTAACAATAGGAGCAATTTCTAAAGTACCTCCTGCAGCAAGAGCCACAACAACAGCCAGAATTACAATTCCTAAAATATCGTCTAGCACTGCTGCACCAATAACTATCTGTCCTTCTCTGGTTTTTAAATATCCCAACTCACCAAAAACACTAGCAGTAATTCCTATACTTGTTGCTGTCATAGATGCTCCAGCAAAAACTGCCGGAATTAGATCTACCTGGAAAATAAACATTAATCCAAGAGTTCCAAAAGCAAAAGGTAAAATTACACCAGCCATAGCAACTGTAAAAGCTTGAGCTCCGACAGCTACTAATTCCTCTAACTCACTTTCTAATCCTGTCAAAAATAAAAGAGCATATAATCCGAGAGTTGCTACTGCTTGGAGGGATGGAAAACTTTCGAAATAAACATCAGGTACCGCTTCTGGGGGGATGGACGCCAACGAGCTAATAACATTTACAAGTCCTTCATTTAATTCGGTTCCTGCCGATGGCGGTATCAACAAATGGAATCCTGATGCTCCTATTACGACCCCTGCGAGCAGCTCACCTACTATCGTTGGTAAACTTAGTCTTACTAATACTTCTGCTAATGCTCTTGCAGCTAAAAATATCAGTAGAAACCTTATAACTCCTATCAAAGTTTCAGCAACTTCTAAATCATGTGCACTTAATTCAGCAAGTAAAGAATACATATGAAATGAGAGAAAAAATAAACTACCTAATTGGAAGATAGTTTATAGAGGGCCCACTTTAAGAAATATGTAAGAAAAAAGCAAAAATACTCAACAAGTGTGGATCTGAAGTTACAACAAAGAAATTTTCAAAAAAATAGCTATCGTCTAATATATGGCTAAACCAATGAATCCCAACGAACCCTTCGATCTACGCTTGCCTACTCCAGGCTGTTACTTAGATCCTGAAAAGGCTGGTATGGATTCTGATGCTGTTTTTCAAGGAATGACAGCCCATCTATTTTATACCCTTGGAAAGTTAGCTACTTCTGCAAGTCCTCACGACTTGTATATGGCTTTAAGTTATGCAGTTAAAGATAGGCTAATGACAAGATATTTAGCCAGCCAAGAAGTCATAAGAAAAAAACCACAAAAAACAGTAGCCTACTTATCAGCAGAATTTTTAATAGGTCCTCAATTAAGTAATAATCTTTTAAATCTTGGAATAACTCAAGAAGCAGAAGATGCTTTAAAAAGATTTGGCATTGAATCATTGTCAACAATTCTTGAAGTTGAAGAGGAGCCTGGATTAGGAAATGGTGGACTTGGGAGACTTGCAGCTTGTTACATGGAATCATTAGCATCACTACAAGTCCCAGCAGTTGGATATGGTATTAGATATGAATTTGGAATATTCAATCAGTTAATTAGGGATGGTTGGCAAGTTGAAGTAACAGACAAATGGTTAAAGGGGGGATGGCCTTGGGAACTTCCACAACCAGACGAATCATGTTTTGTTGGTTTTGGAGGCAGAACTGAAAGTTTTAGAGATGATAAAGGGAACTACAGATCAAGATGGATTCCCTCTGAACATGCTATTGGAGTACCTCATGATGTTCCAGTTTTAGGATACAGAGTAAATACATGTGACAGATTAAGATTATGGAGAGCTGATGCAACTGAAAGTTTTGACTTTTATGCATTCAATATTGGTGATTATTATGGTGCAGTAGAAGAAAAAGTTGCATCTGAAACACTTTCAAAAGTTCTATATCCAAATGATGGAACTGACGAAGGTAGAAGATTAAGACTCAAACAACAACATTTTTTTGTAAGTTGTTCTCTTCAAGATATGTTGAGAAGCCTCGAAAAAAGATCAATACCAATAACAGAATTTCCTAATCATTGGACAGTCCAATTAAATGATACCCACCCTGCTATTGCAGTTGCAGAATTAATGCGACTTCTTATTGACCAATATCAAATCGGCTGGGATAAAGCTTGGAATATAACAACCTCCTCAGTTGCTTATACCAATCACACATTATTACCAGAAGCTTTAGAGAAATGGGATTTAGGTTTATTTAACGATCTTCTTCCTCGTCATCTAGAAATTATTTATGAAATTAATTGGAGATTTCTACAACAATTAAGGCTACGTTATCCTGGAGATGACAAGATCCTTCAAAAACTTTCAATAATTGATGAAGAAGGCTCCAAATCAGTTCGTATGGCCCACTTGGCGACAATAGGAGCCCATCATATAAATGGTGTTGCAGCTCTTCACTCAGATCTTATAAAAAGACAACTTCTGCCTGAATTTGCAGTATTATGGCCTGAAAAATTTACAAATGTAACTAATGGGGTTACTCCAAGAAGATGGGTTGCCTTGTCTAATCCATCATTATCTAACCTTTTAGAAGAAGAAGTTGGTCCAAATTGGATAACAAATATGGAACTTCTTAAGAAGTTAGAAGAAAAAAAAGATGACAACAATTTTTTAGAAAAATTTGAGGAAACTAAACTAAGTGGCAAAAGAAAATTAGCTAGTTTTATCCATTCAAAAACTGGAATACTTGTAGACCCATCCAGTTTATTTGATGTTCAAGTAAAAAGAATACATCAATATAAAAGGCAACATTTAAACGCTCTCCAAATTATTGCTCAATATTTAAGAATCAAAAATGGTTCAAACAAATATGAAGTTCCAAGAACAATAATATTTGGAGGTAAAGCTGCACCAGGCTACTTTATGGCAAAGCTGATGATTCGATTTATAAATGGTATTGCTGACGTAGTCAATTCTGATCCTGATATGGATGGTTTATTAAGAGTTGTTTTTCTACCAGACTACAATGTTAAGCTTGGTGAAATAGTTTATCCTGCAACAGATCTTTCAGAACAAATTTCGACTGCTGGAAAAGAAGCATCTGGAACTGGAAATATGAAATTTGCTATGAATGGAGCGTTAACTATTGGAACATTAGATGGGGCTAATGTTGAATTAAGAGATCTTGTGAAAAAAGAGAATTTCTTCCTTTTTGGTAAAACTGAAAGTGAAATTATGGATTTAAAAAATAATAATTATTCCCCCAAAACATTTATTGATCAATGTCCAGAACTTAAAGAGGTTATACGCCT
>QCDM01000013.1 GCA_003280895.1 Prochlorococcus sp. AG-355-I20 | reverse complement strand
AATTTTCTGCTGATGCCCCTCTAAGAGATCCTTACAATATTTTTGTTCAAGGTGGTTCTCACATAGCTCACATCAAAATTGCATTAATTCGATTATTATTTGAACTATTAGAGGAAAAATTAATTTCAAAGGATTCTATACTTCCTTTATCTACTTAATCATGTCTTACAAGTTTCCAGACAATCTCAACTATGCTGATACTCATGAATATGTCTTGGAAGAAAATGGATTATTAAAAATTGGAGTTAGTGAATTCGCTATAGATCAATTAGGAGATATTGTTTTTGTTGAATTAGCTGATATGGGAGCGAATTTAGAGAAAGGCGAAACTTTTGGAACAATAGAATCAGTTAAGGCCGTTGAGGAAGTCTATCTGCCTTTTTCAGGTGAAATAGTATCTGTAAATGAAAGCGTTATTGAGAACCCTGAGCTTTTACAGAATGATCCGATTGGAGACGGTTGGTTAGTCATTTTGAAACCAGAATCAAAAGCATCAATTGCTGATTTGATGACTTCTGAGGAATATCAATCAAAGGTTGTACCAAAATAAGGCAAACTTTTTAAAAAGAGCTATTTTAAAGAAAAATATTTTAATATGACATCCAAATTTTGGTCTGATTTGTTTATAGATAGGCATCTTGGGTTAGGAGATAATGATGAAATAATTATGCTGAACAAGCTTGGTTTTAATAATATTGATCAATTTATAAATCAAGTTATTCCTGAAGATATTCAGATTAAAGATATCTCTTCAGAAATATTGCCCCAAGGTTGTTCAGAAATTGAGGCTTTAAATGAATTAGAAGAGATTGCGAATAAAAATACTAAAATTAGATCACTTATAGGCCTTGGTTATTATGACAATCACATGCCTAAAGTAATCCAAAGACATGTTCTTGAAAATCCAAGGTGGTACACGTCTTATACTCCATATCAAGCAGAAATTGCACAAGGAAGATTAGAAGCTCTATTTAATTTTCAGACTATTGTTTGTGAACTAACAGGATTCCCTGTCTCCAATGCATCTTTGTTGGATGAGGGTACTGCTGCTGCAGAAGCTATGGCCATGAGTTTTTCCGCAAGAAAAAATAAATCTTCAAAAGTATACTTAGTGGATTTAAATGTTTTTGATCATACTTTTAATGTTCTACAAACCAGAGCAAAACCTTTGGGAATTTCCTTAAAACGCTTTACTCAAAGCAACCTTCCAAATCATGATGATGTTTTTGGAATGTTGTTGCAATTACCTGGTAAAAATGGGGAATTATATGATCCCACATTCTTAATATCCCAAGCACATAGATCAAAAATTATTGTTACGGCTTGTATTGATCCACTAGCACAAGTTTTGATTAAACCAATTTCTGAATTTGGTGTCGATGTAGCAGTGGGGAGTATGCAAAGATTTGGTGTTCCCATGGGTTTTGGTGGCCCCCATGCAGCATATTTTGCCTGTAGCGAAAAATATAAAAGGCTGATACCAGGAAGAATTGTTGGGCAAACTCTATCTAAAAATGGAGAAAAGTCTCTAAGACTAGCATTGCAAACAAGAGAGCAACATATTAGAAGGGAAAAGGCCACTAGTAATATTTGTACTGCTCAATCTTTGTTAGCCATAATTTCTTCTTTTTATGCTATTTATCATGGACCCTCTGGATTAACGCAAATTGCTAAGAGATTAGTTGAGTTGAGAATAAACTTAGAATCAAGTTTAGCTGCTTTAGGTTTTGATATTCCTGATGGGATTAGATTTGATAGTGTTGATGTTTATTCTGAGCACTCCCAGAGGATCCATAATGAAGCTTTAAAAAATGGCTATAACTTAAGAATTTTGCCGTTGGGATCAACTATTGAAAATTCAACTGGCTTTGGGATCTCTTTAGATGAGCTTAGTAATGAAAAAGAAATAAAAGATATTTTGACTTTTATAGCAAACCTTATAGAAAAAAAAGAAGTTTTAGAGCATATAAAATTCGATAAAGAATTTCATCTTGAAAGTTTACCTTTGAGATCCAGTGCATGGATGCAGCAAGATATATTCACAAATTACCAAAGTGAAACTGAATTAATGAGATATATATTCCGACTTGCAGAAAAAGATTTTTCTTTGGTAGATGGGATGATGCCATTGGGAAGCTGTACCATGAAGTTAAATTCTGCAGCAGAGTTAAATCCAGTCTCTTGGGCTAATTTATCTTCCATGCATCCTTTTTCCCCACTAGATCAAACTAAAGGTTATTCAAAAATTATATCTGACCTAGAAAAATGGATAAGTGAGATTGTTGGATTAAAATCAGTTTCTTTTCAACCAAATGCAGGCTCTCAAGGAGAGTTTGCAGGTTTATTGGCAATTAATTCTTATTTTGAATCAAAAGGCGAACTGTTAAGAAAAAAATGTTTAATTCCAAAAAGTGCTCATGGAACAAATCCTGCTAGTGCAGTTATGGCAGGTTTTGACGTGTTAACTGTTGAATGTGATGACGAAGGAAATATTGATTATCAAGATTTGTCAATCAAGGTCAAGAAATTTGATAACCAAATAGGGGCTCTTATGTTGACTTATCCCTCTACTCATGGAGTTTTTGAATTACAAATCAGAAAGATATGTGATTTAATTCATTCTGTGGGAGGATTTGTCTATTTAGATGGAGCAAATTTGAACGCTCAGGTTGGATTATGCAAACCTGGAAACTATGGCGTTGATGTTTGTCATTTGAATTTACATAAAACATTCTGCATTCCACATGGAGGTGGTGGTCCAGGAGTAGGTCCAGTTGTTGCATCAGAAACTTTAAGCCCATACCTTCCTACTCATTCTTTAATGGATAATAATTTATCTAATAGTTATAATTTCGTATCTTCTGCTAAGCATGGGAGTGCAAGTATTCTTCCAATAAGTTGGATGTATATAAAAATGGCAGGTTTTAGTGGATTAAGGAAAGCAACTTCGCACGCAATTTTATCTGCAAATTATATTGCGCATTCCTTAAAACATAAATTCAAGATTCTCTATAAAGGAAAAAATAATTTTGTCGCACATGAATGTATTTTAGATTTTAGAGATTTAAAATCCAAAACTGGATTGAGTGTCAATGATTTAGCTAAACGATTAATTGATTATAGTTTTCATGCCCCAACTATTAGTTGGCCTGTTCCAGAAACCATAATGATAGAGCCTACTGAAAGTGAAAGTTTGGCAGAAGTTGATAGATTTTGTGAGGCTATGCTATTGATTGGAGAAGAAATCAGTGAAATAGAAAATAATCATGAATTAAAAAATAATAATGTAATAAGCAATGCTCCCCATACGCTGAAAGAGTTAATTGCTGATAATTGGCAATATCCTTATTCAAAAGAAAAGGCTTCTTTCCCCTATAAAACTCCAACAACTATTAAGTTTTGGTCTTCAGTTTCTAGGATCAATAATGCATATGGCGATCGAAATTTAATTTGTTCTTGCAATGTAAATCAAGATGAGACTTTAGAAGAAAAAAAATGTGCTTAAAGGACTAGCGTCACTCTACTTACTTAGTTATTATCAATGTGAATAAAAATTTAATATTTTCTTATAGAATTTTTTTAAATTTTTTTATTAAAATATTCGAGCATCAAATTTTTTGGGGTATTTGAAGCTATGACTAAAAATTTTAAATCTGGTAATGTTAAGCAACTGCCAGTTAAAAACGTCAACTTACCAAATTTTGTAAATAATTTTTCTGGAGATAACTCTAATATTTGTTCCATTGAGGGGACTAATGTTATAAGGGTACCTTTTGGTAAAAAATTCTCAAAGAAAAAAAGGCCTGAAAAAAATCAAAATATAGCTACTCTAATACTTCCTTTAAGTTCATATAGTAATCCTACGCCCCCACACGTAGCATAATAATTTAGATCAAATTAAATCTATTTCTTTGAGCGTATCTGAATAATAATTTTGCAGTTGTAACGTTGCTTGATTCCAATCCCATTTTTCTGCTTCGTTTCGTGCCTCTTTTCTCATAATTTCTCTTCTTTCTTCATTCTCTAGAATTTTTTTTGTTGCTTCGATCAAACTTTGTACCCCATTATCTTTTTCATCTGGATCATATAAACAACCATTAATCCCATCGCTAATTATATCTGGAATCCCCCCCTTGTTGGCTCCGATAACTGGACATCCTGCGGCCATCGCTTCGAGTAAAACTAAACCAAGCGTTTCTGTACTAGAGGGAAATAAAAATATATCTCCAGAGGCATAGGCGCTAGCGAGTTCATCACCAGATAAATATCCAATGAAATTAGTCTTGGTATTTTCGAAGATTTTTTCAAGCTGGTTTCTATACGGTCCGTCACCTACAAGTGCTAGACAAGCATTAGGGATACTTTCTAAGACTGGTTTAATTCTCTCAATTTGTTTTTCTGCTGATAATCTTCCTACATAAATCAATAAATAATTAGCGTTTTTATATTTTCCAAATAATTTATTTCTCATTTTCTCACTTCTTAAATCTGGTCTGAAACTGTAAGTATCTACTCCTCTTTGCCACAGAGCAGTCCTTTGAATACCTTTATCTTTTAATTCATTGACCATAGCGGTGGAAGTACACAAATTTAACAAGGCTTGATTATGAGCTGCTTTAAGTAATTCCCACAAAAGTGGCTCTAGCATACCCATACCGTAATGTTCCAGATATTTCGGAAGATGAGTATGGTAGCTAGCAATTAAAGGAATATTATTAGTTTTCGCCAACCATATGCCACCTAAGCCAAGGACAGCTGGATTAACAACATGTATCAAATCTGGGTTAAATTTTTCTAACTTATCTGAGACTGCAGGACCTGGTAAACCAAGCTTCAACTCTGGGTATAAGGGTAATGGCATTGCAGCAACTCCCACGACAGTTGCTCCCATATATGATTCTGGACACCCCTCTGGACAAAAAATTATAACTTCATCACCATTTTTTATTAAAAATTCAATTGTTTTAGTCAGTCTTGTGACTATGCCGTCAACTTTAGGTAAAAAAGTTTCAGTAAACAATGCAATTTTCACTTTCTTAAGGTAACTATTTCAAAAATTTTAATTAGTCTTTATAGCCTCAGCTTGTTTTTTTGTCCAGGATGAAACACAAGGTATGCGATTAAGATCACATCTATTGGAGTATTTTTTAGCAACTTCAACAACTTCTTCTAATAAGCCATTATCAAGAGTAGTTGGGTTTAAACCTAATTCTATAAAGCATTTATTATCAACAATTAGATCATTTTCTACTGCTTCATTCCTTGGATTTGGTAAATAATTTATATCAGCTCCAGTTAGAGAAGCAACTTTTTTAGCTAGTTCTCCAACTTGATGACTCTCAGTCATTTGATTAAAGATTTTGACTCTTTCTCCAGATTTTGGAGGATTTTCAAGAGCAAGTTGTACGCATTTTACAGAGTCTTTTATATGTATAAATGCTCTTGTTTGCCCTCCTGTCCCATGAACACTTAATGGATATCCAATTGCAGCTTGCATTAGAAATCTGTTTAAAACAGTTCCATAATCTCCGTCATAGTCAAATCGGTTTGTCAATCTAGGATCTTTTAAAGTTGCTTCTGTATTTGTTCCCCAAACAATGCCTTGATGTAGATCAGTGATCCTTACAAGATCATTTTTGTTATAGTAAAGAAATAATAATTGATCTAAAGTTTTAGTCATATGGTAGACACTACCTGGGCTTGCAGGGTGTAATATTTCTTCTTCAAAGCGGCTTCCATCAGGTTGTGGAACTTCAACTTTTAGATAACCTTCTGGAATTGTTGCACCTCTATGTGATCCATATCCGTAGACTCCCATTGTTCCTAAATGAACAACATGAATATCTAAATTACTCTCTACTATCGCAGCAAGTAGGTTGTGGGTGCCATTAACATTATTATCTACTGTATATCTTTTTGTAAAACTCGATTTCATCGAGTATGGTGCTGCTCTTTGTTCTGCAAAATGGATCACGGAATCTGGTTTTTCATCAATGAGCAAATTGAGTAATTTTTGATATTGCTTAGAGATATCCATGTTAAGAAATCTCATAGGCTTGCCTCCAGTCTCTTCCCAAGCAGAAAGTCGTTCTGTTATAGAAGAAATTGGAGTTAAAGATTCTACCTCTAGATCAATATCAATTTTTCTACGACTTAAATTGTCGACAATAATTACATCATGATTTTGCTCTGCTAAATTCACCGCACAAGGCCAACCGCAAAAACCATCTCCACCTAGAACAATAACTTTCACTCAGAACTCCAGAATTAAAAGATTCATAATATATTTATTAAATTACTACAGCGTGCTTCCACTTTGCGAAAAAACATCGTAAATAGTTTCAAATCTTCTTTCTTAATACGATAAATAAAAGCAAATAATAAATTTTTACTTTCTTTTTAAACTTTTCTCAATTTAGAGAATTAGATAGATATATCTTTTTCCGGCGAACTTGCTACTGCAAAGTCTTGTTTTTGAATTCTTCCTGCCAGAAAAGCTTGCCTGCCAGCTTTCACACTATAGTTTATCGCTTGAGCCATTAGAGGAGGATTTGCAGCTTGTGCTATTGCACTATTGATTAAGACACCATCAGCTCCAATTTCCATAGCTTGAGAAGCTTCACTAGGTACCCCAATTCCTGCGTCAATTATTACTGGCACTTTTGCATTCTCAATAATAATCCTTATATTTGATAAATTTAACAAACCTTGCCCGGAGCCTATGGGAGAGCCCAATGGCATTACAGTTGCACAACCTATTTCTTCTAGTCTTTTTGCAAGAATAGGATCTGCATTGATGTAAGGTAGTACAGCGAAACCCTTTTTTATTAAAATTTCGGCTGCTTTAAGAGTTTCTATTGGATCTGGTAGCAAATACTTTTTGTCAGGAATAACTTCTAACTTCACAAAATTATTTTCTTCTTGGCCAGATAATTTTGCAAGTTCTCTACCTAAAATTGCTATTCTGACTGCTTCATCGGAATTAACACAACCAGCTGTATTAGGAAGCATCCAGTATTTTTCCCAGTTGATCTTTTCGAGTAAATTTTTTCCGGTCTGATCATTCTTAATTCTTCTAACAGCGACGGTTATAATTTCCGTTTCAGAATTTGAAAGACTTTCCACCATATCATGAGTAGATTTGTATTTGCCAGTACCAACCATTAATCTACTGGAAAATTGTTTTCCACCAATTAGTAAAGAAGAATAATTTTCCATATTTAGAATCCCTTATCTTTAATACCTTTGTAAGGTTCATAATTGTTTCTTTTTTCTAACTCCTTACTTTTTTTAATTGCTGTTTTGTTTTTTGGATCTATCACCAAAACCTTTTGATAAGTTTCATATGCCAAGTCGTACTCAAGTAAACGCTGTTGTGCTGATGCGAGGTTATTTAGGGCTATAGGATATTCTGGAAGTGATTTTATTGCAGATTTATAGTGTTTAATTGCTTTCTTAAATTCATTTTGAGCAGCATAAGAAAATCCTAAAGCATTATTTATTATCGCTTTGGCTTCATCAGGTTCATTTTCATAATTTTCAATTGCTTTTAAAAAAGTTTTAGTAGCTTCAGAATACAATCTTTTTTTTATTTGAATAGACCCAAATTCATATAATTCTGTAGCTTGAGTAAGAGAATCTAAACCTTTCTGCTCGAATTTTACTAGATTTAATTCTTCAGTTCTTGTTTTTAGAAATTGTCTGAATACAAAAATAGAAATAATTATTAATACAACAAAAAGAATTATTAAATAAGATTGAAAGGAAGATATTTCCATTATTTATAATAACTTTTCTAGATTATATTCTTTTTTCTACTTACTAACTGAAGAAACAATTTTTTCAAAACACTTAGGATCATGTAAGGCTAATTGAGCAAGCATTTTTCTGTTGATGATAATTTCTGCATTTTTCATCCCATGTATTAACTTGCTATAGTTTATTCCATTTATCCTCGCACTTGCGTTAATTCTAGAGATCCAAAGCCTTCTAAAATCTCTTTTTCTTCTTCTTCTATCCCTATAAGCATTACAAAGAGCTTTCATCACTCTTTGGTTTGCGGTTCTGAAAAGATTTTTGTTGCCGCCTCTAAAACCTTTTGCAAGATTTAAGATTTTGTTTCTTCTTTTTCTGGCTATGTTGCCTCTTTTTACCCGTGCCATGAATATCTAATAAAAATTGGTTAAAGATTTATGCGTATGGAATCATTAATCTTACATTATCAGCATCTCTTTCATCAACTACGGCTTTTGTTGATAGATGTCTTTTTAATTTTGAGCTTTTATGATCAAGTAAATGATTGTGGAAAGCTCTTCTTCTCATGAATTTACCCGTCGCAGTAGCTTTAAATCGTTTGGCAGCTGATTTACGAGTTTTTAGTTTAGACATTTAAGTCAAATGTGTTTAATTAGGATAATCTAAACCTTTATACGCATTGGTGCAAATCAAAGTTTTTAATTGATAAGGAAAGTTCTAATTTATGAAACTTAAATTTGCCTTTTTAAACTTATTTTTAGGCTGTATTTCTCTTTTAATAATAAACACTAAATTTATTTCAAATTCAAAAGGAGAAGAATTGCTAAAGGTTGAACTTCATAATGAAATTAAAAAAGGAAAATTTTTAATTGGTTTAAAGCAATATTTAGGCGGGGAGAATGATAGTTTTTCGGAGAAAAAGAATATAAACTTTACAACTAATAAAGGTTTTTTAAACTTGATATCGTCCAACGGTATTAAACATAAATCAAAACAGATAAATATTACCTGGACGGATATTCCCGTCAAAAATCCAAAAACAATTGAAAGAATTGTTTTTGGTCCTTTTGCCAGCTATGAATCGGCAAAAAAACAATCAGAGAAACTAAGAGATAAAGGATTTGAGACGACTGTTGCCTACCCTGAAAATTGGGAAGTATGGATTCCATTTCAGGATGATCTGCCAGAGTTTGAATTAAAACATAAGATTTTCAGAAAAATAAAAAATTTTCAAATTACTCCTGTTCTTAGAAATGACTACAGTGGTATGAAACTTGAAGGTCCTATATATATTTATTCTGATGAGAAAATACAAATAAATGGTGTTAATTTTGGCAAAAATTTTTATTTAATAAAGGATTTATATGGAACGTGGACCTTAGTTCAAAAAATTGAATTTGATGACTATTTGGCAGGTGTTTTGCCATATGAAATTGGACCGAATTCTCCTTTAGAAGCACTCAAGGCTCAAGCAGTTATCGCAAGAACTTGGGGCATATTTAATTCTGATAGATTTAATATGGACAAATATCATTTATGTATAAGCACTCAATGCCAAGTTTATAAGCCTTCTGAAATTTCATATAAAAACGTACAAAAAGCCATAGACGAAACTTCAAGTTTAATTCTCACTCATGAAAATCAACCAATAAATGCTTTTTACCATGGTTCTAATGGTGGACTATCTGCTACTGCAGGCGAGTCTTGGCAAATTCAAGATTATTCTTATTTCAATTCAATCATTGATGGTTCTAAATCATTAAATAAAATTTTTAAACTTCCAATTCCAAATGAATCTTATTTAAATAATTTCTTAGATTTTGATAAAGAACAGTTTTATGGGAGTAATCATTCTCTTTTTCGGTGGAATAAGAAAATTTCTAATCTTGAAATTAAAGAAAAGTTAATTAAAAACAAACTTATAAATATTAATGATGATGTTTTGGATTTAAATTCTATTGAACGTGGGTCTAGTGGCAGAGTGACAAAATTGGAAATACAAACGGACAAGGGTAATAAATCTATTGTTCTTGTTAAAGATGATATTCGACGGGTATTAAATTTTATACCTAGTAATTTGTTTACTATTAATAAATTAAATGATGATTTATGGCTTTTGAGAGGAGGTGGCTTCGGTCATGGTGTAGGTTTATCTCAGTCAGGAGCAATTGAAATGGCTAAATTAGGATTCTCTTATGAACAAATATTGAATCATTACTATCGAAATACAAAACTAAAAAAATTTGAGATATTGTCTCAATGGAAGTTAAGTAATTAACAATTTACTTTTATGAGGAAGGGTTTTTATAAACATCGAAGATTGAAATCGTTTATATTTCTTAGTGCTTGTTTTTTAGTAGCTTTTATTCCTCATGCTTACAATATCGAAAATTTCTTTTTCATAATATTGACTCTTTCTTTTGGAATTGTTTTTTACGGTTTAATAGTTATTTCTAGAAATTTCAAAAGGAACTACGTTCTAAATTCTGTAAGCAGAAGAATTAGCAATAAAGAGTTACCTTTGCTTGATATTTTAGTCGCAGCAAGAGATGAAGAGAATGTCATATCAAGATTAGTTGAAAGATTATTTAGTTTAGATTATCCAACAAATAAATTAAATATTTACATAATCGATGATGGTAGTTCTGATAAGACGCCTTTAATTTTAGATCGATTATCTAGACAATATGACAAGCTAAAAGTCATAAGTCGTTCTACAAATGCAGGAGGAGGAAAGTCAGGAGCTTTAAATTATGCCTTGAAATTTACACATGGTGAATGGTTATTAGTTTTGGATGCCGATGCTGAATTAAAACAAGATTCTTTGATAAGGTTATTCAGTTTTGTAGAAGAGGGTGATTGGTCTGCAGTTCAACTAAGAAAATCAGTAACAAATGTAAGTAAGAATTTTTTAACTTCCTGTCAGTCAATGGAGATGGCTATGGATGCAATCTTTCAATATGGAAGATTATCAGTTGCTGGAGTTTCCGAATTAAGGGGAAATGGTCAATTAATTAAGAAAGAAACATTATTAGCATGTGGTTCTTTTAATGAAGATACAGTTACAGATGATCTTGATTTAAGTTTAAGATTATTATTATCAAAATCTAGAATTGGAATCTTATGGGATCCTCCAGTCATGGAGGAGGCAGTTGAGAATTTAAATGCTTTACTAGCGCAAAGGCAAAGATGGGCAGAGGGGGGCTTGCAAAGATTCTTCGATTATGGAGATCAATTATTTACTAATAAAATTGATTATTTGCAGAAATTTGATTTAACTTACTTTTTCATCTTGCAATATGCATTACCAATCATTTCTATTTTTGATTTAGTTTTCAGTATTGCTTTTTTAGATTCACCAATTTACTGGCCGATTTCATTTACGGCTTTTGTGTTATCTGGAATTGCTTTTTGGTACGGTTCTTCTTGTAAAAGTGAAGTACCTGTATTGAAAAAAAGCAATTTTTTGATGGTATTTGTATCGGTTTTTTACTTATCACATTGGTTTTTAGTAATCCCTTGGGTAACTGTAAAGATGTCTATTTTTCCCAAAAAGATACTCTGGCGAAAGACTCTTCATACTGGGGTTTAATCTATTCATCAAGGTCTATAATTTCTCCATTAAAAAAATTCGCTAAGTTTTTTGAACTATCATCATAAGTTTCCTCGTTAGATATTTTTGTTGACGAATTAGTTTTTGGTTCTATTTTTTTTATTGGTCGGAAATTATTTACTTCATTTTGGGTTATTTCTGGAGTGTTTGTTGGGTTATTTTTATTTAATTGTTTGGTTGAAAAATTAAGTATTATTCCATCTCCAAATATCTTTTTTAGAGTATTTTCAATTATAACTTTTCTGCTTTTTATCATACTTTCCCAGTTTGGAGATAATGCAATTGTGATTTTCTCCGAATCAAAACTTTCAAGTTCGGCTTGTTGTGAAAGTAACATTCTTGTTGATGGTAACTCTAATTTAGAAAGAATTAATTCCCATTTATCTTTTAAATTTGATCCAGGATTATTTTGGTTATTTTCAGAAATATTTTCAATACTTTCTTTTTCAAGAACTTCAAATTTTTCTAATTTTTCGTCTTTTTTCTCGATCAATTCCTTGTGATTTATCTCTTCTTGGATACTTGGTTTTGGAATCTTATCTGAAATATTTTCTTTATTAATGAGAATGTTTTTTCTACTTTCATGCTTTTTCTCAGTCGTATTATTTTTACTTTCTTGTTTATTTTCGATACTATTTATTTCTTGACTATCCATAAGACCAGTTAAATGTATTTCGAGCCAAAGCCTTGGATTATCACTCGATTTGATTTGATATTCAATATTTCTCAGATTATTATGCCAATTAATTATTGTTGATTTATTTATTGTTTTTGAGATTTTATCTAACTCATCTCGAAATTCATCAGACGTATAATAAAGATCTGAATATTTATTATTAGTAGTGTGTAATAGTAGATCTCTTGTTATATTCAATAATCCGGTAATTATTTGAAGAGGTTCGTTTCCGGCATCATACAATTTGTTGCAGGTGTCAATTAATGACTCTGGATTATTCTCAACCAGTGATTTAATTAGATTTATTATTCCACTTTCTGATACTTCTCCTAGGAGGTTTTGGATATTATTAATTGTTATCCCTTCTGGTAAAAGATTTAATTGTTCAAGTAGGCTTTGTGCATCTCTCATACCTCCATTAGACCTTTTTGCAATCATTTTTAACGCTTGAACTTCATACTTAATGGATTCTTTTGCAGCGATTTCTGATAAATGTTGAAAAATATCACTAGGGCTTATTCTTCTAAAATCAAACTTTTGGCATCTACTTTTTATTGTATTTAATACTCTCTCAGGATTTGTCGTCGCAAGTATAAATACAACTCTTGAGGGCGGTTCTTCAATAGTTTTTAGTAAAGCATTTGAAGCTGCCGTTGAAAGCATATGACATTCATCAATTACATAGACTTTCCATCTCGCTTGAGTAGGTGCAAATCTCGCTCTTTCTATAATTTCTCTTATGTTTTCTACTCCTGTATTTGATGCTGCATCAATCTCGATAATATCCAGAGCGCTCCCATCTGTAATTTGTCTACATAAGTCACATTTACAACAAGGAGTTATCGTAGGTTGGTCGAATGCCTGGCAATTTAGAGATTTTGCAAATATTCTTGCACTTGATGTTTTTCCAGTACCTCTTGGACCATTAAAAAGGTATGCAGGAGCAATTTTTTTTGTTAATAGAGCTTGTTTGAGTGTAATCGATATAAATTTTTGCCCAACCAGTTCGTCTAAGTTGTTTGGTCTATATTTTTGATGAAAAGGCTTATGTATATTTGGCATTTATTTTTCATTAATTAGAAAAATTAGGGATTCAATTAAAAAAATTAAACTCTAATTTTATGCAGACTCTTTAATGATTCTTTTTGATCCTGAAGGTAGTTTAACAATTTTAGATGAGTACAAATTATCTACCATTTTTTTTGTAATTGTGAATTCTTTTACATTTTCTTCAGAAGGCAAAGTATACATTATGTCTAGCATTAGCTCTTCAATTATTGATCTCAATGCTCTTGCACCTGTTTTTCTTTTGTATGCTTCATTTGCTATCGCTTCAACAGAATCAGGCTCAAATGATAATTCAACATTATCCATACTGAGCAAAGTTTTGAATTGCTTTACTAATGCATCTCTTGGCTGAGTCAAAATAGATTCTAAAGTTTCTTTAGTAAGACGATCTAATACAGCACAAACTGGAATTCTTCCAATAAATTCTGGAATTAGGCCATATTTCACTAAGTCATCTAATTCTAAATTTTTCAGAGAATCTCTTGGGTCTACTATTTTTTTTGTATCAACTTTGTTTTGATCTGAATTGGTGGTAAATCCTATGGAGTGTTTACCCATACGCTTTTGAACGATATCCTCTAAACCTATAAAAGCTCCCCCACAAATAAATAGTATTTGACTCGTATCAATTTGGATGCAGTCATGATAAGGATGTTTTCTTCCGCCTTGAGGTGGCACATTAGCGATTGTTCCTTCAAGCATTTTTAATAATGCTTGCTGTACCCCTTCACCGGAGACATCTCTAGTAATTGAAGGATTCTCGCTTTTTCTTGCAATTTTATCTATTTCATCAATATAAATAATTCCTTTTTGAGCTAGTTCTACATTCATTTCTGATTTCTGTAGAAGTCTTAAAAGTATGTTTTCAACATCCTCCCCAACATATCCAGCTTCTGTCAAAGTCGTTGCATCAGCTACTGCAAAAGGAACATCTAAAAACTCTGCTAAAGTTTGCGCCAACAATGTTTTTCCACTTCCAGTAGGGCCGATGAGTAAAATATTTGATTTTTGTAATTTAGTTGCTTGTGAATCAGTTGAATTGCTATTTTTACTGTCTTCTTTAACTTTCCAAGCTAATCGCTTGTAGTGATTGTATACGGCTACTGATAATATTTTTTTTGCAGATTCTTGTCCAACAACTTGATTATCTAGAAAACTTTTTATTTCTAATGGCTTAGGAATTGAGGTTAATTCTAAAGGAACAGATTTTTTTGGATTATCAGTTGGTAATTTCTTTTTTACTTGTGGAGAGTTGTTTGTGGTGGCTTGATTATCAAGTAGTTCTTCATCGAGAATCTCATTACAAAGGTCTATGCACTCATCACAGATATAAACCCCAGGACCAGCTATAAGCTTTCTTACTTGGTCTTGTGACTTCCCGCAAAATGAACATTTAAGATGGGCGTCGAATTTAGCCATCGATTATAAGTTTTTAAAGTGAAAGGTGTTAAATATTCCCTATTCACTAGGATTGCTCATAAATATCGATTCGTCATCATATTCTTAAAAAATCAGAACCCCTTGTCACTTTTTGATAACTTTATCAATTAATCCATATTCGACTGCTTCTGAAGGGGATAAAAAATAATCTCTTTCTGTATCTTCATTAATTTTTTCTAAAGGTTGACCAGTATGTTCAGCTAAAAGTTTATTTAATGTTTTCTTGAGAAAAAGTATTTCTTTAGCTTGTATTTCAATCTCTACTGCTTGACCTTGTGCGCCTCCCAGAGGTTGATGAATCATAATCCTAGAATTAGGTAAAGCTAATCTTTTCCCCTTTGCTCCTCCAGAAAGAAGAAATGCCCCCATACTTGCGGCTACTCCAAAACATATTGTCACTACATCAGGCGATATTTGTTGCATGGTATCATAAATGGCCATTCCTGCAGTTACTGAGCCTCCGGGAGAATTGATATAAATTTGTATGTCTTTTTCGGGATCTTCAGCTTCAAGAAATAATAATTGTGCAACAAGGGAGTCAGATACTTGATCATTAATTCCAGTACCTAAAAAAATTATTCTTTCCCTCAATAATCTTGAATATATATCAAAAGCTCTTTCTCCTCTACCTGATTGTTCTATAACGGTAGGAACAGCAGCAATAGTTTTACTATTACTTTCGCAAGAACTTATTGAGCTTTGGATTAAATGTTTTTTTTCTGAGTTCACAAATTAGTTTTCGTCTTATAAATAATTTAGGGGGTTTTTGTTTAATTAGTAGGAAATTTCATAAATTATTTTTTTTCTTTTTTATTTCGAGTTTTTGTAGTATTTGTAGTTTTTGTAGTTTTAGTCGCAGTTTTTGCAGCTTTTGATGTTTTGGAGGTTTTTGTAGATTTAGAAGTTTTTGCAGTTTTTTCTTTTACTTCAGAATTTTCTTCAAGCCAAATTATTAATTTTTCTTTGAGTAGATCGTTACTTACTACTTCTGTTAATCTTTTAATATCTATTTGTTTTGAAGATTGAGAGATTGCATCTTCATAATCTTTCATTTTTAAATCAATTTCATCTTTCTCGACTTTTATGTTTTCTGTTTCAGCTAATGCTTTTAAAGCTAAATTTCTTTGAACATTTTTTTCAGCCTGAGGCCTCGTGGACTCTGCTAATGACTTAACTAATTCCGGAGTGAAAGTAGATTTAACATCAAGACCTTGTTGAGCAAATCTTTGAGCGGTTTGTTCAATATTATTTCTCACTTCTATATCAATCATAGATTTTGGAATTTCAGCAACTAATTCGTTTGCTAAGGCATCTAGTAAGGCTTCAATTTTGATATCTTTTTGTGTTTTTTCAAAATTGTCTTTAAGTTGCTTTTCAATATCTTTCTTTAACTCTTTTAATGATTCTTTGTTGCCAGACTGTTTTGCAAAATCGTCATTAAGTTCAGGCAATTCTTTTTCCTTAAGATCCTTAAGATTTACTTCAAAGATTGCCTCTTTGCCTCTTGAATCCTCATGAGAATAATCTTCAGGAAATTTAAGGTTAAGTGTTTTAGTATCACCAATTTGCATCTTTACGATTCCCTCAACGAAACCGGGAATCATTTTGTTTTTTTCTAACTCAAGATCCATTGATTCACTTGTTCCACCATCAATCTCTTTACCAGAATCTTTATATTTTCCTTTGAAACTAACTACAGCAATATCTCCTAATTTTGCTGCTCTATTGGTAACTGGAATAATGTTTGCAAACTGATTTCTAGATTTTTCTAGCGCGTCATCTATTGACTTAGGATCAAACTTTGTTTTTGATATTTCAATACTTAGTCCTTTGGATTTTTTAAGTTTTAATTCTGGAGCAACATCAGTTTGAAGAGTAACCTTAAGTGATTTTTCAGGACTAAACTTTGCAAGTAAAGATTCAAATCCATCTACTAATTCTGGCTCGCTTAGTGGCTCTATAGATTTCATTTTTAAAGCTTCTTGCCATGATTTATCAATAATTTTTTCTAGAGCAGAAGCATGTAATTGTGTTATACCAATCCTTTGAATTAAGACTTGTTTCGGAATTTTACCAAGTCTAAATCCCGGAATTTTAGCTGAACGACTGATAGAACTGATTGTTTCATTTACACAAGTTTTACATGTCTCAGATGGTATTTCTAATTCAAATGAGATTCTACTTTGAGGCAGAGGAGTTGTTTTGACTATTAATGCTTCTTTAGCCATTTTTTTTATTAATTACTAAAAGCCGAAACTTAATTATTTCACATTATGTGATTTCCTTGAAAGTTATTTTTTTGATAAAGTAAAAAAAATAGTCAATCTATTTATAAAAATCATTTTAAAGTGTGAGACAATCTCCGTTTTTGCCTAATAGGCCATTAAAAGTTGGTGTTTTAGGATCTTCAGGTGCTGTGGGATCTGAATTACTCAAAATTCTTGAACAACGTGATTTCCCAATATCAGAATTGGTCTTGCTTTCATCAGAGCGTTCAGAAGGAAAAAAAATTATTTGGAAAGGTGAAGAATTAGTTACAAAAAAAACAATAAAGAAAGAATTTCTGAATCTTGATTTAGTTTTAGCTTCAGCCGGTGGCAGTATTTCAAAAAAATGGTTACCTACCATTATGGAACAAAATGCTTTATTGATAGATAATTCAAGTGCTTTCAGATTAGATAAGAATGTACCTCTTATAGTTCCTGAAGTTAATGGTAGTGACGTAATTAATCATGATGGGGTAATAGCGAATCCAAACTGCACTACCATTTTGCTGACATTAGTTTTAGCTCCGTTAAATAAACTTTCGACTATTCAAAGAGTTGTTGTCTCAACATATCAATCCGTAAGTGGTGCAGGCCAATTGGCGATGGAGGAACTAAAACTTTTAACTGAAAAATATCTTCGGGGTAATCCTCAAAAAAGTGAAGTTTTGCCATATTCACTGGCTTTTAATTTGTTTTTGCATAATTCACCCATGCTTGAAAATAATTACTGCGAAGAAGAGATGAAAATGGTTAATGAGACTAGGAAAATATTAAATATTGCTGATTTAAAGCTCTCTGCTACATGCGTTCGAGTCCCAGTACTTAGAGCACATTCTGAGTCGATAAATATTGAATTTGCTGGTGAAGTTGAGCCTAAAGATGCTCTTGAAGAATTAAAAAAATCTCCTGGAATTGAAATTATTGAGGATTACAAAAATAATAGATTTCCTATGCCAAATGACGTTATGGGAAAGGATAATGTTGCTGTTGGCAGGTTAAGAACTGATATAAGTCAGCCTAATGGATTAGAATTATGGTTATGTGGAGATCAAATAAGAAAAGGAGCAGCTCTTAATGCTGTTCAAATAGCCGAGTTATTAATTCCAAAAAAATGATTACAGACAAAACTGAATGTAATAATCCACTATTTGGAAAAATATTGACTGCAATGGTTACTCCATTCACTGAAAATGGAGATGTAAATTATGAACTAGCTATAAAACTATCAAATTATCTTTTTGAGAACGGTTCCGATGGAATTGTGCTATGTGGTACTACTGGAGAATCTCCTACTCTTTCATGGGCGGAACAGCATGATTTATTTATTGCGGTAAAAGGATCATTGGATGCAACCTGTAAAGTAATAGTTGGCACTGGTAGTAACTGTACAAGCGAGGCTGTAGAAGCTACAAAAAAAGCCTACGACTCTGGTGCCGACGGTGCTTTGGTCGTTGTTCCTTATTACAACAAGCCACCTCAAGAAGGTCTTTATAAACATTTCAGTTCTATTGCTAATTCTGCAAAGGATTTGCCTCTTATGCTTTATAACATTCCTGGAAGGACAGGATGCAATTTATCACCTGATACTGTGAAGAAACTTATGGATTTCTCAAATATTCTCAGTATTAAAGCTGCAAGCGGTAGAATAGATGAAGTAACAGAACTAAGAGCTATTTGTGGCTCTAAACTCTCTGTATATAGTGGCGATGATTCATTGTTGCTTCCAATGTTATCTGTAGGTGCTGTAGGAGTAGTAAGTGTTGCAAGTCATTTGGTTGGGTTGCAATTGAAAGAGATGATTCATTCCTTTCAAAATGGAGAGGTTTCTAATGCGCTTGCTATTCATGAAAAACTTCAGCCTCTTTTCAAAGCACTCTTTATGACTACTAATCCAATTCCAATTAAGGCTGCTTTGGAGCTTTCGGGATGGGATGTAGGTAATCCTAGGAGTCCTTTGTCACCATTAAGCAATGACATGAAAAAGCAACTATCTTTTATCCTGAAATCCTTATAATAGGGATTATATTTAACTTGATAATTAAATTTAAATAAACCTTATTTGATTACAAGCAGGCCTTCATAAATTTCAAAATTATGCAATCAAGTACAAATTCAACTGTAAATAGATCTACTCATGATTCATCTAGATCTAAAAGTAATACGCCAGCTCTACGAGTAATACCTTTGGGGGGATTGCATGAAATAGGAAAAAACACTTGCGTTTTTGAATATGGTGATGAATTAATGCTTGTTGATGCTGGCCTAGCTTTCCCATCTGATGGTATGCATGGCGTAAACGTTGTTATGCCTGATACAACTTTTTTAAAAGAAAATCAAAGAAGGATAAAAGGAATGATTGTCACTCACGGGCATGAAGATCATATTGGAGGTATTTCTCATCATCTAAAGCATTTTAATATTCCGATTATTTATGGCCCAAGACTGGCAATGTCAATGCTTAGAGGAAAAATGGAGGAAGCAGGGGTATCTGATAGAACAACTATTCAGACTGTAAATCCAAGAGATGTTGTAAAAGTAGGACAACATTTTTCTGTTGAATTTATTCGAAATACCCATTCTATTTGCGATAGCTTTTCTTTAGCAGTTACAACACCTGTTGGCACAATTATTTTCACGGGAGATTTTAAGTTTGATCATATGCCAGTAGATGGAGAGCAATTTGATATTGAAAGAATGGTGCATTACGGAGAGAAGGGTGTTTTATGCATGTTTAGTGATTCTACTAATGCCGAAGTTCCAGGTTTTTGTCCTTCTGAGAAGACTATCTATCCCTCTTTAGAAAAACATATTGCAGAGGCAAAAGAACGAGTTATCCTTACTACTTTTGCTAGTTCTGTTCATAGAGTGACAATGATCTTAGAATTGGCCATGAAACACGGCAGAAAGGTCGGTTTGTTAGGTAGATCGATGATAAATGTTATTGCTAAGGCGAGAGATATTGGTTATATGAAATGCCCAGATGATTTGTTTGTTCCTATTAAGCAAATTAGAGATTTGCCAGATAGGGAGACCTTATTATTAATGACAGGAAGTCAAGGAGAACCCCTAGCAGCGTTAAGCAGAATTTCTCGTGGTGAACATCAGCATGTTCGTCTTAAGACTACTGATACTGTAATATTTTCAGCCAGCCCAATTCCTGGTAATACTATTTCTGTTGTTAATACAATAGATAGATTAATGAAACTCGGAGCAAAGGTTGTTTATGGAAAGGGTGAGAATATTCATGTTTCTGGTCATGGTTTTCAAGAAGATCAAAAGTTAATGTTGGCACTCGCAAAACCTAAGTTTTTTGTTCCTGTTCATGGAGAACACAGAATGCTTGTTTGTCATGGCAAGAGTGCACAAACTATGGGGGTTCCGAAGGACAATATTTTAATTATTGAAAATGGAGATGTAGTTGAGTTAACACCTAATTCTATTCAAAAGGGTGATCCTGTAAAAGCTGGTGTTGAACTGCTTGATAACTCAAGAAATGGGATAGTAGATGCTCGAGTACTAAAGGAAAGGCAGCAATTAGCTGGAGATGGTGTAGTAACTGTTTTAGCTCCTATTAGTACAGATGGGAAGATGGTTGCGCCTCCCAGAGTTAATTTAAGAGGAGTTGTTACTACTGCAGAACCAAGAAAAATGTCTATGTGGACTGAACGAGAAATAAGCTGGGTCTTGGAAAATAGATGGAAACAATTATCCAGACAAACTGGGCCGAATAATTTTGAGGTAGATTGGATTGGTGTACAAAGAGAAATTGAAAATGGTTTATCGAGAAGAATGAGAAGAGAATTACAAGTTGAACCACTTATTTTGTGTTTAGTTCAACCTGCTCCAAGTGGAACTCGTGCTTATATTCCAAAGATTACCGAAGAGCAAAATTTCTCCAATAGAAATAGAAATAATAATAATTTCCATAAGAAATCTAACAATAATAATTATCCTAATAGTTCAAATAACCAACAAAATAACCAAAAAAGTCCAAAAGTTTCACAGAATCCATCAGCTGAGACTGCTACAGAGGTTTCATTTGAAGGTAGAACAAGAAGAAGAAGATCTGCTGTAACATCTTAACTTTTTTCAAAATTTATATAGTTTTTATCCCAAACAATTTTTAAAAACTCTTGCAGATTAAGTTGACCTTTATTTTTTTCATAAATTGAAGTTGCTAATTTTGTCAGATTTTTAGAACTACATTGCTTTACAGATATTTCTTTTAGAAATCTA
Source organism: Prochlorococcus sp. AG-355-I20 (assembly GCA_003280895.1). GTDB lineage: Bacteria > Cyanobacteriota > Cyanobacteriia > PCC-6307 > Cyanobiaceae > Prochlorococcus_A. The sequence goes on along the minus strand of QCDM01000013.1, from coordinate 11,677 downwards.
TTTAGAATTGTACACCTCGCTTCAATACACATACTATTTAGGAGATTCCTATCGATACCTTTAACATCTTTACAATATAAATACGCTAGTTCACTAAGATCATTACGTTCATTATTGTATTTGCTCATTTTTTGGGAAAAATTATTTATCCTTTCAGAACAACCAGGATAGATGATTTCTAAGGTAGGAATAATTTTTTTTCTTACTAAATTTCTTTTTAATTTGAGATCTGAATTTGTAGGATCTTCCCAGACTGGGATCTTCATATCATTGCAAAATTGTTTTGTATCTTCCCTACTGAAAATTAATATTGGTCTTATTAAATAAATTTGATTTTCTATTAATCTTTTACTCTCAATATTACTCAGACCTGCAAAATTGCTTCCTCTAGATAAATTGAGGATAAATGTTTCTGCATTATCACTACACGTGTGACCAGTTAACAAATAAATATTATGTTTTTGCTGGTTTTTATTTAATAAAGTTTTGGCTCTTTCACATAATTTTTTATATCTCCATTCTCGTGCTTTTTCTTCTGAAGAAATACTTTCTTTATTTGCTTGATCAAAAAAGAATGAAATATTTTTATCTTCGCAATAATCTTTTAATTCAAGAGCATATAGTGATGATTTTTCGTGCCACTGGTGATCACCATGCCAAACACTAATAGACCAATTATGTAGTTTTTTTAGGTCATTAATTAAAGTTAATAAGGCCATTGAGTCTTGTCCCCCCGAAACACTTATTAAAATATTGGATCCTCTGGGAATTAATATTTTTTTGGTAAGAATCTCCTTATGAAGTTGATGATGCCATGATGACCAATTTTTCTGACTTAATTTTTTATCAGTCATTTTGTGTTGCTCAGATAATATTTTTTAAAAAATGCACTGTTTTACTAAAACAATGTCACAATCGGGTAATAAATTCATTAAGTAAATGAGTCTGATTAATCTTTTGCCACAAAAAATCAAAGAAGAGTTAAGAAGCAAATCCTTACTCAAAGTTATTTCAGGATTGAATAATTTCGATGTTCAATCTGTGAAAAAAATTGTTGAGGCTGCTTCATTAGGAGGTGCAGATCTTGTCGATATTGCTTGTAAACCTGAACTCGTTGATTTAGCACTTAAGAATTCAACACTACCCGTTTGTGTTAGTTCAGTAGTGCCTCGATCTTTTCAAGATTGTGTAAAAGCAGGAGCATTATTAATTGAAATAGGAAATTACGACACTTTTTATGAAAAAGGCATTCATTTTTCAGATAAAAAAGTTTTAAACATTACAAAAGAGACGAGGGATTTATTGCCTAATTTTCCTTTATCAGTAACTGTTCCTCATACTATGCCTATTGATAAACAAGTTGATCTTGCTGTAAAGCTAGTGGAAGAAGGCGTTGATATTATTCAAACAGAAGGTGGTACCAGCTCTACTCCTTACTCTCCAGGAATTCAAGGTTTTTTTGAAAAATCAATACCAACTCTTGCAGCTACCTATGCTATTCATCAAGAATTTAAGAAACAATCTCTGAATATACCAATCATGAGTGCCTCTGGATTAAGTCAAGTAACTTGTCCACTAGCAATATCCTCTGGAGCCTCAGCAGTTGGCGTTGGATCTGTGGTTAATAAATTAGATGATTTAATATCAATGATTGCGGTTGTAAGGGGCCTAAAAGAATCTTTGAAAAATTCAATAATTGGAGAAAAAATCTCTTAGTATAGCAACATCTTTTAGCTACTAGCTTGATGAACAACTATAAGCTTCAAGCTCCTTACGAACCAAATGGAGATCAACCAGAAGCTATAAAAAAATTAGTTAAAGGCGTAAATAATGGTAAACAGTTTCAGACTCTTTTAGGAGCTACCGGAACTGGTAAAACATTTACCATTGCCAATGTTATACAACAAACAGGAAGACCAGCACTTGTTTTAGCCCATAACAAAACGTTGGCTGCTCAACTATGTAATGAATTAAGGGAGTTTTTTCCAAAAAATGCTGTTGAGTACTTCATTTCTTACTACGATTATTATCAACCTGAAGCTTATGTACCTGTAAGTGATACTTACATAGCCAAAACTGCTTCAATTAATGAAGAAATAGATATGCTTAGGCATTCCGCAACACGCTCATTATTTGAAAGAAAAGATGTAATTGTTGTAGCCTCAATAAGTTGTATTTATGGTCTTGGTATACCGAGTGAGTATTTAAAAGCTGCAGTTAAATTTGAAGTGGGAAAATCAATAAATCTACGTTCTTCTTTGAGATCTCTCGTTGAAAATCAATATACTAGAAATGATATTGAAATTACTAGAGGTAGATTCAGAATTAAAGGTGATGTTTTAGAAATCGGTCCAGCTTATGAAGATAGATTAATAAGAATTGAGTTATTTGGTGATGAAGTCGAGGCTATTAGATATGTTGACCCTACTACAGGAGAAATACTTGAAAGTTTGGAACAAGTTAGCGTTTACCCAGCGAAGCATTTTGTAACTCCAAAAGAAAGACTTGAGAGTGCAATAAGTGCAATTAGAGGTGAATTAAAAACTCAACTCGATAAATTTACATATGAAGGAAAATTATTAGAGGCTCAACGTTTAGAACAACGTACAAAATATGATTTAGAAATGCTTAAAGAGGTTGGTTATTGTAATGGAGTTGAGAATTATGCCCGTCATTTATCAGGTAGAGAGGAAGGTTCACCGCCAGAATGCTTAATAGATTACTTTCCCAAAGATTGGTTGTTGGTAGTTGATGAGAGTCATGTAACATGTCCTCAACTTCATGCGATGTACAACGGTGATCAATCTAGAAAAAAAGTTTTAATAGATCATGGTTTTAGGTTGCCAAGTGCTGCAGATAATAGACCTTTAAAATGTGAAGAGTTTTGGGAAAAATCAAAACAGACATTATTTATAAGTGCAACCCCCGGTCAATGGGAATTAGATCAATGTGATGGTGAATTTATTGAGCAAGTTATAAGACCAACTGGGGTATTAGATCCGTTAATTGATGTCAGACCTAGTGAAGGCCAAATAGAAGATCTGTTATCTGAAATAAGAATTAGAGCTGAAAAGAATCAAAGAGTGCTTGTGACAACACTTACTAAGAGAATGGCTGAAGATCTAACTGATTTTTTATCTGAAAATAAAGTAAGAGTTAGATATTTGCATTCCGAAATACATTCAATTGAAAGAATTGAAATTATTCAAGACCTTAGACTGGGCGAATATGATGTTTTGGTAGGAGTTAATTTATTAAGAGAGGGACTAGATCTCCCTGAAGTATCTTTAGTCGCCATTTTAGATGCTGATAAAGAAGGTTTTCTGAGGGCAGAAAGGTCATTGATTCAAACAATAGGAAGAGCTGCAAGACATGTTGAAGGTGTTGCCTTGCTTTATGCAGATAACTTTACAGATTCAATGAAAAGAGCAATATCTGAAACTGAAAGAAGAAGAACTATTCAAAAAAAATATAACCAAGTCAATGATATTACTCCAAAACCTGCAGGCAAAAAAATAGAAAATTCAATATTATCATTTCTAGAACTTTCCAGAAAACTAGATGCTGGTGGTTTATCTAAAGATTTAATAAATATAGTTAATAACAAAACTGACGCAATTCTCAGTTCCAGTGATAATCAATGTTTGCTCGAAGAATTGCCTGACTTAATAGAAAAGTTAGAAATTAAAATGAAAGACGCTGCAAAAGAGTTAAATTTTGAAGAAGCAGCAAATGTGAGGGATAGAATCAAAAAATTAAGACAAAAATTGGCAAGAAATAATTAAAAAGAACTTATTTTTCTAATTCGAAATGACTATGAATCGCATTAACTGCTTTGTCACAATCTTTTTCTAAGACAATACATGAAGTCCTAATTTCACTAGTGGCAATCATTTCAATATTGATATTTTGGTCAGCCAATGCTCTAAATATTTTTCCAGCAGTCCCAACCTTAAATGCCATTCCCGCCCCTACAGTACTTACTTTTGCTATTGCAGGGCCATCTTCAATGTATGATCCGGGTAATTTTTTTGTTAAGGCCTCAAAAACTAAGTTAGCTTTTTCTCTATCTTGTTTATTCATTGTAAGACTAATATCCTTAGTTTTTAAAGAGGAAATTCTTTCAGACTGAACAATAGTATCGATAAGCAAATTATTTTCAGCTAATGCTAAACATATCGATGCTGCTACACCTGGACGATCAGGCAGTTTTCTAAAGCTTACCTGAACTTGGTTTTTATCTAATGCAATTCCTCTTACTTCAGGTTGATCTTGTTTTTCATTGATTGGATTAACAAATATTTGTGTATCGGATAACTTAAATTTCTCAGCAACGAATCTAATAGCTTTTGGTATATTATTAATTTCAATTACACAGCTGACTTTAATTTCACTAGTAGCTATTAACCTAACATTTATATTCGCTTGAGATAAAGTATCAAATAAATCAGCTGAAACACTAGGTCTGCCCATAATGCCTGCTCCTTGAATACTTAATTTAGTCATGTTGGTTTTTAAGTTAAATTCTCCCCCTAATTGACTAGTTATAAGTTCACATTGTTCTGCAGTCTTTTTTACTTCTAATTCACCAACAGTAAATGTAATATCGTTTTTATTTCCATCATTTGTCGCTTGTATTATTAAATCTACGTTAATACTTGCTTCTGAGAGTTTTTCAAATATTTGCGCAGCAATCCCAGGCCTATCAGGAATATTTGAGAGACTGAATACTGCTTGGTTTTCTAATACTTCAAGACTATTGACTGTTTTTGTTAATTCTAAGCTTCCTCTTTTTAGCGGGAGAGGTTGGATTTGACTTTCTAGGAGAGTCCCACTGGAGTCACTTTGGCTTGATTTGACACACAATTTAATTCCATAATTGCGAGCAATTTCTACTGCTCTTGGATGCAGAACTGAAGCACCGACGCTTGCAAGTTCAAGCATTTCCTCGCAGCTAATTTCATCTAAGAGTTTTGCATTAGGAACAATCCTTGGATCAGTAGTAAGAACCCCTGGAACGTCTGTATAAATTTCGCAAGTCTCAGCTCCTAAAGCTGTTGATAAAGCTACCGCGGAAGTATCTGAACCACCTCTACCTAAAGTTGTAATTTCCATTGAACCCGTATGGCTTAATGTTGTTCCTTGAAATCCAGCCACGACAACTACAAAACCCTGATTTACATAATTTTGGATCCTTTCTGTTTTAATATCCAGAATTCTCGCTTTCCCATGAATTGATTCAGTAATAATTCCAACCTGGCTACCAGTCATTGAAATTGCAGGTATTCCGTATTCGTTTAATGCCATTGAAAGAAGAGCTATGGTTACTTGCTCTCCAGTTGAGAGAAGCATATCCAATTCTCTTCGATTAGGATTTTTACTAATTGATTCCGCTAAACAATTTAAATCATCTGTAGTTTGCCCCATCGCAGAGACAACTACGACAATTTCATTCCCTGCTTCTTTACTTTGACAAATGCTACTTGCAATATTTTTAATTTTTTTTATATCACCGACAGAAGTACCGCCAAATTTTTTTACTAGTAAAGCCATACTTAAATCATAATGTAAATTCTTAAACTTATAATTTGGTTAACTTAAATTAATTAATTTCTCTGTAAAAACATTTATAGGCTTATTACCTTGTTTTAGTAATGATTCAATATCTAGTAAGTTACTCATTAAATTAATTAAATATTCTTGAGATACATTTTTGACTTTTTTTCGAATAAAAAAAATTCTTTTTGGATTAGAAATGCCTGCAAGATTACAAATCTTTTCTGGATTATCGTTACCTGAATTAACTGCTAGTTTTATAATGGTATGAATTCTTATTTGACTAATTAAACCTGCATTTAGTCTTAAAGCAGGTTCTCCTTTCTGTAAAGAATAATTTATTTCAATGAGGCTTTCATTAATGTTTTTTTGTAAGAGAAGATCAATGATTTTGAAAATATTGGATTGATGATCACTAAATATTTTTTTTATATCAATACTTTTAAGAAAAAGTTGTGAATTCGAATCACTTGATACTGCAGAGAGGTATGTTTTTGCTTTGGCTAATTCATTTATTAGTTTAAAGCTGTCATTACCAACTGATTCAATAATTAATTCAGCTGCATTTTTATCAATTTTGATATTCATTTCATTTGCTGCATCTTCTAAAAATCTTTTTTGTCCCTCATAGTCCCAGATTTCTGGTAAAGAAAATGATTTTTCTTTCGCTAAATTATTTTTGATAAGTTTTTGTAAAAATTTAGTACTCTTTAGTCTTGAGTCTGGTTTTTTTACATTTTGCAAAATGAAATAAGTATTTTGAGGTATATTGTCATGAATTTTTTCAAATTTAGTTCTTAGATCTTCATTTTTGGCAGTAAAAATGGGATTATTTTTCAATGTAACTATTCTGTATCCATCTCCAAAAGGAGGCGTAAGCACTTCATCAAAAGCTTTATTAACTTGTTCATCATCATCTCCATTTAAATTAGTTACGTTTATTTCTTTCCATTCTTTGGATACTTCCTTATCAATTAATTTTTGAATAAATGTATTTTGAGCATTTAGATCATTACCCCATAATATTTGTATTGGCATAATAGCTCAATAAAAACCATATATTAACTATGATTACTTCTAACACAAATTAAATTTAATGGTATTAGATCATCCAATTTTTTTGGAAAGCATCAGATTCATAAGATCTCGTTTAGCAGCCAATGATCTAAATTATTTGGAAAAAAAAGTTTTAGAGAGATTAGTCCATACTTCAGGAGATTTTACAGTTCAAAATCTTGTAAATTTTAGTGAAGGTGCTTGTGAAAAAGGTCTTCAGGCACTTAAAAATGGTGCTCCTATTTTAACTGATACCGATATGGCAGCAGCAGCAATAAAATCCATGGCAGAAAATACCACTAGGAATAAAGTATTCACCGCTAGAATGTGGTTTGGAAAAAATAATCATACAAACTTAACAAAAACTGCATATGGCTTAAGTGAAGGTTGGAAGGAGTTATCCGCTATAAATTATGGAAGCAAATCTCCAATTGTAGTTATTGGCAGTTCGCCTACAGCGTTAACTTATTTAATTGAAATTTTAGAAAATGCAAAAGATTTACCTAGTTTAATTATCGGGATGCCTGTTGGATTTATTGGGGTAGAGAATAGCAAAAACAAACTGATTTCAACTGATCTTCCTAGAATTGTTTTGAATTCAACTAGGGGAGGTGCTGCCATGGCAGCTGCTGCGGTTAACGCCTTATTGAGGGAAACAATCTAAAAAGTATTTATTTTATAAAAATGTCAAAAATCTAATTAATATCATAATTTAATTTGTTATTTTCTTCTAAAGAATTTAAAACTGATTTTGCTTTTTCTATAACTTCTTTTGGAACTCCTGCTAATTTAGCTGCTTCAATGCCATAGCTTTTGTTTGAGCCCCCTTTAACAATCCTGTGGCTAAAGATTAGCTGATCGTTATTCTGTTCTACTAAAACTTGAAAATTTTGTATATTCTTATTTGAATTTTTTAAATAATTCAGCTCATGATAGTGCGTAGCAAAAATAGTATTACATTGAATTTTTTTTGCAAGATATTCACTTACTGACCAAGCTATTGAAAGTCCATCAAAAGTAGATGTCCCTCTGCCTATCTCATCAAGTAAAACTAGTGAGCTAGAAGTTGCCTGATTTAGAATTGATGCAGTTTCAGACATTTCTACCATAAATGTTGATTGTCCAGATGATTGATCATCAACTGCCCCAATTCTTGTGAAAATCCTATCTGCAATTTTGATTTCAGCATTATTAGCAGGAACAAAGCTCCCAATTTGTGTGAGAATTTGTATTAAACCAAGTTGTCTTATAAAGCAACTTTTTCCGCTTGCATTGGGACCCGTTAATATAATTAATTTTTGATTATCCTCAAAAAAGATATCGTTTGCTACAAACTTTTTATCACTTAACAATTGCTCTACAATTGGATTTCTTCCTGCGATAATTTTTGTACTATTTTTTGTCATTGAATCATTTATTGGTATTAATGAAGGTTTTATAAAATTGTTTTCTACTGCAGTAACTGATAAACCAAGTAGCGCATCAAGAGATGCTATGGATCTTGCAATTGATCTTATTTGTTTTGTTTTTTCAGCAACTATATTTCTTAATTCGCAGAAAATTTCATATTCTTTTGATGAAGCTCTACTTTTTATTTGGAAAATCTTATTTTCTTTATTTTTAATTTCTGAAGTGATATACCTTTCTTCATTAGTAAGAGTTTGCCTTTTGATCCAATGTTGTGGAGCTAAATTAACTTTTGACTTGTTTATAGAAATGTAATAACCAAAATTTTTATGAAATTGAATCTTTAGGTTTGAAATTTTGCTAATTTTCCTTTCTTTTAATTCCTCTTTATTTAGCCACTCAGAGTAATCATCCATCAAATTGCGTAAACCATCTAATATATTGTCAACACCATCGTGGATCATGCCTCCTTCACTAATATTTAGAGGAGGATTTTCTATTAGTTTAAAACTTATAGTATCGGCTAATTCTAAGAGTCCTTCATCAATATTTTTTAATTGATTAGTCCAATCTGGGAGATCATATTTAAATAATTCAATTATCGATTTTAGTCTAGGCAATTTTTTTAAACCTTCAGCTATTGCAATTAAGTCTCTCGGACTTGCATGACCTGCACAAGCTCTACCTGCAAGTCTTTCTAAATCCCCCATTGCTCTAAGTAAATTTTGAGTATCTGTACGTAATTGTTTAGTTTCAATAAAGTTTGTGATTATATTTTGTCTTTTATAAATTTCATTAACATTTAATAGTGGTGAATCTATCCACCTTCTTAAACACCTTGCGCCCATGCAAGTATAAGTTCTATCAATACTCCATAGTAACGAACCTACATAATTGTTTTCTCGTTGTGTATTTTTGATTTCTAAGTTTTTTTGAGTTTGATAATCAATAATTAATTTGTTGTGACCATATTGGATTTGTGGAAAGTCTAATGAGATTTTTAAAGAAGAATCTTTATCTAAATTTGAAGGATTAATTTTTTCTAAATAATTTAATAAACCTCCAAGTGATCTTGTTGCATTGTTTAAATTTTTAAGTCCTATTCCCTCTAGGTTTGCAATTTGGAAATAATTTTTTATTAGATAATTTGCTTCATTAATTCCAAAATTAGTCTCTTGAGAAACAGTATATGTAATTTGACTATTTCCTTTAATTAATAAATTTCTTACTGCATTGCTTTCTACAATGATTTCTGAAGAATCTAATTTAATAATTTCATCAAATAGTTTTGCCAGAGATTTGCCTTCTAAAGTTATTAATTCTCCTGTGCTTACATCAGCTTTTGATATACCCCATTCATAAGATTCATCTGAGTTTTCTTCTGATAAGTAAATAGCAGTAATCCAATTATTTTTCTTTGCTATCAACATCCCCTCTTCAATTACGGTTCCAGGAGTAATTATTCTTGTTATTCCTCTTTTAATTGGAGTCCCATAATTTCCAGAACTTTTTTCTAATTGATCGCATATAACCACAGAATAATTTTTTTTAATTAAATCAGCACAGTATCTCTCCATTGCATGATGGGGAACCCCTGCCATAGGGATCTTACCAATCTCTTTGCCAGCATCTTTACTAGTAAGCGTTATTTCTAAAAGGTTAGATATTAATACAGCGTCTTCAAAAAAACATTCAAAAAAATCTCCTAATCTATAAAGTAATAACCTATCTTTATTTTCTTCTTTTAGAGTTACATAATGCTTCATAACAGGAGTTAATTTAATTTTTGAAACTGTTTTATAGCTATATGATTTTTCATTGATGCAAACATTTTTGTTATTTGAAACTAAATCAGTCTTGAATTGATTTATTAAATTAGTTGAATTTTTTCTTTGTCTCGGTCTTTTTAGCGATTCTTTTTTTAAATCTTCCAAAGATAAATTTTCTGGAATTTTTGTTATTTCTTTTTGCTCATTATTATCATTACCAATCGCAAATAAATTCTTTTGAATTATCGTATCTTCTTGCATACTTTTTCAATTCCTAAATAGATATTAGGTAGAATTTTTTTTTTTGCACTTAAAGTGGCTAAAGTATGTAAATTTTCTCTAAAAATTATCATTTTCATGAGATTATAGTATTTATAATATTTGAAACCTAAGACTGAATTATGCAGGCTGTTAACTTTTTCTTCGTAAATGCTCTACTATTTGCTTCTTTAATTGCAGTAGTTGGAGTACCCGTTCTATATGTAACTCAACCTTCTACTGAGGAAGGACAGAAAGAAAGTAGGAGAAAAATTTATTCTATTGCTGCTGTTTGGGTTGTTTTAGTTTTTGTTACAGGGATAGTTTCTTCATTAGTTTGAACTTAATACCTTTTCGTGAGAGTCTATTAATATATCGAAGTAAAATTTAATGGCTATTTTTGAGGGTTCTTTTACTAATGCGTCTACTTTAAAAGTTGGGATTGTAATAGCAAGATTTAATGATTTAATCACAAATAAAATTCTATCTGGTTGTCTTGATTGTTTAAAAAGACATGGTTTAGATACTTCTGAAATAAGTAATCAAGTAGATATAGTTTGGGTTCCTGGTTCATTTGAATTACCAATCGCAGCTAAAACTCTCATGAAAAAAAAGAGTTATGACGTAGTAATTGCTCTTGGGGCTGTGATCCGTGGGGAAACTTCCCACTATGATGTAGTTATATCTGAGGCGAGCAAAGGTATTTCACAAGTTTCAAATGAAAATAATGTTCCAATTATTTTTGGAGTTTTAACTACTGATACTATGCAGCAGGCTCTAGAAAGAGCAGGGATTAAGAATAATCTTGGTTGGAATTACGCTTTACAAGCAATTGAGATGGGATCTTTAATTAAAAATTTAAATTAGTTAAAAAAAAAATAATTATTTTTCTTATTAAGCCCTTCTTTGAGATAAAATGGATAAGTTATGCGGATGTAGCTCAGTGGTAGAGCATCTCCTTGCCAAGGAGAATGTCGAGAGTTCGAATCTCTTCATCCGCTTTTAATGTTTGTATCTTTTAGAATATTCTCAACGATAATTTCGTAATGACAAGAGTAATTTCTATTGAAGATTTAAAGGGATTATTTACTAAACCTTATGGTACAGATGCACCAACAAAACAAAAATGGGCTGAATTTTATAATGAGAATGTTATTTTTATAGACCCAACTCAGGAAACAGAGGGCTTAGATTCTTATGTTAAAGCTCAAGAAAAGCTAGTTAAAAGATGTGATGATGTATTTTTAGAAACTCATGCAATTTCCATAACTGGGGATTGTGGATTTGTTGAATGGACTATGGGTTTAAAAATTATGGGTAAAGAATTTATTTATCCAGGCACTACTCGTTTAATATTTGGTGAAAATGGATTAATCAAAGAGCACAGAGATTACTTTGATTTTTGCGGCCCAACTTTTGGACCAGTTCCTATTTTAGGCCCTTTTATAAGATGGCTTTATAGTAAATTTGTATCTTAGTTTTGTTTTCTTTATAAACAGAGTGCTTTATATTTCACGAATCAATAAATTTTGAGAAGTAACTTCTTTAAAATCAAATTGAGAATAAAACAATTTTTTATTTGTTGTCATTAAATATAATTTTTTTGTATTTTTAATTTTTTGAGAAGATAA
>QCDM01000012.1 GCA_003280895.1 Prochlorococcus sp. AG-355-I20 | reverse complement strand
ATGAAACTCTTCCAAAAACTTTTGGTTGCTGGAACTGCTTTTGGTTTTTTAACCCCGATTGCAGTGCAAGCTACTGAAGCTATCAATATAAAAGACATGGATAACTACAAACGTAGTTCTTCTAAAGTCAAAAAATTTGATAGTAATACATTCGCTAGTGAAATTAGTGAAGATGTTGCAACCCTAAATGGCCGGGTTGATGGTATTGAAGCCAGACAAAATAATTTAGAAGCTGGATCTTTTTCATCTACTACAACTATGGATGGAAAAGCCGTCTTCGCAATAGGTGGTGTTGATGGTGGAAATACAATAGATGGTACAGAAGCCGTGTCTTTCGCTTATGTACATAAGATGAATTTGAATACAAGTTTTACTGGTGATGACAATCTTTATGTAAGACTATCTGCTGGTGAATGGGGTTCTAACTTTACTAAAAAACCAGGTAATTACCATATTGAAGCAAAAAATACTGGCAACGACCTAATTGTTGACAAATTATGGTACACATTCCCAGTAGGAGATAACGCAACTGCTTGGATTGGTCCAAACATAGAGAATTACTACATGATGGCGGCAACACCATCCATTTATAAGCCAGGCGTTTTAAAAGCATTTAAACTAGGTGGAAATGGAGCGGTATTTGGCGCTAGTACTGATGGTGGTGCTGGACTTAAGTATGAATTTGGCGATAGTGGCTTTGCAATGAGTACTAACTATGTTGGTAAAGGTAGTAAATCATCTGCTGGAATCTTAACTGATGGTGATAAGAGTAAAATTGATACCATGATTGCTTTTACAAAGCCTCAGTATCATGCTTCTTTAACTTACTCCAAGCAACATGCTGGATGGGATGCCCATGAGTATTATTCAACAGAACTTATTCATGGTAATGTTGGTAGTTCTACCAAATTGAGTTCAGATACTAATGCTGATGCACTTGCATTAAGAGCTTACTGGAGACCAGAAAATTCAGGTACTGCTATGCCTGAAATATCAGTTGGTTATGATTCAATTACTTTTGATAGTCATCCTCTAAAGGTAACAGAAGGCTCTGGATATTTTGTTGGACTAGGTTGGCAGGATATGATCCAAGCTGATGACAGAATAGGAATAGCTTTAGGACAACCTGTTAAGGCAACACAAGTTTCTTCTGGAACTTTGAGTGAAGTTGAACCTTTCCTTTGGGAAGCATACTATTCATTCAAGCCTAACGATTCAATTACTATCACTCCTGCTATATGGGGAGGAACTGATGTTGAGTCCGCAACTGACGAAGATATCTTTGGAGCAATGCTTACCACAGTATTTAAGTTCTAAATAAAAGAAAACCCCTCAAAAAGAGGGGTTTCTTATTTTTAATAAAAACCCCATTGTATGGGGTTTTTTTTACCAACAATTTTCTCCTTCACCAATTGGAACGCACAAATTAGAATTTTTTGCTTCGTCAGCAATTTTTTGAGCGTCTTCATCAAGTATAAAATCTGCATCAATTGACATATCAGTATTCCATTCCTTAAGTCCACCTAAATCTTGTCCTCCTGCATTTACAGGTGATGAAATTGCTAGCGCACTAGTCGCGGCTATGAATACTGCAATCGAACTTTTTCTTGGCATTTTTAACTTTTAAATATAATAGTAATTCTAAATATTTCTTATAACTTTTTCTATTTAATGTATAAAATGATCTATTAATTGCCTAGTATTCTTAACAAATTTGAATAGGATTTGAAAATTAAATCAACCTCATCTGATCTCCCATATTTTGCTAAAAGTCCTCTTGCTCCTGCATCAAGATCAAATAAATATTCCCTTTCCTCAGTCGATTTAACATAACTTTCTATCCAACCTACACAAACTAATCTTTCACCATCAGTTATTTCATTTACTGCATGTAAATAAGAACTTGGATAAATAATAATCTCTCCAGCATTTAACTTGAATTTCTCTTCTGAATTCATTGTTTCAATAATTAATTCTCCACCTTCGTATAAATTTTTTTTCGTTAATGAAAGAGTAAAAGATAAGTCTGATCTCCCTGAAGACATGTATGGATTATCAATATGTCTTCCATAATGCATATTTTCTGATGATTTTGTAAACATTATTCCATGGATTCTTTTAGGTAAAGAAAAACTTTTTATTAATTGATTAGAGAGGATTTTTTTATTTACTAATTGAGAATTTTTTTTTGATGCCTCTGAATTTCTATTTAGCTGCAAATTATTTTTTACCATTGAAGCGTAACTGCCGGCTGTTTTTTTTCCATCTTCCCAATCTTGGGGATATTTCTCTAATTCTTTTTTTATTAAATTTATTTCTTCGGTGTTTAATAACTGATGGATTAAATAATTCATATAAAATATAAAAAATGATACATCTTAATGTATAGAAGTTCGCTATTAAAGTTTGAACTGTTTTTATAGGTATAAAGTAACCATAGATACTATTTTTAAAAAGTGCAAAAACTTAAAAAAGTAATTTATTCGGCATTGGCATGTACATTGTTATTGAACTTAAATATACCTGCTAATTCAACAGAAAAAGAAGTTAAAGTTTTTTCAGGGAGACATTACAATACAGATAGAAGTGTGTATAAAAAATTTGCAGAAGAAACTGGGATAAAAGTTCGACTAATTGAAGCTGCTGGTATCTCCTTAATCGAAAGGCTAAAAAGAGAAGGGAAAAATTCTCAAGCCGATCTAATTTTGCTTGTAGATGCTGCAAGAATTACTAATGCTGCAAAATTAGGATTACTACAGAGCATTGATTCTAATAATTTAGAAAATGATGTTCCTGTTGGATTAAAAGATCCTGATAAGAAATGGTACGCATTAACAAGAAGAGTAAGAGTTATTGTCGCGAATCCAAAGGTGGTAGATGTTAGCAAAATTAATGATTACACTGATCTAGCTGACCCTTCTTTAAAAGGAAAAGTATGTTTGAGAAATAGAAAAAGTCCTTATAATCAATCTTTGGTAGCAAATCAAATTATTAATAAGGGTGAAGAGGCTACAAAAAATTGGCTTAATGGGATGATTTTAAATGTTTCTCAACCATTTTTTCCAGGGGACATTTCTATTGTAAGAGCAGTTTCTAAAAGAAAGTGTGGAGTAGGAATTGTAAACCATTACTATGTTGCAAGAATGTTAGCTGGCGTAAATGGAAGGAGAGATGCTTTATATGCGAAAAAAACAAAAGTCCTCACACCCAATCCTGCTCATGTAAATATTAGTGCTGGTGGTGTTGCTAAATACGCATCAAACAAATCTGCAGCTATAAAGCTACTTGAATATTTAGCATCTCCAAGTGGCAGTGAGGGACTAGCAGATCCTACTTTTGAACATCCATTAAAGGAGGTTAATCAAAATCCTATTGTTAAAGGCTTTGGAGCATTTACTCCTGATAAGGTTACTGTAGAAGATCTTGGTATTAACAATTCTCTCGCAATAAAATTGATGAAAGATGCAGGCTGGGATTAAATTCTAATAAAAACCAAAGATAGAATTTCTAAATATAATTTTTATATAACCAAGGAGAGGTGGCTGAGAGGTCGAAAGCGAACGACTCGAAATCGTTTAATAGGAAACTATTCGTGGGTTCGAATCCCACCCTCTCCGTAATACACCAATTTTGCATGCAGACTTATGGTGTTATAAGATCTCCAAATAGACTGCAAGCACAGGATAATTCAGAAAATATCTTATGGTAAGATAACTTTTTGATTTTGAAATATAGGTTATATCTAAGGAAAATAGGTAGGACAAAAAGGTAGTTAGATTATTTTTAGATGTGATACAAAAAACCCCATGTAGTCCATAAAAATACCAGTTCGATTTAGGTATTTTGGAGTTTACTCAGAATGCCACCCTCTCCGTTAAATATAAGTCTAATCATTTCCAAATATGTAAATTTAATAAACCCTTTTTGAAATTTTGTTTAAACTTTTAGCTCCGAGTAGTAATATCGCATTCTCACTTGCAGGTTAGATTTTGTCGCGCGGTTTTTTTTCAAAATCACTGAAATCTTTAAATTGGTACATGCGACATTTTGATAATATTCTATTTTCTCTTTCCACGTGAAAGAAATAATTTGTCTTATTTAAGTGAGCGTAAGAGTTGTCTTAATTAAATTTGTGCTAACAAGGAGACAATTTATTCATTAAAACTAGAAAAATATCTCTTTAATTAAGAGGTTTTTTTATGAGTATTTTCTACTGTTATTGAGTATCCTGTTTCATTTTAAATTATCGCAAATCGTCAACTTCTAGATTTTTAAGATTTCTAGATTAAAATCAATAAGTTAATTAAGGCTTTATTGAAATTTAAATTTTGAAACTAATTAATAACAAAAGAAGATTTAGTTTTCCCAGAAGGGATCTGTAGTCAAAGAAATCTTTAATGTACATTTTTTATTATTTTTAATATCACTGATACAGGCTCTTATTGTTTCACCATTTACATCTATTTCGCAGGCCCCACAACTTCCTGTAAGACAACCAGTTGGAATTTCTAAACCTGCTTTTTCTGCGCTTGAGAACCAATCATCTCCCTCTGAAACAAATGTTTCAATATCGTTTGGCCATAAAATTTTAATGTTTGCTTCTTTCAATTAAAAAATGATGTGAGATTTAGATGTTTATCGAATTCATTTGCAAGATTATTGATAATGGATTCTCTTTTCTTTTTATAGGATATTGATTTTTTATTTAATATTGGTAAGTTTTTACTCTTCCTTATTAAATTAATATATTGATCTCTCCAACTGTCATTTTCAAAGATCCCATGAATATATGTTCCTGCAACAGTCCCGCCCCCATTAATTTCTTTGTACCAACCTAAATCTAAGTCTTTAAAAATAGTTTTAATCTTTAGTTCGCTTTTTATGTCTTCCAATTCAGTTTGACCATTATGAATTTCAAACCCATTTATTTCTGATTGACACGGCCATACAGATTCAGAGTTTATTTGACGTGTTAATTTTTTTTCAGAGAAAGTCGTTTTTAATGGTAGTAATCCAATCCCATTAATTTTTTGTTTAGAATAATTTTTGGAACCCTCTTTAAAATAGGGATCTTCAAGTGTTGTACCTAACATTTGTAAACCTCCACAAATTCCAAGAATATTCCCCTTATTATTTGAATATTCTCTTATGTCGCGAGATAAACCAGACTTTTCGAGAAATATTTGATCTTTAATAGTTTGTTTACTACCGGGAATAATAACGAAGTCATACTCGCTCAAGTTTTGCGATTCTTTAATCCATGCAATTAATATTGATTCCTCATTTTCCAATGGATCAAAATCTGAGAAGTTACTTATAGAAGGTAATTTTATGATTCCAACTTTAATCTCAGGATTTGTAAATCGAGATTTTTTTTCTAATAAGTCTAAAGAATCTTCCGGAGGAAATGAATCATTTAACCATGGAATAATACCAATTACAGGAATTTGAGTTTTATTCTCTATCCAATTTTTCCCCTCTTCAAATAATGAAAGATCCCCTCTGAATCTATTTATAATAATCCCCTTAACAAGTTTCTTTTCTTCTGGTTTCATTAATTCGAGGGTTCCGATTATTTGGGCAAATACGCCCCCCCTTTCAATATCAGTAACCAAAATACAATTTGCATTTAAATATTTAGCAACTCTTAAATTAGTCAGATCTCTATGAATCAAATTCATCTCTACCGGACTTCCAGCACCTTCGATAATCAAACGGCAATTCGGATTCCGTTCGTAAATAGACTTTAAACTTTTTTTAATTACTTCCCAGCCTGGAATAAACCAATCTTTATAGTAATTTTGTGCAGTTGTGGTCCCTATGCTTTTTCCAAGGTGAATCACTTCGCTTACTGAGTTTCCTTGTGGTTTTAATAAAATGGGATTCATCTCTGCAGAGGGAATAATACCACAAGCAAAAGCTTGAAGTGCTTGTGAATATGCCATCTCTCCACCTCCCCAATCAACCCAAGCGTTGTTACTCATATTTTGTCCTTTAAAAGGTATTGGTTCTTCTCCTAAATTTTTAAGAATCCTGCAAATAGCAGTAACTGTTAACGATTTTCCTGCTCCACTGGAAGTGCCTAGGACCATTATTGGTTTCCTTATTTCATGTATTTTTGCTTCTAAATCCATTAGTAATTTATATTAATTTTAAAATTTATTAATTATTAAATTGAATTATAATTTGGTTAAAAATTTGTGTTAATTCTAGCCTCTGCTTCTCAATCTAGAAAGAAATTACTAGAAAATTGTCAAATCGAATTTATCCAAATATCAAGTAACTTTGATGAAACTACTATTCAAGAAAAGAATATATTTAATCTAGCTTTGGAATTATCTTTTCAAAAGGCTAATAGTTTATCTGAAAATATTCAAAACATATTATTACCCGAAGAATTTAATTATGGTCCTTTGGAAATACTTGGGTGCGATTCAATTTTTGAATTTAAAGGAGAAGCTTATGGAAAACCATTTAATAAAGAGGAAGCCTTTATTAGATGGAAAAAAATGTCTGGAGAATTTGGATTTTTACACACTGGTCATACCCTAATAATCGGGAATTTTGATTCAACTTCCAAAATTTTTAAAATGACTGAAATAATAAAAAAAACAGTAAGTTCAAAAGTTTATTTTTCTAATTTGGAAGATTGGGAAATCAAGAGTTATGTAGATACAAATGAACCTTTATACTGCGCAGGAGGATTTGCCTTGGAAGGTATAGGCGGTAAATATATAGAAAAAATAGAGGGTTGCTTCAGTAATGTAATGGGATTAAGTTTGCCATGGCTTAGAGAAAATTTATATAGATAAAAAAATTGAGCAAAAAAAAACCCTATCCGAAGATAGGGCTTTTTTAGTTGAGATAGAAATTAATCTAAATCAGGCATTTCTAGAGCTGGCTCACTCTTTCTGTCGATTCCTTTTTCGAAACCTGCAGCGGCCGCTCTAGCACGTCCAGCATGCCAAAGGTGACCAATGAATGTAAACCATCCTAGGAAGAATTGAGCTGCAGCTAACCATTGTCTTAAATTAACGAAGTTAACAGCATTAGGCTCTGTAATGATTCCACCAACAGAGTTGATAGAAGCGTTAGGAGCATGAGTCATATATTCAGCTGCTCTTCTTACCTGCCAAGGCTGAATATCATTTTGGATTTTCTCAAGGCTCAATCCATTAGGTCCTCTTAAAGGCTCTAACCATGGCCCTCTGAAATCCCAAAATCTCATTGTTTCACCACCAAATATAATTTCACCAGTAGGAGATCTCATGAGATACTTACCTAGACCTGTTGGTCCCATTGTTGAACCTACGTTAGCTCCAATTCTTTGATCTCTCACTAGGAAAGTAAAGCTTTGGGCTTGTGAAGCTTCAGCATTTGTTGGGCCATAAAATTCTGAAGGGTAAGCAGTGTTGTTAAACCAGATGAATGTTGAAGCAATAAAACTTGCTACACAAATTCCACCAAGTGCATAACTTAATAGTCCTTCACCGTTCCAGATGAATGCTCTTCTTGCCCATCCAAAAGGCTTAGTGAAGATATGGAATATTCCTCCAATAATTGCAGTAATACCCACATAAACATGTCCACCAACAATATCCTCAATGGAGTTGACACCGATTATTGAACCAGCACCTCCCCATGGAGATCTGAATAGATAACCAAGAATAACTCTTGGATCTAAAGTTGGGTTTACAAGTCTGACTTCACCACCACCTGGTGCCCATGTATCATATGCACCGCCAATAAAACACCAGTTTACCGACCATGCTAATGCACCAACACCTAGAACAATCAAATGATATCCGAGGATATTTGTCATTTGATTTTTATCTCTCCAATCAGTTGAGAAAAATGGAAAATCTTCTTCAAGTTTTTCTGGACCTGCTAATGAATGGTAAATACCTCCAAAACCAAGTACAGCGGAAGCTATCAAGTGAACCACGCCTGCTTGGAAGAAAGGCATGATATCAGTAACTTCACCACCAGGACCTATTCCATAGCCAAACATTGCAACGTGTGGCATACAGATTAAACCTTGCTCCCACATTGGTTTATCAAAAGTAAAATGATTAACCTCAAAGAGCATCATTGCTCCCGCCCAAAAGACTATTAGTCCAGAGTGAGCAATGTGAGCTCCTAATAAACGTCCAGATAAATTGATTAATCTAGCGTTACCTACATACCAGGCATAACCAGTTTCCTCAATACTTTGGTTTGGAGCTCTTAATAGATTATTAAAGGGCGTTTCCACGTGGAAGAACCTCCTCAGGGAATACAAAGTTTTCGTGTGGTTGATCCACAGAAGACATCCATGCTCTCATACCTTCGTTCAAAAGTATATTTTTTGTATAGAAAGTTTCAAATTCTGGATCTTCTGCTGCACGGATTTCTTGGCTTACGAAATCATAAGCTCTTAGGTTTAGTGCTAAGCCGACAATACCAATTGAAGATGTCCACATACCCATAACAGGTACAAATAGCATCAAGAAGTGTAAGAAACGCTTGTTTGAAAAAGCAATACCGAAGATTTGACTCCAGAATCTATTCGCTGTAATCATTGAATAGGTTTCTTCTTCTTGAGTAGGGTCAAAAGCTCTAAATGTTGAACTTTGAACCTTACCATCTGTATAAATACTTGTATCTTCATACAAAGTATTTTGTACAGTAGCTCCATGGATAGCGCAAAGTAGAGCACCACCAAGAATTCCAGCAACACCCATCATGTGGAATGGATTTAAAGTAATATTATGAAAACCTTGAATGAACAGAATGTAACGGAAGATTGCTGCAACACCGAATGAAGGTGCGAAGAACCAACTATGCTGTCCTAAAGGATAAATTAGGAAAATACTTGTGAAAACTGCAATTACTGCTGAGAATGCTAAAGCGTTGTATGGTCTAATTCCAACAAGACCAGCAATTTCAAACTGACGAAGCATAAAACCAATTAGGCCAAATACTCCATGTAATGCAACGAAGTTCCAAAGTCCACCAAGTTGTAGCCATCTTACGAAACTACCTTGGGCTTCAGGACCCCATAAAAATAGAAGACTGTGTCCCATGGCATCACCAGGGGTGCTTACAGCTGCTGTTAAAAAGTTACAACCTTCGAGGTATGAGCTTGCAACTCCATGTGTGTACCAAGAGGTAACAAATGTTGTTCCGACGAACCATCCACCTATAGCAAGATATGCACAAGGAAGTAGAAGTAGTCCGGACCAACCAATAAATACAAAGCGGTCGCGCTTCAACCAATCATCGAGGACATCAAACCATCCTCTTTGTGGGGCGCTACCAACTGCGATCGTCATGAGAAATCGTTTTTAGCTTCGGGATACGCAGTGACTGTAACAAAGATTGAGAGTAATGTGGGGAAATATTTGTATATCTGAAATGCCTTGTAAAGCTTTCCTGACTTTTTTATTAAAAATTAGGTAAGAATACTCCCTTAGTTTGTTAAATTATCTGAATTAGGCTCTAAAAAAAGATAAAAATGAATTCAGACCTCTCGTCTTTCGATAAAATCGAACAAAAAATTGGTGGATCAAGAAAAATTTCAAATTACATTATTGGAGGAATGCTAACTATAGGAGGAATTGGTTTCCTTTTAGCCTCTATATCTAGCTACACAGGGAGGGATTTATTACCTTTAGGGAATCCTTCAACTTTATTGTTTATCCCTCAAGGAATAATCATGGGAGCATATGGAGTAATAGCTAACTTATTGAATTTTTACTTGTGGTATTTGGTTTACATAAACTTTGGTTCAGGAAGTAATTATTTTGATAAATCCTCAAAATCTGTAGAAATAAAAAGAAAGGGATTATTTAAAGATGTTGAAGTTAAATTAAATTTTGATGAAATTAAATCTGTTAAATTGGATATAAGTGAGGGATTTAATCCTAGAAGAAGAATTGCTTTAGTATTAAAAGGTAGAAAAAAACCTCTCCCTTTAAGCGGAGCAGGTGAACTAAAACCACTGCTTCAGGTTGAAGAAGAAGGAGCTCGTCTAGCTAAATTTTTAGATGTTAATTTGGAGGGCCTAAAATAAAAATAAAATATTTTTTAAAAACGTTATCTTTTATACAGGTTTTGTTTTTGGTTCAAGCTTGTAGTTATAAAATTAAGATTGATCCAAATTATTACTGCCAAAAACTTAAATTTAGTTGTATTCAGAGTAATAAAATAGTCCACTTTAAAACTTCAAAAGGTGATTTTGCGGTAAAATTATTTGGTAAAGATAACCCAGTAACAGTATCAAATTTTCTGGAAAACATAGAAAATAATATTTATGTAAATCAAAAATTTTACAAAATAATAAATTATCCCCAAATAAGTTTTATACATGGCGGCGTTAATCCAGAAAATAAATCTTATATAGAACGAAAACAAAACCTGAATAAGACAAGTCCAACAATACCTTTAGAAATAAAATTCAAAGAAGAAGTAAAACCGAGATACAAATATCAAATAAAAAATCCTAGTGAAATAGTAAATTTAGTTAATACTTTTGAGAGTGGATCAATCGCTATGGTTAAAAGCGGTAAGGATAAGTCTTCATCTACTGAATTTTTTTTTGTAACGACTAAAATCCCAGAACTTGATGGAAGATATTCGATTTTTGGAAAGATTATTAAAGGATTAGAAGTACTCGAAAAAATCAATAAAGAAGACTACATTAAGGCAGTCCAGATTTCTAATTAAATTTCTAGAGAATATTTATTTATTTTCAACATTTCTGTATTAACTCCTGAAGAGCGTTTAAGAGCTACCTTACCAGTCCTCGCTATTTCAAGGATGCCGTATGGCTCAAGTAATTTCTCTAGAGCAACTAACTTCCCTGGATCTCCAACTACCTCGAGAGTTAAGGCCATATCTGATACATCAACAACTTTTGCACGGAAAATCTGTACTATATCAAGGATATTACTCCTAGTATCTTCTTTCGATGAAACTTTTAGTAACATCAATTCCCTTTCAACAGCTGCGAGATTAGTAAAATCTACAACTCCCAGAACATTAAATAACTTATTAAGTTGCTTAGTCATTTGTTGAAGAGTTTCATCATCACCCTCTACTACCATTGTTAACCTTGAAATACCTTTAGATTCTGCAGGCCCTACTGCAAGGCTATCTATATTGAATCCCCTTCTAGCGAAGAGACCTGAGATTCTACTCAAGGCTCCAGATTCATCTTCTACAAGAACTGATAATGTATGTTTCATATTTTAAAAGGTTTTTAAATCTCTAATCCATTCATAAGAAATTCTATTGAATACTGAAGGGTCTTCATCATGGATACAATGCCCTGAATTGGATACTATTTTTAATTTTACCCATCTATGGAAATTTGCAATCTTTTTACCAACAAACAAAGGTATGAAATTATCTTTTTCGCCCCAAATTAATAAAAAAGGAACTTTTTTTGAGGCGCTAAGTTTTCTCAAAAGGTGAGAAGCTTTAAATTTTTCATCTCTAGAAGACATTCCAATACACATTGCTCTTAATGATCTAGCTGAAGTTCTCCTTAAAACTGGTTTTGTTACCAAATCTATTAGTTCGCGATCAATATTATCTTTTTTAAAATAGGCAGAATTTAGTCCCAGTTTAATAACCCTTAATTTAGTTATTAAAAATAAAATAATCTCCAAAGGGAAAAACAAAAAAATTATTGTTATGAATCTATCTTGAAATTTCTTAAATGATGATTTTTTTGTTGTAGACTTTTTATTTTCTTGAATTTGATCTGGCAAAGGCGATGCTATAACTGTTGCAATCTGATCCTCTAATGAGACAGCACATGTTAAAGCAACTAGTGATCCAAGGGAATTGCCAATAAGAATTACTTTCCCAGAATTCTTTGGTCTTATTACCTGTGCAATAAAGTCTTTCACTTGATCACACCAAATCTCATTATTTAATTTTCCAATTTGTCTAATCCCAGGTTGATCTGAATCCCCAAATCCTATTAAATCCAAAGAATAAGAGGCAAAATTCTTTTTCGCGAAATACTCTAAATTGTTTCTCCAATGTTTTCGACTTGCTCCAAATCCATGGAGGAAAACAATTGGAATCTCATTTTCTTCGCCTGTAACACTCCAACAAATTTTAAAACCATTCCAATTCCAGTATTTAGGAATGTTTATATTTTTTTTAAAATTATTATTCATATTTTCAAAAAATTTTCAAGATATTTGAATTATCTACATTTTTAACAAATAAATGTATTTTGAATGTAAATTATAGTAATCATTAAATTTTACTATGGCTAAAGAAATTTTTAGTATTGCAGCAGTTTTTTGGATACTGATACCAATCGGATTAGTTGGTGGTGCTTTGTTATTAAAGTTTCAGGGAGACTGATTCTCACGGATACATTACAATTTGAGTTATGGTCTTAAAGTTAAGTAAATCTTAAGCATGAAGATTCTTTTAGTAGGAGCAACAGGGACACTTGGTAGACAAATAGCAAAGCAAGCTATTGAAGAGGGACATGAAGTAAGATGCTTTGTAAGAAATCCAAGAAAAGCTTCCTTTCTACAAGAATGGGGTTGTGAACTAACAAAAGGTAATTTATTAAATTCTTCTGATATCGAATATGCATTGCAAGATATTGAAGTAGTTATTGATGCAGCGACTAGTAGGCCAGATGATCCTAAAAGTATTTATGAAATTGATTGGGATGGAAAACTTAACTTATTCAATGCTTGCGAATCTTTAAACGTTAAAAGGGTAATATTTCTTTCTATCCTTCTAACAGAAAAGTTTAGAAATGTTCCTTTAATGGACATTAAATTTTGCACTGAAAAACTTCTTGAAAAATCTGATTTAGACTATACGATTTTCAAATGTGCAGCTTTCATGCAAGGAGTTATTGGTCAATTCGCAATCCCAATCTTGGATAGTCAAGCAGTGTGGATGAGTGGGACTCCAACTAAAATTGCTTATATGAATACACAAGATATGGCGAAAGTTGTTGTAGCAGCAGTAAATAATTCAAAAACTCACAGAACATCATTGCCATTAGTAGGTCCCAAAGCATGGGATTCAAATGAAGTTATATCTTTATGTGAAAAATTTAGTGAAAAAAAGGCGAAAATTTTTAGAGTTTCCCCCTTCCTTATTAGTGTCACTCAAAAAGTAGTTTCCTTTTTCCAAGATTCTCTTAATGTTGCTGAGCGATTGGCTTTTGCTGAAGTAACTAGTAGTGGTGAATCATTAGATGCTGACATGAGCAAAACTTACGAAATATTGGAAGTTAAAAAAGAGGATATGACCTCACTAGAGAGTTATATAAAGGAGTATTATCAACAAATACTTAAAAGATTAAGGGAAATGGAAGCAGATCTTAATATTGAAGAAAAAAAGAGATTACCTTTTTAATATTGCAATTTTAGAATCAGATAGTATATTTGTACTATAATTATTATTGACCTATGTCTTTTTCTAAGTCAAAAAATCTTGAACGAAAACTAGATAATTTTGCAAAAGAAGCAAAAAATGAATTGAATAATGTTTGCGGATCTTCATTATGGGAAAGCCTTGGGTTTGTTTTTTTTGATCAATTAGAAGATTCTGAAAAAATTGCGAAAGCAAATTTTTACTATGGACAACTTCAAATAATTAATGAAATTAAATTTTCGATATGAATTGAATTGCATATTTTTACGTATGTAATTTTTTTTAAATCAATTTTGGCCAATCTTTTTCTGATAATATGTACTTAGTAAATGATTAATTAATGATTGAAACTTCAGGTGTAATAGAAAAAGAGCAGGGGAATGGATTTTATTTGGTTACCTTAGAACAACCTGAAGGACATAAATGTTTATGTAGAGCTGCAGGTAAATTGACTAAATTTAGAATTAAATTATTAGCTGGAGATAAAGTTTTAGTTGAGATAAGTCCTTATGATCTTTCTAGAGGGAGGATAACTTATAGAGAGAGGAATGCAGGCAATGCTAGACCTACTACTAATAAAAATAATCCCAAGAGAAATAATAAATAAAAAGTTACTTTAGATAATATTTTTTATCGCTTCTTTAAACTCACTTCTTTGTTTAACACCTTGCCATTGCTTTTTTAATAATTTTTCTTTAAAAAGTTGAACTGTTGGAGTGCCATTAATACCAGCTTGTTTTGCAATATCTTGATCTTTATCAATATCTATTTCAACGCCAAGAACTGCACCATCAAGTTCTTTAATTACTCTTTTTAACTGAGGTTTCAAAACATGACATGGACCGCAGCTAGGGGAACTAAAAATTACTAAGATAGGTTTTTTACTCTCGTGATAAAGTTTCCTTAATGCATAACTGCCTTTTTGCCATTCAGAATTTGAATCGAAAGTCTCTTCATTAACTTCTTCTTCATCAAAATCTGATGAATTAAGCTTTTTTTCTGGTTCTGGTGTTTCTCTGACAATAGTTTTTGCTAAGTTTTTCTCGGCTAGCCATCTTTCAGTAGCTAATGCTGCCATGCATCCTGTTCCTGCAGCGGTAACTCCTTGTCTCCACTCAGAATCAACAACATCACCTGCAGCGAAGATGCCTTCAATAGATGTTTCTGGCCTTCCTGATTTGCAGGCAATATATCCTTTATTATCTAAATCAATTTTGTTGCCCAAGAATCCCGTATTAGGTGTGTGCCCTATCGCGTAAAAAAGACCTTTTATATTGATTTCCCCTTTACCTTCTTGCGAGTGAATAGTTTCTATTCTCTCAAGCCAGTCAGTACCATCCGCTTTATCAACTTTTGTATTCCAATGAATTTCTATCTTTGGATTAGCTTTTACTCTGTCAACCATTGCTGCGCTAGCCCTTAATTTTTCTGATCGAACAATCAAATGCACTTTGCTTCCATACTTTGTGAGATATGCTGCTTCTTCACATGCAGAGTCGCCCCCTCCAATAACAGCTAATTCTTCATCTCTAAATTGTGGGGTGGCTCCATCACATATTGCACAAGCACTTATTCCTTTACTCCAGAATTTATCTTCATTAATTACGCCTAATCTATTTGCACTTGCTCCAGTTGCAATAATAATTGAGTTAGATTTTATAGTTCCTTCTAAAGTTTTTAATTCAAAGGGATGTGAATCGGTATTAATTGAGACAACATCACTTTCGCATAAATTAGTGCCCCATCTTTCTGCTTGAGCCTTCATTAGATCCATCAATTTAGGACCCAGTACTCCATCTGGGAAACCTGGATAATTTTCAACAAATGTTGTAGTCATTAATTGCCCACCAGGAATTCCACCAGAATTAAATCCTGTTACGAGTAATGGTTGAAGATTTGCTCGTGCGGCATATATTGCAGCGGTGTAACCTGCAGGTCCCGAACCTATAATTACAACATTTTCTACGTTTGAAGTCTTCTCCTTATTTTCCATTTATTTGCTAATTTCAATATTAATAATAATAAACTAACCCAAATAATGTAGGGCGGATTTCACTCGATAGATTTATTACTTAATCGTTGACTTTTTGATCTAATAACTTTTTTAATTCCTTTGGGAAGTTTAAAACAGAATCTTTTAAATTTTCGTTCTTTTCTCCAATATGTAATATCCACTCTCTAAATTCTTCTGCGATTGCATAACTGTCTTCATACCTTTCTAAAGTATCCATTGCAGAAATTCTATTGGTTGCCCAACAGGTCGCTATGTCGATCCTTTTTCTAATGAAATTGTCCATCGAAAGATTTAAGTTTTATATAGATAAACACATCAAACAACCTCTATATTGTCTAATAAGTTACAACTTCGTACTTCCAAACAATAATTTAATCTTTAATTTATATTTGGGCCAGTTTTTGGGTGAATTATAAAGAAAATATAAAAAATCAGAGTTAAACAGCCTCGCTGTGATTTGCAAGTAATCTTTCCACTTCCTCAAAACCCTCTTTGGCTGAATTTATTGCAAGTTCCTCGCTAACTTTTTCTTCTGATATTAATTTTGCGGATATTTTCTTCAAAAGAGCTTCTTTCTTTTCTCTTAGTGAACTAACAATTTCTTCTTCAATGATAGATTTTATTGCTTTAGAAATTATTTTTTTATCATTTGCTTCCTCGAATGTGCCCTGGACTAATTCTTGAATAAATAATCGATGAACCTCACTACTCCTTAGAAAGCTTTCTGTGGCATTAATAATTCCTTCAACAAGAGCTTCATCAGGTTCAGAATCATTTTCTGCCAGCTTAAATTCCCAATCTAAATGTCTTCTTTGCCAACCTGCCGAGTGGAGACTGGGCATGACTGTCTGTGAATAAGTATCAACTGACATTTCATAAATTCTCTCTGCTAATTTCTCGCACCAGTCTTTACCGTGCTTTTCTAGATTTTTCTGCATAGCTTGCCTTGGAACAGCATGACCACCATGATGACTGTGGCACACTCCATCAGGACATTCGATTGCTTTTATACTCATTGGGATTATTTAGTACTTATATATTCTAGATAGCTATTTTTTGTAGAAAAGAAAATATATTTTTAACAAAAATCCAAGACTTTTGACTTTCTTCAATTTATATTTAGTATGTTAAAAAAATAAATAAATTGACAAAGATACTTATTCCTTCCGAAACAAGCTCTGGTGAAAGGAGAGTTTCAGCTACACCAGAAGCGGTAAAGAAATTAAAAAGCCTTGGATGTGATGTTTATATTGAAAGTTCAGCAGGAAAATTATCAGGATTTAGTGACTTATCATATAAAGAATCAGGCGGAACAATAATAAACAACTTAGATCAAAAAATTTGGGGTGAAGCTGACTTAATATTTTGTGTTCAAACTCCCTCAGAGGATAATTTAACTAAGTTAAAGAAAGGCGCTGTCCTTCTTGGTCTTCTTAACCCATATGGTAATAAGGATCTTCTTAGGATTATAAATAGTAATAAGATTTCAGCTTTATCACTAGAGTTGCTTCCGAGAATTAGTAGAGCTCAATCTTCTGATGTTCTTTCTTCACAGGCCAATATTGCTGGATATAAAGCAGTTCTTTTGGCTGCAAGTGAGTTAGATAGATATTTTCCAATGCTCATGACTGCAGCAGGGACAGTCCAACCTGCAAAAGTAGTGGTTCTTGGTGGAGGTGTTGCAGGATTACAGGCAGTTGCTACGGCGAAAAGACTAGGAGCAATAGTATTTGTATCTGATATTAGACCTGCTGTTAAAGAACAAGTAGAGTCCCTGGGAGCAAGATTTATAGAACTTCCTGAAGTTGAGAAAAACCCTGGAGAGGCAGGAGGTTATGCAAAAGCTGTAACACCAGAATTCCTCTCAAAACAGAAGGCAACTTTAACTAAATATTTATCTGAAGCTGATGTTGCTATTTGTACTGCGCAAGTTCTAGGTAAAAAGGCCCCTGTTTTAATAGACTCACCTATGATTGAAAAAATGAGGCCTGGAGCAGTAGTTATTGATTTAGCAGTTTCTCAGGGAGGGAACTGCGAAGGAACAAAATCTAATGAAACTATTATCAAAGATGGTGTAAAACTTATAGGTGCGGGCGAATTACCCTCTTCAGTTCCTTATGATGCAAGTTCACTTTATGCTAAGAACTTAACATCTTTAATTACACCATTTATAAAAGATGGTGTAATTAAATTAGATAAAGAGGATGAACTCATTTCTGGATGTTTATTAAGCGATGAAGGAGTTGTTCTTCAAAATAAAGTTTTTGAAAATTGAGGTTTTAAAATTATGTCTTTTATAAGTCTTCTTTGGGTTCTTTTACTTGGTAGTTTATTAGGTCTCGAGTTAATTGGAAAAGTTCCTCCTACTCTTCACACACCTCTAATGAGTGGAGCAAATGCCATTTCAGGAATAACAATGCTTGCAGCCTTGACTTTAATTGTAAAAGCAGAAGGTAACGTACCACTTTTAATCATTGGTTCAGTTTCACTTGGATTTGCTCTTTTCAACGTTGTAGGAGGTTTCTTTGTAACTGATCGAATGCTCGCGATGTTTAGTCGTAAACCATCAAATAAGAAGTAATTTTTAACATGAATCTACCTGTAATCATTAAATTCGTTATTGACCTTCTAGCAGTACTTTTACTGGCTTTGGGAATAAAAGGATTGTCAAAAGTCAAATCAGCAAGGGATGCCAATAGATTAGCTGCATTTGCAATGTCGCTATCAGTAGTAGGATTACTTTCTTATTATTTAGGCACTTCTGGAATTGCTATTCAGTCTTGGATTTGGATAATAATTGGATCAAGCATTGGTAGTTTATTCGGAGCAATTCTTGCAAAAAAAGTACCTATGACCTCTATGCCTGAAACAGTGGCATTGTTCAATGGTTGTGGAGGAATGTCATCACTCTTAGTGGCCTTAGGAGTAGCTATTTTCCCTATTTCTAATAGTGTAGAAAATCTTAATTTTTTTAAGTCACTGATTAACGAAGTTTCAATATCTGTTTCTATATTTGTTGGTGCCATTACCTTCACAGGTTCAATTGTGGCGATGGCAAAGTTACAGGGTTGGTTGTCAACTCCAGGATGGACTCAGAGCAAACTTAGACATTTTGTAAATATTGTTTTTGCAGTTGCTTCCTTGATTGCCTTTTTTGATTTGATAAACGGCAATACAAGTTCTATTTGGCTTTTAGTTATAGTTTCTTCTTTATTAGGTATTGGAGTTACTTTGCCAATTGGTGGAGCTGATATGCCAGTCGTTATATCTTTATTAAATAGTTATTCAGGGATTGCAGCAGCAGCAGCAGGTTTCGTTGTAGATAGTCAGCTTTTGATAGTAGCAGGCGCAATGGTTGGAGCGGCAGGTCTAATACTTACTCAAGTAATGTGCAAGGGTATGAATAGATCATTGGTCTCAGTTCTTTTTGGAGGATCTTTATCGGCACAAAGTACAGCCTCTTCTGGTTCAGGAGAATATACAAATATAACTTCTTGCAGTGTTGAAGAATGCGCATTGACTTTAGAGGCAGCCAACAAGGTAATCATTGTTCCTGGTTATGGTCTGGCAGTAGCTCAAGCTCAACATACTTTAAGGGAAGTGACAAAAAAACTAGAGCAAAATGGTATTGAAGTTGTTTACGCAATTCATCCTGTAGCAGGGAGGATGCCTGGACATATGAATGTACTTTTAGCAGAAGCAGATGTTCCTTACGAACAACTTAAAGAGATGGACGTTGTAAATCCTGATTTTCCAGCAACTGATGTTGTTTTAGTTTTAGGAGCAAATGATGTGGTTAATCCTCAAGCTAAAAATGATAGCTCTTCTCCTTTATATGGCATGCCAGTTCTTGATGTGCAGGAAGCAAGAACGGTATTTGTAATTAAACGTGGTATGAGTGCAGGTTACTCCGGAATAAAAAATGATTTATTTGATCTGCCAAATACCTCAATGGTCTTTGGGGATGCAAAAAAGGTACTGAATGATTTGATTGGAGAATTAAAGGATCTTGGAGTTGGGGAAAAATAATAGCATATCTTTTAGTTTTTCAGATTACGTAAAAAATAAGCCATTTCGAGAAGTCTTACCTTGGATAGGTGGCGACTTACAAACTTTGAGAGATACTTTTGTTATTGATTTTGGTAAATCAAAGAAAAATAAAAAAATATTCTTTCCGATTAATAAAATTCTTTCTAAAAAATTTGAATGTGATTATCTTTTAGGTTTTTTAGAATTACCTGAAAACTTAAACTCACTTAGGGGTTTTGTAATCGTTACTCATGGTTTAGGGGGCTCAACTAAACGGTTTGGTTTAAGAAGAATATCTAGGAAATTAGCAAATAATGGTTTTGGAGTTCTTAAATTAAATCTAAGAGGATCTGGTTCTGCGAGATATTTAGCTAAAGGAAATTATTGTGCTAGATGCTCCAGTGATGTTATTTCAGCAATTAATTATTTTAAAAAATTCATTAACTTAGAATTTAAAAAGCTCATTAAGATGAATAATCTTCCAATTTACGGAGTTGGATTATCTTTAGGCGGAACAATTCTTTTAAATGCCTGCTTAGATTACGATAAAAACAAAGGAGAAAAACTTTTAGATGGCCTTGCCTGCGTGAGTACCCCTTTAGATTTATCTTCATGCAGTCTCTGTATTGAAAAACCTAGAAATTCTATCTACCAAAAATGGTTACTTCACCGCTTAAAAAATCAGTTATGGGAGGGATTTAATGATGAAGGCAAATTCCTTGATAACGAGAAATTAAGAATAAAAATTAGAAATTTAAAAAGTATAAGAGAATTTGATCAGAAATTTACAGCTCCTAGTTGGGGATTTAATTCTTTAGAGGATTATTATATTAAAGCTTCTCCAATATTTAGAATCCAAAACTCAATAAAAAAATTACCTCCAATGCTTTTTATTCATGCCAAGGATGATCCCTGGGTTCCTTATAAGGATACTTTGAATTTAAGAAAAGAATCTATTGATAAATTTACTATTTTAATAACTGAAAAAGGAGGTCATAATGGTTTTCATTCGATTAATGGCTGCTGGTCAGACGAAGTCGTAAAGAACTGGTTTATGAGTATCTAGGACTATTTGAAAATGGTGTTTTTTTAAAAATCCATTTTTCTATTGGCTTACCGTTAATAATATGTGAGGTAAAAATTTCTGAAATTTTTTCTGGAGAAACTTTCTCATACCAAATACCATCAGGCCAAATAAGAAGAATTGGGCCGTTCTTACATACCCTTAAACAGTCAGCTTTTGATCTTAATATAT
Organism: Prochlorococcus sp. AG-355-I20; assembly: GCA_003280895.1. GTDB lineage: Bacteria > Cyanobacteriota > Cyanobacteriia > PCC-6307 > Cyanobiaceae > Prochlorococcus_A. Next base: position 18,181 of record QCDM01000012.1, on the reverse strand, counting down.
GAACGTTTTTTGTAGAGGGCTCATTCTCAAATTTTTTTAAAGTCTTTTTCAGACATTCCCATGTTTTTTGTCCTTCATTGCCTTTAAAGCATTTCTGTTTTGTAGGTGTTGCGCAAAGTAGAAGATGCTTTTTAATATTCACTTTTATCCAATACTTACGTATTTTTTCCCTTTTTTAATTTCTTGCTTAACAAAAAGTCTGGCCCAATTGTCTACTTCAAGAATATCTTCTAATTCTGGACTCAAATTCAAATTCTTCATATGTGATTCACAAGCTTTACTTATAAACGTTGGAATTTCTTGAAAAGAAATTTTTTCTTTTAGGAATTGTTCAACAGCCATTTCATTAGCAGCATTTAAGACTGCAGGCATAGTTCCAGAAGATTTTCCTGCGGCATAGGCAAGTCCCATACATGGATATTTAAACTCGTCTGGCTCTTTAAAAGTTAATTTTCCAATTTTACTTAGGTTTAATCTTTTCCAATTTGTTTTAAATCTTTCAGGCCAACTCATCGCATATAAAATAGGTAGCTTCATATCGGGCCAACCTAATTGAGCTAATACTGAAGAATCCTCCATCTCAATCATTGAATGAATAATACTTTGAGGGTGAATAACTATTTCGATATTTTCGTAAGAGGTCCCAAATAAATAATGAGCTTCTATAACTTCTAATCCTTTATTCATAAGAGTTGCAGAATCTACAGTTATTTTTTTTCCCATATCCCAATTAGGATGTGAAGTCGCATCTTCCACTGTGACATGCTTTAAATCCTCAACGGCCCAATCTCTGAAAGCACCACCAGAAGCTGTTAAGTGTATGGCTTTTAAACCTTTAGGCATCTCTCCTGTTGAAAAATCTGCATTTTCATAATTAGGTAATCCTTGTAAACATTGAAAGATAGCAGAGTGTTCTGAATCTGCAGGTAAAAGCCTACTATTATTTTTCTTTAATGCAGGAATAACAATTGGTCCTGCCGCAATTAAAGTTTCTTTGTTAGCAAGTGCAATATTTTTCCCCGCATTAATTGCTGACATTGTTGGAATTAAGCCTGCACAGCCTACTATCCCTGTTACCACAGTATCTGCCTTATCCCATGCTGCAACTGCGTTAATCCCCTGCTTTCCACCTAAAATCAAGGGAGAATCATCCAAATCTAAGTTATAAATATTATCTTTTAAATCTTCTATAAGGCTTTCATCCTCAATTGCAACTACCTCTGGTTTATGTGTTTTAACTTGTTCAGTTAATAAATTAATATTTCTTCCTGCAGAAAGAGCTACGGCTTTAAACTTATCAGGTTGCTCACTAGCAATTTCGAGAGTTTGAGTCCCTATTGAACCAGTAGAACCGAGCACAGTAATGTATTTCAATTTTCTCTGATATTTCTAATATCTTCCCATTTAAAGGTGTATTTAAAAAACAAAAATTTCAAATTGGTTTTTTTCTTAAAATTTAGACCCTTATCCATGTTGTTATTTCCTTTGATTGATCAATAAGTTCAATACCTTTTTCTTTTAACAAATTTCTTATTTCATCGGCCTTTGCATAATTCTTTTCCATTTTTGCTTTCAATCTTTCATTAATTAGAGATGAAATTTCTTCTTCTGTTATTTTACTTTCTTTTACTAAAACTTCTTTTTTAAGACCAAGTACCTCAGTCAACTTTGCAAGAGTTTTAAAATTCTCAAGTAGAAAGAATTTTTTATTTTGGTCTATTTTAAAACCTTCAACCCTTTGAAATTGATTTAAAAAGTTTTTTAATGGTTTCGCTAAATCGTAAATAATTGCAATAGCACCTGCTGTATTGAGGTCATTTCCCAGGGCCTCAGAAAATTTAAGCTTTTTTTGAGATAATTCAAAACTTATTTTCTCTTTATATTCTTCTTCGATAGATTCATCTTTATCAATAGATCTAAAAACACCTTTTGTAAGTTCCATAAAAGAAAGGGCTACATTAATATTTTTCCAAGCTTCTGAAGCACTCCTTAAAGCATCTTCAGTAAAATCAAGTGGTTTTCTATAATTCACAGTCATAACAAAATATCGCAAAGTCATAGGGCTTACACCTGACTTAATTAGCTCTCTGATAGTTTTAAAATTTTTAAGGGATTTACTCATTTTTTGTCCATTTACATTGACCATCCCATTGTGTAACCAATAGTTCGCGAGCTTTTTGCCATTAGCTGCTTCTGATTGGGCGATTTCATTCTCATGATGAGGAAAAATTAAATCAGAACCACCTAAATGGATATCAATAGTATCTCCTAATTCATCTTTAACCATCGCCGAACATTCAATATGCCATCCTGGCCTACCTTTACCCCATGGCGAATCAAAAAATGGTTCATCATTTTTGGCTTTTTTCCATAGCGCAAAATCTTGCGGATTAAGTTTTTTACTATTTTCCTCATTTACCATTCTTCCTTGCTGATTGATATTTTGTTCATGTAAATTTTGATTACTTAGCTTTCCATAATTTTTATTTTTGAAAACAGAATAATAAACGTCTCCATCCCTAGAGTATGCAAAACCTTTGTCCTCAAGGATTGTTATGAAGGAGCAGATATTGCAAATATGATTCGTTGCTCTTGGCATGCTATCCGGACGCATTATCCCTAAAGAATCCATATCTTTATGAAATTCAATGATATTCTTTTCAGATACTTCCTTCATTGAACTGCTTTCTTCTTTCGCTCTTTTTAAGATCTTGTCATCAATATCTGTAAAATTTTGAACATACTTCACTTTGAAATCACTGTAAATTAAAAATCTTCTCAATACATCCCAAGCGATATAACTTCTGGCATGACCAAGATGACATAAATCATAAACAGTTACCCCACAACAATAAATTTTTACTACATCATCAATAGGCTTAAAAACCTCAACTTTTTTGCTTAAAGTATTAAAAAGTTTGATCATCTTAAAATAAGTATTTCATAAGGTTTATTTTGTCTCCATCCAATTGTCTCCAATCCCAATATCAACTAAAAGTGGCACATTTAATTTTACACAATCTTCCATAGTCTTCTTTACTAATTTCGTAGTAATTTCCAAAGAATCTGGTTCAACTTCAAACAATAATTCATCATGTACTTGTAAAAGCATTTTTGCTGCAACATTCATTTCTATGAATTTTTTATTTAGTTGAACCATTGCAATTTTAATAATATCTGCACTTGAACCCTGAATTGGGGCATTGGCTGCAGCTCTTAGTGACTGTGCTTCCATGCCAGCTCTTCTTGCGGATTGCAAGTCAATTTCGTAAGGATCTTTTCCAATTAGTCTTCCTAGTCCATTTTTATCAAACTTAAATTCTCTCTTTCTACCAAAAATTGTTTTTACATAACCTTTTGACAAGGCAAGCCTTTCTTGAAGTTCAAGAAATTTGAAAATTTTTGAATATCTTTCTTTGTATTTTATTAGGAATTCTTTTGCTTCTGGAGTACTTACTCCTGTAGAACGTGCAAACTTTTTAATTCCCATACCATAGATAACTCCGAAATTTATTGTTTTCCCAACTCTCCTCTCATCAGAAGAAATTTCTTCTTTCTCAAAAATTAATCTTGCAGTCAAAGAATGAATGTCATCATTTTTATGAAATGCATTTATTAGTATTTCTTCATCCGCTAAGTGAGCGAGTATTCTTAATTCGATCTGAGAATAATCAGCTGATAAAAGTTTCCAATTTTTTTCAGGCAAGAATGCTTTTCTGATTCTCCTACTAAATTCAGTCCTAACAGGGATATTTTGAAGATTAGGATTGCTACTACTTAGTCTCCCAGTTGCTGTAGCAGCTTGATTAAAGTTTGTATGAACTCTTCCTGTCTTTTCGTTAATAAGATTTGGAAGAGCATCAATATAGGTGCTAAGTAATTTGCTAAGAGTTCTATGTTTTATTAAATGTTGGATTATTTCATGTTCGTCGACTAATCTTTCCAGAACTACTGCATCTGTGCTCCATCCTGTTTTTGTTTTCCGTGATTTTTTCTTATCCAAATTTAATTTTTCAAACAAGATCTCACCAAGTTGTTTTGGTGAAGATAGATTGAAACTTTCCTCTGCTAACTCATAAACTTTACTTTCAATATCTTCTAAGGTACTTTTTAATTCTTTTGAGAGTTTATCCAAATAAGGGATGTCGATGGTTATGCCATTTATTTCCATTTGGGACAATACCGGCTCTAAAGGTAGCTCAATTTCTTCGAACAATTTGATTAATTCATCTTTTTCCTTTGAAAAACTTTCTTTAAAAATTTTGACAATCTTAAAAGTTAGAAAAACATCATAACCGCAGTAAATACTTGCTTCATCAATATCAACAAATGAAAAGTCTTTATTTTTTCCAACTGTCTCCTTAAATGAAGGAGGCTTAAATCCAAATAATCTAAAACTAATTTCACTTAACCCATGTTTCTCCTGATTATTAAGAAGGTAGTCTGCTAACAAGGTGTCAAAGGTTACGCCTTTAAGATCAAGTCCATGATTAAAAAATATTTGCCTATCAAATTTAGAATTTTGGAGTGCCTTTTCTTTTTTTGGATCTTCTATCCAATTTCTTAGCTTTGAGAAAACATCTTCAATTGATAATTGATTGGGGGTCTCCTTTTTTGTTTGATGACCAAGAGGTATATAAAATAAATCATCATTTTCTTCTCCAAGACATAACCCTATCCCAACAAGTTCCGCATCGATTGGATTCAAACTGTTAGTCTCTGTATCTAAAGAAACTATTTGATTAGTCTTGTCTAATCTTTGAATTAATTTATCAAGTAATTCGAAATCATTTACAACAGTTACATTGATTTTAGGGATTTTATTTTCACTATTTTCTAATTCATAATTGCCTGCGACTTTTGGTGCCTTTTCCTCCTCTTTAGCTACATTATTTTTGTCAAAACCACCTTTGCTGAAAGTTGAATTGAAAATATCAATTTGTCTAAGTAGTGTTGATAGTTCTAATTTTTTCAGTGACTCTGAAAGTAGTTCTTGATTTATATTTTTTAATTCATAACCGTTACTTAAAATTAAAGGCACCTCAGTATTTATTTTTGCTAAATCCCTGGAAAGAAAAGCATTATGTTTATCGTTTCTGAGCTTTTCTATAACTGAACCTTTGATGAATCCTTTATATTTCTTATCGTTGTTCTGCTGAATCCTGTCCAAAGCCTGATAGATTCCATCAAGCGTATCGTTCTCTTTTAGTAGATTAATTGCAGTTTTTGGCCCTACTCCTTTAATACCTGGAATATTATCAGAACTATCACCAGTTAGGGCTTTGAGATCAACTACTCTTTCTGGCGCAACACCTAATTTTTCTTTTACTCCATTTTCATTCATAAGAGTTGGATTTCCACTTTTCGCATATGGACCACCACCCATATAAAGTACATAAATATCTTTTTGATCATCTACTAATTGAAATAAGTCCCTATCTCCAGAAAGAATATTCACGCACCATCCTTTAGAAGAAGCATCATTTGCAATTGTGCCTAGGAGATCATCTGCTTCGTATCCTGGAGATTTAAAAATTGGTAAATTAAGGCTTTCTTCTAATATGATTTCTAGTTGTTCAATATCCTGAAAAAAAACATCTGGTGCTACATCTCTATTGGCCTTATAATTTGGATCTAATTCATGTCTGAAAGTAGGTTTTTCGGTATCAAAAGTAATACAAACACCCTCAGGACTAATATTTTTACAATTATCCAGAAGGCTTTTTAGAAATCCATAAGTGACACTTGTTGGAAATCCCTCTTTGGTAGTTAAACCTCCATCAATCCCCTTGCTAAATGCATAGAAGCTTCTAAAAGCAAGTGAATGGCCATCGACTAAAAGTAAAATTGGTTTTTTAGAGTTTTCAGATTTTAAACTCATTTTCTCTTCTTAGCCCAAGGTGGAATATCAATAAAGATTTGCTCTCCAGGTTCTAATCCATCAATTACTGAAGTTTTATTTCCACTACTAATACCAATTTCGATTTTTTCAAATTTGGGAGAATTGTTTTTATCAACTTTCAAAATTCCTTTTTCACCTTTTTCAGTGACAATAGAAACTGTTGGTACTAAGATTTTTTCTTCATTACCTTCGACTCTAAATTCAAGATCTGCAGTCATTCCAATTTTAATTTCTGCAGAAATATCTTTAAAATTTAAAGTTACTTCGAATGAGGTCACATTATTATCTTTTACAGCTCTTGTAGCTATTTTTTTAACTATGGCACTATATTTTTTTGAGGGATAAGCCTCAATTCTTACTGAGGCTTCTTGACCTATTTTTATTCTGCCAATGTCACTCTCAGGAACTTTAGCAACAATTTCTAGGCCCTCTGATAGTTCAAAAATAAAGTTTTTGGTTTTAGGGTCTGAACTTAAGTTTGTACTTGGTGTGACATAAGATCCTATCTCAGCATATTTTGCAGTTATCTTTCCTCCATAAGGAGCTTTAATTAGATAGAAACTTTTTTCAGCTTTTGCATCATTAAGTTTTGCGCTACTAATGTTGTAGTTATTTTTATAACTTTCATAGTCTTCTTTACTTACTGCGCCTTCTTGATATAAATATTCCCTTCTTAAAAATTCAGATTTTTGTTTTTCTACATTTAATTCAAGTTCTTTAATTTTATAGATAAAATCTTCATCATCAAGAGAAGCTAAAACCTGATCTTTTTTTACAAGATCGCCCTCATCTACAATGATTTCCTTTATTACGCCTTGCTTCCGAGGCCCAATATTGCTTGTCCTTATTGCTTTTACTTCACCACTAGTATTAATTGAATCTGAGAGGATTCCTTTTTCAACTTGAACTACAAAATCAGAAATATCTTTTGACTTATTTTTCTTAAAGGAATTGGTTATAAAAACGAAAAATATAGCTAGAGAAAGCAATATAATTCCTCTTCTTAGATTTATATTTTTTTTTATTAAATAAAACATTTCTTTTTAAAAGCAGAAGTAGAGAATATTTAGGAACTAAATAAATAATCAAGACGATTATAATTAACTTATCCAAGATTGGTTAAGTAAATACTATATTACTAGAAGATGTTTTCTTGATAATTTTTCCATAAGTTTTTTCAAATGTTAAAAGCAGGTATTATTGGATTACCAAATGTTGGAAAATCAACTCTATTTAATGCACTTGTAGAAAATGCTAAGGCCCAAGCGGCTAATTTTCCCTTTTGTACTATAGAACCTAATAAAGGCATAGTTTCAGTCCCAGATCAAAGGTTGCAAGAGTTAGGTAATTTAAGTTCTAGCCAAAATATTATCCCAACAAAAATTGAATTTGTAGATATTGCAGGACTAGTAAAAGGAGCTAGTAAAGGCGAAGGTTTGGGAAATAAATTTTTATCAAATATTAGGGAGGTTGATGCAATAGTTCATGTTGTAAGGTGCTTTGAAGATAGTGATGTAATTCATGTTTCTGGAAAGGTAGATCCCCTGGATGACATTGAGATAATTAATCTGGAATTGAATTTAGCTGATTTATCTCAACTCCAAAAAAGAAGAGAAAGACTTAAAAAACAGGTTAGAACTAGTAAAGAGGCAGCTAAAGAAGATACCTTACTAGAAAAAATTGAAGAAGAGCTAGAGAAAGGCCTTTCAGTTAGATCAATGTCTTTGAATGAAGAAGAAAATTTAATAATTAAGCAATTAGGCTTCCTTACCGCTAAACCAATTATTTACGCAACTAATTTGAATGAAAATGATTTAGCTGAAGGTAATGATTTTTCATCAACAGTCCAGAGTTTTGCAAGCAATGAAAATACAGAATGTATAAAAATATCAGCGCAAGTCGAATCTGAATTAATAGAGTTAGAACCAGAAGATAAAAAAGACTACCTTATTGGCTTAGGAGTAGAAGAAGGGGGATTAAGTTCATTAATTAGATCAACATATAAATTATTGGGATTAAAAACTTATTTCACTACCGGAGAAAAGGAGACAAAAGCTTGGACAATAAAAGATGGGATGACTGCGCCACAGGCAGCAGGAGTAATTCATACTGATTTTGAAAAAGGATTTATAAGAGCTCAGACTATTTCGTATCAAAATTTAATTGATTCAGGTTCAATTGCCAATGCAAAAACTAAAGGTCTTTTAAGAAGTGAAGGTAAGGAATATATTGTTAACGAAGGTGATGTAATGGAGTTCTTATTTAACATTTAGTAAGTCTCTTAAGGCTTACTATTTTGCTTTTTGAATTTAAATTCAAAAAATGAAATTAATAAAATTAAGATACATCCCAAGCAACTTCCTATTAACCCAAAAACAATGGTTGTAAAGCCATCATCGTAGCCATATTGTAGTTGCGGTAAGTGAGGAGGTATTGGCATTATTTTTCAACAGAATTTTCAATATCTTCCAGTAAATGTTTAGTTGATCTACTAAAACCATTAGTTTTTAAATAGTTTTGAGCCTCTCTAAATTTTTCAGCTACTCTTTTTGCATAAGGAGTATTCATGGAATTTTGAGTCATGTTGAAAATGCGAATCATTCTATAATCTGATTTAGGTAAACCCTTGATAAGTATTCAAAAATACAAGAATATAAAAATAGGATTTTTTACTTACTAAGAAATTTATTGTGAAAAGTTCTTGATTCTCCAAATAAAGTTTTTTCAAATTAGAAACATTGAAATGACAAATATATTATTAATTCTTTTTTTTGTACTTTTATTTTTATTACTTTTTTATTCAAAACGAAATAGAGGGTTAGCCCAAAAAACAACAATTAGTCCAACTTATGTACCTTTCTTAAAAGAACAAGAATTTGATCCTGACATAAGTACTGATAATTGGGATTTACACAAACTTAGATTAGATAAATTTAAAAGATCACAATATAAGGGATTAACTTTCTTCGTAAGTTCAGAAAATAAAATTTACTATTTTTCTGAAGAAGGGGATAAGGTTTATTGCTAACAGGTGAAATTAATTTTATAAATAATAAAAGCCGATAGAAATTAATAATATTAATGAAGTATTTATTTTTATTATCAGAAAAGTTCTACAGGCTTATTCAATGGGAGTGGAGTACCTTAAAAAATCTAAGAAGAACAAAAAGAAAGAATTATTTTTTAAGAGGATCATTTGCTTTATTTAGTTTATTCTCTATTCTTTTTTTAATATTTTCGCCTCCTATTACTTTCGGAATATTATTTGGAGAGGGATTAAAATTTAGTATTTTTTTTATTTGGATATGGATTTTAAATTTAAAGTTTTTTTGAAAATGTATAATTTACTTCCCAAGGTTATTTAAAATTAAGAATATAAAAAAATAAAATTATGCCAAAAATATTTAAACAAAATAAGTTCGCCTTGTTGGGAGCAAATATATTAATAATTTTACTTTGGGTAACTATATCTTCATTTTTGATGAATTTATTTCAAAGTGAAAATGCCCCATTTTATATGTATAAAATTTCTTTTTTAATAAGATTCCTCCCTCCTATTTGGGTTACATGGTTCCTTTGGATAAAAAGAGGTGGTTTAAAAAGATAAATTACAAAAGCATTTTTACGGATTTACTATAAAAACAAATAAGTTAAGATCTGAAAGCTTACTTAAATTTTCACGTAAGAATTAGGTAATTGAGAGATTGTTTTTAGCTAAGAAACAATCTCTTTTTTTACAAATATTTTTTCTTATAAAAAAAGTGTTTGTCAGTTTCCCTATTGACAAACACTCATGACGATCATTTTTTAGAAATTAAACAGGCAGTCTATTATCAATTTCTACTACTCCAGAATCCATAAGACGGCCGATCTTAATAACTAAAGCCATATCTAACCTTGAAAATTCAGATTGATGGTAAGTTATCCAATCAAGTTCAGAAAGTGTTATGACTCCCAAAGTATTTACTTTAAGAAAAAGTAAGCCTAAATTCATTTTAAAAAATTCCTGGGATTATCCATCCGAATAAGCCATAATTTACAACTAATGCAAATAAGCCCATCATTGCCATTCTTCCATTAGTTCTCTCGGCGTTTTGCCAATAAGTTGTTTTTGAATTTTCCATTATTCTGATTTGTAGAAATGTTAAGTAGTAGGTTTTTAAACGAAACCAGGAATTATTTGACCTGTTGTTAGGTATGCTCCAACAGCAGCAATTAATCCAAGCATTGCGAATCTGCCGTTAAGAGTTTCAGCAACAACTTTTTCTTTTTCGATTGTTTTGACCTTTGTGTTTGTGTTTTTCATTTGATTAGAAGATGAATAGTTTAAATTTTCGTTTTGAAATTGCTTGGTTAAATAAGCAACGAGGACGACTGTAAAAAATACAATTACGGCTAAGAAACCTGAAAGTGGACTCATTAAAAAATGCCAGGAATAATTTGTCCGGTTGAAACGTAAGCACCCACTAACGCAACAAGACCAATCATTGCCCAACGACCGTTAACTTTTTCTGCATTTTGTGGGTAGCTGTCGTAAGAAACAGACTCATCTATGTAAGGACGTGTCTCAGTAGGAAACATATTCTGCCTGCCACCTGATTCAGTAGTAACGTTTGAATTAGCCATTAAATTTGTGTAATTGTTAACTAATGTAACACTACTATTAATAAATGTAAAGTATTAAGCCGAAATTAAGTTATTTTCAAGATATTTACTACATATCTGCTACAGAACCGTGACATATATATTTAAATAGTTGTTTTTTAGGCTTGCTACGCTTTACAGATTGGCTCGACAACTATTGAGAGTTCAATTTGTTGTTTAAGTATTTATTTTTAAATCCTTAGAAAGATATCAATTTGGTAGAAAAAACTACATCATTCTGAAATTTGAATAATTAGTTTTTAGATATAATTTATTTCACTTTATTATGGAATTTGCAAAAAAAATCATGACCGAAAAAGCTGAAAAGCTTAATGGTAAAGCAGCAATGCTTGGAATATTTGCTCTTGTAGGAGCCTACTATTTTACTGGTCAAATTCTTCCAGGTATTTTCTAATAAAAAACCTTTTTAAATTTTTTCAGGGCTTTATCAAGCCCTTTTTTACTGGATTATGCCCTTTTTAATTATCTAATAATTCAAATAATTTACTTATTAGAAGCTTTCTTTTTGAAAAAGTTTTATCAATATATTTTCTATTCTCTTCTTTTAAAATTTCCTGACCATTTAAGCCTAATCCTTTAAGGACAAACTCTTTATCTTCTTTAATCCAGTTATTTATCATTCCCCCCGTCGTCTCTATATGGAATTGTAATCCGTAAGCAAAATTACCAATCCTAAAAAACTGTTCCTTACAACGTGCACTACTAGCGATGAGTACTGCTTTATTAGGTAATAAAATCCTATCTCCATGCCAATGCAGTACATGAAAAGGGTCTTCAAACAGTGCTTTAAAGTCTTTATTCGATTTGTCTATAAAAATTTGAGACCATCCAATTTCTGGTAATGCTTTTGGAGGTGATCCATATTTAAGAATTTCTACATCTCCCCCAGCAGCACTCGCAAGCAATTGAGCACCTAAGCAAACACCGACTATAGGTCTCTCATTTTCTAATTCTTTTTTTATAAAATCTCTTTCTAACTTAAGCCATGGATATTTTCCGCTTCCAATATCTTTAACACCCATTGGTCCACCCATAATTAAAACTAAGTCACCTTTTTTTGTTTGCGGCAGAGCATTTTTATTATCTAAACGAATAATTTCTATTTTTAAATCTCTTTCTTTAGCAAATTGTTCAAAAAGACCAGGCCCCTCTATTTCTAAATGCTGCAAAACTAATAGGCGTTTTATTTCCTTCATTCACTTTCCATTATTTCAGCTGATTCAGAACAGACATTAACGCTAAACCACTTCATTGCGGACCAAGTATTTTCTTGGTATGTACCTGCTGCAATGCTTACAAAACAATCATTTTCATACCAACTTCGATAACTGGGAGTTACTCCCGTTCCTTTTAATCTATTTTCTAAGCCTTTTCCATATTTTTTAATAACAAGATTTAGAGCTTCATTCTCAATTTCTCTTTGCTTTTCATCAGCAAAACCTCCTAGTGGAGTAAAAAAAAGAATTGATGCAATAAGTAAACGTATCATTGAGTCTTTAGTTTATATGTAGCTGATTTCATATCGATTAATTAATTTTTTAAAATCATCTACTCTCTTTTGTCCATTTTTTAATGGTCTTGAGGAGTCAAGAACGGCTGCACAACATAATTGCCAGCAAGATTTTTCATCTAGTCCCAATTTCTTGCATATATTTTTTGGAGCTTTGATAACTGTATTTATTTCTGCAATATGTTGAGTCGTTTCCCATAATTCTCCTTCAAGAAAATCAATTTCAATACTTGATAATAATTCTGTAGCAACGTAATCCTTAATTAGCTCAGTTAATTCCACGATATTTTATTAAAGCAGATAAGTTAAATAATCTCTTAGTATTTTTATAGCAGGATAAAAAAAAAGGAACTAGTTTCTACCTCATCTTGAATATCCTTTAGATTTTAAGAGACTACATCATTTCGTATTGATCAATTTTGGTTTTTAATTTTGTTGCTTGTTTAATCAATGACAAAGCTTCTTTTCTGCCTGTTGAATTATTAGCCTGGACTATAAGATCGGCGTATTTCTTTGCGATTTTTTTTCCATAATTTAAGATATATGAATACCGTTTTTGAATCTTGAAACTAGCGAGTCACAACTAGAGATAGATAAGGAGTCAACGGTTAAAACCTCAGAGTCAACAAATTGGAACGGGTTAACTCGTGTTTTTAATTTATAATCAATTAATAAAAAAGCTGTTGGTATCTACGATTACATTGTTTTCAAACCCTGATTTAATTTATATTTATCCATGAATTGTATTGAAAATTTTCAATCATCTTTTTAATGCAATTAATAAAAAAAGGGGGTTACAACCCCCCCCTTCGGTTCATTAAAAGACCTAATTTACTAATTACCTAAACCTAGAGGAGCCCAAAGAGTTGCTTCAGAACCTATAACAGGGACAACTCCTGTAGTTTTTGCATTAGAAACTTTATTTTTAACAATAGGAGTATCTTGTTCTCCTAAAGCTGCCCATAAAGTTGATTGATGAGCGATAACTGGTTGAACTTTTAATGGTTGAGATTGAAAAGAAGGCTTTTGGGTTCTTACAAGTTGGACTCCAAGAGAACCAACAATAAATGCTCCAAGAAAACCTGCAAATACAGCAGTAATATTGTTACTACTTACTGAGGTAGATACGTTATTAGACATAATAGTTATGTGACTAAATTTCATTTTTGACTGAAGTCCCCGTTCCTTGGCTTCAATCTTAATGCGGCTCGTAAAACGAGATGAACGTTTATGTAGTCTACGCTACATTTTAACTATAAGTATAATTTAATTTACAAGATGTTAATGGCAATACAAAAACCTATTAAAAAAAAAGAAATTAAATCTTAAAGTGAAGAAAATATATTTGAATTTTTTTGAGTAAAAAATAATTGATTATTTTCATAATTGTTTGCAGAATAACTTTCGGAAACAACAGTTCCGTGAGTTACTCCAAAAATAAAACCAAGTAAGATCGCTAAACGCATCCAAGAATATAAATTTGAAGTTAATTTCCCTCGAATTAAGAATATATGATGTTGTTATTTATACTAAATAATTTTTTATCCCCCAAGATATGACATTGATGGATGAATTTTTTGATTTTTGTCAGTTTTTTTCTCTAATACTTTAAATCGATCTTCACTATAGTTATCTTCTCTAGCTTCCCAAATGCTCTTGATTTTATTTTCCAATTCATGGAGATTAATTGGTAGAGACAACCATGGGTTTAGATTTATACCTTCATTAGAAAAAAGACATGTATAAGCATAACCATCGCTAGTTATCCTCAATCTATTACAGTCTGAACAAAAAGGATTACTTATTGAAGAGATTGTACTTACAAAACTATTTGAATCACTCATATACCATCTATTAGCAGTTTGTCCCTCCTTTCTTCCGTAGTCTTTTAATCGATGTTTCTTCTTTAGTAGCCTAATAATTCTTTCAGAGAAAAAAACATCTGATGGCTGCCAATTATTAGATATCCCTACGTCCATATACTCAATGAAACGAATTTCTATAGACCTTTTTTTTGCAAAATCAACTAATTTAAAAATTTGATTATCATTAATCTCTTTTTTTATAACTGCATTTATTTTTAATTTCCCCGCCTTTGGATTAAATCCAGCATTAATTGCATGATCTATTCCTTCAAGGACAGTAAATAATTTTTCTTTGCCAATAATTTTATTTTCCTCTCCAATCATGTTTGAAAAAATATCAGGATCAATCGCATCTAAACTTACTGTTATACGGTCTAAACCATTTTTAAAAAGCTCATTAGCTTTTTTCTTAGAGAGCAAATATCCATTTGTGGTTAGAGAAATATCCTGTAAATTAGCTACTGGATTTGATTCTTCTAATCTTTGCGATTTAATTTCATAAAGAAGTTCATCTAATTGAGAACTCAATAAAGGTTCTCCTCCAGTGATTCTTAAAGAATTTACCCCTAATCGGCAACTGACTAAAATTAACTTTTTAAATTGTTCAATATTTAAAACATCCAAACTATAGTTCTCAGGCTTACAGTAAATACACGAAAAATTGCAATTCTGTTTAAGAGATAACCTTAAAACTTTAAACTTTCTTTTTCTATTATCCTCCAATTGCTTAAATCCCATTATTCATATTTAAGAATTCTCTCTTGGAATTTATATTAATTAAATCTCCATTTTTTGCATAGAAATATTTATGGGGAATTTGATCAACCCATCCGAGAAAATTTTTCTTCCCGGAGGATAACTTTTTTTTTAATTTAAAATGATTTTCTTCATTGATGGGATAAATTCCGAATAATGGTTGTGTAAAAATTCCATCATGGGATATTAACGCAAAATTTTGATTTTCTTCCCATGATTTAAAAAGTGAATAAATTAATTTTGTATTCAAATTAGGCATATCGACTGGGACAATGAGGATATTTTTAGTAGTTTTTTTAAAAGATGAAAAAATTTGTTCTATGCAAGTTAATGGTCCATCAAAGGGTTGGGCATCTGAAATAAACTCAACATTATTGCTTTTATCAACTTCCTTTAAATGAGAAGTATAATTTGTTATTACAAAAGTCTCTAAATTAAGGTTATTTAATATTTTTATTTTGTGAGTCAGCCAATTTCCTCCTTCATGATGTTTAATTAGTGCTTTATCAAATCCCATCCTTGAACTCTTGCCACCAGCCAAAATGAATGCTTTAAATTTTTTAAGTTTTATTTCCATAACTTAGGCAATATTTTTCCACGAGTACTTTATGTATCGGATAATACCAAAAATCAGATTGCTAATTTTCCCCAATTTTGATTTTATTAGTGCTGACAATTAATTCTAGCCTTTTAAAAAAGTTGCATTTCTTAAAAACTAGTTTTCGTATTAAATAATACAAATGAATGGATTGATCAAAATATAAATTGCATAAAAATTAATCTCAAAAAATTTTCATGTTAAGTGACGTTTGGTCTCTAAATGGCAGATATAGAACTCTTCACCTCACCTGGTTTGCCTTTTTCCTTACTTTTGTTGTTTGGTTTAACCTCGCACCTCTTGCAACTACTGTTAAAGCCGATTTAGGTTTATCCGTTGCTCAAATTAGAACAGTAGCGATATGTAATGTCGCTTTGACTATCCCTGCAAGAGTATTGATTGGAATGTTATTGGATAAATTCGGCCCAAGAAAAACTTACTCAACAATTTTGATATTTTCTGTCGTGCCATGTTTATTATTTGCTAGTGCTCAAGACTTCAATCAACTTGTTATTGCGAGATTACTTTTATCAATAGTTGGAGCAGGTTTTGTTATCGGAATAAGAATGGTATCTGAATGGTTCCCTCCGAAAGAAATTGGTTTGGCTGAGGGAATATATGGAGGATGGGGAAATTTTGGATCTGCTTTTTCTGCCCTTTCTCTTGTTGCCGTAGCTGGATTCTTGTCTTTTTCAGGAGGGTTTGAGTTACCTACTGGAGCTGTACTTAATTGGAGGGGAGCTATTGCTCTTACAGGAATTATTTCTTTCGTTTATGGAATTATTTATTTCTTTAGTGTGACTGATACACCTCCAGGAAAACCTTATCAAAGGCCTGCAAAAACAGCTGGTTTAGAAGTAACGAGTATAAGAGATTTCTGGGGTTTAATTGGAATGAATGTCCCATTCGCAGCAATTCTTTCAGTCCTATGTTGGAGACTTCAAAAAGTAGGTTTCCTTACTTCATCTACTTATCCAATAGCCTTAATCGCAGTTTTAGCTTGGTTTATTTTCCAAACTTGGGGAATTATAAGAACGAATATTGAATTATTAAATGGAACTAAAATTTACCCTAAAGAAGATAGATATGAATTCAAACAAGTAGCGATCTTGGAATTAACTTACATCGTAAATTTTGGATCAGAATTGGCGGTAGTTTCAATGCTTCCTAGTTTCTTTGAATTTACATTTGATTTACCTAAAGCTATAGCCGGAATTCTTGCATCATGTTATGCATTTGTGAATTTAATAGCTAGACCTGCCGGAGGATTGATATCTGACAGAACAGGCAATAGAAAAAATACAATGGGATTCCTAACTATGGGATTAGGGTTTGGATATCTATTAATGTCTTTAATAAAACCTGGAACTTTTACAGGATCAGCAGGAATTCTTATGGCTGTATTTTTAACTATGCTTTGTTCGTTTTTTGTTCAATCAGGAGAAGGTTCAACTTTTGCTTTAGTTCCCTTAGTTAAAAAAAGAGTGACAGGACAAATAGCTGGATTGGTTGGGGCTTATGGAAATGTTGGTGCGGTAACTTATCTAAATATTTATAGCCTTTTACCTTTATGGATGGGTGGAGGTAAAGATCCTTCTCCAGAAATAATTGCTGCTTCAAATAGTGCCTTCTTCCAAGTTTTAGGTATAGCAGGATTAATAGTTGGATTTTTCTGTTATTTCTTTTTAAAGGAACCTCAAGGATCATTCGCTGATGCTTATGAAGGCGAAAAAGCTGAAAATTACGTTTAACCAAAAACTATTTAGATATTTATAAAAGAAATTTTATGAATTTTACTAAAAGTCAATGCCCATATTGCGGTGTTGGCTGTGGTTTAAAAATGAAGCCTAAAAGTTCGGTTTCTGATGATAAATGGTTAGTAAGTGGAGATAGGGATAGTCCTTCAACTCAAGGTAAATTGTGCGTAAAAGGAGCAACAGTATGTGAGACTTTAAAAGACGGGAGATTAAAAGAACCACTTTATAGGGAAAATTTAAATGAAGAATTTAAAGAAATTTCCTGGGACGAATCATACGAAATTCTGAAAGAGAATATTTTGAGTTCTATAAAAAATTATGGACCTGATTCAATAGCTATGTATGGCTCAGGTCAATTTCATACTGAAGATTATTACGTAGCCCAAAAGCTTCTCAAGGGAGCAATAGGCACAAATAATTTTGATGCTAATTCAAGACTATGTATGAGCTCAGCAGTAGCTGGTTATAACAGAAGTTTTGGCTCTGATGGTCCACCTTGTTGTTATGAAGATATTGATCATTGCTCTTTAATTTTATTAATAGGGACAAATACTGCAGAATGTCATCCCGTTCTTTTTGATCGAATTAAAAAACGTAAAAGAAATGTAAATGATAATTTAAAAGTAATAGTAATTGATCCAAGAGAAACTGAAACTTCATCCATAGCAGATTTTTACTTACAAATTTCTTCTGGAACAGATCCTTTTTTTATTGCTTCTATTTGTTCAAATGCAGATAGACCCTGTTTTGCAGATATCTTTCCCTCAGGGAACCCCCATATTTTTTCAATTTCATTCCTATCTATTTTATTTTTTACAAACCTATATCCTGGAAGAAGGTGCGATAGTCCTCCTGCTTCTCTCCCACCCATAGCGTTTGGTTGGCCAGTTAAGGAAAAAGGACCAGAACCTTCTTTGCCTATTTGGCCGGTCATTAAATGAAGATTTATTAGCCCATTTACTGCGGCTGTACCCTCTTGCCTTTGATTCAAACCCATCGACCAAAGACTTAGAACATTTTTGCTTTTTCCCCATAATTTTGCAATATCAATAATTGTTTTCTCGGATATATTGCAAATTTCACTTATTTTTTTTAAATCCCATTTTTGTATATGTTTTACAAAATCAA
>QCDM01000011.1 GCA_003280895.1 Prochlorococcus sp. AG-355-I20 | reverse complement strand
TTTTATAAATTTCCATTCAATGTCCTTTTACTATTTAAGTCAGGAGATGAGTCTAGCCTTAAATGATATTTTAAGGAGTGTATGCTCTCATGATAAAGATTTTTCAAGAGAAGATATTTCGATAACTTGGATTAATTATAAAAGTGAAAATAAAAGTGTATTTAAAGGTTTTGGAACTGGCATTAATAACAAAAAAATGGTTTACCCTGCCAGCATAGTCAAGTTAGTTTATGGCCTTGCTGCATTTTATTGGATTAAAAAAGGAAGTTTATTATTATCAGATGAAATTATTGATGCTGTAGGGAAAATGTTGTCTTTCTCTAGTAATAATGCAACAAGCTTTTTAATTGATTTACTTACTGGAACAACAAGTGGACCTCGTATTGAAGGGGAATTATGGGAAAATTGGAAATACCGAAGAAGTATAATAAATGATTGGCTCCATGATTTAAATTGGGAAGAATTGGTTGGTATAAATTGCTGTCAGAAGACTTGGGATGATGGACCATTTGGTCGTGAGAAAGAATTTTATGGATATGATAATAAAAATAGAAATGCAATGAACTCTGACTCAGCTGCAAGGGTTTTGGAGGAAATTATGATTCATATTGATTATCAAGAAAATAATTTAAATTTGAGAAGTTTTTTAAAAAGAAATTTAAATAAAGTTGTTCTTAAAAACGATTCTCTTAATCAAATAGATGGTTTTTTGGGTGAAGGATTACCAGAAAGCATTAATCTTTGGAGTAAAGCAGGCTTAATGTCTGAAGTTAGACATGATTCTGCTTGGTGGATTAATAATCAATCTCTACAAACTTTATTAGTAGTTTTTTGTAATGGAGAAAAATATTCCAAAGATTCTTCCCTATTACCGTTTATAGCAAAAGAAGTATACGATTTTAATAAGAGATATACTATTGAGGACTAAAGTGAATCTTCTAAGAAATTAGAATCTAATTTGTCAGTATAGGCTTCATAAGGCAACATCATTACTTCTTCAAAATCTAAATCATTCATAATCCATTCTCTATATTCAGCTAATAAACTTTTTCTATCTTCATTATCTAATTCATAAATACGCAACGCGGTATCTTTAAAATTTTCTTTAATTAAATTTTCAATTTCTTTCCTCTTCATTTTATTTTAGTTCTCCTTCCAAAATTACTCTTCTTATTGTTGATAACGCAATTCCTGTTTGTGATCTGATTGAACGATAAGAATATCCTTCATTACGCAATCTGATTACTAAAGATTCTTTTAGAGGACTTATTTTGGGCCTTCCTCCCAAATTATTTCCAGATAATTTTCTGCGTAATAGTTGTTCTTTTTTTCTTTCACCTAAACTTTTGTCTTCTAAATTATCTAATTCATATAAAATGTTAAAAATTGAAGAATTTGCATTAGAAGATTCATTAGCAGCAAAAAAACCAGTCAAAGTTCGCAATTGAATATCCTTATTAATAAGTTTATTTATTGTTATCAAACATTCTTTTTTATTTTTAAATGCTCTATCAAGCTGAGTTAGTATTAATTGATCGCCTTTTGATAAGGAATTTATAGCTTTATTGAGTTGGGGTTTGATTTCTTCATCTAAACTTATAAATTCAGAGAACACTAGACTGCAACCCTCTCCCTTCAAAATTTTTATTTGCTCTTCTAAATATTCATATTCGTTATGAGTAGCTCTAGCATAACCTATTGCTTTAGTGTTTTTACTTTTTTCCGATAATAAAATACGTTTTCTTTTAAATTTAAAAGTCAATGTTTTATTACATATATTTTTTACTGTATCAAAAAATAATTAAAAAAACACTTTTTAGTACAAAATAAAGTAATATTGCTGAATATTTTTACTGTATTTTTAAAAATATTACGTTCTTATATCTGTATTAAAAATAACGTTATGAAATCTGATTCAATTTTAGTTAATGAAACAAGAACGTTGTGTAACAATTAACTTTAATTAAAATTTTTCTAAATTGCAGAAGGATTAGTTGAATTCATTAATTTATTTACTTTTGTTGAACGAGCTTCGTCTTTGAAACTATAAATAGTTAATTCATCTTGTTTTTAGTAAAATGAAATTACAGGTCAAGAAGATTTAATGTGACTAATAATCCAAATAGTTTAATTTCAAAACCTGAATGGTTAAGGGTCAAAGCTCCACAAGTTGAGCGAATTGGTAATACTGCAAATTTATTAAATGATTTAAATCTCAATACAGTATGTCAAGAAGCAAGCTGTCCAAATATCGGCGAATGTTTTGCTAGTGGAACTGCAACTTTCCTCATAATGGGTCCTGGTTGTACTAGGGCATGTCCATATTGCGATATTGATTTTGATAGATCTAAGAGAGACTTAGACCCAACTGAACCATATCGTTTAGCCGAAGCTGTTTTTAGGATGAAGCTTAAGCATGTTGTAATCACATCAGTTAATAGAGACGATCTTGAGGATGGTGGCGCATCTCAATTTTTTCAATGTGTTCATCAAATAAGAGAAAAATCTCCTGAAACTACTATTGAGCTTCTAATACCTGATCTTTGTGGCAACTGGAAAGCGCTTGAAAAAATTCTTGATTCAAACCCAAATGTTTTAAACCACAATATTGAGACTGTGTCTTCGCTATATAAAAAAGTAAGACCTCAAGGCAAATATGAAAGAACTCTTGAGTTGCTTAAAAGAACCAGAGACTATTCTCCCAAAATTTATACAAAGTCAGGCTTCATGCTTGGTTTAGGGGAAAAAGATGAGGAGGTCTTAAGTCTGCTTAAGGATTTAAAAAGTAATTTCGTTGATATTGTTACTATTGGCCAATATTTATCTCCTGGCCCTAATCATTTACCTGTTAAAAGATTTGTAAGTCCTTCAAAATTTAACTACTTTAAAGTGTTCGGGGAAAATGATTTAAACTTTATGCAAGTAGTTAGTTCTCCTTTAACTCGTAGTAGCTACCATGCTGAAGAAATTCAAAAACTTATGAAAAAGTATCCAAGATAGTCATTTTTATTTATTTGAATCTATCCACTCATTTAATTTCCATTCAACTAGATCATTTTTAATCATTGGATCATTCTTAATTATTTTTAGTGCATTTTTATAATTATTCATTTCAAGAATGAGTAATCCGCCGTCACCTGGCCTCTTTAACTCATCTACTAAAAAACCACTTTTTATATTAATTCCC
This sequence comes from Prochlorococcus sp. AG-355-I20, assembly GCA_003280895.1. GTDB lineage: Bacteria > Cyanobacteriota > Cyanobacteriia > PCC-6307 > Cyanobiaceae > Prochlorococcus_A. Next base: position 40,404 of record QCDM01000011.1, on the reverse strand, counting down.
TCTTTTTTTAATTTTTTTATCCAATCAATATGTTTGTTAATTATTTTTTGTTTTAAATCATAATCAGTTAAGTATTCTTTTTTTATAATTTCAGTTTTTATAAAAAAAGGCATTTACATTTTCTTTATGCCAAGCATTTCTTCTTCACTTGGGGGAACTATTAATTTAAAAGTACTCTTAAAATGAGACCAATTTTCAATTATTTCGGCGGCCTTTAAGCTATTTGTTTTTGCTCCATATTCCCTAATAATTTCCAATAAAATATCTTCCTGAATTGATGAAGTTATTTTATGAATGCTTACTATTTCCTTATTAACTTTATTATTTAAATCATTATTCTCATCGATTATGAAAGCTATTCCACCAGTCATGCCTGCACCAATATTCCTTCCTGTGGAACCTAGAATAACCACTTTCCCACCCGTCATGTATTCACAACAATGATCTCCTGCTCCCTCTGTTACTGCTATGGCACCACTATTTCTTACTGCAAATCTTTCTCCCGATTTTCCTAAAGCAAATAATTTCCCACCTGTTGCTCCATAAAGGCAGGTATTTCCTAGGATAACTTGTTCGGAGGAGATTTTATCTATTTGGGGTGGAATTATTGTGAGTATTCCTCCATTCATTCCTTTACAAACATAATCATTAGCTTCTCCGATTAATTGAACATTCATTCCCTTTAGTAAAAAGGCACCAAAGCTTTGTCCCGCGTATCCTTTGAAATTTAAGTTAAGTTCTCCTTTGAAGCCAGTGTTTCCATGAAGTTCTGCGATTTCGCCTGATATCTTCGCACAAACACTTCTATCTGTATTTTTTATCTCAATTTCTTTAGTCAATTTTTCGTGACTTTTAATTACATCTATAAATTCAGTATCGGACAAAAACTCGTCCTCTAATACAGAACCATTACTATGAGCATTTTTTGAATGTTTTAACCATGATCTATCAGTGGTTATGTGTTTATTATTTACTAAAGAAGAGAGATCGATATTAGAAGTTTTTGGAAGACTGATATTTCTTGCAGAAAGAAATTCTTGATTACCAATCAGTTCTTCCATATTAGAAACTCCAATACTACTCATAATCTGTCTTACTTCTTCTGCTATGTATAAGAAAAAATTGACAACATTTTCCGGAATACCTTTGAATCTTTTTCTTAACTCTTCTTTTTGAGTAGCCACTCCAACAGGACACTTGTTTGTATGACAAACCCGGGCCATTATGCATCCTTCAGCGATCATCGCTACAGAACCGAAACCATATTCTTCAGCACCTAGTAAAGCTGCAATAACTACATCCCAGCCTGTTTTAAGACCTCCATCAGTTCTCAAAATTACTCTTTCACGTAAGTTATTCTCTAAGAGAGATTTATGAACCTCAGCAACACCTAATTCCCATGGTAAACCTGCATGTTTTATAGAACTTAGGGGCGAAGCACCTGTACCCCCGTCATGGCCTGAAATTTGAATTACATCCGCATTAGCTTTGCTTACTCCAGCAGCAATAGTGCCTATACCAATTTCAGAAACAAGTTTAACGCTCACTTTTGCTTTTGGATGTACTTGGTGTAAGTCATGGATAAGTTGAGCTAAATCTTCAATTGAATAAATATCATGATGCGGGGGGGGAGATATTAGAGCTACTCCAGGTTTACTATTTCTTAGTTTTGCGATGTAAGTATCAACTTTTGGACCAGGCAATTGTCCCCCTTCTCCAGGTTTTGCACCTTGAGCCATTTTAATTTCGAGTTGTTTACCACTTCTTAGATATTCAGGTGTGACTCCAAATCTACCTGATGCTATTTGTTTAATAGCTGAACACGCTGTGTCCCCATTTTCTAGACCTTTAATAAATGGTAACGTCGCTGATTGAGTATTTTCATCGATATCATTTAAAACATTAAAACGAGCTGGATCTTCTCCCCCTTCTCCACTATTACTTTTGCCACCAATTCTGTTCATAGCAACTGCTAACACTTCATGCGCTTCTCTTGATAAAGCACCCAAACTCATTCCTCCAGTACAAAACCTTTTGCAAATTGATTCAACACTTTCAACTTCCTCTAAAGGGATGTTTTTTCTTTTTGAACTAATTGTTAGTAAATCTCTTAGAGATGTTGTCGGTCTATTACTAATGAGTTTTTTATAAGTTTCAAAATGATCGTATCCTGGACCTTGTTTTACAGCTGAATGTAAAACTTTGGACATCTCAGGGTTATTGGAATGATATTCTCCATTATTTCTAAATTGTACAAATCCCAAAAATTCTAATTTTTTTAGATCGATCTCTGGGTAGGCTTTTGTATGTATTGAAATTGTTTCATTAGTTAATTCTTTTAATGTTATGCCGGCGATGCGGCTTGTTGTGCCATCAAAAGCAACTTTTATTAAGTCAGATCCAAGGCCTACAGCTTCAAAAATTTGTGCGCCATGGTAACTAGATAAAAGTGATATGCCTATTTTAGAAAGAATTTTCCTAAGACCGTCTTCTAATGCTTTTTTAATATTTTCTTGAACATCAATTATTGATAATGGATTTATTTTTTTGCTATCAATGAGTTTTTGAGTTTTTGGATGTTTTAACCAGTGCCTACCTGCTTCGAAGGTCAACCAAGGGCAAACTGCGCTTGCACCATAACCAATCAAACAAGCCAAGTGATGCGTGCTCCAACATTGACCTGTTTCAATAATTAGAGATGCTTTTAGTCTGATTTCTTTTTTTAGAAGATAATGATGAATTGCCCCTACAGCAAGTAAAGGAGGAATAAAAGTCTTTTTAGGATTAACCCCCTTATCAGAAATAATAATTAAAGAGCAACCTTCTTTTATAGAGATCTCACTCTGTTTACAAATTACTTTTAATCGGTTATCTAAGCCTAGAACACCTTCCTCAATATCAAACAAACTTGAAATTGTTTGAGATTTAATTTTTGATTTTTTAATGGATATGAGTTCTTCCTCATTGAGAATTGGACTTTGTAAATGAACAAAAGGTTTAGGATCTTTAATCTCAAATGGAGTACATCTTGCTCCAAGATGCATTTCTAAACTCATTACCAGTTTTTCTCTCAGTGGGTCAATAGGAGGATTTGTAACTTGCGCAAATCTTTGCTTGAAATAGTCATATAAAATATGTGGCTTTGAAGAAAGCACTGCTAATGGGATATCGTCTCCCATGCAATAGGTTGGCTCTTTAGCTAATGAAGCCATTGAATCCAAGATAAGATCATTATCCTCTGCTGAAAAACCGTAGGCAGTTTGTTGTTGTAATAACTCAAGGTCTTTTAGTTTGCAGTCTTTAAACCATTCACTATTTTCAATTTTTATAGTTCTATTACTTAGGAGATTTTTATAATCATGTCTTTGAGCCGCTTCAGATTTTACCTCCCAATTTCTGAGAATTTTATTTTTATGAAAATCAACCGCTAACATTTGTCCTGGTCCTAATCGACCTTTTTCTATTACTTTTTCCTCTTCAAGATCTACTACCCCTGTTTCGGAACCCATTATTACAAAACCATCATTTGTTATTGAATATCTTGCTGGCCTTAGGCCGTTTCTATCAAGCGTTGCTCCGACAAAATTTCCATCTGCGAATACAAGTAGAGCAGGACCATCCCAAGCTTCTTGTATGCTCGCAGAATATTCATAAAATGATTTGATATCATCTCTCTGTTCGAGGTCTGGTTGATCTCTAAATGCTTCAGGAACAAGTTTTAATAATGAATCAGTTATTGGTTGGCCTGAACGAATATTAATTTCAAGGGTTGCATCAAGATTTGATGAATCACTTTTATTTACATCTACAATAGGCTTTATTTCATTAGATAGATCTCCCCAAAAATCATCTATATGCGTTTCTGAAGCTTTAGCCCAATTAATATTTCCCAAAAGAGTGTTAATTTCCCCGTTATGCCCTAAAAATCTCATGGGCTGGGCAAGTGGCCATTTTGGAAGAGTATTTGTACTAAATCTCCTATGATAAACGGAAAATGAGACCTTAAAATTCTCTTTTTTTAGGTCTTGATAGAATTCAGATAATATTTCAGACCTAACCATACCTTTATATACAACTGTTTGAGAACTAAGTGAGGCAAAATAAAATTCGCAATCACCGACATCGTTTTTAAAGGTTTCTCTTATTTTTTTTTCAATTCTTTTCCTTAACTGGAACAAAAGCCTTTCAATATTCTGATTATCTTTTGTATCTATGTATAAAATCCACTGACAAATATATGGGACATTCGCTTTTGCTAAAGGACCTAAGATTTCATTATTTACAGGGACTTTTCTCCAAGATGTTTCTTTGACGCTTAATTTTTCTGCTTCCTCCTCACATATTGATTTGCATTCTTCAATTTTCTCTTTTTTATTAGGCATAAAAACCATACCTAAACCTCTGTCCAATTTTTGTTTACTTACAAGATTCAATTCTTCATCTAAATAACCCCAGGGAATTGAACATAAAATGCCTGCTCCATCGCCTGAGTCACTATCTCCTCCACAACCTCCTCTATGCTCCATGCAGTTGAGGCCCTTTAGTGATTGTTTAAGAATCCAGTTGCTTTCTATACCTTCAATATTTGCTATGAAACCAACTCCACAAGCATCTTTCTCCCCAATTATTCCATTTGGGGAATAACTATCTTGATATGAGCCAACAATTCTTTTGATACTTTCTCGCATAGATTATTTAATTCTATTTAGTTATTTATGTATTTCTATTATAAAAATAAATACGAAAATAAATCTAAAGATAATGAATATTTACCAAATAATTTTAATTTGACAGATTATAAAAAAAATTTAATTAAAAACTTTTAGTTAGTGCTCTCAAAAGGTTATGATAGTTAAATATTTATTTTTATCTAAGTTTAATAGATGCCCACCATCTCACAATTAGTAGGTTCAGAGAGAAAACGTCTGACAAAGAAAACAAAATCTCCTGCATTAAAATCTTGCCCTGAGAGAAGAGGGGTATGTACAAGAGTCTATACATCAACACCAAAGAAGCCTAATTCAGCTTTGAGAAAAGTTGCTAGGGTTAGATTAACTTCTGGTTTCGAAGTAACGGCTTATATTCCTGGGATTGGTCATAATTTGCAAGAACATTCTGTAGTACTACTTAGAGGTGGAAGAGTAAAAGATTTGCCAGGAGTTAGATATCATATAATAAGAGGAACGTTGGATACGTCTGGGGTCAAAGATAGACGTCAATCCAGATCTAAGTATGGAGCAAAAGCTCCAAAAGATTAATTTGTAAACATTACTTTTTTAAAAAATGTCACGTCGTAATGCAGCAGTAAAAAGACCAGTTCTTCCTGATCCTCAATTTAATAGTCGTCTTGCTTCAATGATGATTTCTCGATTGATGAAACATGGTAAAAAATCTACAGCTCAAAGGATATTGTCTGATGCGTTTTCTTTAATAAGCGAGAGAACAGGTGGCAATGCAGTGGAATTATTTGAAACAGCGGTAAAAAATGCTACTCCTCTCGTCGAGGTACGAGCTAGAAGGGTTGGTGGTGCGACCTATCAAGTACCTATGGAGGTTCGCCAAGAGAGGGGTACGGCAATGGCTTTAAGATGGCTTGTTACATTCTCGCGTGCAAGAAATGGCAAAAGCATGTCCCAAAAACTTGCTGGCGAGTTAATGGATGCAGCAAATGAAACTGGTAGTGCCGTTAAAAAAAGAGAAGATACTCATAAAATGGCAGAAGCTAATAAAGCTTTTGCACATTACAGATATTAATTTCATCAAAAGGCACTTAAGTAGTTTATTATTATTAAAGTTTGCTTTTAGTGTGAACTACATTTATCAAAAATTATTTTATTTGGAGCTTTAAAATTGGCACGCGACTTTCCCCTGGAACGAGTAAGGAACATAGGTATAGCCGCTCATATTGATGCAGGTAAGACAACAACAACTGAAAGAATTTTGTTTTATTCAGGTGTAGTCCATAAGATAGGAGAGGTTCATGATGGTGCTGCTGTAACAGATTGGATGGCTCAAGAAAGAGAAAGAGGAATAACTATTACTGCTGCTGCAATATCTACTAGTTGGCAAGATCATAGGATTAATATTATTGATACCCCTGGACACGTTGATTTTACTATTGAAGTTGAAAGATCAATGCGTGTGTTGGATGGAGTTATCGCTGTATTTTGCGCAGTTGGTGGAGTTCAGCCTCAATCCGAAACAGTTTGGCGTCAAGCAGATAGATACTCTGTTCCAAGAATGGTTTTTGTTAATAAGATGGACAGAACTGGTGCCGATTTTTTAAAAGTTAATAATCAAATTAAAGATCGACTAAAGGCAAATGCACTTCCGATCCAGTTACCTATTGGTGCTGAAGGTGATCTCACTGGCATTATTGATTTAGTAGCCAACAAAGCATATCTTTACAAAAACGATTTAGGTACTGATATTGAAGAAGCACCAATTCCATCTGACATGGAGGAAGAAGCTGCTGAGTGGAGAATTAAGTTAATGGAAAGCGTTGCAGAAAATGATGAAGAGTTAATAGAAATATTTCTCGAAACAGGAGAATTATCAGAAGAACAACTTAAAAAAGGTATTAGGGAAGGTGTTTTAAAACATGGATTAGTTCCAGTATTATGCGGTTCAGCTTTTAAGAATAAAGGTGTCCAACTTGTATTAGACGCTGTAGTGGATTACTTGCCAGCTCCAGTTGATGTAAAACCAATACAAGGTATTCTGCCAAGTGGAAAAGAAGATGTTAGACCTTCAGATGATAATGCTCCTTTCAGCGCATTAGCATTCAAAGTAATGTCAGATCCCTATGGGAAATTAACTTTTGTAAGAATGTATTCAGGTGTTCTTTCAAAGGGAAGTTATGTAATGAATTCTACTAAGGATGCTAAAGAGAGAATTTCTAGATTAGTGATTCTTAAGGCTGATGAAAGAGAGGAGGTTGATGAATTGAGGGCTGGTGATTTAGGAGCTGTATTAGGTCTTAAGAACACAACAACTGGTGACACTTTATGTAATACAGAAGATCCAATAGTTTTGGAGACATTGTTTATCCCTGAACCAGTTATCTCAGTAGCTGTTGAGCCAAAAACTAAAGGTGATATGGAAAAATTATCAAAAGCCTTAACTGCTTTGTCTGAAGAGGATCCAACCTTTAGGGTAAGTACAGATCCTGAGACAAATCAAACTGTTATTGCAGGTATGGGTGAGTTGCACTTAGAAATTCTTGTTGACAGAATGTTAAGGGAATTTAAAGTTGAAGCAAATATAGGAGCTCCTCAGGTTTCATATAGAGAAACTATTAGGTCTAGTTCTAAAGGTGAAGGTAAATATGCAAGACAGACTGGAGGTAAAGGTCAATATGGTCATGTAATTATTGAAATGGAACCTGCGGAGGTTGGTAAAGGGTTTGAATTTGTTAACAAAATTGTTGGTGGAGCTGTACCAAAAGAGTATATTGGGCCTGCATCTAATGGAATGAAAGAGACCTGTGAATCTGGTGTGCTTGCCGGTTATCCACTCATTGATGTAAAAGTAACACTAGTCGATGGTTCATTCCACGATGTAGACTCATCTGAAATGGCCTTCAAAATTGCAGGTTCCATGGCTTTTAAAGATGGGGTTAAAAAATGCAATCCTGTCCTTTTAGAGCCTATGATGAAAGTTGAGGTCGAAAGTCCTGACGACTTTCTTGGATCTGTAATTGGTGATCTCTCTTCCAGAAGAGGTCAAGTAGAAGGACAATCTGTTGATGATGGATTGTCTAAGGTACAGGCCAAAGTGCCCTTAGCCGAAATGTTCGGTTATGCCACTCAACTCCGATCAATGACTCAAGGTCGGGGTATATTTTCAATGGAGTTCGCAAATTATGAGGAGGTTCCTCGTAATGTTGCTGAAGCTATCATTTCCAAGAATCAGGGCAACTCCTGATCTCTAAACTAAAACACTCTTAAACCCTCGATTCTTTAATTCAAAATGGCTCGCGAGAAGTTCGAAAGAAACAAACCACATGTCAACATAGGTACTATTGGCCATGTTGATCATGGAAAAACAACACTAACAGCTGCTATTACAAATGTATTAGCTAAAAAAGGTCAAGCTCAAGCTCAAGACTATGGAGACATTGATGGTGCTCCTGAAGAAAGAGAGCGTGGCATTACAATTAATACAGCTCATGTCGAATATGAAACTGAAGGCAGACATTATGCGCATGTTGATTGCCCAGGACATGCTGATTATGTGAAAAATATGATCACAGGCGCGGCTCAGATGGATGGAGCTATTCTCGTTTGCGCAGCTACAGATGGTCCTATGGCTCAAACAAAAGAGCATATTCTATTGGCTAAACAGGTTGGAGTTCCTGCTCTTGTAGTTGCTCTCAATAAGTGCGATATGGTCGATGATGAAGAAATTATCGAACTTGTCGAAATGGAAATTAGGGAATTGTTAGATAGTTATGACTTTCCTGGAGATGACATTCCAATAGTTCAAGTTTCAGGTTTAAAAGCTCTCGAAGGTGATTCTACTTGGGAATCAAAGATTGAAGAATTAATGAAAGCAGTTGATGCTAGTATTCCCGAACCAGAAAGAGAAGTTGATAAACCATTCTTGATGGCAGTTGAAGATGTTTTCTCGATTACTGGTAGAGGAACTGTTGCAACTGGCAGAATTGAGAGAGGTAAAGTTAAGGTTGGAGAAGAAGTAGAAATAGTTGGAATAAGAGATACAAGAGTAACTACTGTTACTGGAGTTGAAATGTTCCGAAAACTTCTTGACGAAGGTATGGCTGGTGATAATGTTGGTTTACTTTTAAGGGGTGTCCAAAAAGAAGATATTGAGAGAGGAATGGTCCTTGTGAAGAAAGGATCTATTACCCCTCATACTCAGTTTGAAGGAGAAGTTTATGTTCTTAAAAAAGAAGAGGGCGGAAGACATACTCCTTTTTTCGCAGGATATAGACCTCAGTTCTACATCAGAACAACTGATGTGACAGGTCAAATAACAGCATTTACCTCAGATGATGGCTCTAACGTTGAAATGGTTATGCCAGGAGACAGAATTAAGATGACTGGAGAATTAATTTGTCCAGTAGCTATTGAACAAGGTATGCGATTCGCCATACGTGAAGGTGGACGTACTATCGGTGCTGGAGTTGTTTCTAAAATTCTCAAATAATAAATTTGAATTTAAAAATTTAACCTCAATCATCTAATATATGTTTATGGAAAAGGGTCATTTTAATCAATGACCCTCTATTAGAAGTTATTTGAAACTATGACTGCATCAATTGCACAACAAAAAATAAGAATTAGGCTCAAAGCATTTGATAGAAGAATGCTCGATTTATCTTGCGACAAAATTATTCAAACTGCTGATACCACTTCTGCTTCAGCAATAGGTCCAATACCTTTACCTACAAAAAGGAAGATATATTGTGTCCTTAGATCACCACATGTTGATAAAGATTCTAGAGAGCATTTTGAAACAAGAACACATAGAAGAATAATAGATATCTACAGTCCTTCTGCAAAAACTATTGATGCCTTAATGAAACTTGATCTCCCTAGTGGTGTAGATATAGAAGTTAAACTTTAAGAAATCCCGAAAACGCCCTAAATTGATTAATATATAAAAAATGAAAATGAGGTTTAAATGGGAGAACTCTCAGTAAGGGAATTACCTTTATTTCCTTTGCCAGAGGTAGTTCTTTTTCCTCAAGAAGTATTGCCTTTACATATTTTTGAATCTAGATACAGAATTATGCTCCAATCTGTTCTTGAAACCGATTCTATGTTTGGAGTAATTAAGTGGGATCCAACTACAAAAAGTATGGCTAACGTTGGATGTTGCGCACAAATCTTAAAACATCAAACCGCAGAGGATGGGAGAAGTAATATTATCACTCTGGGCCAACAAAGATTTCAAGTCTTAGAAATTACTCGTTCTACGCCATTTTGTTCTGCGATGGTTAGTTGGATTAGTGATGATCATATTGATGACTTTCAAAAATTAGATTCTCTAAAAGATTCAGTACAAGAAGCATTAAGTGATGTTATTAATTTAACGAGTAAATTGACTAATACAAAGAAAAATCTGCCAGATAAATTACCTGATAACCCAATGGATTTATCATTTTGGATAGGAGCTCATTTGGGCGGTCCTGTCGCGGAAGAACAGCAAAGACTCCTTGAAGAAAGAAATACTTTTACCCGTTTGCAAAGGGAATATGAAATGCTTGATCATACAAGAAAACAACTTGCAGCGAGAACAGCATTGAAAGAGAGTTTTCCTGATATAAAAGAAAGTTAAATGTTTGAATCATTATTCCCTTTTTTTTTAATAGTTTTATTCTTTCTAGTCCTAGCGATAATTTGGAGAAATAATGCTAGAAAATATATCTCTTCAGGTACAGTAGCTTCTGCATATGATGCTTGGACTCAAGATAAATTACTTGAGAGATTATGGGGAGAACATATACACTTGGGTTTTTATCCATCAGGGAAAAAAAATATTGATTTTAGAAAGGCTAAAGTTCAGTTTGTTCATGAATTAGTCAAATGGAGTGGTTTAGATAAATTACCAAAGGGATCCAGAATACTTGATGTAGGTTGTGGAATTGGGGGAAGTTCTAGGATTCTTGCAGAATTTTATGGGTTTAATGTCACTGGCATTACAATTAGTTCGGCTCAAGTTAAAAGAGCAAAAGATCTTACTCCTCGTGGGCTAAATTGCAGCTTCCAAGTTATGGATGCTTTGGATTTGAAATTTGAAGATGGATCATTTGATGCTGTCTGGAGTGTTGAGGCTGGTGCACACATGAATGATAAAACTAGGTTTGCAGATGAAATGTTGAGAATTCTAAGACCTGGAGGTTATCTCTCGTTGGCTGATTGGAACTCAAGAGACCTCAGGGCATACCCCCCCTCATTTTTTGAAAAGTTAGTTCTTAAACAATTACTTGAACAATGGGTACATCCTAATTTTATTAGCATTAACGAATTTAGTAACATTCTTAGAACTAACGAAAATAGTTCAGGTAGAGTTATTTCTGAAAATTGGAATTACTATACAAATCCATCATGGTACGAATCCATTATGGAAGGCATTAGAAGGCCCTTTGTAATTTTGTCACTTGGCCCATTTGCGATAGTGAAGTCGATTAGAGAGATTCCAACAATACTTCTCATGAATTGGGCATTTAGAAAAGGTTTAATGGAGTTTGGAGTTTATAAATGTAGAGGGTAAATTAATCTAGTTCAACATTTTCAGAAAAATAATTTCCAAAATCTACAAAATTCTTGCAAAGCGGCTTTAACTTATTTTTTAATTCAAGAAAATTTTTAATGTTATTTTGATTATTGATTTCTAAATCAACATAAATTATATATTCGCCTAATTCTCTTTTTGAAGGTCTCGATTCGATTTTACTCATATTAAATCCAAAATCTGCAATATAGTTAATAGCTTTAAGCAAAGAGCCAGGTTTATTTGAAATTAATGAGAACGCAAAACTGGCAATATTAGCTAAATTTGAATTTGATTCCTTGCTCAATAAAACAAATCTGGTGCAATTACCTGGAACATCATTAATAGGAAAGGCTAATTCTTTAAGTCCTTCGATTTGTATTAAGGATTTTGAACCGATAGCAGCTCTGAATTTACTCCCTTTGATCATATTGACAGCTTCTGATGTTGAATTTGTTGGGAGAGGAATTGCATTTGGAAGATTCTCAGATAACCATTCTGAACATTGAGCTAATGCTTGAGGATGAGATAATACTTCTGAAATGTTTGAAAGTTCTCCATCACTAATTAATGCATGTTTTATAGGTAAAACAATTGCTTTATTTATAAAAATTTCAGGAAATTTCCAAAGGGCATCTAAAGTAGCTGTAACTCCCCCCTCTACAGAATTTTCTATAGGGACTACAGCAGCATCACAATTGTTGTAAGCTATTGATTTAATGACCGAATGTAACCCATTACATGGTACAAATATAGGTGTCTGAAAATTGGCAAGCTTTGATAATATATGGGCTGCTTTTTCTGCGTATGTTCCTTGAGGACCTAAATATGCAACTTGTATGCGCATGATTAATTGTAAAAAAAAAAGAGATCAAATAAGCATTGGAGGAATATAGAAAATGCTATTGTCTTTTGATGCTAAACAGAAACTCAAGCTTTCTGTAACACGTAATAAAGAATTTCTTTCTAAATATCTTTTGGAAGAAGAAAGAGTTGTTGGAGCAATGCTTGACTCCAAAAAATTAGTACCAGAGGGAGTTGGTAGATATAAGTATACAGTAACAAGTTTTAAGGTTTTTCAATTAGATATTAACCCTGTTGTCTCAATTGCGGTAGAAAATAAAGATGGAATTTTAAAAATGAGTGCCCTTGAAAGTACATTGGATGGTTTGGGGATGATAGAAGATTTTAATCTTATTTTGAAAGCGAATTTGGAAGCAACTGCTATTGGTTTAGAAGGTGAGGCGCTTCTTGGGGTATCTGTAAGCCAGCCCCCTCTACTGAAGCTGGTACCAAGGAAAATTTTGGAATCTACTGGTCATTCGGTATTAAATGGGATTCTGTTGGGTATAAAGTCAAGGGTTCAAAAGCAACTCGTAAAAGATTTTTTAGATTGGTGTGAATTAAATAAGATTTGATTTTTTTAAAAAACTTTTCCTATGCAGTTTAGTTATTCCATTTTTTTTGATCAATGAAAAATGCTCTCTGGTTCCATAACCTTTGTTTTTCAATATCATGTATCCTGAGTATTTTTTTTCTAACCTCTCCATTAGAGTGTCGCGAGAAACTTTGGCAACTATGCTTGCAGAAGCTATCGAGATAAACTTTGAGTCTCCGGATACTATATTTTTCTGAATCCCGTCCCATGGCCTTAATAATAATGGGCCATCAATTTTTAATTCAGATGGCTTTTCTTTTAATTTTTTTAAAGCTCTTATCATTGAAAGTTCTGTCGCAACTCTGATACCTAACTTATCTATTTCTCTGGCCGAAGATTGCCCAATTCCATAATCTGAAGAGAGTAATAAAATTTTTGGTAAAAGTAATTTTCTTTTTTTGTGAGTTAGTTTTTTACTATCTGTCACACCAAACTTTTTTAAGATGAATTTATTTTTTTCAGTTAATACTAAAGCTGCTGCAAAAACTGGACCAAAAATTGCGCCCCTTCCAACTTCATCTATTCCAACTTCGAATACTTTATTATTCAATGCTTGCTGAAGATCTCCTTCTTTTTTTTCTTGCATTGTTTAGCTCATCTGTTAATTCAATTGCATCCTTTTTATCTGTAAGTACAACTTCATTATTTTCATTAGTTTTATTTGTTAATTTATCTTTAGAATTTGCATTTGCTTCAATTTTAATTTGAATCTTTTCTTCTCCAGATTTTGAGATTTTTTTAATTTGTTTTGCTTTTGTTTTTTTATTATCTAAGGTTTTTTCCATTTCTTTATTACTTTCCTTTAAACGCACAAAATTATTGCTGGTGAGATAATCTTTACCCAACTTTATAAGTGGATTAATACCTAATTGACTGAAAACAATTTTTTCTTCATTTGTAAGATCAACTGTTATTATATTTTTTTCTTTTGAATTTGATTGGTTAAAATTATCATTATCATTTTCTTTTTCTTTTTCTTTTTCTTTTTTATTAGAAGAATTCTCTTGAGTTAGGTCTTTGGAGTTAATTAATGCCGTGTCAATTATTTTGTCCTGCTCATCAGTTGATTGATAAGTATCAGTATCTAAGGATTTTAGATTGTTTGATTGTTTAGATTGATTTTCAACATTTTTAATTTTTAAGTTAGAAATTTCGTGATTTAATATATTTTCTACATGTCCGGTACCATCGCATGTGGAACATTTTTTACCGAATAATTCATAAATATTTTGACCTTGTCTTTTTCTGGTTAACTCTACTAAGCCTAATTCAGTAAGCTGAGCTATTTGAGGCCTGGCAGAATCATCTTTTATTGCTGAGGCAAAATGCTCAAGTAACTGAAATTGATCTCTTCTAGATTCCATATCGATAAAATCTATTACTATAACTCCACCAATATTTCTTAATTTCATTTGCCTTGAGATTTCAACTGCTGCTTCGCAGTTTGTCCACAAAACGGTTTGTCTTGAATTTGCTGATCTTGTAAATGATCCAGAGTTTACATCGATTACTGTTAAAGCTTCAGTTGGTTCGATAATGATATAACCTCCCGAAGGAAGATCTACTCTCGGCTGGAGAGCTTTTTGAATTGTTTTCTTTATTTCGTACTTCTCGAAAATATGTTGGTTTAAATTGTTATCGTGAAATTCAATATCTATATCAGATTCATAATTTATTAAAAAATCTTTTGCCCTTGCAACTGAAAATTTACTATCAATAATTATGCTTTTAGTAGATTCTTTAATATAGTCTCTTAAGATCTTCAGGGAGAAATCATCATCTCTTTTTATCAAATTTGGCGGATTAGAAGCTTCAGAAACTTTTAGTATATTTTCCCATTGTTGAATTAATTGTTCTAAATCTTCAATCAGAAGTTCTTCTTTTATTTTTTCAGCCTCTGTTCTAAATAACAAGCCTGTGCTGGGTGGTTTTATTAAAACCCCAAGAGCTTTCAAACGGCTACGTTCAGTTTCTGTATTTATTTTTCTTGAAATATTTACTCCTTGGCCATATGGCTGTAATACCAAGTATTTACCTGGGATTGAAATACTTCCGGTTAATCTGGGACCTTTAGATCCTGTGGGTTCCTTTATTACCTGTACTAGAACTTTTTGTTTTGGTTCTAGTAATTCAGTAATCCCAAAAGTCCCTTTTTTGAGTCTTAGTGGACCTAAATCTGAAACATGGATGAATCCATTTTTCTCACTTTCACCAATATTTATGAAAGCGGCATCAATTCCAGGTAGAACATTTTCAACTGTTCCTAAAAAAATATCTCCAATTTGATATTGACCTTGTGCGACGATTAATTCATCAACTCGATCATCGGTGAGTAGTGCTGCTATTCGAGCCTGCTCTGCAATGATAATTTGCTGAGACATATAGTTGATTCTGAATGATTTGAATTTTGAAAATCATCTAAATTAAAGAATTTGATTGTATCTTTTAATAAAGCAAGTCTTTTATAGCTTTTATTTTTAGTTTTAAAGTTAATAGTGATTGAATTCTGCTATTTATAAAGCTTTAAACGATTTTCAAACTAATTGAAATTGAATTCATAGCTATGACCATATCTTAAATGAATCATAACTAAATTAATATTAACATTTAATCACCGCTTAAGCACGTTAATACATTATTCTAATATTGGTGAAATTTTTTATCTAAAGTGGTTCAAGTAAACGAAAATTATTTAAAACTCAAAGCAGGTTATTTATTCCCTGAAATTGCTAAAAGGGTAAAAATATATTCTCAATCAAATAAGAATGTTGAAATTATTAAGCTTGGCATTGGAGATGTTACAGAACCATTACCTAGAGCATGTATAGAGGCTATGGGTAAAGCTTTAGATAGCATGGGAACAACAGATGGTTTTAAAGGTTATGGACCAGAACAAGGTTATTCTTGGCTCAGAGAAAAAATATCTGAGCATGATTTTATTTCGAGAGGTTGTCAAATTACACCTGAAGAAATCTTTGTCTCTGATGGTTCTAAATGCGATAGTAGCAATATTTTAGATATTCTTGGCGAAGATAATTCAATTGCTGTAACAGATCCTGTTTACCCAGTTTATGTAGATAGTAACGTTATGACAGGCAGAACTGGTGATTCTCTTGAAAATGGTACTTATCAGGGATTGACATATCTTGCAATAAACGAGGGGAATAACTTTCTGCCAGAACTACCTGAAAAAAAAGTGGATATTTTATATCTTTGTTTTCCTAATAATCCTACTGGAGCGACGATTAATAAAGCAGAATTGAAAAAGTGGGTTGACTATGCCCTTCATAACAAATCCCTAATACTTTTTGATGCAGCTTATGAAGCATTTATACAAGATGATGAAATTCCGCACTCAATATATGAGATTGAGGGAGCAAAGGATTGTGCAATTGAATTTAGATCTTTTTCAAAGAATGCAGGATTCACTGGAGTTAGATGTGCTTTTACTGTAATACCTAAAAATCTCAAAGGTTTGAGCTCAACAAATGAGGAAATAGACTTATGGTCTCTTTGGAATAGGCGACAATCTACAAAGTTCAATGGAGTAAGTTATGTTGTTCAGAAAGGTGCAGAGGCTGTTTATTCTCTTGAAGGGAAGAAGCAGGTAAGAGGTTTAATTGATTTTTATATGGAAAATGCAAAAATAATGAAAAATAAACTTCAGAATTCAGGATATAAAGTTTATGGTGGGGACAATGCTCCCTATATATGGATTAAAGTTCCAGATCAAATGACATCTTGGAACTTTTTTGATTTCCTTCTCCAAAAAGTTAGTGTAGTGGGAACACCTGGGAGCGGATTTGGATTAGCAGGAGAGGGTTATTTTCGTTTGTCAGCATTTAACTCACGATCAAACGTCCTTGATGCAATGGAAAGGATAATTAATATATAATTATTAGTACAATTTAAACTCTAATAAATTTAATGCTATCTATAAAGTTAGAACAAAGTGTAAATAATAATTCAGCAGTGATTGAAAAGAAACCTGCTGAATTAAAAAATAAATCTCCGAAATATAAGGTTTTACTTCATAATGACCCAGTTAATTCTATGGAGTATGTCACTATTTCACTGCGAGAAGTTGTACCGCAATTAAGTGAACAAGATGCTATTTCCATAATGCTTGAAGCACACAATACGGGTGTGGGTTTAGTAATAGTTTGTGATTTAGAGCCAGCAGAATTCTACTCAGAATCATTAAAAGCTAAAGGAATTTCTAGTTCAATTGAAAAAGACGATTAATAACGGTTGAATTCGTTATTTAGAGTGAGCTAATTTCCTTTCTGATAGAGGACGAACTTTTAGAGATTCTTTTAAGGAGCTCTTTCCATATTCTCTCTCAAGAATATCGATAACTGTTTTACCAAATTCGTCTTCTTGATTATCAAAAGCTTCTAAGCAAACCTGACCAAGTTTTTTTCCTAGTGAGCCTGGATTCCAAAGAAGTTTTCTCGCTGTCCAGGGCATCATGCTCATTGGATTATAATTAGGTTTCAAAATTTTATGTTCTAAAGCGTACTTCTCAAGAAGAGTGTGAGGTTGCAAACCTATAAAAAATATAGCTGGATCAACTAAACCTTTTCCAAAAATATTTTCTAATTCTCTATGGTAAGCAATTGTTTGTCTTATGGTGCTGGGCGTTTCATCAAACACATTGAATGAATAATTGACTGAAACATGATTCTTGAAACCTGATTTAACTAGCATTCTGCAATTATTTAATACAGTTTCAAGGTCATATGCTAATCTCATTTTTCTAACAAGTTCTTGAGATCCCGACGTGATACCTATTTCAAAGTAGCTCATACCTGTATCAACCATAAGCTGAGCTAGCTCAGCATCAATATTATCTGCTCTTATGTATGCAGCCCAATTAATATCGTCCCAGCCTTGGTCCTTAATAGCCCGCAAAAGTGTTTTTGCATCTTCAATATGTTTTTTGGCTGGAATAAACTGTGCATCTGTGAACCAAAATCCCCTTACCCCAAGATCATATAATTGTTTCATTTCTTTGATTACTTCTTTAACAGGATTAACTCGAACCTGCTTCCCCTCCACAACTGTGTAAACACAGAAACAACAATTATGAGGACAACCTCTTTTTGTTTGTACACCTACGTAATAATCGCCACCTTCTATATACCAATCGAATTCAGGCCATATTGATTTAATGTATTTATAGTTGCAGGCAGTTTTAACAGTGCCTGAAGGTTGTTCATGTATTAATTTGTTTCGAGGTGTTTGTCCAGCAATGTAACATCTTTCTTCATCTATTGAATCTCCTCTAATTATTTTTTCTATGAGATTTTCTCCCTCTCCAACTGAAATAACAGTTCCTTTTGGAAGTAGATTCCCCAATTGTTCATAGAAGACACTAACTGCCCCACCTCCTAAAATTACTTTTACATTTTTATTGTATTTTTGTGCTCTTTTTAGTCCCATCTTGACTAAAGAAGTATTTCTATAAATTTCTCCGTAATGAGATGCAATTAATTTTAATCCTCCCCACGAACCTCTAATTTTTTTAAGGATGTTTTTTGAGTAGAAAACTTCAAAAGAGTTTTGTAAGGGATTTCCACTTCTACCATCAACGGGAGCATAAATTTGTATATCTCTCCATGAAAAAATGACTAGATGTGGTCTAAATTGATCAATTTTTCTAGCTAAATATTTGGAAACTTTATTAGATGGAATTATTGCTAGATCAATGAATTGTTGCTCTAATCCTGGAAAACATTTATGTATATGGTCTGCCAAATAAATAGGTCCAATTGGAAATATTGGATTACATGGCAATCTTACAGTTAGTATTTTTCCATAGTGCTTTCTTTGGTAATTATTTTTATTAAATTTTTCGAACTTCAAATTAAAATTCATATCATGAAATGTAATGAATTAATTTCTATATGAATCTAACTACTTTATTACTAATTTGGAGAAATTAAAAATACAAAGAAAATACTCGCGAAAATTTTATTTAATTCAGACATCAAAAATCATATAAATCCAGCATAGTTTGAGAAGTTTTAATCCATCTATCCATCTAGCTTGTAGTGCATTAAAAACCTTCATCAAACACAATATAAATTGTATTGCCAAAAAAATAATATAAGAGGAATTAAAAACAAATAATTTAAGAGATAACTAAATTTTAAAATTTTATTAACCATTTCAATTTGCTTTTTTAAGTGCCGATAATTGGAATTGAACCAATGACCTACTGTTTACGAGACAGTTGCTCTACCGCTGAGCTACACCGGCCAAATTAAATACTGGATTTTTTCATATAGACTTAATTTTATAATTGAAAGAATTTATGTCAAAAATAGATCCTGAATTGAAAAAGAAATTATTAAAGGAGTCTCAAGCTCCTTTTAAGGGATTAAGAAGAATATTATGGATAGCTTTTAGCGGCTCTGCATTTTTGGGACTTCTAATAATGCTTTCCAGAATTGCAAGCGGAACTGAATTGCAGCAAAATAACCTTCTCATACAGTTGGGTGCTTGTGTAATATTTCCTACTTTATTAATCTTTGACAGAAATAAAGATTAATAAGCTAGATGTTTAATTATTGTGATAAGGTCCTCTTTTTGGTAACAAATTTGAATGCTTTGATTACATCCCCTTCAATCCATGAAGAGAATTTATCGCAGCCAACTCCACATTCAAATCCTGTATTAACTTCTTTTACATCATCTTTAGCTCTTTTTAGAGAGTCTAAATTACCCTCAAATATTATTTTCTCTGATCTAATAACCCTCAGAGAACAATTCCTCTGTAATTTGCCAGTTTGTATATAACAGCCCGCAATAGCTCCTTTACCGACTGCGAAAGTTGCTCTAACTTCAGCTTGCCCTAAAGACTCTTCGACAAGATCGGGTTCAAGTAGTCCTTCCATGGCCAACTGAATATCTTCTAAGAGTTTATAGATTACTTCATATTCTCTTATATCAACATCATTAGCATCAGCTGCTCTCTTTGCGCCAGAAGCCAATGAGGTGTTAAATCCAATGATTACTGACCCAGATGCAGCAGCGAGATCTATATCTGTCTCAGTTATTTCTCCAGGAGCAGAAAGTAGGACTCTGACTTGAACTTCATTTTTTGGTAATTGTTCTAGTGATCCTAATATAGCTTCAACACTACCTTGAACATCAGCTTTGAGAATTAAGTTCAACTCCTTTAGTTCTCCATCATTTGCTTGAGTTGATAAGGATGATAAGCTGACCCTTCTAGAGGCCATTTGCTGAGCTAGTTTTGTGGCTCTAGCATCTGTTGCCCTTTCTCCGACAATCGCCCGCGCAGTTTTCTCATCAGGGTAGACTTCGAATTCGTCTCCTGCAGTGGGTACTTCACTGAATCCTAGCGCTTCCACTGGGAATGATGGTCCTGCTTGTTTGATTCTATTGCCATGTTCATCAACCATTGCTCTAATTTTTCCAAGGACTGAACCCGCAGCTAAAACATCTCCAGATTTCAAGGTTCCATTTTGTACTAACAAAGTAGCCACAGGCCCTTTTGCTTTGTCTAAGTGGGCTTCAATAACAGTACCTTTTGCAAATCTATCAGGGTTAGCTTGTAGATCTTCTACCTCTGAAACTAACAAAATCATTTCGAGTAATTTTTCAATATTTTGTTTTTTGATAGCACTTACTGGAACCATCACTGTATCTCCTCCCCAATCTTCAGCAATTAAATCTTTTTCTGATAGTTCCTGCTTTACTCTGTCTGGAGATGCCCCTTCTTTGTCAATTTTATTTATTGCAACAACAATTGGTACTTTTGCAGCTCTTGCATGACTGATAGCTTCTAGTGTTTGAGGTCTGCAACCATCATCTGCCGCAACTACAAGAACAGCTACATCTGTAACCTTTGTACCCCTTGCTCTCATTGCAGTAAAGGCTTCATGACCAGGGGTATCAAGAAAAGTTAATTTTTTCTTTTGGGATTCATGTTCAAATTCAACTTGATAAGCCCCTATGTGTTGAGTGATCCCCCCTGCTTCGCCTGAAGCTACTCTTGATTCTCTGATGGAATCTAAAAGACTTGTTTTGCCATGATCTACATGACCCATCACTGTGATAACAGGTGGTCTTCTTAGTAGATTATCAATATCTTCGGATTCAATCATATCAACTGTTTTCTCAGCAGCTTCTTGGATATCATCTTGCAAAACAGGTACTCCAAATTCTTCTGCTACTGTCTCAATTGTTGCTAAGTCGAGTGATTGAGTAACAGTTGCAGTTATTCCCTTAAAAAAAAGAGATTTTATTATTTCAGAACTTTCAAGACTTAATTTATCGGCTAATTCTTGGACTGTTAAATTATCTTCAGGCACGATTATCATTTCAGGTCTTACTTGTTTGGCTTCTTTGGCAGCCTTTAACTCCAAAGCTCTTCTTTTTTGTCTTTGCCTAGTAGTCTCTTTTTTCTTCTTTTTTAATTGTTTAATAGTTTTTTGAGATTTGGATTCAGCAGACTTTTCTTTCTTCGGACGCGCCAAACTAGCTGATAAGATTGAAGTTTTTTCGCCTGAATATCCACTAGTTTCCGATGTTAATGAATCATCATTCTCACCAATAATATGAACTTTCTGTCTTTGTTTTTGGGTATTTTTGCTTCTTAATGCTTCAAGTTTTGCGCTATCATCCCAGTCTGTCTTTCCAGGTTTTTTAGAATTATTTGAAAATGTTCTGTGAGGTGGTTTTTTTGAATTAGGTGCACTTTGTGGACGAGTATTTGGAGCTTTTGCCTTGTGTTTGGTTGTCTCAATATTCTGTTTTTCATTATTTTTTATAATTTTTTTGTCACTATCAGATTTGTTAGTTTTTTGAAGTTGTAAGAGTTCATTAGGTGATACTGGCTTTCTAATTCCAGGTGTTTTTTGATCATTGAATTTAGACCCAGGCCTATTAGTCATACCAGGCCTATTAGTCATACCAGGCCTGTTGGGAGTTCCAGACCTACTTGTATTTGCTTGTCTATTGAAAGATCCAGGTCTGCCTTGATCCGATGGTTTGTTTCTTAACCCAGGCCTATTAGTCATACCAGGTCTGTTGGGAGTTCCAGACCTGCTTGTATTTGCTTGTCTATTAAAAGATCCAGGTCTGCCTTGATCTGATGGTTTGTTTCTTAACCCAGGCCTATTCGGCATACCAGGTCTATTAGGCGTCCCAGATCTTTTTTGGAGATTTTGTTTAAAAGAAATGTTTTGCTTATTATTTTGCTGATTGGTTGCGTCTCTTCTTATTGGAGCTCCTACGAGCTCAGGGGGGGCGATTCTGTTATTAATACTTTTTGTTTTAGATTTGTTCGAATTTTGGTCAGTTTTGTTTGATATTTGTCTTTTTCCTCCACTGGAGATGTTTTGGGAAGATTCATTAGATTCAATATTATTATTAATATTTTTAGGCTTAGCAATTAATTGAATAGGAGGTTTCGATGGGCTTTTAATAGGTGGGGTTGTGTTATTTCGGAAATTTTTTTTATCATGTTTGAGATTATTTGAAATTTTACTATTTATATTTTGATTTGTAAGATTTGGTTGAGATTTTGCACTATTGGTAATTGTGGGCTTATTGAGATTTATAGGTTTATTTGAAATTATTTTTTGTGATTCAGGTTTATTAATAGGTTTCATCAACAATGGCTTTTTGTTTGAATTATCTTTAGGAGTTTTTCCTTTTATAGAGGAGATAAGAGATTCATTTTCAGCGTTTTGTTTATTATTATCTTTTTGAATTGAAGGTTTATTAATAGAAAGAATTTTTTTATCGGAATTTTTTTTATTAATAAGATTTTTTATTTTTTTTGCTTCTTCTGCACTAATTGAACTGCTATGGCTTTTTACTGAAATTGAAAGTTTTTGAGCGGCATCCAATATATCTTTATTATCCAGATTTAAGTCTCTGGAAAGTTCATAAATTCTGATTTTATCGCTGATAGTCATTTAATCTGAATTGTACTCTTTTTGGAAATTAAAGAGAATTTAATTTAATTATATTCCCTTATTGGGATAGTCATCGTAGCTTGTAATTTCTTTTTCAAAAATATCCATAAATTCAGGTTCTAAAGATATTTTTAAAGCTTTTTGAAGCTTTTTTTTGATCTTGGAATCTGAGTAACATTTTTTTGACTTGCAAATGTAGGCTGATCGCCCCATACCCTGATGAAACATGATGCCTTGCATATGATCTTTAGTAATCTTTATAAGATCTTTCCTGTTATATGTTTTTCTACATGAAATGCATAAACGCAAAACAGGGGTTTGTTGTATCACCGTTTTCTCTCCTCTTTAGCGGATATTTCACCATCTTGTACTGTCTCTAATTGATCACTATCCGAGAAGTTCTCTTCTTCATATAATTCTTGTTCATATTCATCATCATCTTCAGGTAGGGGATAAAGCTCTCTTAATCTTGCATCTTCCGCAGCACGCTCAGCTTGTTCTGCTTCTAATCTAAGCTCAGCTTGTCGCTGGAGATTCTCTTCATCTTCCCTTTGAATGATTAATTCAGATACTGCAGCATCTTCTGCTTCCTGATCGTATTCATGTGAGTTTTTAACATCAATCTTCCAACCAGTTAATCTTGCTGCGAGTCTTACATTTTGTCCCTCTCTACCAATTGCGAGACTTAATTGATCTGGAGGAACAAGTACATGCGCGTGTTGACCTTCTGGGTCAACAAGTCTTACGAGATCGACTTTCGCTGGACTTAAAGAATTTAATATATATTGAATTGGGTCAGATGACCATTTAATAACATCAATTTTTTCTCCTCTTAATTCGTTCACTACTTGTTGGATTCTTGCCCCTCTAGCTCCAATACAAGCACCCACAGGGTCAACTTCTTGTTCAACGCTATCAACAGCTACTTTTGTTCTTGGTCCAACAGCTCTTGAAGGAGGATTTGCTTCTCTTGAAACAGCAACAATTTTTACTGTGCCTTCTTGAATTTCTGGTACTTCATTTTCAAATAAATAAACAACTAATCCAGCATTTGCTCTGCTTACAAAAAGTTGTGGCCCTTTTCTTGCTATTTCGCTAACTTCTTTCAAGAATACTTTGAAAGTTGCATTAGCTCTATAATTATCATTTGGTAATTGATCTCTTTTAGGAAGTTCGGCTTCTACTTCAGGTCTACCAATACCCGAACTAACTCCCATTATGACTGATTGTCTTTCAAATCTTATAACTCTCGCTGTTAAAACAGGATCTTCCAAATCTGCAAATTCTTCTTGAATCATTTTTCTTTGTTGATCTCTTAATTTTTGAGCTAAAACTTGCTTTGTTGTTGAAGCAGCCATTCTTCCAAAATCCTCTTTTTCTGGAGTAACATCTAAAACAACCGTGTCACCTATTTGAGCATCATCAGCTACTTGTTTAACTTCTACTAAAGATATTTGATGATCTTCGCTTTCAACTTCTTCTACAATTATTTTACTTGATAAAATCCTGTAACCTTCCTCATCTAGATCTAGTCCAACATCAAAATTACTAAAGTATTCTTCATCAAATGGATCTTCGTTAACGCCAATGTAAAAAGTTCTTCTATATTTTTCGTATCCTTTTAACAAAGCTTCGCGCAAAGCTGCTTCAACGATATTAGGAGGTAACTTTTTTTCCTCACTAATATCTTCAATAAGATTGTTTAAACCTGGGAGAATAACTAATGCCATCTATGATGGGTAAAATTTAATAATGGTTGAAAAATAATTAATCTTTTAAGGTACAAAGACTAATTTTTAATACTTCATCGAAAGGGATTTTCTTTATCCTACCTTTAATGTTAATGGCTAAATAATCATTAGACTTTTCATAAAGTAAACCATTCAGGAATTTTATTTTTGAATTCTTTTGGTTTAACTCAACATTAACTGGAAAACCCTTAAAAGTTTTGAAGTC
Organism: Prochlorococcus sp. AG-355-I20; assembly: GCA_003280895.1. Classification (GTDB taxonomy): domain Bacteria; phylum Cyanobacteriota; class Cyanobacteriia; order PCC-6307; family Cyanobiaceae; genus Prochlorococcus_A. The sequence goes on along the minus strand of QCDM01000011.1, from coordinate 15,816 downwards.
TCTATCTGAGGTTAATTCATCACTGACCCCTTGACTACTAATTTCTAACACATATGAACAATTTAAAAGATTTGATTTTTCTATTTCGTCAGATGCTGGTGTATTAAATAGCGCACAATCATCTAAGGAAATGTCATCCCCATTAGTTTTTCGTATAATTATTTCAATAACAATCGGGTTTTGATTAGTTTGCATATTTAATCCACATATTTCTAAATCTCTTTCATTAGCAACTTTTTTTAAAAAAGCTTCTATTTTACTTTTGTTTTCTTTGTTCAAATTTATTTATAAATTTATTTAAAATTTATTTTCACATATTAAGAAGTTTTTTCTATAGAAAAATTTAAAAATTTGCATTTTATGGATGTAAACAAAAAAACAACATTAATCTTTTTCTTCAATTAGATTTATCAAATAAATTCAAAAACTATCAATTAAATGAAATATCTCAAGATTAAATTTATTAATTTAATCCAAATATTCTTGATTATATGTTTTTGCATATTCTATTTCTCTCAAAATGCTGAAGTTTTAGCTTTAACTTCTTTTGAAAGTCATAATTTCGTATCATCCGCAGTTAAAAATATTGGCCCCGCAGTCGTAAAAATTGATACTGAGCGATTGGTAGAAAGGCAACAATTTGATCCTACTTTACTTGACCCTTTATTAAGGGATTTACTTGGTGAGCAAGGAATTACTCCTGAAAGAGAGCGAGGACAAGGCTCTGGGGTCATCATTAATGAGAATGGTTTGGTTCTTACAAACGCTCATGTCGTAGAAAGAGTCGATAATGTTTCAGTTACTTTGGCAGATGGATCTATTTGTGATGGGGAAGTTTTGGGCACAGATACAGTAACTGATCTTGCTTTAGTAAAAATTGATGAAGATGCTTATTCTGGTTTTGCTCCACTAGGAAATTCTGAAGATCTTGAAGTTGGGGATTGGGCCATAGCCCTAGGTACTCCTTATGGTCTTGAAAAAACAGTTACCTTAGGGATTGTTAGCAGCCTTCATAGAGATATTAATAGTTTAGGATTTTCAGATAAAAGGCTGGATCTTATTCAGACTGATGCGGCAATAAATCCAGGAAATTCTGGGGGACCACTCATAAATTCCAATGGTGAAGTAATTGGAATTAATACATTAGTGAGAAGTGGCCCTGGCGCCGGTTTGGGTTTTGCGATTCCCATCAATCTAGCTAAAAGTGTTTCCGATCAGCTTCTTAAAAATGGGGAAGTTATTCATCCATATTTAGGGGTTCAATTAATTTCTTTAAATCCTAGAATTGCTAAAGAACATAATCGAGATCCTAATTCCCTAGTGCAATTACCTGAAAGAAATGGAGCTCTTATTCAATCAGTAATCCCTAATAGCCCCGCTGAAAAAGCAGGTTTAAGAAGAGGCGATTTAGTAATAGCAGCTGAAAATATTTCTATAAAAGAACCTAAAACTTTACTTGATCAAGTAGAAAAAGCTCAGATAGGAAAAGTATTTCTTTTAAATATCTTGAGAGATAATAAAGAGATACAGATAAATATCAAACCAGAACCTCTTCCAGGTTTGACATAAAGCACCCATTGAAATTTAATAATCTATAACCATTAGAGAAAAAGATTTTGGATTCACAAACTCAAATGAAACAAGTAGTTGCTGATGCAGCAATTAGTGAAGTAAAGAGTGGCATGATCCTCGGATTAGGTTCTGGATCTACAGCTGCGTTAATGATAAAAAGCCTTGCTGATGAAATACATTCAGGAAAACTACAAAATATAAGAGGTGTTGCAACTTCTTTTCAATCAGAAGTTTTAGCGCTTGAACTGGATATCCCGCTTATCGATTTAGCTTCTGTATCTCAAATTGATTTAGCCATTGATGGAGCAGATGAAGTTGATCCAGGATTTCAATTAATAAAAGGAGGAGGAGCATGCCATGTTAGAGAAAAGTTAGTGGCATCTAAAGCTAATCAATTGTTGATTGTTGTTGATGAAACTAAACTTGTACAAAATTTAAATCAATCTTTCCCTTTACCTGTAGAAGTTCTTCCAAATGCTTGGAAGCAAGTTCAGGAAGTCATTTCAAAAATGAATGGCAGTTCTTCTTTAAGAATGGCTACTAAAAAAGCTGGCCCAGTGGTTACTGACCAAGGCAATCTCATCCTAGATGTATTATTTAATGATGGTATTAAGAATCCAAAAGACATTGAAATGAAGATTAATAATATTCCAGGAGTTTTAGAAAATGGATTATTCGTTGATCTTACAGACAAAGTATTAGTAGGTAAAATTGAAGACGACATTCCATTGGTTTACTCACCCTCAAGAGCTAGCTAATCTTCAAATCTTATTTGTACAGAGTTGGCGTGGCTATGTAAGCCCTCACTCTTAGCAAGATTAATAATATCAAGACTATTAATTTTTAAACTTTTTTCATTAAATTCTATTATTGAAGTATTTTTCATAAAAGTTTCAACTCCTAAAGAACCGCTAAATCTAGAATTCCCTGAAGTGGGTAAAGTATGATTTGGTCCAGCAAGATAATCTCCAACAGCTTCTGGGGTCCATTTTCCTAAAAATATCGCTCCTGCATTCTCTATTCCTGCAAGAATTTTTTTTGAATCTTTAGTAAGAATTTCTAGGTGTTCAGGAGCAAAGTTATTGCTTAGTTCAACACATAATTCGTAATTCTCGCAAATCACAATTAAACCCCAATTTTTTATTGATTGCATGCAAATTTCTTTTCTTGGATGATCATCCATTTTTTTATAAAGTTCCTCTAAAACTTCTTTTGCCTGGTTCTTTGATGTAGTTAGAAGTATTGATGAAGCTAAAGGATCATGTTCTGCTTGCGCTAATAGATCTGATGCTACATGAGTGCTTTGAGCTGTTTCATCTGCAATGATTAATATTTCACTTGGACCAGCTAAAGAATCAATCCCTGTAGAGCCATAAATGAGTTTTTTTGCAGTCGTAACATATATATTCCCTGGACCTGAAATAACATCAACTTTATTGATTTGATTTGTGCCAAATGCTAAAGCACCAATTGCTTGAGCTCCTCCAATTCTAAACACTTTAGTGATTCCTGATAAGTGAGCTGCCGCTAAAACAGTTTTGTTTATTTCTCCATTTTTATTACCAGGAGAAACCATTATAATTTCTTCTACTCCTGCTACTTTTGCAGGTATAGCATTCATCAATACTGTACTTGGATAAGCAGCTCTGCCTCCAGGAATATAAATACCTGCATTTTTAACTGGTCTCCATCTTCTTTGGACAGTATCACCATATTCACCTTTTAGAGTGAAAGATTGAGGAATTTCTTTTTCATGGAATTTTTGAATTCTTTTATGAGCTACCATAAGTGAATTCTTCAAATTATTATCAATTTCATCCCATGCATGCTTTATTTGATCCGCACTCACTTGCATGGGGTCAGGATCGAAACCATCAAATTTTTTTGTATATTTTTCTACCGCTTTGTCTCCAGAGATTTTTACCTCTTGAAGAATCCCCTCAACAATTGTATTAATCTTATTATTGTTATCTGAATTAGTTCGCGTAGAAATCCTTTTTAATTCTTTGAAAGCTTCTTTTTTATTATTTATGATCTTCATTTGCTTAATTTTTTCAAATAGGAAGGTTCAAAAACCAATTTAATATCCTCTAAATTATATATGATTGATTATTAGACGATTAATTTGTTATGATGAGATTCTTCTAATTACGCACACTCTGTGGCCAACAACAAATCAGCAAAAAAGAGAATACAAATTGCCGAAAGAAATCGTTTAATAAATAAGTCATATAAATCTACTGTTAGAACTTTAACCAAAAAAACATTAGAGAATTGCGAAAAATATAAAAAAACCCCCAATGAGGATAATAAAAATTTAGTGAAAACAAGTCTTAATAAAGCTTTTAGCTTAATTGATAAAGCAGTTAAAAAAAATGTTCTTCACAAGAACAACGGTGCTAATAAAAAATCGAAAATCAATAATTTTGTAAAAACTACTCTTACCACTAAGTAAAAAGACAGATCATAATTATGAGCGATATAGAACTCATAGACTCGCACTGCCATTTAATATTTGAGAATTTTGAGGGAGATCTTGATGATGTTGTTTTAAGATTGCGTCTAAAAGGTGTAAAAAAATTAGTTCATGCTTGTTGTGAATTAACAGAAATTCCAAAGTTGAAAAAAATATCTCACAAATTTAATGAAATTTACTATTCAGTTGGTTTGCATCCGCTAGAAGCAAGAAAATGGGAACAAAATTCAAAATCTCTTCTTAGACAATCAGCTCTAGAAGATAGACGAGTTGTAGCTATTGGTGAATTAGGCTTAGATTTTTTTAAAAATGAAAATAAAACTCAGCAAATTGAAGCACTTATTCCGCAGATGGAGTTAGCTCATGAACTTCAATTGCCAGTAATTATCCATTGCAGAGATGCTGCAAATGAAATGATTGAGATATGTAGTGATCTCTCTAAAAAAGGAAAATGTCCTGATGGAGTACTTCATTGTTGGACAGGAACACCAAAAGAAATGAAGCAATTCTTAAATCTTGGATTCTACATCAGTTTTAGTGGCATAGTAACTTTCCCAAAAGCATATGAAATTCATGAGTGTGCCAAAATAGTCCCAAATGATAAATACTTAATTGAAACTGACTCACCATTTTTAGCCCCTGTTCCTTTTAGGGGTAAAAGAAATGAACCTGCGTTTGTTGAAAATGTTGCCAATTTTATGGCAGATTTAAGATCTACTGAATTAACCACAATTGCTAGAGAGTCATATAAGAATGCTGAAGATTTGTTTAAATTTGACTTGTTAAGTAGGCGTAGCAGCTGTTAGTATTAGGAATTACTGGAAATTTTTCTTAATTTTTTGACTTTAACTTCCACAGTTAATGATTTATCAGCATTAAACAAAATTTAATTCTTTTTTATTAGATTGTTTTTTTTGTTGAAATCGAGATTTAATGGTTGATTTCATTTTAGGTGAACAGTTAAAGAACCAATTATTGAGTAGATTAAAAGTAAATAGTAAATCTCACAAAATCGCAGGTTTTCTTGGATGAGCAGTAGCGCTTTACAGGTAGCAAAAACAGCTACTTATCTACCAGATTTAGTTGAAGTACAAAGAGCAAGCTTTAAATGGTTTTTGGAAAAGGGTTTAATAGAAGAACTACAAAATTTCTCCCCCATTTCTGATTACACAGGTAAATTAGAATTACATTTTATCGGTGAAGAGTATAGGTTAAAACGACCTAGACATGATGTTGAGGAAGCTAAAAGAAGAGATGCTACATTTGCATCCCAGATGTATGTAATTTGCAGGTTAATTAATAAAGAGACTGGAGAAATTAAAGAACAAGAAGTATTTATTGGCGAACTACCCTTAATGACCGAAAGAGGAACTTTTATTATTAATGGTGCCGAAAGAGTTATAGTTAATCAAATTGTTCGAAGTCCTGGAGTATATTTCAAAGATGAACTGGATAAGAATGGTCGAAGAACTTACAATGCTAGCGTTATCCCTAATAGAGGAGCATGGTTAAAATTCGAGACTGACAAAAATAATTTACTTTATGTGAGAGTTGATAAAACTAGAAAAATCAATGCTCATGTTCTTATGAGAGCGATGGGTCTTTCAGATAATGATGTGGTTGATAAACTTAGGCATCCCGAGTTCTATCAAAACTCAATTGAGTCAGCTAATGATGAGGGTATTAATTCAGAGGATCAGGCATTACTTGAGCTATACAAGAAGCTACGTCCTGGTGAACCACCCTCTGTTTCTGGTGGACAACAGCTATTACACAGTAGATTTTTTGATCCCAAAAGATATGATTTAGGCCGAGTTGGTAGATATAAAATAAATAAAAAATTGAGACTCACCGTCCCAGACGATGTAAGAACACTTACACATGAAGATGTTCTTTCTACAATTGATTATTTAATTAATCTTGAATTGGATATTGGCGGCGCTAGTTTGGATGATATTGACCACCTTGGTAATAGAAGGGTTAGATCTGTTGGAGAACTTCTTCAAAATCAAGTCCGGGTTGGACTTAATCGTTTAGAGAGAATAATTAAAGAAAGAATGACTGTAGGGGAAACAGATTCTTTAACTCCTGCTCAACTAGTCAATCCTAAACCTTTGGTTGCTGCCATAAAGGAATTTTTTGGCTCCAGTCAATTAAGTCAGTTCATGGATCAAACTAATCCTCTAGCTGAATTAACACACAAGAGAAGAATCTCAGCATTAGGTCCAGGGGGTTTAACTCGAGAAAGAGCAGGCTTTGCGGTGCGAGATATCCATCCTTCACATTATGGAAGATTGTGCCCTATCGAGACTCCTGAAGGTCCTAATGCAGGACTTATAAATTCTTTAGCTACCCACGCAAGAGTTAATGAGTACGGTTTTATTGAAACACCTTTTTGGGAAGTTAGTAACGGTAAAGTAAATAAGGAAGGTAATCCGATTTATCTTTCTGCAGATTTAGAAGATGAGTGTAGGGTGGCTCCAGGAGACGTCGCGACTGACAAGGATGGCAATATAATTGCAAATCTAATACCAGTAAGATATAGACAGGATTTTGAAAAAGTCCCTCCTCACCAAGTTGATTATGTTCAACTTTCTCCGGTTCAGGTAATTTCAGTTGCTACTTCACTTATTCCTTTCTTGGAACATGATGATGCTAATAGAGCTCTTATGGGATCAAATATGCAACGCCAAGCTGTTCCATTGCTAAGGCCAGAACGTCCTTTAGTTGGTACTGGTTTAGAATCTCAAGTCGCTAGAGATTCTGGAATGGTCCCCATAACAAAAGTTAATGGAACTGTATCTTATGTAGACGCTAATGAGATTGTCGTTAAAGATGAGCATGGTAGTGAACATTTCCACTATCTACAGAAATATCAAAGATCAAATCAAGATACCTGCCTCAACCAAAGACCTATTGTGAAAATTGGAGATAAGGTTATATCTGGCCAGGTTTTAGCAGATGGATCCGCATGTGAAGGTGGTGAAATAGCCCTTGGTCAAAACGTTTTAATTGCTTACATGCCTTGGGAGGGATACAACTATGAAGATGCCATTCTTGTGAGCGAGAGAATGGTAACTGATGATTTATATACCTCAGTACATATTGAAAAATATGAAATTGAAGCAAGACAAACGAAGCTAGGACCTGAAGAAATCACAAGAGAGATTCCTAATATCTCTGAAGAAAGCTTGAATAATCTTGATGAAATGGGAATTATTAGGATTGGTGCTTTTGTCGAGAGTGGAGATATTCTTGTAGGAAAAGTGACTCCAAAAGGGGAATCAGACCAACCACCTGAAGAAAAACTGTTAAGAGCTATTTTTGGTGAGAAGGCTCGAGATGTGAGAGATAATTCTCTAAGGGTACCCAAAACTGAAAAAGGAAGGGTTTTGGATGTTCGCATTTATACTAGAGAACAAGGTGATGAATTACCTCCAGGAGCTAACATGGTTGTTAGAGTTTATGTTGCTCAGAGAAGGAAAATTCAAGTGGGTGACAAAATGGCTGGGAGACATGGAAATAAAGGAATTATTAGCAGAATCTTACCGAGAGAGGATATGCCTTATTTACCTGACGGAACCCCTGTGGACATAGTTCTTAATCCTTTAGGAGTTCCAAGTAGGATGAATGTAGGTCAAGTTTTTGAATTATTGATGGGCTGGGCAGCCTCCAACTTAAATTGCAGGGTTAAAGTTGTTCCATTTGATGAAATGTATGGAGCTGAAAAATCACATCAAACTGTTCAAGCATTTTTAGAGGAAGCTTCAAAACAACCAGGTAAATCATGGGTTTACAATCCTGAGGATCCTGGCAAGTTATTACTTAAAGATGGTAGAACAGGTGAACCCTTCGATCAGCCAGTTGCTGTCGGTTACTCTCACTTCCTCAAATTAGTCCATTTAGTGGATGATAAAATTCATGCTAGATCGACTGGTCCTTATTCTTTGGTTACACAGCAACCCTTGGGAGGTAAAGCTCAGCAAGGTGGACAAAGGCTAGGAGAAATGGAAGTATGGGCTCTTGAAGCTTATGGTGCAGCATATACTCTTCAGGAATTGTTAACAGTTAAATCTGATGATATGCAAGGAAGAAATGAAGCGCTTAATGCGATCGTAAAAGGTAAACCAATCCCAAGGCCTGGTACTCCTGAGTCATTTAAAGTCCTTATGAGGGAATTACAATCTCTAGGCTTGGATATAGGGGTTTATACAGATGAAGGAAAAGAGGTAGATTTAATGCAAGATATCAATCCGAGAAGAAATACTCCATCGAGGCCTACTTACGAATCACTCGGAACCTCTGAATATGAGGAAGATTAAATACTCAATTAAAACCTTTTAATTTAAATTCGCCAAAAATGACAAACAGCAACTTAAGAACTGAAAATCACTTTGATTACGTCAAAATTTCAATAGCTTCTCCACAAAGAATAATGGATTGGGGGCAGAGGACATTGCCCAATGGACAAGTAGTTGGTGAAGTTACGAAACCTGAAACTATTAATTACAGAACACTTAAACCAGAAATGGATGGATTATTTTGTGAAAAAATTTTTGGGCCATCTAAAGATTGGGAATGCCATTGTGGAAAGTACAAGAGGGTTAGACATCGCGGCATTGTTTGTGAAAGATGTGGGGTTGAAGTAACTGAAAGTAGAGTCAGAAGACATAGGATGGGCTACATAAAACTTGCTGCGCCAGTCTCCCATGTTTGGTATTTGAAAGGAATCCCTAGTTACGTTGCAATACTTTTGGATATTCCGCTTAGGGATGTAGAACAAATTGTATATTTTAATTGTTATGTCGTTTTAGATCCAGGTGATCATAAAGAACTTAAATATAAGCAATTGCTAACTGAGGATGAGTGGCTGGAAATTGAAGATGAAATTTATGCTGAAGATTCAACTATAGAAAATGAACCTTTTGTTGGAATTGGCGCTGAGGCACTTAAGCAATTACTTGAGGACCTTGATTTAAATCAGGTTGCTGAGGAGCTTAGAGAAGAAATTACTAATAGTAAAGGGCAAAAGAGGGCAAAGCTTATAAAAAGGATAAGAGTTATTGATAATTTCATTGCAACTAATGCAAAACCAGAATGGATGGTTTTAGATGCAATACCAGTTATACCTCCTGATCTTAGACCCATGGTTCAACTTGATGGAGGAAGATTTGCAACTTCAGATTTAAATGACCTATATAGAAGAGTTATAAATAGAAATAATAGACTAGCTAGGCTCCAAGAGATTTTAGCTCCCGAAATTATAGTAAGAAATGAAAAAAGAATGCTTCAGGAGGCAGTTGATGCCCTTATAGATAATGGAAGAAGAGGGAGGACTGTTGTTGGAGCAAATAATAGAGCTCTTAAGTCCCTAAGCGACATAATTGAAGGAAAACAAGGAAGATTTAGACAGAATCTTCTTGGAAAGCGTGTTGACTATTCAGGAAGATCTGTAATAGTTGTTGGTCCTAAATTAAAAATGCATCAGTGTGGTCTCCCAAAAGAAATGGCAATAGAGCTTTTTCAACCTTTTGTAATCCATAGATTGATACGACAAAATATTGTGAATAATATTAAAGCTGCAAAAAAATTAATACAAAAAGCTGATGATGAAGTTATGCAGGTACTTCAGGAAGTTATTGAAGGTCATCCAATTCTCTTAAATAGAGCCCCAACGCTGCATCGGTTAGGAATTCAAGCTTTTGAACCGAAATTAGTTGGAGGTAGAGCAATACAACTTCATCCTTTAGTTTGTCCTGCATTCAATGCTGACTTTGATGGAGATCAAATGGCAGTTCATGTTCCTTTAGCTTTAGAGGCACAAACTGAAGCACGCATGCTTATGTTGGCTAGTAATAATATTCTTTCTCCTGCTACTGGGGAACCAATTGTGACTCCATCACAAGATATGGTTTTAGGATCTTATTATCTGACGGCTTTGCAACCGAATTATCAACAACCAGAATTCGGCGATAATAAGACTACTTTTGCTTCTTTAGAAGATGTCATATTTGCCTTTGAAGATAAAAGACTCAGCCTTCATGAATGGGTTTGGGTTCGATTTAATGGAGAAGTTGAAGATGAAGACGAAATGCGTAGCCCACAAAAAACTCAAGAGCTAGAAGATGGTTCAAGATTAGAAATCTGGAATTTAAGAAGGGACAGATTTGACTCAGATAATAATTTAATAAGTAGATTTGTGCTGACAACTGTTGGGAGAGTAGTTATGAATTATACCATCATTGATTCTGTATCTAAAACGTAATCTTTAAAAACTATTTAACACTCATTTAAAAATCATGACTTCATCTAAATCTAAAAAAACAACCCGAGTACGTAAAACTACTAAAAACTCAAAAAATAGTAATCCAGTTACAATGCCCGCTCTCGCTAAAACTCCCCCATCGTTTAAAAATAAGGTAGTTGATAAGAAAGCCTTAAAAAATTTAGTCTCTTGGGCTTATAAAACTCATGGAACAGCTATAACTGCAGCCATGGCAGATAATCTCAAGGATTTAGGATTTAAATATGCTACCCAAGCTGCGGTCTCCATCTCAGTAGATGACTTAAAAGTGCCTGAAGCTAAACAAGATTTAATTGGACAAGCTGAAGAGCAAATATCTGCTACAGAAGAATGCTATAGACTTGGTGAAATTACCGAAGTTGAAAGGCACACAAAAGTTATAGATACCTGGACTGAAACTAATGAAAGATTAGTTGATGCTGTAAAGAATAACTTTAATCAAAATGATCCCCTAAATTCCGTTTGGATGATGGCTAATTCAGGAGCAAGGGGCAATATGTCTCAGGTAAGACAACTTGTTGGCATGAGGGGATTGATGGCTAATCCTCAAGGAGAAATCATTGACCTGCCAATAAGAACTAATTTTAGAGAAGGACTCACTGTTACTGAATATGTAATTTCTTCTTATGGAGCAAGGAAAGGTTTGGTGGATACTGCCTTAAGAACTGCTGATTCTGGTTATTTGACTAGAAGATTAGTTGATGTTGCTCAAGATGTAATTGTCAGAGAAGAGGATTGTGGAACAGAACGATCAATAGTGGTTGCAGCTGAAGATGGTAAATTTGGAGCAAGGCTTCTTGGTAGGCTTACTGCTGAGGATATTTTTGATGCTGAAGAAAACCTTGTTGTTCCTCAAAACACTGCTATAGATCCTGCATTGTCAGGAGAAATTGAGAAAGCATCAATAAGTGAAGTAAAAATAAGATCCCCATTAACATGTGAAGCTAACAGATCCGTTTGTAGGAGGTGTTACGGATGGGCGTTGGCTCATAATCATTTGGTTGATTTAGGCGAGGCAGTTGGAATTATTGCTGCCCAATCAATTGGCGAGCCAGGAACTCAATTGACAATGAGAACTTTCCATACTGGAGGTGTATCAACTGCCGAAAGTGGAGTTGTAAGATCAAAAATTTCAGGTAAAGTTGAATTTAGTTCAAAAGCAAAAGTTAGAGGTTATAGAACTCCACATGGTGTAGAAGCTAAACAAGCAGAAGTTGATTTCATACTCAAGATAGTTCCTGGAGGAAATAATTCTGGCAAGGCTCAAAAAATTGAAGTTTCTAGTGGATCGCTTTTATTTGTAGATGACGGTGAAGAAATTAGTTCTGACATAACTGTTGCTCAGATTACTGCTGGAACCGTGAAAAAGAGCGTTGAAAAAGCAACAAAGGATGTTATATGTGATTTGGCTGGTCAAGTAAGGTATGACAAGGTTATTCAACCAAAGGAGGTTACAGATAGGCAGGGTAATATTACCTTAAAAGCTCAAAGATTAGGCAGATTGTGGGTTTTAGCTGGAGATGTTTATAACTTGCCACCAAATGCAAGACCGGTTATATCATCTGGAAAATTTGTAGATGAAGGGACAGTTTTGGCAGAAGCAAGTCAATCAAGTGAGTTTGGTGGCCAAGTTAGATTAAGAGAATCAATAGGAGATTCAAGAGAAGTTCAGATTGTTACTACTTCTATGTCTTTAACTAATTTTAAATTAATTGAAGAATCTACTCACTCAGGACAAATATATAATTTGGAATCTAGTGATGGCACATCTTATCGTTTAAACATTTCCCCAGGTAGTAAAGTCAGTAATGGTGAGGTAATAGCAGATTTAACTGATGAAAGGTTCCGTACAAAAACTGGCGGTCTAGTAAAATATGCACCGGGGTTAAGTGTCAAAAAAGCCAGGTCATCTAAAAATGGTTTTGAAGTAAGTCAAGGAGGTACATTGCTCTGGATTCCACAAGAGACACATGAAATCAATAAAGATATATCTCTTCTAATGATTGAAGATATGAAATGGATTGAAGCTGGAACAGAAGTTGTAAAAGATATTTTTAGTCAAACATCAGGTATTGTTACAGTTACTCAAAAAAATGATATCCTTCGTGAAATAACTGTAAGAAATGGAACTTTTCATGAGTGTGATGATGAAGAAGTTTTGAATAGATTTACAGAAGAAGGAAATCTTGTGAATCCAGGCGAAAAGATTTTAGATGGTGTTGATAATAAAGAAATTCTATTTGTTCAAAAATTAGAAACACCAAAATGTCGAGGCTTGTTATTAAGAACTGTTGAAGAATTTACTATTCCTGACCAGGCGGAATTACCACAACTATCACATGTTAAGCAGGAAAAAGGCCCACATTTAGGCTTAAAAGCTATCCAAAGGCTTACTTATAAAGACGGTGAATTGATAAAATCAGTCGAAGGGGTTGAATTACTTAGAACACATTTAAGTATTGAAAGCTTTGATGCTACTCCTCAAATGACTATTGACGTCGAGTCTATTGAAGATGAAAATGACGCATCAATCAATAGATTAAATTTAGTAATATTGGAGTCTATTCTTGTAAGAAGAGATACTATATCTGACTCCAGTCATGGCTCAACACATACTGAATTGCAAGTCAATAATAACCAAGTAGTAAAAGCAGGAGATGTAATAGCTACTACTCAAATTCTTTGCAAAGAAAAGGGATTGGTTCAATTACCCAATGTTGTTGATGATGAGCCAATAAGAAGGTTAATTGTTGAAAGAGAAGAAGATAAAATTAAAATTAAAATTAGTGGTAAAGCAGTAGTTGAAGTTGGTGATCGTGTAGTTGATGGTGATCCTATTAGTGATTCTGTAAAATCAACTTCTTGTGGAGAAATAGAAGAGATTTCTAATAGTTCAGTTACCTTAAGACTTGGTAGGCCTTATATGGTTTCTCCTGATTCAGTTTTACATGTTAAGGACGGAGACTTGGTTCTTAGGGGAGATGGTTTAGCTTTACTTGTTTTTGAAAGGCAAAAAACTGGAGATATAGTACAAGGACTACCTCGTATTGAAGAGTTATTAGAAGCTAGGAGACCGAGAGATTCAGCAATTCTATGTAAAAAGTCTGGAATTGTTCAGATTAAACAAGGTAATGATGAAGAATCAGTTTCTTTATCAGTTATTGAAAAAGATGATTTAGTTAATGAATATCAACTATCAATTGGAAAAAATATAATGGTTAGTGATGGACAACAAGTTAGAGGTGGAGAATCTTTAACTGATGGTCCGATTAATCCACATGAACTATTAGATTGCTTCTTCAGTGATTTAAAAGATCAAAAACCTCTGATAGATGCAGCTCGAGAATCTATTTCAAAACTACAAAGAAGTATGGTAAGTGAGGTACAAAATGTTTATAAGTCGCAGGGTGTAGCAATCGATGATAAGCATATTGAAGTTATTGTTAGACAGATGACAAGTAAAGTCCGCATAGAAGATGCCGGGGATACTACTCTTTTGCCTGGAGAACTTATAGAGTTGAGGCAAGTGGAAGATACAAACCAAGCAATGGCAATTACAGGAGGAGCTCCAGCAGAATTTACTCCCGTTTTGTTGGGTATTACTAAGGCCTCTCTTAATACAGATAGCTTTATTTCAGCAGCATCGTTCCAAGAAACAACTAGGGTTCTTACAGAAGCTGCGATTGAAGGTAAATCTGATTGGTTAAGAGGTTTAAAAGAAAATGTTATTATCGGTAGATTAATACCTGCAGGTACAGGTTTTAGCGGTTTTGTTGAAGAATTATCCTCAGAGGCGGGTCCACATCCCGATATTCTTGCAGAAGAATCTGGTGGCTACAGAAGAACACAGAATTTAAGGCCAGATTATACAGTTGATATGCCACAATCACCTGCCGTGAGTTCTACTGCAATACTTGATGATCCTAGTGATGAAGATTTGGAGACAACAAGAAATCGTCATGGAATCGATCCTACTTCGAGTAATTTTGCGGCCTTCGCAAGGCCTAATGCTGAAAATCAATTTTCTGAGGATCAATTACCAGATCCTGCCGCATTGGAGGGATTGCAGGAGGAGGGCCTTCTCTCAGATGAATAAATATTTTCTATTATTATTTTTAATGACTAGAATGAATTTTTTAATTCGTAAGTGATGATTAAGCCAGAGATTCTACCCAAAAGAAAATTACCCCGTTATGGATTCCATTTTTATAATGAAAGACTTAATGGAAGAATGGCCATGATTGGTTTTATTGCCCTTATTCTTACAGAATTCTTTCTAAAACATGGTTTGCTGTTATGGTGAAAATAGTTTAAATAAAGACTGTTAAATTTGAAAAATCTTCTTGGAAGTAGTATTAAGGATTTAGAAAATGTAGCTTTAGATTATGGGCAGGCTGCTTTTAGGGGTCGCCAAATCTATAACTGGATTTATAACTATAGAAATAGGAACAAAAATATTGATCAAATAGAAGTTTTACCTTTAGATTTTAGAAATAAGCTAAAGGATAATGGTTTTAAGGTAAGTGAGCTAATTATTAAAGAAAGAAGCTTAGCTAACGATGGTACTTTAAAGTTGTTACTTTCTACAAAAGATAATGAAAGTATTGAGTGCGTTGGTATACCGACTGAAAAAAGATTAACTGCTTGTCTTTCTAGTCAAGTTGGTTGCCCAATGGACTGCAAATTTTGTGCAACTGGAAAGGAAGGTTTGAAGAGATCTCTAAAAGCTAGTGAAATTTTAGATCAAATTTTATTTATCGAATATGAAATGAATAGAAAAGTGACAAATATTGTTTTCATGGGTATGGGCGAGCCCTTATTGAATATTGATGACTTACTTTTGTCAATTAGATCTATAAATAATGATTTTCAGATCAGTCAGAGAAAGATAACTGTAAGCACAGTAGCTGTTCCAAAAATGATAAGTATATTATCAGCAAAGTCTTTTCAAATTTTGGGTAATTGTCAATTTACATTAGCAATTAGCCTACATGCTTCAAACCAAAAAACAAGAGAGACGATTATACCTAGTGCGAAAAACTATGAAATAAAAAATATAATCGAAGACTGTAAGAAATTCGTAAGAGAAACAGGTCGGAGGGTAAGTTTTGAATATCTAATGCTGAGTGGAGTGAATGACAAATTAGAACATGCTTTTGAATTGAGTAATTTGCTGAAAGGTTTTCAATGTCACGTAAATTTAATACAGTATAACCCAATTGATGAAGTTGAATTTAAACGAACCTCTTTTAAAAATCTCCAATTATTTCAATCTAGACTAGTCAACAATGGTATCGCTGTTAGCTTGAGAAAAAGCAGAGGTCTAGATAAAAATGCTGCATGTGGTCAGCTAAGACAAAATGCAAAAAATAAATAAAATTATCTAATAAAAATTTTTTAAAAGTCTCTTAAACAAGTTATTATTGGGTTAATTAATTTTAAATCTTTGGGTTTTATTAAGACA
>QCDM01000010.1 GCA_003280895.1 Prochlorococcus sp. AG-355-I20 | reverse complement strand
TTTAGGAACACATTCATTACATTCTTGACAAAATGAGGAATTTTTTTCTTCCCACCAGTGGCCAGCTTTTCCTATTAAATTGTATCTTTCTTTTGAAAATTCTAATTGGCCATAACCAATAGATATATTTCTTAAACGAAGTATTTCTGGAATAGGCACTTCATTTGGACATGGAAGACAAGATCTACATTGTTCACATTTGGTTGAGTTTAATCTTTCATTAGAAACTTCCTCAAGTTTATTCAGGGCGCTTTTTTCGACTTTTGTGAGCTTCTCGAATGAGTTCCTAAGTTTATGCGCAAATTCAAAATCTTTTTTGTTTGTTGCACCCAAGGATAAAGTTGTAATGCCTTTTGCCAGCAGAAATCGATACGCTAACTCTAATGGATGAAAAGGCTTAGAGGCCTCTATCAAAATATCACTTGGATAATACAATTTACCGCCTTTATCAGCAGGTGATATTGCTAAAACTCCCATACCTTTTTTTATAGCTTTCTCTGCTAATGCAATCTTAGATTGGTCTAAATAATGTAAATGAAGACTACAAAAAGTAAAAACTTCACAGTTAATTGCATCTTTAATTAGTGAATAACTTCCGTGAGAACTAAAACCAACTTGATCAACTAGTTCCTTCTCAAGTATCCAAGATATGAATTTCTTACCCTCACCAGCAAGAACCCAATCTAGATGTTGTTTTAAGTTGAGTCCGTGAATTGCAAGATTATTAATTTTCTCGCGATTTAAATTTTTAAGAGACTTTTTAAAATTTTTTTTTAAAAAGTCTAAATCACCCTTTGGTAAAACTTTGGAAGTGATCACCCAATTTTTTTCATTTATATTCTCTTCTATTGCTAATTTTTTTATTGAATTCCCAATAAGTGATTCAGCAGCACCATAAGAGGGTGCTGTTTCTATGTGGTTAATTCCTACATAATATGCATTTTTTATTATGCTATACATTTTTTCGAGACTTTCAGTTGCTCGCATTGTCCCTAAAGTGAATAAGCTCACTTTCGCCCCTCTACCAAATGATCTTTTTTGTGAATTTATAATCATCTAAATATGATCAATTTTTTTTTACTGTTTAATTTATTTATAGTTGAAAATCATTTAAAGTAAATTAGAGTAAATACAAAATTTTGCAAAAATATTTTTCTTAAATCAATGTTTACAGGAATAATTCAATCAGTTGGAAAACTAAGACAAGAAAAAAATATTTTAGAAATTGAAATTCTAGATAATTTATTTGATATGGCAATCGGCGACAGCATAGCTGTTGATGGAATTTGTTTGACAGTTAAAGAGATTTTTCAAAATAAATTTACTGTTGATGTTAGTGAGGAGACATTAAAAAAAACAACTTTAGGAGTAAAGTCGAACCTGAATCAGATTGTAAATTTGGAGCCCGCTCTTAGGGTGTCTGACCGTCTAGGAGGGCATATTGTCAGCGGACATGTTGATGGACTTGGAACAGTTGAAAATATAGAAAAATTAGAGAAATCTTGGCTCTTATCAATAAAGTGGAAAAATAATAATTTTTCAAAATATGTAGTTAATAAAGGGAGTATTTGTGTAAACGGTATAAGTCTTACAATTGCAAAATATGAGCAGGAAGGAGAAATATTTACTATTGCGATAATTCCTCATACTTGGCATAACACAAATCTGAATAAATTAAATATCGGTGAAAGCGTAAACCTTGAGGCAGATGCACTAATTAAATATGTAGAGAAATTACTTTTATTTAATAAAAATAGTAATCAAGATTTATCTTCAAGTAATATTTCTTCCCAGTGGCTTAAAGAAAACGGTTGGTAAAATATATTTTTAATTTAATGGAATCAGATAAATTGTTTTTGACTCTTTTTTAAGATCAATTTTAAATTCCTGACCAGGTTCTAGACCTAATTTTTTGGTATAGGCATGACCAATTAATAGGTTCCCATTGCAATGAACTTTAGTTTTGAATTCTGTCTGTCTGCCTCTTGAAGCTCTATTACCATTTTTCCCCAGACGACCATTTCTTATTTTGTAACCCTTAGCTTCGATAAGCGCTCTATAAAAACTTTTTCTTAAGATTCTTCCACTTGGACCTACGTACCCACAACCTTTTGCTATCTCATCTTCAGATTTTTTACTTAATAACTTTGCTTTTTCAACAAGTTCTTTTCCTTCTAGCATTATCTGACAAATTC
Organism: Prochlorococcus sp. AG-355-I20; assembly: GCA_003280895.1. Lineage (GTDB taxonomy): Bacteria > Cyanobacteriota > Cyanobacteriia > PCC-6307 > Cyanobiaceae > Prochlorococcus_A. The sequence continues at coordinate 44,209 of QCDM01000010.1, read as the reverse complement.
ATAATTATATATTCTTACTAAAAAGGAGAACTGTGGCAATATAAATTAATAAAAAATATATTTAATTTTTGAAATTTAGTTTTATAAAAGATACAAAATAATAAATAAAACAACCCATATTCCATCTACAAAATGCCAGTACAATTCAACAGCTTCCAATGGGAACATATTTTGACTAGTTAATCTTCCGCCATTGATTCTCGATTGCCAAGCAATAATTAAAATCATTAAAGTGCCTAAAGTGACATGTAATCCATGAAAACCAGTAAGAGCATAAAAAGTACTTGCAAATAAATTATCGGTTAATCCAAAAGGTAAATGAAAATATTCAAATAGTTGACATATTAAAAATATAATTCCAAGAAGAGCAGTAAAAAATAACCATTTTTGGGAATCTGAGTTTTTATCTTTTAAAAGTGCTTTGCCTGCTTTATGGAAAGTTGCACTACTAACAAGTAACAAAATTGTATTGAGAGTAGGTATTGGCAGTTCTAATTCATAAATAGCACCATCTGGTAATGGATTTACTGCTTTATAAGTTAAATAAGCAGCAAAGAATCCAGCAAAAGTCATTCCGTCCGCAATTAGGAAAGTTATAAGACCAAACATTCTGAAGTCTTCATGTGTTTCATTAACTTCAGAATTATTTTTTTGAATTTCTTTTGAGCTATCTAATGTTGTCATATGTTTTTATTTTTGTTCGGAAATTTCATTACCATAACCATATGGTTCTTCAACTAATGGAGCTTCTCCTTCCCAATTTTCAACTGGAGGTGGAGAAGATGTTAACCATTCAGGTGTAAGAGCATTCCAAGGGTTATCTCCAGCATTTTTTCCATTTCTCACACTTAGAAATACATTAAGTAAAAAAGGAATTGTACTTATAGCCATCAATAGAGCCCCAAGGCTACTAATTTGATTAACGAACTGGAATTGAGGATCATATTCTGCAACTCTTCTTGGCATTCCATTTAAACCAAGCCAATGTTGAGGAGCAAAGCATAAGTTAAATCCAATAAAAGTAATGATAAAGTGTAAAATTCCTAATTTTTCATTGAGCATTTTCCCAGTTACTTTGGGGAACCAATGATAAATTGAAGAGAAAATTATAAAAACAGTCCCTCCATAAACTATGTAATGAAAATGAGCTACAACGAAATAGGTATCATGTACGTGAATATCGAAAGGTACCTGCGCCAAAGCTACTCCTGTAATGCCTCCAAAAACAAAATTTATAATAAATCCGCAAGAGAATAACATTGCACTATTGATGGAAATTTTACCTCCCCATAATGTTGCAACCCAATTGAAAAATTTTATACCAGTCGGAACAGCAATAAATGCTGTAGCAATAGTAAAGAATAATCTCATCCAAGGGGGCGTTCCACTCGTAAACATGTGATGAGCCCAAACAATTAAACCTAAAACTACTATCCCCATTATTGAAAAAACCATTGTTGTATATCCAAAAAGTGGTTTTCTAGCATGTACAGGAAGTATTTCACTAACTAAACCAAAGGCAGGAAGTACCATAATATATACAGCTGGATGAGAATAAAACCAAAATAAATGCTGATAAACTACAACATTGCCACCTAAAACAGGATTAAAAAAACCTGTTTTAGCGATGATATCGAAGCTAAGTAGAATTAAAGTCCCTGCTAAAACAGGAGTTGACAAAACAACTAATAGACTTGTCCCTAGCATTGCCCAACAATACATTGGCAATTGCATAAGTTTTAATCCTGGCCTTCTTAATTTGATAATGGTTGCTATAAAGTTTATTCCACCAAATATAGAACTGCCTCCAAGTAATAGAACGCTCAGAATCCAAATAATTTGTCCTGATTGAGGAGTAGTTATGCTTAAAGGAGGATAAGCCGTCCATCCAGCCTGAGCAGCACCCTCAACAAAATAGCTTGCTACCAGCATCAAACCTGAAGGAGGAATTAACCAAAAAGCTACAGCATTCAATCTTGGGAATGCCATATCTCTAGCACCTACATAAAATGGAATTAAATAATTTCCAAAAGCACCGTTAACTACAGGCACTATCCATAGGAAAATCATTATTGTCCCATGTAGGGTTAAAACTTGGTTATATACATCTCTCGGCATAAAATCAGACATCGGACTAGCTAGTTCAATTCTTATAGCGCTAGCTAAGGTTCCTCCTATTAAATAGAAAAGAAAACCGCAGACTAAGTATTGTATCCCAATTACTTTATGATCAAGGCTAAAACTAAAGTATCTAAGCCAGCCTTTAGGTTGAAGACTTTCATTATTAGTTTTTTGTGGATCAATTGATATTGTCATAAATTTACCTCTGGTTTTTTATTTTTGTTAAACCATTCGTTGTAATCAGATTCTTCTTCAACAATTATGGAGGCTCTCATTCCTCCATGATATGGACCACATAATTCTGCGCAAATTATCGGATATTTTCCTACTTTTGTTGGAGTGAAATTTAGGATAGTCGGTTGTCCAGGAATAATATCCTGTTTAATTCTGAACTCTGGTACCCAAAAAGCATGAATCACATCTTTGGATTCCATTTTCATTGATACTTTTTGATCGACAGGAACGTGTAGTTCTCCTGATATGAAATTGCCCTTGGGATAATTGAATAGAAATGCAAATTGCATAGCTGAGGCCTCAATTGATAAATTATTTATTGCTATTTCATTATCAGAGGTTTGACTTATGCCAGCCCAAATTTTTTCAGTATTAGAACTCATCATTTCGTGGTTATGATTTAGTTCTTTCATCCCTCCCATTCGATCGTAGATGTTGTAGCTATATAAACCTATTAATAAAACAATTATTGAAGGGATAATTGTCCATACAATTTCTAAGCTTAAATTTCCCTCTAAAGCTATGCCATCGCCTATTTGATCATTTCTTTTTCTAAACTTAAATAAGCTATATATAACAGCTATTGTCATTCCTATAAAAATGATTAATCCAATGATGAAAAGAATTTTAAAGAGTTCATCGTAAATTGGTGCATTAATACTTGCTTCAGCTGGGAGCAAATTTACATTAAAACCAATCCAAAAAGATATAGCAAAAACGAAGGAAATGATTAGTATTAAATAAAAGTTTTTATTTAACAATTGATCTCTAAAAATTTGTATTTATATCCTCAAGATATTCAATTTTTTTAATCTTGCATCCTTTGTTAAAAGAAAAACATTTAAATTCACAACTTCTTAAGATTTATGAAATAAAAGGCGTATTATTAATAACTTTTTAGAGTTAATTGTCAGGGAAAAAAGATTAAATTAGTAAATTATTTTTTAAAATAAACATATTAATTTTTAATTAATGTTTGGTTTTTAAATTTAATTTATTATTCAAAATAATAGGTTTTATCCATTTGATTAATAACCCATTATATAAATCAAAATATCTTACAATTTTTAAAAGGTTGGGAGGTCATAGTGTACTCGCACTCATCGCACTAATAGTAATTGGAGGTGCTACTAGAGTAATGGAGGCTGGACTTGCCTGTCCAGATTGGCCATTATGTTATGGATCTTTTTTGCCTTTTAATCATATGAACCTAAGAGTATTTCTAGAGTGGTTCCATCGTCTTGATGCTTTTCTGGTTGGGATATTAATTCTTTTTAAATTTGCCCTTTCAATTATTTGGAAAAATGAAATTCCAAATTGGTTACCTAAAACTTATTCACTATTACTTTTTCTCGTTATTGTCCAAGGATCTTTTGGAGCTTTAACAGTAATAAACTTGCTTGATTCATATACTGTTACTGGCCATCTTTTAATAGCTTTTCTACTTCTCATCACAACAATTTCAATAAATCAAAATTTAGAAAATGACGATATAGAAGAGCCATTAATTTGGTGGAGAATTTTATTGTTTTTTCCTCTTTTACTTACTCTTATTCAATCTTTTATTGGAGTAAGGCTTTCATCAACCTGGTCAGCACATATTTGTTTATCTTTTAATAAACAATGTCTAATTTTAAATACTCATAAATTATTTGCTTTTCCAATTGCTTTTTCAATTCTATTGATTATTGCTACTGCAATTTACAAGAGAAGTTTGCTAAATGAAAATTGGAAATATCTCTCAGCACTTATTTTTCTATTATTTTCACAAATTGCTTTGGGTGTTTTAAGTCTTAAAACAAATTTGAATGAACCTATTTTTATTATCGGTCATCAACTTAACGCCTCTTTATTTATTGCGATATTAACAACATTAATTTTTAGAAATCCTTTTACCAAAAAAGGCCTAAATCACTCTCTAAATTCTCAAATAGTTGGTATCAATTCATGAACAGTAGTAACTTAGAAAACTTGAACTATAAATCTTCAATTAGGGATGAAGTTGTACCTTCAAGAAAAAAAATAACTTTGCCGCCTTGGCTTGAAGTAGCAAAACCCAGATTAATCCCACTTTTACTGGCAACAACTTTGGGAGGAATGGCTTTAACTGAAGAATGGCCTTTGTCTTCACCGAAACTTATCTGTACTTTAGGAGGCGGAGCTTTGGCAGCAGCAGCAGCAGGAGCTCTTAATTGCTTGTGGGAAATGGAATTAGATAAGAGGATGACAAGAACTAGCAAAAGAGCTTTGCCCGCTGGAAAGTTGTCATCTGAGACTGTATTTTTAGCTGCCGTATCATGTACTTTGGCAGCTTCGATGCTTTTAGTAAGTGGTGTAAATTATTTAGCTGCGGGATTAACTCTTCTTGGTTTATTTAGCTACGTAATTTTATATACAGTTATTTTGAAACCTCGTACAACAAAAAATATTGTCTTCGGAGGAGTTGCTGGTGCGATACCACCTTTAGTTGGAGCATCTGCTGCTACAGGGCATGTAGGTCTTAGTGGTTGGTGGTTGTTTGGTTTAGTAATGTTATGGACCCCAGCTCATTTTTGGGCACTTGCAATTTTGTTGAAGGATGATTACTCATCTGTTGGTATTCCTATGCTCCCTTCTGTTAAAGGATCTGTTTTTACTGCTAAAGCGATTTCTCGTTATGGATGGGCAACAATTTTAATGAGTATTATGGGAGTTTTTGCCTTACCTGAAGGGGGTCTTTTATATGGAATTATGTTATTGCCGTTTAATGGAAGACTTTTGCAATTAATAAATGAATTAAAGAAATCTCCTGATGATCTTTCAAGAGCAAAGTCTCTCTTTAGGTGGTCTATTCTCTATATGTTTGGTATTTGTCTTTTGTTATTAATTTCCAGAACCCAACTATCTGTAGAATTTGAGCAGCAATCTATGCAAATATTTTTATCTATATTATCCCTGCTTAGTAATTAAATTAGATGTAAAATGTTTTTTAAGTAAATTGTAAGTTTGATGGATTATATAAAAGTAAAAGGGCTTTCAAAATCTTATTCAGATATCAAGGCATTAAAAAATTTATCGATAGAAATTGAAGCTGGCACATTATTCGGAATACTAGGCCCAAATGGTGCTGGCAAATCAACGCTAATAAAAATACTTGCTACTTTAATAGAGCCTGATAGTGGAGAAGTTTTTATAAATAATATTAATCTGATAAAAAATTCAAGGAAAATTAGAGAATTAATTGGTTATGTTGCCCAAGACATTGCACTTGATAAAATATTAACTGGACGAGAGCTTTTGGATTTTCAATCAGATTTATATCACATCAACAAAAATAAAAAATTTGAAAGGATAAATAAATTAATAGATCAATTAGAAATGAATGCTTGGATTGATCGTAAGTGCGGAACTTATTCAGGGGGAATGAAAAGAAGAATAGATCTTGCAGCTGGACTTTTACATTTGCCCCAAGTATTAATTTTGGATGAACCTACAGTTGGTTTAGATATTGAAAGTAGAAATATTATATGGCAACTTTTGAAAGATTTGAGAAATAATGGAATGACCATTATTTTAAGTAGTCACTATCTTGATGAAATAGATAAATTGGCAGACAGATTAGTCATAATTGATGATGGAAGAGTTATAGCAAAAGGGACTCCTGCAGAGCTCAAAAATAAATTAGGAGGAGATAGAGTAACTTTGAAAGTAAGAGAATTTAGTAATCAGGAAGAAGCAAATAATATATCTAAAATTTTATCTTCAATAGATGGAATTAGTCAGATTATTATAAATGAAGCTCAAGGTTTCTCGATAAATTTCGTAGCAGATAAGCAAAAAGATTTACTTACGAAGCTAAAAGTGGAATTGGCCTTCTCAAAGTTTGAAATTTTTTCTCTTACCCAAAGTCAGCCAAGCTTGGATGATGTATATCTTCAGGCAACTGGAAAAACATTATTGGATGCTGAAATTTCTATGGCAGGGAAAAGAGACCTAAAAAAAGAATCAAAGCAATCCATGCGATAAAAAAACTTTTGGTTAACTAACTATAATAAATACTAATTACTGCTAATTATGGAATTACAACAGTATAATTTATTTTTTTTATATCAAGAAACATTTGCCTTAACAAAGAGATTATTTATTCAATTAAAAAGAAGACCATCAACTCTTTTAGCAGGAATATTACAACCAATAATTTGGCTTTTTTTATTTGGGGCATTATTCTCTAAAGCTCCTGATGGTTTTTTACCAGGTGTTGATTCTTATGGGAATTTTTTAGGAGCAGGACTTATTGTTTTTACTGCTTTTAGCGGAGCCCTAAACTCTGGCCTTCCTTTAATGTTTGATAGAGAGTTTGGATTTCTAAATAGATTACTGGTGGCTCCTTTAACCAGTAGATTATCCATAGTTTTATCTTCTTTTTTTTACATAACAATCTTGAGCTTTGTTCAGAGTATTGTAATAATGATTGTGTCATACATTTTGGGTTATGGATGGCCCAACTTATATGGTTTAGGAATTGTATTTACAACACTAATTTTATTAGTTCTTTTTGTGACATCAATAAGTTTATGTTTAGCGTTTGTTTTGCCGGGACATATTGAATTAATCGCTCTTATATTCGTAATAAATTTACCTCTTCTATTTGCGAGTACTGCTTTAGCTCCAATTTCTTTTATGCCAAATTGGCTGGGTTGGTTAGCTTCATTAAATCCATTAACTTTTGCTATTGAACCTATTAGGACTGCCTATACACAAACTATGGATTTAGAATTAGTGGCTTTACATGCCCCATATGGTGATTTAACTTGTAAGAGTTGTATCTCAATTTTATTTTCTTTAACAGTTTTTTCCTTGATTATTATAAGGCCTCTGTTAAATAGAAAGTTAAATTAGAAATTTTATGCTTTTAAAAAATCATTTAATAAAAGTTTTTAAAAAAGCCTCTTTAGAAAATAATTTTTTGCTTAAAGAAAATGTTGTTCTTAAGTGGGTCCATAGATTTGGGATTGATTCATTAAATGATTTATTAGTCCATAGTTCAATACAAAAAGAAAATCAAGAACATATATCTTTAATTGATGAAGTGCATGAAGAAAATCAAGAAAAAATTAAGCTTGAATTATCAAAAACTTTTGAAAATATTGAAGAAACAAAGATAGAATCAAATAGCCTTGAAACTGTTAGAAGCAATGAAATATCTGGCAAAAATCAAAATTCTAATAAAATAAATCAATTTACTGAAACCCCAAAATTACCCCTACCTTATATTAAAAATTTAAGAAAGTGGATTAACAACGATAAAAAAGCTAGTTAGCTTTTACATCATACCCGGCATTCCCATGCCACCCATTCCTGGCATTCCCATGCCACCCATTCCTGGCATTCCCATGCCACCCATTCCCGGCATTCCCATGCCACCCATCCCCCCCATTGGATCTCCAGCTGGTCCTCCAGGGGCTGCGGCTTCAGGCTCAGGAATATCTGCCATCGCAACTTCTGTTGTAAGGAGCATAGCTGTAATAGATACTGAATCTTGAAGAGCTAATCTTATTACTTTGGTTGGATCTAAGATTCCTGAATCTTTTAAATCCTCATATTTTCCTGAATTAGCATTAAAGCCTTTGTTAAGTCTTTTAATTTCAGCGACAACTACATCACCATTAAAACCAGCATTTTTTGCTATTTGTTTGGTGGGTTCCAAAAGGGCTTCTTTGACTATATTTATCCCTGTTCTTAAATCATCTGAAGATGTTTCACTTAAATTTAAAAGGTCATCTGATATTTCAATTAAAGTTTGTCCTCCTCCGGAAACAACACCCTCTTCAATAGCAGCTTTCGTAGCATTAAGGGAATCTTCGATTCTCAACTTTTTATGCTTCATCTCTGTTTCTGTAGCAGCTCCTACTTTGATAAGAGCTACTCCTCCAGCTAGTTTAGCTATCCTTTCATTTATTTTGTCCTGATCATACTCAGATTCAGTTATATTAACTTCTCTCTTTAATTTCTCTACTCTCGCTTTAACTAAATCTTTAGTGTCTTCGAAGGCAACAATTGTAGTTTTATCCTTTGTGATAGTTATTTTTTTTGCTTTTCCTAAATCATTAATCGATACTTTATCGAGTGTCATCGATTTATCTTCGCTAATTAACTTAGCCCCTGTAAGAATTGCAATATCTTCGAGGGCAGCTTTTCTTCTCTCACCAAATAACGGAGCTCTTACGGCAGCAACATTTAAAACTCCACTATTCTTATTTAAAACAAGAGTAGTTAAAGCCTCTCCTTCGATATCTTCAGCAAGAATTAGAAAAGGTGAGCCTGACTTCTGAATTTCTTCAAGTATTGGAACTAGATCAACTAAAGTTGAGACTTTTTGATCAGTTATTAATATTTTAGGATTTTCAAGTTCACAAACTTGTCTTTCTTGGTCTGTTACGAAATATGGAGAACTATAACCTCTATCAAAAGACATACCTTCAGTTACATCTAATTCTGTTTCGAGTGATTGAGATTCTTCGACAGTTATTACACCATCTGATGTAACAATATCCATTGCTTTCGAAATTATAGATCCAATTTCCTCATCACCTCCAGCACTAACTGTTGCAACTTTTTGAATATCAGAACCATTTAATGAAATACTTTTGGAACTTAATTTTTCTAGGACAAAAGCTAGGCCTGCCTCCATACCTTTTTTTAACTCCATAGGGTTGGCGCCAGAAGCAATATTTTTTAATCCCTCCTGAAACATTTTCTGAGCTAAAATAGTTGCTGTTGTTGTTCCATCACCAGCACTCTCTTTTGTCTTGGATGCAACTTGTTCTATTAATTTCGCACCTAAATTAGAAATAGGGTTTTCAATCTCGATCTCTTTTGCAACTGTAGATCCATCTCTTACTATATCTGGTGAACCAAATTTCTTTTCTATTACAACGTTTTTTGCCTTCGGCCCAATAGTAACCTTTACCGCATTAGCTACGAAATTAACACCTTTTTCTAGCGCTTCTCTTGATTCATTAGAAAAACTTAACTGTTTAGCCATGTTTGCTCGATCTTTTATCTTATTCTAATCTCCCATAGAATCATTTTTAAGGGGTATTTAATTAAGTGGGGAAAGCCGAATTTCTTTTAATAGGACATACAAATTAACTCAAATAAGAGTATCTTTAAGTTATGGAAGAAACAAATAATCTTATTTTTACTCTTACCGCAATCCTCACGATTGCTATGACACTAATATACTTTCCTTTAAGATTTTTCTTAACATTGACTGCTAGAAGTCGAAGACTAAAGCTTTTACAAAAAATTAGAAGGTTGAGAGATGAATTAGGCCAGCCTTATGAAAGTACATAACTAAATACTCATACCCCCGTCTATACTAATTGTTTGTCCTGTAATGTAACTTCCTGCATCACTTGAAACTAAGAATGACACTAAGTTTGCAATTTGAGTACAACTTCCTAATTTTCCTAAAGGGATAACTTTAAGTATCTCTTCAGTATTAAGTTTTTCAGTCATTTCTGTTTCTATAAAGCCTGGAGCTATTGCATTTACGTTTATACCTCTTGAAGCAAATTCTTTAGCACAAGTTTTGGTGAATCCAATAACTCCAGCTTTAGCTGCAGAATAATTTGCTTGACCCGGATTACCAATTATTCCAACAACAGATGAAATATTTACGATACTACCACTTCTTTTTTTCATCATAAATTTTGAAGCATATTTTGTACAAAGAAAAACCCCTTTTAAGTTTGTATTTAATACATCATCCCATTGTTCCGATTTCATTCTCATCAATAGTCCATCTCTAGTAATGCCAGCATTGTTAACAAGAATATCAATGGAACCATTAATTTTTATGATTTCTTCAAAAGCTGAACTGACAGAATCCTCTCTTGATACATCAAATTTTAATTTATGAGCTTTACCTCCCGAATTTTTTATTGAATTTACAACTTCTTCAGCTTTTTCATCAGAAGAAGAGTAATTAATAAAAACTTCTGCTCCTAAGCGGCTTAGTTCTAAAGCAATTTCTTTACCAATTCCTCTGCTAGCTCCAGTGATTAAAGCAACTTTGCCTGATAATGAATCTGTATTGGACATTATGAAATTTTATAATTTTCAATCGTAGTACTATTTGTGTAAAGATATTGCTTTTATTTATAATTGTCTAGAAAATATTAAGTCTTTCTATTGTGCACTTTTTAATACCAGCTGCAGGAAGTGGTAGCAGAATGAAAGCTGGAAAAAATAAATTACTTATTGATTTAGAGGGAGAGTCTTTGATTTATTGGACACTTAAATCTGTATTTTCTGCAAGCTCAACAAAATGGGTTGGAATAATTGGGCAACCGAAAGATAAAAACTTATTACTAAATTCAGCTAAGGATTTTGCCCATAAAGTTCATTGGATAAATGGTGGTGACACCAGACAACAGTCAGTTTTTAATGGTTTAAAAGCGTTACCAAAAGATGCTGAAAAAGTTTTAATACATGATGGAGCAAGATGTCTAATTAATCCTGAATTGATAGACCTTTGTGCCAAGCAATTAGATGAAAATGAAGCTGTAATTTTAGCTACTAAGGTGACAGACACTATAAAGATTGTTGATAATGAAGGTTTTATAAAAGAAACACCAGACAGAAATTATTTATGGGCAGCGCAAACTCCTCAGGGCTTTTTAGTAGATAGATTAAAAAAAGCTCATAAGATGGCAATTGATAAAAACTGGAAAGTCACAGATGATGCTTCTCTATTCGAAATGCTTAATTGGAAAGTGAAGATTATTGAAGGAACTTATTCAAATATAAAAATTACATCCCCTATAGATTTGAAAATAGCAAAACTTTTTGTGAAGAACTCCTAGTTAAAAAGGTTTATCGATACTAAGAATGCCGTTGTCACCATTTAAGGTTGCTTCATACCCTAACGGGATGCATGCATTCCCTGATATGTGGCCTATTGGGAGATCAAAAAGAATAGGAAAATCGAACTCTTGAAGTCTTTCAATAATACAGTTTTTTAGTAAATCTTTCCATTCAAGGTCGCAGGAATCATTAGAAAAACTTCCGAATCCAATACCCGCAATTTCAGAAATTGTTTTTGTCATCCTAAGGTAAGTTAACATGCGATCAATTTTATAAATATCTTCATTAATGTCTTCAAAAATTATTATTTTCCCTTTGCAATCTGGAAAGTGATTAGTACCAATTAAAAAAGTAGCAATAGTTAAGTTAGAAACTATTATTTCTCCTTTCGCTTTCCCACCTCTTAAAGGGATTCCTATTATGTCCTCAACATGTCCCTCAAAAAGTAAATTTCTTAATCTTTCAAGACTCCACTCTGGTTCTTTGAAAAGACTAGTAACCATGGGGCCATGGATAGAACCTATAAATCCTTGAGAATATTTAGATAGTAATAAAGAACATGTATCTGAGAATCCAAGCATTAAACCATTCTGCCAAGAAGGTTCTTTTTCTAAAAGTCTTGCTGAACCCCAGCCTCCTTTTGCAAAAATTATTAGCTTACTATTTTGTGCTTTTTCAAGTTCTTCAAATCTAGTTAGATCATCGCCTGCAAAATAACCAAATTTTTTTGATAGAGAATTATTTTCAATAATTTCCAAACCCCAGTTTTTTAAGATTTCTATGCCTTTTTGAAAATTTTCGTCTTCATCAATAAAGGAGCCTGGAGCTAAGATATCTATTAAATCCCCTTTTTTTAATCTAAAAACCATATTCAGAATTTATGAGGCAATAATAATTCCTAATAATATGACTCCTCCATAAATTGATTGATTTTTGAAGTGATTGCCAATATTTTTTATTGATTGCTTTTCCTCAGGAAATACTTTAAGTATATCTCTCTGCATTAAGATAGAAGTTGCAAGCCAAATTGGCCAAAAAATAAAATCCATTTGATTAATAAATCCGCATATTGCGAGAAAAAAAGAAGTTAAAAAATAACAAATTTGAATGGTTACTCTTGTATTGTTCTGGAGGTTAACTGCGGAACTATTAATTCCAATTTTGATATCATATTTTTTATCTGCTAAAGCATAAATCGTGTCAAAGCCAAAAGTCCAAAAAATGGTAGCTAGCCAGCAAAATAGTAAAACAATACTATTTAAATTGCCTTCATTTGCGGCCCAGGGAATTAAGACAGCAAAACCCCAGCATATGGATAAGATTAATTGAGGATATTTAAACCATCTTTTAGCAGAAGGATAAATTAAAATGATAGGTAAAGCTAAAAATGAAAGTGAAATTGAAAGGATTCTTCCAGGCTGAGGTAGTGACAAAGTTAGAAAGAAGCTACATAAAATTAAAAAGAAAAGAATTGAATAAGCTGTTTGAAGACCGATTTTATTTGCAGCTAGAGGTCTGTTTTTTGTCCTAACAACTCTTTGATCAATTTTTTTGTCCCAAATATCATTAACCACGCAGCCTAATCCACTTACTAGTAGTCCTCCCAGTATTATTCTTAGCAACATCAAAAATGTTGGATTAGCATCTGGGGTTAAATATAAACTCCATCCAGCAGGAATAAGTAAGATCATTCTTCCAGTCGGCTTATTCCACCTTAATAATTCAAAAAAAGTACTTAATTTAATTTGTCGATTTTCATTTTGCATATGACCTATTGTATATTTCATAACTTTAAATAATCTTACTAGTATTAAATGATTTCTATTATTTAATAATCAATATTGGGTATATTTATTAATGGATTAAAGATATCTTCGTCTTATAAAAAGAAATGATACTGAAAGAAGATTTAAGATATTTTCAAGAAAAGCAAATTTTAGTAGCTTCTATAGATATTGGAACTAACTCTACACATCTATTGGTAGCAGAAATTAATTTGGAATTAAAATCATTTTCAATAAAATTTACTGATAAATCAACTACTCGTCTTGGAGAAAGGGATGAGGAGGGTAATCTTACTGAAGAATCAATCCAAAGGGCATTAGTTACTCTCAAGCGATTTAAGGAATATTGTAAAAGTAATGGAGTAAAACAAATCGTAACAGCAGCAACAAGTGCAGTTAGGGAAGCTCCAAACGGTCAAGATTTTATTAGAAGAGTTCTTAATGAAACTGATATTCAAATAGAAATGATAAGTGGTTCTGAGGAAGCCAGATTAATTTACCTTGGTGTTCTTTCTGGTATGTCTTTTGAAGATCAGTCTTTTGTAATCATAGATATTGGAGGAGGATCTACAGAATTAATACTTGCAGATAAAAAAGATGCTATAGCTCTTACCAGTTCGAGAATTGGTGCAGTAAGACTTAAAAATGATTTTTTAAATAAAGGGTTGATAACTTCAGAAAGATCGAGTTTTTTAAAAACTTTTATTAAAGGATCTTTAGAACCATCTGTTCGAAAAATAAAGAGTAGATTTAAGGGAGATAAGCCTTTATCTATGATTGCAACCAGTGGCACTGCAACATCATTAGGAAATTTGATTTCAGATGATTTGGGAGAATCTAAACAAAAGTTGCATGGATATAAATTCAAAAGGGAAAATTTACAAAATGTATTGGAAAAACTTATTAAATTGCCAGTTTCGGAAATCAAGAAAATACCTTCATTAAGTGAGAGAAGAGCAGAAATAATTATTCCAGGAGCATTGATTTTAAACACCGCAATGGAGATGATGAACTTTGATGAATTAATAATAAGTGAGAGGGCGCTTCGAGAGGGTTTGGTTGTAGATTGGATGCTTCGTAAAGGGATAATTAAAAATGAGTTAAATATTCAAGGCAATATTAGAAAAACAACTATAGTTCATCAGGCCAGAAAGTTTGGAGTAGATAATACAAGAGCTGAGAAGGTTATTGATATTGCCTTTCAAATCTATGATCAGACTAAAAATATCTTTCATAGTGATAATGACCCTAAAGCTAAAGAACTTCTTTGGGCAGCTTCTAATCTTTATAATTGTGGGAAATATGTAAATGTTGGTTCATATCACAAACACTCTTGGTACTTAATAAAAAATTGTGAGTTGTTGGGATATTCTGAAGTAGAAACAAATATTATTGCTTCAATTGCTAGGTACCATAGAAAGACTCTACCCAAGAAAAGACATGAGTCTTGGCAAAATTTAATATCCAAAGAAGATAAAACATTAGTTCTTGAAATGTCATTAATCCTGAGACTAGCAGCAGCTCTTGATCAAAGACCTGACAAGGTGATCTCCTCAGTTCAAATAAAATTGCAGGAAAATAATCTTATATTTCAACTTTTACCTTTTAATAGAAACCATGATCTTCTTCTTGAAAAATGGAACTTAGGATTATGCCGTAATGAAATAAAAGAACTAAAGAATTTGGAATTAAAAGTTATTTAGTTTTTTTAATAAGTTCTTCTTTTGGAGTTTGATTCTGAGAAAAATCTGAAAATAAATTGAAAATTAAGGACGAGGCGATTAGTCCGAGAAAGCCTGAAATTAAAATAAATATTAGGAATCCTAGAGGATTAAAATTCTTAGATTGCCTAGTTTTATGGTTTTTTTTGGAAACTTCTTCAACTATTTCTTCAATTTTCACTTCTTTCCTCTCTGTCTTGAATTCATTCATTAAAAATTCTGTATCAAGTTTTAGCTTCTGTGAAATCCTTCTAATCATTGCTTTGATAAATACTTTTTCAGGTAGTTTTTCTTCATTACCTTCCTCTATGGCTTCAAGTTGATGAGCTCCAATTTTTAAATCAGAAGCCAATTCTTCAATTGATTGATTTTTACTTAACCTAGCCTCTTTAATGAAATTTCCGATTCTCTTTAAAGAGGAATCTCCTCTTTTATTGTTGATTCCCGAAACAGATTTTATTTCTTTCAAAGCAAATAAATTTTTACTAATTATAGTAATTTATATTTTTCTATCAACTTTAAGATTATTTATTCCTAAAGAGATGCTTATAAGATGGATTATAAAGATTAGATCTTTTTTGAGAATTACTAATTGCTGGGCTAATTATGTAAATGGTTGTTCTAATTAGTTTTTTCTCAATAGAAAATTTTTCCATATCTTTTAATTCTATTAATGATGTCCAACCATCATCCCAAGATACTCTAAATCCAACAATCACTTTAGTCTCTGGAGGGTAAAACTCTAGTAAAGTTTCTTGAGACCTTTTCACATGCCTAGCACTTAGATATAGACATATAGAGGAATTGTGTTTCGCAAGATCTTTCAGAGATTCTTTTTCGGGCATCCCTGTTCGACCTCCTGCTCTAGTTAAAATTATTGTTTGCGTTACGTCAGGGATGGTTAACTCAGCTTCATGATATGCTGCAGCGACTTGAAAAGCACTTACTCCAGGAACAACCTCGATTTCAATTTTTTCGTTTTTTAAAATTTCGATTTGCTCTCTAATTGCTCCAAAAAGGCAAGGGTCTCCATCATGCAACCTTATAACAGTTTTCCCTGCCTGAAATTTTTCTATCATAATTGAGGTGATTTGCTCTAAGTTAAGTGAACTAGTTTTTATTTTTTCAGAACCTTCTTTAGCAGAATCTAGAATCTTTTCAGGAATTAGAGAATCAGTCCAAATAATGACATCTGCAATTTTTATCTTTTTTAATGCTTTTAAAGTTAATAATTCTGGATCGCCAGGACCAACTCCAATAAAGGATATTTTTTTATACATTCTTTCTATTTTTCCCACTATATATTCTCAATCTTAAAAAAAATATTCCAATTAATCCAGAAGAAAATAGAAAAATACTTATAAATTGAGCCATTCTTATACCGCCATCACAGAAAGGTGGAAGTCCACCAATGCATAGTGGGTCAGTTCTTAAACCTTCAATCCAGAATCTTCCAAAGCTATAACTTATTAAATAAAGACAGCTAATAAAGCCAGGCCTGAAAAAATCTGCTTTATTTTGTTTATTAAAGATAATAATAATGAAGATGAAAATCAAAAGATTCCACGATGACTCATAGAGAAATGTAGGATGAAAAAATTCATAATTAATAAATTCTAAAGGCCTATTTTGGATAGGTATAAATAATTTCCAAGGCAAATTTGTAGGAACTCCAAAGGCTTCATTATTGAAAAAATTTCCCCACCTTCCTATTGATTGTCCAAGAATAATCGATGGTATTAATATATCTATAAAGGTTTTTAGATTAATTTTTTTCGACTTACAGAAATAGATAATAGATATTAATCCTCCAATTAGACCGCCATGGATTGCTATGCCTCCTTCCCAAACTGCAAGAAAAGAAGGTATTTGAATGATGTTATTGAATAGTTCAAAAGAAGTAAAAAAGTTCTCTCCGCTATATTGCCTCCACTCAAAAATCACATAATAAGCTCTAGCTCCAATAATTGAAGAGATTATTAATGATGGAAGTATTTCACTAATATACTCTGGGTTAATATTTCTTGCCTTTGCTAGTTTTTTAGAGATAAATAGGCCTATTATGACTGAAACTGAAATAAGCAGTCCGTACCATCTAATAGTTATAAATCCTAAATTTAAAAAAGTTTCTCCTGGAGATTGTAAAAAAGCTTGAAATATAAGCATTCAAAGAAAGTTAGATACCCTCTGCTGCTTGCACTTTTTCTACTTGTTTTTTCTTTAATACTAACAGTATTTGTGTTAGGCCTACACCAATAAAGAATGCAATCAATCCAATTACTCTATAAGGGCTTTGAAGTACAACCTCAGCATCTAATTGACCAAAGCCGCCAACGTTGGGATCATTAGTAAGAGGGTCACCTGCATTAATTTTGTCTTGTGCTTTTATTATAAGTTGAGGACCAACAGGAACTGCTTCAGTAGTTATCTCACCATTATCGTTTTCTATATTGATTTTATAGCTACCATCTTCAATTGTTTCTATTGAATTTATAGTCCCTGAGGTGGAAGAAGTGAAAACTACATTATTGCTTTTGTCTCCAGTTGGGTATACCTGACCTCTACCTCTATTGCCTCCAATATGTAACGAGTATTTCCCATAGTGATATTCTTTATTAGTGGATGGATCAGGGGAAAGTACAGGAAAAACAATTTCTTTATTAGTGTCGCCAGGTAAAGGTCCTACAATGATGATATTATCTTTCTCTTCACTATAGTTAGTAAAATACACTCCTTCTGTCTCCTCTTTGATTTCTTCAGTCCATCTTTCTTGTGGAGCAAGTTTAAAGCCATCAGGCAGCATTACAACAGCACCAACTTGTAATGGGACTTCAGAACCATCAGCACCTATCTCTTTTAAATCATTTTTGTAGGGTATTTTGACTACAGCTTTGAAAACACTGTCTGCTCCAACAGATTGTGGAACCTCTGCAATTGTAGGCATCTGAGCTAAATGACAATTTGCACAGACTATCTTACCAGTGGCTTCTCTTGGGGATTCGTAGTTTTGCTGAGCCCAAAATGGATAAGCAAAACTGATCTCTGGATAAAATACAATGCTTGAAATGAAAAGCAGAGTACAGATAAATAAACTTGTTTTTTTCATGATTTGATTTTTAAGACCTTTCATTTTTTTTAAGCCCACCATGGATTTTCATTAGTTCTAAAGTCAGTTTCTGACCATTGTTTGACGAGTACAGCATCATCTTCAATATCGACATGAGCTAGAGCTAAAGATAAAGGGGCAGGACCTCTTACTACCTTCCCTGTTGTATCGTACTGACTGCCATGACAAGGACATATGAATTTATTAGCACCACTATCCCATGGGACAACACAACCTAAATGAGTACAAATTGCATTTAAACCAAATTCTCCTATTTCCCCACCTTCATTAACTATTAAATAAGTTGGATCTCCCTTTAGACCCTGAACAAGACTTCTGTCTCCTGCTTGATGGGTAGCTAACCAACCTGTCTTAGTTATTGGATTCCCTAATTCATCTTTAGCAGAAGTTCCACCTCCACCTCCGCCTGCTCTTAAAGGCATGAAATAATTCGCTACAGGGTAAAGGGCTCCTAAAGCTACACCAGTTGCAGTACCAAATGTAAGAAGATTCATAAATTGCCTTCGACCCATAGAAGGGACATCATTGGAACTTAATTGAGTCATTCGCTACTTGGTTCTGTTATTTATTAGTTATTATGGATCAAATTGTTCAATTTCTGTTGCAAATAGATAGGACTTTTAATAATTTAAAGTAAAAGTTTAGGAAGTCTTAATTAATTGATTTAAATGAACCCATTGCTAGTAGATGAAGTTATACATTATTTGATTCATCGCTGGGGAAAAAAATATGATTTTAGACTCTTTAGAAGAGGAAAATTCGTGTATTTTCAAATGATGTGGGGATTTCTTGGACAGGAATCATTCCCTTTAAGCGAAGATGAATATAAAAAATCGATAGCTGATAAAATCGAGATTTTAAATAGATGTGGATATTCAGAAGAAGTAAGGGAATGGCTAAAGAAAATCAATGCTAAGCCTAGGTTAGGTAGAGCTGTGAGCTTGCAATTAGATCTTAATGAGAAGATGAAAGAGTTTTTGACTTAAGATTTTCTGATAAGTAAGTTAATCCAGTACCCACAAAAAATAAAAACACAATCGATACAGATAGCAATGACATAGTCAATGGGTCAGTTGAAGGGGTAATAACTGCAGATAATATTGCAGAGGAAATCACAACTATCTTCCAATTCGAAATCATTTTTTCTGTTGTAATTATTCCAAGAGAACCAAGAATAAACTGTAATACTGGTAATTGAAAAGCGATTGCAGTGCTGGACATCAATAATAGAACAAAATCAAAATATCTTTCTATAGACCAAGTTGGCTCAACAATGTCAGCACCGAAACTAATAAAGAAATTTATTGCTGAAGGGACTAATATCCACCATGAAAAAATTAATCCTAAAAAAAACAGAAGACCTGAACCAAAAACTGCGGGTAAGATAAGGCTTTTTTCTTGTTTTGTTAAACCAGGAGAAATGAATAATATTATTTGATAAAAAATATAAGGTATAGAAACTATCAACCCGCTGTAACCTGCAACTTTAATAGCGACAAATAAAAACTCTCCTGGAGCAAGTTGTAGTAAATGAATATCACCAGCTGGGATTTCTAAAAAAGATATTAATGGCTTTATAATAAGAAAACTAAAGAATATTGAAATAAGTATTGAGTAAATTGAGTTTAGTATCCTTTGACGAAGCTCCTCTAAATGATCACTAAAAGTCATCGAATCTGATAATTTATTTTCACTTTGACCTATAACTCTCATTATTATTTGATAAAGATTTTGTAAGAAAAAAGTTTAAAATTATTATCGTCAATGTCTAATTGATTTTTCGATAAACTTAATTATTTGCTTATTTAGGGTTAGTGGGATCTGGTAATAAGAAAGGAGGTGCATCATTTAGGGATGATTCACCATAAGTTTCATATTCTCTATATCCACCCATTTTCCCATTTGTTTTCATTAAAGCGCTTACGAATGCAAGTAGCAAGAAAACAGTAGGGGCTCCAATTATTAATGCAGCACCAAATAGATATCCAACAATAAATTCTGGAAAACTATGATTTCCTAAAAATTCATGAGTACCCAAAAGAAAATCAAACATTTAGATTTAAAAATTTTTTTTATTATAAACTAAATTACTGTTTTAAGATTTTTTTTAATGTAATCTTCTCCTCTTGTAGGATTTCCCCAAATAATTTCTCCATTTTTAAAGGAAACGCAACCCGGTCCTCCTTTTTTGATTTTTTGTAAGTCTTTAATTTTTACTAAATTAATTGGTACTTTAATGTTTCTTTTTGCCTTACTAAATAAAGCAGCTAAATCTGCAGCTATTTGAAGATCCAGTTCAGATGCTTCTTGAGATGAAGACTTTAAAACTACATGGCTGCCAGGTGATTCCTGTGCATGAAACCATAAATCGCCTTTTTTTGAAAACTTAAAGCTTATTAAGTCATTTTGCCTCATATTTCTCCCTACCTGTAGCTTCAATCCTGTGGGAGTGTCAACTTGAATTGGTAAAGATTGTATCTCATATGTACTTTTCTGATTTTCTCTTTGCCTCTTGATATTGATATTAAACTCGTTACAAATTTCTTCCATAATTTCTTCTAATAGTTTGATTCTCATAAAAAGTTTTTCATGATTTAAAGAATTTAAATTTTCTAAAAGAGTTCTGAATTCTTCTAATCTTTCAATATTTGTTTTGTAAATACTTAATCTTTCTTTTATCAATTCTCTAGATCTCTTAAGTTTTTTTGACTTTTTATATAGTTTTTGTCCTTTAATAATATCTCGTTTTGTAATTTCATTTGAAGTGAATATATTGTCAGCTTTTTCTTTATATAACTCGTAGTCCTCTGATTTTGTTAGAAGATCATATTGAATATTTAAATTCTTTTTCTCGGTATTGGTCTGTTTAAAAATTATCCCTTCAATTTTCTTTTCCAATAATTCAAGTTTTTTTTGTTTCAGATAATAATCATAATAATTCTCTAAACTGGCGCATAAATCTATTTTATTTTCGCAATTAATTTCTTTATCAAAAAACCAAACGCAATAAAAATCTTTATTAAATACGGAAAAGTTAAACTCATTATTTTTAAACCTATTTATCCAAATCTTCCAATTTTTAAATATCTCCTTTAAGTCCGAATCGCTTATGAAATCGATATTTTTTTCCATTATTTCCGAATTGATAGTTTTGCTAACAACCTCTAATTGTTTTGTGAGGATAGGGCTTACTCCTTGATAGGTATTTATTAAACAGTATTTCAAAGACTCAGGCACTATTGAAATTGAGTCTTTCCATGATTGGAAAGACTCATCTTCACTAGGTTGTTTTTTGAGATTGGCTGGAGGGCCAGAATAAATTGATCCTGTTGAAATTGTTCTAAAACTTGATTGACTTGATTTAATTTGTTTGCCAACTGAAATTATTTTATTTTTATTATCCAAATAAAAAATATTACTATGTTTTCCCATTAATTCAAAAATTAAATACTTATTAATTTCATCTCCAGGTTTTTTTGCAAAACTAAATTTTATAACTCTCTCGAAATCATCTTGATCAATCGAAATTAAAGCCATATACTTTAATCCGTATCTTATTTGTTTAGAAAGTGTGCTTTCTCTCCCAATCTTTTCTGGCTTATTTATCTTTAGTATTCTAGGAGAGTCTCCATTCCATGAAACTTCTAACCATGTTTGAGAATCAACTCCTCTGAAACATAATTGAATTGTATTGGGCTCTGGTTGTTGAGCAGTTTCAAACTTTGTAGGTAGGATGTTTTTTGTTAAATAATGCAAGACAGATCTAATAGATGTAATATCCATTATCTGTGGAACACCTTTTTGCATTATTCTTTTTTAAATTCACAAGATGTTTATTTTACTGTAAAAAATTTAATATGAAAAATCAAAAAAAACTTATTATCCTTACTGGACCAAGCGGCGTGGGTAAAGGAACAGTTGTTAAACAAATATTAGGTAAAGAAAAAAAATTTTGGCTTTCAATATCTGCAACGACTAGAGAACCTAGAGAGGGTGAGAAGGATGGAGAAAATTACTACTTTTTAAATCAAGAAAAGTTTAAAGAAATGATTGAACAAAACCTTTTCCTCGAATGGGCTCAATTCGCTGGAAATTACTATGGAACACCATTATCTTCTGTTAATGAGAAAATAAAAAAGGGATTTACTGTACTTCTTGAAATTGAAGTAGAAGGTGCAAGGCAAATAAAAAATAAGTTTCCAAATTCACTCTCTATATTTTTACTTCCTCCGGATAAAGAAGAGTTGGAGAGAAGAATAAGAAATAGAGGTACAGAGAAAGAAGAGGCAATTAAAAAAAGACTCTCAAGGGCTAGTTATGAGATTTCAGTATCAAATCAATTTGATTTCGCATTAACAAATCACAATGTTGATGAAACAGCAAAAAAAATAATCAAGTTAATAAAAACTTGATTATTTTCTCTTTATCAGCTCATTGGATGGAATAATAAATCTGGGAAAAATCTATTAAATTCAATAATTATTCCGGCTGTTAGGCTTAGCCAAATTGCCGCCACCACTGGAGCAGATCTGACAAATTTTGTGTTTAGAATTTTGAACATTTTTTTTATGAAAGTTTTTTAAAAGCGTTTAGCGAGGACCATTAAGTGTAATGTTGTTATCTTTCTCTCTTAAATCTCCATTTCTACCTTGTTTATTAGCAAGAAGTGGCCATTGCGCTCCTTTTATAAGACATTTTCTGGCTAATTCTAGATCAATAATGATCTCAAGATCTGCAGGATTCTTAGTCTTTTTTGATTCAATCAAATACTCTCTTCCTGACCAACCTATAATTCCAGCAATGTAAATGAACAATACTCCTGGAATAAGTAAGTCTCCTTCATGACCTCTATTTAAAAGGGCTCCCCATGGCTCAAGAGGAGGTCCAATTATTAAATGTGGAAGACCATCATCTCCGCATGATGCTTTTCCGTATCTTTCAAATCTTGCGATGTCTTTTTGAGTAGTTGCAGAATTTGCTCTCTCAATGAATTTAGGATTTTCAGAGCATTTTGTGAGGGCTGAAGCAGTATATTCTGTGCTAGCTCTATCTGCGTTTAAGGCAGGCCCATTTGCTGCTAGAGCAATTGGAGTAATTCCGAGGAACAGAAAAACTGAGGTTACGATTGAAAAAAAGAATTTCATAAGTTGCAATCTTTAATTCCTTATAGTGTGTTAAGTAAGAAATTAATATTAAAATAGAACAAGTTGAATCAAAAATGCATAAAGTTTTAGCTATTGAAACAAGTTGTGATGAGACATCTGTCTCAATAGTTTCTAATATTGGTGATACTTTCAGAATACATTCAAATATAATTGCTTCTCAAATTGAAGATCATTCAAAATGGGGAGGAGTGGTGCCTGAACTTGCAGCTAGAAAGCATTTAGAATTATTACCTTTTGTTTTAGATAAGGCTTTAGAAGAATCAAAAATAAAAATTCAGGAAGTTGATTATATTGCATCAACTGTAGCTCCTGGATTAGTTGGTTGTTTACGAGTTGGCTCTATAACTGCAAGATCACTTAGTATGTTACATGAAAAACCATTTTTGGGAATTCATCATTTGGAGGGGCATTTATCTTCAATTCTATTTTCAGAAAACTATCCAAAGAAATCTTTTCTTACATTACTTGTTAGCGGTGGGCATACTGAATTGATAAAGGTGGATGATAGAAGGGGAATGCAAAGACTTGGGAAAAGTTTTGATGATGCTGCTGGAGAAGCCTTTGATAAAGTTGGCAGACTATTAGGTCTTGGTTATCCAGGAGGGCCGGCAATTGAAAAGGTGGCTAAAAATGGAGACCCAATGAAATTTAATTTACCAAAATGTAGGATTTCTGATAAAAAAGGGGGATTTCTTAAATATGATTTCTCTTTTAGTGGTCTAAAAACTGCCGTATTAAGATTAGTTGAGAGAATAAATTTGGATGGGAAGACAGTCCCAATTCCTGATATTGCTGCAAGTTTTGAGAGAGTAGTGGCAGAGGTCTTGGTAGAGAGAACAATAAAATGCGCAGAAGATCATAGCTTGGAAAATGTTGTTGTGGTTGGTGGAGTGGCTGCTAACAATACATTAAGAAAAATGATGATTAGTGAAGCTAGTAAAAAATCAATTAATGTTCATTTAGCTCCTCTTAATCTTTGTACAGATAATGCGGCAATGATTGGAGCGGCAGCCTTGTTCAGGATTAAATTTAAGAATCATTTAAGTTCCCTTAAATTAGGTGTTGCAGGAAGACTATCAATTGAACAAGCAAATACCCTTTATGAAGAAAACCCTCCTTTCTAACTTCAATGAACAAACAATCTAAAATCGATATTAAAGATACAAAAAACTTCGTTGATAAAAAGGAACTGAATTTGTGGAAAAGAGGTTTTACCCCTCAAGCTGAAATATGGAACGGAAGGATGGCAACTGTTGGTATAGGAATTATTTTTATAATTATTGCTTTAGTAAGTCAATTTTCTTAATAGAAATAAAATTAATTTTTTAAAAGTAGTTTTAAAGATTTAATAAAAATTGTTTTTGTTAAGCGGATTAATTAAATTAAAAAGTATTGTATTTATTGGACTTCAGATAATATTATTGATTTAATCAAAATAATAAATATTTCTATTATTTATAATTTTTTATGACGCCTGAAAGGCTTGGATTACTTTGGGGAATAACTGTATTTGCAGGTGCTTTTGCTCGATTATTTTCTTCTTTTACAGGATTCCCAAGTGTTGTTATATTATTGCTTTCTGGATTATTCATAGGAAGATCAGGTTTAGGACTGGTTGAGCCTTTAGATCTTGGGCAAGGGCTTGAAACTATTGTTGGGCTTTTAGTCTGTTTGGTTCTATTTGAAGGGGGATTAAATTTAAAACTGCCTGAGGGAAATATAAGAAATACTGTTTTGAAAATTTCATTGGTAAGACTCTTTATTTCATTATCAGCTGGAATTTTTATTGCTCATTGGCTGGCAGGCCTCTCTTGGCAAGTTGCAGGAATATATAGTGCTATCGTTCTAGCTACTGGACCAACAGTTGTCTCTCCATTAGTAGAACAAATAAAATTAGCTTCCCCTCTTTCGGAAGTTTTGAAAGCTGAGGGGTTGTTGCTTGAACCAATTGGTGCAGTACTTGCATTACTGCTTTTAGAACTGACTTTAGGGGACCTACGCGGGATTAACGATGTATTTATTGCATTAATGCAAAGATTAGGCGGAGGAGTCTTAATCGGATTAAGTGCAGGTTGGTTACTATCAGAAATTTTAAAAAAAATAAAAAATGAAGCCTCATTTGGTATAGAGCTTCAAGTTACCCTTGGATTTATTTTCCTTGTGTATGGAATTTGCGAATATTTTTTACCAGAATCAGGCTTGCCTGCTTCAGTCGCGGCAGGTTTTATTGTAGGAAAAAGAGAAATTATAGATAAGGAGAGATTGGATAATCTAATAGGTGAATTAGCTCAATTAGCAATCACTGTACTTTTCCCTCTTTTGGCCGCTGACGTTTCTTGGGGTGAATTAAGTCCCCTTGGCTGGGGAGGGGTTGTTTGCGTTTTTATTTTGATGTTAATTGTTCGCCCTATCTCTATTTGGATAGCGACAATGGGGAAAGATCTGAACTTAAAAGAAAAAGTATTTTTAGCTTGGTTAGCCCCAAGAGGTATTGTTACTGCAGCGGTAGCTTCTCTTTTTTCTATCAGATTAGAGCAGGCTGGTATCCTTGGGGCTGGCCGTCTTCAAGGTTTAGTTTTTCTTACTATATTAATGACAGTAGGAATCCAAGGGCTCTCAGCTAAACCTTTGGTAAATAGGCTTGAATTAGGCCAAAAAAATAATTTAGATTGATTCTAGACATCTTTCAATCCGAGATCTGTCAGTTTTACTCTCTGAGAAAAGCTCCCAACTTTGAATTAAATCTGGTCCACTTAGAGATCCAAAAAAGGCTACTCTTAGTGATTTCATTAATATCCCTTTTTTAATATTATGCATTTTTGAGATTTCGTTAATTATTTCTTTGGCTTTCTCTCTATTTATTTTTATGGTATTTTTCTCAATTAAGTAATTTAAGATTAGTTTTAGAGATAATTTGCTATCGTTATTTCTCAGAAAATCTTGACCTTCTTTTTGAATTACAGGTATTAAGAAAAATGGTTTTGATTGATCAATTGAATCTTTCAAAAGAGTCATAGAGTCTCTTAGCAAAGTTGCTAATTTATAAGCCCATTCTTGAGATGGCGGCACCCAACCATTTTGATCCCAATATTTCCTCATGATCTCACTTAACTTTATTAATTCCATATTTTTTATATATTGAGAATTAATCCAGTTAAGTTTTTCCCAACTGAATTTGGCTCCAGCTTTATTTATTTCTGATAATTCAAAAATTTCAGATATCTCTTCAACTGAAAGTATTTCCCTGTCTGCAGATTTTGGAGACCAACCTAAAAAGGCCATATAGTTCGATAAAGCCTCAGGTAAATATCCCATATCTCTAAATTCGTCTATTGAAGTTACACAATCTCTTTTAGATAATTTTTTTCCTTTACTATTTAGTATTAAGGGTGTATGAGAGAAAGTTGGCAAATTAAAATTTAATGCTTTATAAATCAATATTTGTTTTGCAGTGTTAGAGATATGGTCTTCACCCCTGACAACATGAGTAATATTCATGAAATTATCATCAACTACAACTGCAAGATTATACAAAGGATCTCCAATCTCATATCCTTTTGCCCTTCTTGACAAAACTAAATCACCACCCAAATCCTTTCCTTGCCATTTGATTTCGCCTCTTATCTGATCTAACCATTTAATTTCAATTTTTTCATCAATTTTAAATCTTATTACTGAAGTTCTCCCTTGGGATATGAATGTTTCTATTTCTTCTTTTGAAAGACTTCTGTGCCTATTATCGTGCTTTGGAGGTAATCCTTTCTTTTTTTGCTCTTCTCTTAATTCAGAAATTTCATCTTCTGTTGTAAAGCACCTATATGCTGCTCCACATGTCAATAGCTTTTTGATGTAACTTTTATGAATCGAAATTCGATCACTTTGCTTTATAGGTTCTTCATCCCATTTAATTCCAAGCCATTTCAAGCCCTCTAATATATTTTTTGTATATTCAGATTTAGATCGAAGGAAATCTGTATCTTCTATTCTGATAAGAAATTTCCCGCCAATTTTTTGTGCATACAACCAGTTGAATAATGCAGTTCGCGCCGTCCCAATATGAAATAAACCCGTTGGACTCGGCGCTAATCTTAAACGTTTTTCCAAATTTTTTTTAGAAAAAAACGGGACCGACGGGATTCGAACCCGCAACTTCCGCCGTGACAGGGCGGTGCTCTAACCAGTTGAACTACGGTCCCAGGGTTTTGTTCTAAATTTATTTAGAACTTCATTCTTAAAATTATCAGATCATAATACTTAATTAATAGTGTTGTAATAAAAAAAATTTATTATTTTGAGGATTTACAGAAATAGTTAGTTTTACAGTTGGTTTAGTGTAAACAACTATTTATTTTTGAGGTCTAAAACCGGCAGGTTCTATCAACCTAACTTGATTGCCTCTAGCAGTAAATTCTCTACCTTGGTCACTTTGTACTACAACTCTCCCACCAGACTTAACTCTGATGACTCTTGCTCGAACCCATCCCAAAGCTGCTGATTCTAGGACTTTAACTACGTCCCCAGGTTGAAGGTCTAACTCCATCTAATGAAAAAATGATTTACAAAATGTTGATCAAACGCGTCGTGGAGGACTTGAACCCCCGACATCAGGTTTTGGAGACCTGCGTTCTACCAACTGAACTAACGACGCATTTTAATAATTATAAGCGCCTTTGTGACCAATAAGTTAATTAATTTACAACTTTATCGATCAAAACGTTGTTTAACGCGAGTAGCTTTTCCTACTCTATCTCTCAGATAGAATAACTTAGCTCTTCTTACTTTACCTCTACGTTCAACTTTTAGAGAGGCAACCTGTGGACTATGTAGCATAAATACTCTTTCAACACCTATACCCTGAAAAATTCTTCTAACTGTAATAGTTTGGTTAATACCTCCATGCCTTTTCGCTATGACAACACCTTCGTAAGGTTGGACTCTTTCTTTATTGCCTTCTGTAATTTTTACTCCAACTTTAACAGTGTCCCCAACATAAACTTCAGGTAATTCTTTTTTTAATTGTTCACTCTCAAATTCCTTAATAAGATTAGATGCGTTTAAAATCTGAGGAGTTTCAGAAACCATTTTTTTTTCTTTTTGTTCAACTGCTACATCAACTGATGCGTCAGCTTTAGTAACGATTTCTAAATCCTTCTCTTGTTTCTCTTTGGCCATTTTGGTCTTTTTTGTCCTACAAGTTTTATATCTTAACCTTTTGACTCGCCTTTAGTAACCTTTTTGGTAAATGAAATTGTTTTTGAAAACATTTGGAATCCCGTTACGAGCATCCATAAAACTCCAAGAGAATTCAATATTACGTATATGAGTTCTCCATTATCACCAAGCCATTCCCCCTCATGTAGTGACATTAACCAATGAACTTGTTCTCTAGAGTAACCTAATAAATCTTTTGAAACCCTATAAAGAAGACCGGTAATTGAAGATATAAATAATGGAAGAAAAACCCAAGGTGCCAAAGCCTTATGAAATTGCCTAGAATTAGATAAAATTTTCATTTTTGCTTCTTTCCTATTGTTATTGATAGATTTAAAATAGCCAATACCATAATGGCTATTTTGAAGATATTTACCTAATACTATTATTTATTCTAATGAGACACTTTGCAGATCTTTTGTTAAAAAAAAATAATTCCAAGGCTAATGATCAAGTTCCTTTTATTCAGAGGAGAAGAGGAATTGAAATAAAGTCTTCACGTGAAATAAATTTGATGAAAAAATCTAGCAGGATTGTAGCAACTGTTTTGAGGGAAATTAATGACTTGATTAAACCTGGAATGAGTACAAAAGATTTAGATGATTTCGCAGAAAAGAGGATAAGAAGTTTTGGAGCTGTTCCAAGTTTTAAGGGCTACCATGGGTTTCCTTCTAGTATTTGTTCTAGCATCAATAATGAAGTTGTTCATGGAATACCAAATAAAAATAAAATAATTAAAAATGGTGACTTAGTTAAAATTGATACAGGAGCATATTTAGACGGTTTTCATGGGGATAGTTGTATATCAATTTGTGTGGGAGAAGTTAGTCCCAAGGCTCAAAATCTTTGCGATGTTGCTCATGAGGCATTGTATGCGGGCCTTTCGAAAGTCAAAGCAGGGAATACACTTCTAGATGTGGCTGGGGAAATCGAAGATATTGTTTTAAAAAATGGCTTCAGTGTTGTGGAAGACTATACAGGACATGGAGTTGGAAGAAATCTTCATGAAGAACCATCGGTATTTAATTTTCGGACTAAAGAGTTGCCCAACGTCGTCCTTCGTGAGGGAATGACATTAGCGGTGGAACCTATTGTTAATGAAGGGACTAAATTTTGCAAAACATTAAATGATAGATGGACTGTAATTACAAAAGATGGAAAATTATCGGCCCAATGGGAGCATACAATAGTTGTTTTAAAAGATGGGATTGAAATTTTGACAGATAGAGATTTCTAAATACTAAGATTTGTACTTATAGATAACCTGGCAATACAAAAAATTAAAAAATTCTTTCAATGGGAAAAGTAAGTAACTTAAAGGGTTTGGACTAACTATTATTAAATAATTTTTTGAATTAGCTAAATCATAAATTTTTTCAGAAACAAATTTAGGACTCATTATTCCGATAGGATTTAGTTTTGATTTAAAAGGCCCTAGGATGATTTTTTTAATTATGAATTTTTTCTTAGTATTGTTGTCCAAAAGATTTTTTTTGAAAGAAACTAATTGACCAATGAGGGATTTGCTAATCTCATATGACGGATTTAGGGCTGGTAATATTTCTGCTTCAGATGTGTTTATCCAAATCTCTTTTTTTATTAGTGAATCATTGGTTAGAGCAACATCTTCAAATAAATTTAAAAATTTGAATTTGCTTAATGCATTTATTTCTATAGATTTTTCATAATTGGAATTTTCTCTACTCAAATCATAGATACCATGGTTCAAAATTAGAATATCTATTTTTTCTAATTGTTTTTTTAATGACGACTCCTTCCCACATTCCCATTTAATCCATTCATTAGGAGATTCAAGATTTATTTCATAATTAGTTTTACTATGAGTAAATCCAATCACTTTATATCCTTTTTTACGAAACAACTTTGTTAACTCTTTCCCTAGCGCACCTGAGGCTCCAGTAATTCCTACAGTTTTTTCGTTTTTGGTTGAATTTATCATTTTTGCTTGATTTTATGAGATACCAAAGAATAAAAATAAATTTACCAAAAAACAATTATTTATTTTTTATTTGATTAAAACTCATAAATAAATATTTGTTTAGTGCTGAAAAAAATATTATCTTGAACTTATGGATAAATAATTTTATTAATTATGAGCGATATATTATTAATTGGTTCATGTGAGCCATTTAGTGGTAAGTCTGCAATGGTTCTTGGGATAGCAAAAAGACTTTTACAGGAGAAAAAAAAAGTACGCATAGGGAAACCGCTAGCAACATGTATTGAACTTACTAATCTTCCTTCAATGTCTTATGAAGGATTAATAGATGATGATGTGAAGTTTATTGGATCTACATTAAATATCGAAGAGGAGAATTTAATTTCTTCAGTAGGATTATTGGATAATATATCAGCTGAAAAAAGGATTTTTAATAAAGACTTACTCCCAGGAAAAGGGTTTGATCAAATTGAAGGGTTGATTAATGATGATTTTGAGGGTCTAAATATTTTAGAGGCAGCTGGAAGTCTTCATGAAGGTATGATTTATGGCTTAAGTCTCCCACAACTAGCTAAGGATTTAGATGCTGAAGTTTTAATTGTGAATTTATGGGAAGATTGTAAAAGCGTGGATGCATTACTTGATGCGAAAAAACAATTAGGTGAGAAATTGGCTGGAGTTGTATTGAATGGAGTTTTGCCGCAAGAAGTCGAAAAAGTTAAAAATGAAATAATACCTTCTCTTAAAGATCTTGATATTGAGGTGTTTGGTGTGATGCCTAAATCACCTCTTCTCAGAAGTGTCACCGTCGGCGAGCTTGTAAGAAGATTAGATGCTAAGGTAATTTGTTGCCCTGATAAAGATCAATTACTTGTTGAAACGTTAAGTATTGGTGCAATGGGTGTAAATTCTGCAATGGAATTTTTCAGGAGAAGACGAAATATGGCTGTAGTTACTGGTGCTGATAGAACTGATATCCAACTTGCTGCTTTGGAGGCTTCGACTCAATGTCTAATTTTAACTGGTTTGGGAGATCCCTTGTCACAATTGATTCATAGAGCGGAGGAACTGGAAGTACCAATTTTAAAGGTGGAATTAGATACTCTTACTTCCGTAGAAATTATTGAACAAGCTTTTGGCCATGTCAGAATACATGAATCAGTTAAAGCTTCTTATGCTATTCAATTAGTTCAAGAGCATGTAAATCTAAAAAGAATTCTCGAAAAGATAGATTTTCCCTGCAATTTTTCAGATAAATGCTAATTTCAAATATAGGAACTTTATTATTTTGAGTCGCTCTTTAGACCTGCCAGCAACTGAGGGTGTTGATGCCTTAGCTCAAGAACTTGCAAAACTCCAAGATAATGGGAAAAGGAGAATTGCTTTTTTGGGCAGTAGACACGTACCAGTTGTCGATATCCACCTAATTGAGTTGATAGCAAGATCCTTAGCAGAGGAAGGACATAATATCCTTACTTCTGGATCTCAAGGTGTAAATGCAGCTGTTATTCGGGCTGTTTTAGATATTAATCCATCATTATTAACTGTCTTGCTACCTCAAAGTCTTGATAGACAAATACCCGAAATAAAGGATCAACTTGAAAGGGTTATGCATTTAGTTGAAAAAAGTGAAAATGATGAATTACCTTTGCCACTTGCAAGCAGTCTTTGTAATCAAGAAATTATTACTAGGTGCGATCAATTAATATGCTTTGCTTTTCACGATAGTGAAACTTTGCTAAATAGTTGTAGGTGCGCTGAAGAAATGGGGAAGGTGGTTAGTTTGTTATTTTTCGATTAAATTAGTCAATTTCCTTTTTTTTAATGATATATGCTAAAAATATTTAGCGATTAATAATTTACTATGGCAGAAAGTTTTTCATTTGATGTAGTTTCTGATTTTGATAGACAAGAATTAGTCAATACTTTGGATCAAGTAAGAAGGGAAATTTCTCAGCGTTACGATCTGAAGAGCACAGACACTTTAGTTGAATTAGATAAAGAAAATATTTTTATTATCACCAATAGCGAACTTACGTTAAATGCTGTAAATGACATAATTAGACAAAAGTCAATAAAAAGGAACTTGTCTTTAAAAATATTTGACTACGGTGAAATTGAAGTAGTTAGTGGTAATAAAATAAAACAGACAATTTTATTAAAACAAGGAATTAAACAAGAAATTGCAAAAAAAATCAGTAAAAATATCAGAGATCAAATAAAAAAAATTAATGTCAGTATCAATGGAGAAACACTCAGAGTAGCTAGTAAAAGCAAAAATGATCTTCAATTAGCAATTAAGCTTGTTAGTGAGCTGGAGGAGTCTTTGAACATTCCTCTAAAAGCTAATAACTTTAGATAAGATCTTTAGTAAGATTATTCCAAAATATGATAGACCATTCAGAATCTCTTATTAATACACTTATTAAGAAAGTAAAAGAATATCCTCGTTTTTCAATAGAAGAAATAGAGAAATTTTGTTGGATGGCAGTACATGAGCATAAGCATGGTGTATTACCCTCTGAATATGACATCAGGGAGATAGATGAGGAACTTTATTTAAAACTTTTGCAAGAATTTAAATAAAATATTTACTGATAAATAACTAAGTTAAAACTTACAATTATTAAAAAAATATTTTAATTAAATGTCTTAGTAATGCACTAATTAATCTATTTAAATATGATTATCTATAAAGAAGAAATTTAATGTCAACATCCTTTAAAAATGTCACACCAACAGGACCTGGTGGGACAGCAACATTATTGATTGTATTGTCTTTTACTGGCTTTCTTTTGCTCACACAATCCCTGTTTGTTGTACCTTCTGGACAAGTTGCGGTTATTACAACACTAGGGAAAGTAAGTGGGCCCTCTAGGAAGGCTGGTTTGAACTTTAAGCTACCATTTGTTCAGTCTGTATATCCATTTGATATTAAAACTCAAGTTCAACCCGAAAAATTTGAAACATTAACTAAAGATCTTCAAGTTATTAGGGCTACAGCCACTGTTAAGTATTCAGTAAAACCTAACGAAGCAGGAAGGATTTTCGCAACAATTGCAAGCAGAAATAGCGATGTTTATCAGAAAATTGTTCAGCCATCTTTGCTAAAAGCTCTAAAATCAGTCTTTTCTCAATATGAACTAGAGACAATTGCTACTGAATTCGCAGTAATTTCAGAGAAAGTAGGCGATACAGTGGCAAAAGAACTAAATTCATTCGATTATGTAGATGTTAAGAGTTTAGATCTCACTGGATTAGAGATCGCTGAAGAATATAGAGCTGCTATTGAACAAAAGCAAATAGCTGGTCAGCAATTACTAAGAGCAAAGACAGAAGTTGAAATTGCAGAACAAGAAGCACTTAGATATGAGACATTAAATAGAAGTCTCGACGATCAGGTACTTTTCAAATTATTTCTCGACAAATGGGATGGTAGCACACAAGTAGTTCCTGGCTTGCCAGGTTCAGAAGGAGGTGCTCCTCCAGTAATAGTTGGTGGTAATAGATAATTATTTAGTAATAATCTTTCTAAAGTTTTAATCATTTACTTATTTTTCTTTAAGGAAAGAAAAGTAAATGATTATTTTTTTATTGCATTGAAAGATTCGTCAAAAGCCTCGATAGTTTTATCAATTTCTTCTTCACTGTGAGCTAGTGATGTGAAGCCAGCTTCGAAGGGACTTGGCGCTAGGTAAATACCTCGTAGAAGCATTTCTCTATGTAACTTGCCAAAAAGTTCGGCATCATTTGTTTTAGCTTCATCAAAGTTCCTAACTGGTCCATTACATAAGAAAAAGCCAAACATAGCACTTACACTTCCACCATTGATAGCAATACCGTTATTTTCTGCAGACTGAATTATCCCTTCTATTAATCTAGAAGTTGTTAAATCAAGTTTTTCGTACGTACCATCTTGTTTCAGCAGTTCAAGAGTTTTTATTCCAGCAGTCATCGCAAGAGGATTGCCGCTCAAAGTACCTGCTTGGTATACCGGTCCTGAAGGAGATACCATGGACATTATTTCTTTTTTGCCTCCATAAGCTCCAACAGGTAGGCCTCCACCGATTACTTTGCCGAGGGTGGTTAAATCAGGAGTAACGCCAAACTTTTCTTGAGCGCCTCCATAACTTATTCTGAATCCAGTCATTACTTCGTCAAAAACTAATAAGGATCCATTCTCAGTGGTTAATTCCCTTAATCCTTCCAAGAATCCAGGTTCTGGAGTAATAAATCCAGCATTACCAACTATTGGCTCGAGTATGACCCCCGAAATGGCATCAGGATTTTCAGAAAATAATTTTTTTACTGCTTCAAGGTCATTGTAGGGAGCAGTAAGTGTATTGGCAGTCGTTGTCCGTGGAACACCTGGAGAATCTGGTAAACCCAGAGTGGCTACACCAGATCCTGCTTTCACTAAAAACATATCCGCATGACCGTGATAGCAACCGTCAAATTTAATAACTTTATCTCTTCCAGTAAATGCTCGCATGAGTCTCAAAACAGCCATGCATGCTTCAGTTCCACTATTAACAAATCTAACCATTTCTACAGATGGGACAGCATCTATTACCATTTCAGCAAGTTTGTTCTCTAGAACGCATGGAGCGCCGAAGCTCGTGCCTTTCTCAATTGCTTCCTGTAATGCCGTTGTAACTTCAGGATGGGCATGTCCACATATAGCTGGCCCCCAGCTACCTATATAGTCAATGTATCTATTTCCATCAATATCCCAAGCAAAAGGGCCTTTAACTCTATCAAAAACAATTGGCTGACCACCTACGGACTTAAAAGCTCTTACTGGAGAGCTAACTCCTCCAGGCATTAGTTGTTGGGCTGCAGAGAAAATTTCTTGAGATTTTGTGTAATTTAATATGTCAGTCACAATTTAACTAAATGATGTTTTAAGAAAAATTTTGTCATGTTCTAAATTAGAAATAAGTAAAAATTTTGTCAATTAGATTGAAATTCTACATTATGATATTTTTATTGCGATAGTTTACATTGTAAATTATTAATTTTAAAGAAACCATGATAAAAAAACAGTTATATTTTAGATAACTCTTTGCTAATAAGAGTTTTCAGGCATTAAAGAAATTCAATTTATTTTATTTATATTTCGAAGAAATTATCCTCATCCTCAAAAAAATCTTCAGTTATGTCATTTAAGTTTAGATCTATCATTACTGGGGCATGATCACTTGGACGCAAATTACCTCTCGGTG
The DNA here is from genome assembly GCA_003280895.1 of Prochlorococcus sp. AG-355-I20. GTDB lineage: Bacteria > Cyanobacteriota > Cyanobacteriia > PCC-6307 > Cyanobiaceae > Prochlorococcus_A. Next base: position 8,811 of record QCDM01000010.1, on the reverse strand, counting down.
AGCTGTCTATGACACAACTTTTTAGTTTTGATGACAGTTCTTTGCTGATATATATATGGTCTATTCTCCAACCTTTATTCAATTCAAATGCGTTATTACGGTAATCCCACCAACTCCAATGGCCAGTATTTTGTTCAAAAATCCTGAACGAGTCTATTAATCTTTTTTTCAGAACATTATTTAGTGCATTTCTCTCTATCTCAGATGACATTATTCCTCCTTCATATTTCTTTGGATCATGAATATCAAAGTTAGATGGAGCAACATTAAAATCACCCATTAGACAAATTAATTCCCCTTTTTTTTCTTGGTCATCCAAAAATGAAGCTAAACAATTTAACCAATTAATTTTGTATTCGAACTTACTAGATTCTAGAGAAGATCCATTTGGCACGTAAACATTTATGATTTTAATTCCATTAATATCAGCAGAAATCAATCTTTTTTGATCTAGGAAAATTTCGATATTTTGATTAAAGTCAGTACAACCATAGAATCCTTTTTTAACATTTTCTGGCTTTATTTTAGAAATAATAGCCACACCATTGTAAGATTTTTGCCCGTAGACCTCTACGAAGTATCCTAATTTTTCGAAAGATTCAATAGGGAAACTATCATCAATCACTTTTGTTTCCTGCAAACAAAGAATATCTGGATTGGTTTTACTAATCCAATCTGTTATTTGTGAAAGTCTGGTTCTTATAGAGTTAACATTCCAAGTTGCTATTAACAAATTTCTACTAAATTATGTAAAATTAAACTAGCAGAGAATTTTTGGTGTTAAAGAATTTTGAAATTAAATAAAACGAAAAATTACTTTTGTAAAAGCCTGCCTAGACCAATAACTTTTGTTATTTTTTTTACTTTATCAATTGCTTTAAAAGGTAATTACCTAAATGCTGAATATTTATTTGAAGAATTAGAAATTGATACCTCAACAAAAACAGAAGATGATAGTTCAGTTATTCCTACTAATCCTTTTGAACTTGTGGAAATGATTCGGAGACTTAATAGTATGAATGATGCAACTGATCCTTCTGATGCAATTGACGAAGCATTAAAGTCATTTAATAGCTTGGAGGAAAATTAAGAAATTTAATACGATAAATTGTAATTTTCAAATTTTAATATGTTAAAAAACCCTATCCCAAAAGTTACTAACCAACTACAGCATAGAGCAATTGGTATTATTAATGGTAAATTTACTCCCATTAATAGTGAGGAATTAAATAGGGGATTTTTAATTGATAATAAAGATGAAAAAATTGAAACAGTAATACTTGGTAAAGCATTATCACTTTTGAAAAAGCATATTGATTTAAAGAAAAGTTATTATTGGATTGTTTATCCAAAGAATAAAAATACTCAAAGCTTGCATTTACAAGTTGCAGGCATCTGGGATCCTTATCAACTGAATGATTTCCCTAATAATTCTTCAAAAACTAACTTCTCAAAGTTATTAGAAGAATTAGATTTAAAAGACAATTACTTTTCTGTTAGAGGAGAATTAGTTTTTGTCAACACTCAAAAGAAAGAAATTGTTATTAAAATCTGCCCTGTAATAAAGTCAAAAAATTTAAAAAATAAAAATTTTAAATTAGTCATAAAAGGAGAGCTTTCTCTTGAACTTCTTCATAGCTTTGTAAGTTTAGACATCAACAGAGATGGAAATTCTTTGAAATTAATAAAGTACGAAGTGGTTGAAAAAAATCTTTCTAAAAATAACTAGAATTAAAAGTTGATTTTCACCGCAATTTTACCAGTCAAGAAATTTTTGATTTATGGATGAAATTTTAATTGAATGTTCTCCTGGGATCTCTGGAGATATGTTGTTAGGAGCTTTTTATGATTTAGGGGTACCTAAAAAAGTTATTGAACAGCCACTTATTGATCTTGGATTAAAGGATCTATATCAACTAGAATTTCAGGAATCAAAAAGTTGTTCAATTCGTGGCATCGAGGCAAAGGTTGAGAATATTGATTGTAGTCCTATCAAAAGAACTTGGAGAAGTATTAAGGAACTTATTTTAAATGGCCACTTGGAAGATAAATTAAAAAAAATTATTTATGAAGTATTTGAATCTTTAGCAATTGCGGAAGGAAAAGTTCATGGCATTAAATATGATGATGTTCATTTTCATGAAATTGGAGCTATAGATTCATTGGTGGATATCATTGGGGTTTGTGCTGCATTGAATTATTTAAATCCAAATAGGGTTTATTGCAATGAACCTATGTTGGGGAAAGGTTTTGTTCAAACTGAACATGGACAATTATCTGTGCCAACTCCTGCTGTAATAGAGCTAACAAGACAAAAAAATATTAAGGTTTTATCAAGCCGTGACTCAATAGAGGGAGAACTCTCAACACCAACTGGCATTGCTTTACTTGCTAATTTAGTCGACTATATTGAACCGCCTTTAAAATTTTCTATTGACTCTTATGGAGTAGGTATTGGTAACCTAAAATTTCCATTCCCTAATTTGGTAAGAGTTTATAAAATTACTTCATTTGATGATTCTTCAATTAACAATAAAGAACAAATTAGTCCAAAGTGTGAAGAGATATTTATTCAAGAAGCATGGATTGATGACCAAACACCCGAAGATATTTCTAATTTTGTGGAGAAACTGAGAATTGAGGGGGCTTACGACGTTTCCTATCAAGCTATCAATATGAAAAAAAATAGAATTGGATTTTCTATTCAAGTAATCTTGCCGATTGAGAAAAAAGAATTTTTTAGGCGATTATGGTTTGATTATTCCACTACTATTGGGGTTCGTGAAAGAACACAATCTAGGTGGATATTACTTAGACGTAGAGGAGAATGTTCAACTACTTTTGGAAATATAAAAGTTAAACAAACTTTGAAACCCGACGGATCAATAAATATGAAACCAGAAAATGATGAGGTTTTGAGATTAAATTTAAAGCATAAAATATCAACTTACGAAATAAGAAAAATAATAAAAGAGTCAAGTAAGAATTTTAAAGCATTTGAAAATTGGAAATGAGATTAAATACAAGTAATCAACGATATTTAAAATTCCTTAAAAAAATTAATTTTGGTGGTTTAAAGAGTATTTTCTTTATTTTAAGCTTGTCATATTTTTGCATATATTTTTTTGATAATATTGATCAAATTTCTTTTAGTATTAATTTAGAAAGAGATGGAATTAATCTATCTTTATCATTTTTATTTTGTATTTTAAGTATTTACCTGAACGCTTATGCATGGAAATATATTGTTAAATGGTTCGGGAAAGAATTTAAAAGTAATAATTTAGTCTCCTTTTATGTTTTAACCAATATTCTTAAATATGCTCCGGGTGGGTTTTGGCATTTTGTTGAAAGATTTAATTTTATAAAAAAAATAAGTAATTCTCAGATTGCACTGTATTCGACTCTTATAGAACCTTATTTTATGTTGAGCGGATCTTTTCTCTTGGCATCGATTGGATTGATTTTTTCACCATTTTATTTTTTTTTAATTTCCCCTTTAGTATTTTTAAATAGGAAATTTATTTTTTTGATATTAAAAAGATTATGGTCTCTTAAGGGAAAAGTATTTGAGTTTTTGAGACTACCAAATTCAAATGGCCAATTTAAAGAGAGAATAAATATAACTTCTTTTTTCCCTTCTAGAGCTTTACTTCTTGAAATTGGTTTTGTTTTATCTAAATTTATTGGGTTTTATATTTGCTTAAATATTTTTTATACAAGTAATAATCTGAACATCATATTTTTATTAGTAATCTTTTCTTTGGCATGGTCTTTAGGCTTAGTAGTCCCATCAGCTCCAGGAGGAGTTGGAGTTTTTGAGTCTTGCTTCCTTTTATTTGTTGGCAACAGTATTCCACAAAATATAATTCTTATTTGCTTAGTTTATTTTAGGGTTATATCTACCTCGGCAGATTTGTTGTTAAGCTTACCTTTCTTAATAAGAAAATTGTCTAGAAGAATTTAGTTTTTTTTCTCTAAACTTGGTATTAATGTAAATGATGCAATAAGGCCTAAAATCATTATAAAAATAGCCGGTAATATCGCCTCTACCATTCTTTCATCTCCAGCATATTGATATATTCTCACAGATAATGTATCGAAATCGAACGGTCTTAAAATAAATGTTATGGGTAATTCTTTTATCGTGTCTACAAAAACTAAAAGTGATCCTACGAATATCGGCCCCTGAAGAAGAGGTAGATGAATTCTTTTGAAGATTCCCAGCCAATTCTGTCCTAGTCCAAGTGCAGCTTCATCAAGACTAGGAGAAATTCTCTCAAGACTTGAATCAATAGAACCCTTAGAAATAGTTAGAAATCGAACAAGATAACCCCAAATTAGTAAGCAAATAGCAATGAAATTGTATTTTGGAGAAGAAATGCTTATTAAAGATAAAGCTAATACAGTTCCTGGAATTGCATAACCTATTCCCGCAAGGTTTGTTACTAATCCAAGTAGTAAGCTTTTATTTGGACGTCTTGCTAAGGAAATTATTAAGGAGAATAACATCGTTATTAATGCAGTAAAAAATCCTAGACTTATGGTCCTGAATGATAGGGTAAGTAATTCTATAGATATTCCTTTTTGAATTTGATCGATATTGAGAAAAACCCAAAAACATGGAATTCCAAAAGAGAAAATTGGAGGAAATAAGGATATTGTTATTGCTAAAAGAGCCCTATTATTCTTTAATTCCCATCCTTGAGAATCTTTTGATGCAGGATTTTCACTCCACCTCTTTGATTTTCTTCTCGATAATTTTTCAAAAATAATTAAAGCGAAAATTATTAATAAGGCTACCAAAGATAATCCGATAGCACTTTTTGGATTACCCTCAATTATCCAATTTTCAGCTATACCCGTAGAAATACTTGGAATGTTTAATAATGCAAATGTACCTAACTCATTCATTACTTCCATACACATTAAACTTATTCCTGTTATTACTGCTGGTAACGCCATTGGAAAAGCGATTTTAAAGAAGCTCCTCCAAGGCCCAACTCCTAATCCTCTACTGGCATTGATTTGATTAACTCCAAATTTATTAAAACTTTCATTAGCAAGAATGAATACATATGGATAAGTAGAAATTGAAAGTATTAATACCCCCCACCATAAACCAGTTACTTGATACCCAAAAATACTTCCTAAATCCTGTAAAACAGCTGTTATTAGATATGCAGGAGCAGCTAGTGGGACTAGCTGACAAATGCGGAGAACTTTTCTGAACTTAAAATTACAATTTGAAAGTAACCATCCATTTAAAGTGCCTAATCCTCCTCCAAAAAAACTAGTTAGTATTAAAACTTTTAAAGTTTCTAATACCTCTTCTCCTCCAGCAATGCCTAATGAAAAATTCCCACTTACAACATATTGGACTCCTTCAAGAAGAAAATTGGAAATTGGAATGATTACTAAAATTGCGACAATAAACGAAGTAAAATAAAAAAGTTTTAATTCGGTTAATGCTTTTTTAAATCCTTTAATAAGTATTTTCAAAAATTAATTAAATCCTATTATGTTTAAACTAATCTGTACCAAATCTACATGATGAAAGTTGATTCTTAATAGTTTGATGATCTAAGTTTTTACCAATAAATACTATCTTGTTAGATTTTTCTTTTGTCCATTCTTCATCATCTAGAGAAAATCGTTTTCCAGATAGGTGAAAAATGTGTTTTCTCTCACTTTCCATAAACCATAATATTCCTTTCGCCCTAAATACATCTTGTGAGATTTGATTATCTAAGAAATATTGAAACTTTCTTAGGGAGAATGGTTCAAATGTCTCATAAGAAACTGATGTAAAACCATCTATATTATTATTCAAATCGTGAGAATGAGAAGAGTGATCGTGAGAATGAGAAGAGTGATCGTGAGAATGAGAAGAGTGATCGTGAGAATGCGAAGAGTGATCGTGTGAATTGTCTTCTAAATCTTCCTTATCCTTATTGAATTTAAAAGTATCTGTTTCAAATAAACCTACACTCATTATAGTTTGTAATCCAATTTCACTATTGGTTGATCTCAATATCCTTGGTTCTTTTTTTATTTTATTTATAAATTTTTCGACTTTCTTTAATTGTTCTTCGTTGACTAAATCACATTTATTTAGGAGAAGGATATCTCCATATAAAATCTGAGAATAGGCGACACTTGTATTATTGATTTCAAAATCAAAATTTTCCCCATCAATAACAGTGATGATTGAATCTAATCTTACTTTTTCTCGAAGATCTCCAGCTGCAAAAGTCATGGCTACTGGCAATGGATCTGCTAGCCCAGTAGTCTCAACAATCAAATAGTCTATTTTTTCAGATCTTTCTAAAACTTTGGATACTGTATTTAATAATTCACCATTAATAGAGCAACATATACAGCCATTATTTAATTCGATCATATCTTCTGAGCCTTCTATAATTAAGTCATTATCTATTCCTATCTCTCCAAATTCATTTACCAAAACAGCCGTTTTAAGACCAACTTGATTTTTTAAAATATGATTTAAAAGTGTAGTTTTGCCTGAGCCTAAAAATCCACTAATAATCGTAACAGGTAATAACTTTTTGGACATTTTGACGAATTTTTTATATGAATAAATTTAAATTTGAAATTTTATTGAGCGAAAACTTTATTTATTTCTGAAGCTAATGTTTGATCCAGATTTGTTATGCCCCCCAAATCATGTGTACTTAACCTAATTATTACTTTTGAATAAACATTTTCCCAGTTAGGATGATGATTATATTTTTCACTTATTAAAGCAATTTTAGTCATAAATGAGAATGCTTCAATAAAATTAGAAAATTTAAATTCTCTCTGGATTTGTTTATTGTTAATTTCCCAGCCGGGTATTTTTACAACTAATTCCTTTAATTCTTCATCTTGCAAAAGGTAAGGTTCCATTTAATAATTAAAATTAGTTTTTATTAATTACATTATAAGTATTTTGCCTTTTCTCACCAATTATATGTACATTCAAAACCCTTTCTTTTTGATCAAATCTATGTTCCCATAAATACACTGCTTGCCATGTGCCAAGCATAAGATTACTGTCCTTAAAACTTAAAGATAAACAAGTGCTTGTTAGGGATGTTTTAATATGTGCTGGCATATCGTCAGCTCCTTCTTGATAATGTTTATAAGAAATTTCTTTTCTACTCTTTGATAAAGTTAAGTAGGAATTATATGGGACTATTGATTTCATATATTCTTTTAAGTCTTTTAGTACGTTTGGATCAGCATTCTCATTAACAGTTAAGCTGCAACTAGTATGAAGAGAAGTTAGATTTAAAATTCCTGAATCAAAATTATTTTTTTCAATAAATAATTTTAAATCATTAGTTATGTCAATAAAACCCTCACCTTGAGTTATGAATACTAATTTTGAAAATATTTGTTCCATATAAGTAAAATCTCAATTAATTAATATACTATTATGGATAAACGATGTATGTTTTTTCAAACATCAAAAATTTTATCTTAAGATGAATTTAATTTATATATAAATTTTTGGCAGAAATTCAATGGAATAAGCTGGGGGCTTATCTTAAAGAAACTCAAATTTTAGGTTCAATCCAAAATACACTTTATTGGGACCAGAATACTGGGATGCCCAAGAAAGGAGCTTCTTGGAGGTCTGAACAACTTACCTATATTGCAAAAAACTTGCATAGAAGAAATTCTTCTGAAGAATTTTTTAATTTAATACAATCCGCTAAAAATGAATTAATAGATACTGAACAAAATTCCAATAATCAACACTTTATTAAAGGTAAAGAAAGAAACATTAATCTTTTAATAAAGGAATTTAATAAAGCGAAAAATTTAGATCCTAGATTAGTTGAGTCTTTAGCAAAGGCAAAATCTAAAGGATATGAAAGTTGGCAAGAAGCTAAGAAAAAATCTGATTTTAAAGTTTTTCTCCCGTTCTTTGAAGAACTAGTCAAATTAAGGATTGAAGAGGCAAAACAAATATCAGATCAATATTCACCATGGGAAACTCTGGCCCAACCTTTTGAGCCTGAATTAACTTTAAAGTGGTTGAATAAGATGTTTCAACCTTTGAAAATCACTCTCCCAGAGTTGATTAGAGGAGTGTATAAATCTAAGAAATATCACTGGGATTTAAGTCCAGAATCTCAACATAATTTATGTTCTAAATTACTTGATGAATTTGGGAGAGATAAAGATCAAGTTGTTGTTGGTAAATCTCCCCATCCTTTTTCGATTACATTAGGGCCTAATGACTATAGGATTACTACAAGAATTGTTGAAGGTGAACCATTATCAAGTTTTTTAGCAACTGCACATGAATGGGGACATTCAATTTATGAGCAAGGTTTGCCATCACAAAGTCATCAATGGTTTGCTTGGCCTTTAGGTCAAGCAACTTCAATGGGTATACATGAAAGTCAATCATTATTTTGGGAAAATAGAATAGTTAAATCCAAATCTTTTTCGAAAAGATTTTTTAAAAAATTTGTTTCAGCTGGATGTAAATTAAATAATTATTTTGATCTATGGAAATCTATTAATCATTTGGAAGTAGGATTAAATAGGGTTGAGGCAGATGAATTAACCTATGGTTTACACATTCTGGTTAGAACCGAACTTGAAATAGATTTAATTGAAGGAGGATTACCTGCTGAGGATATTCCTGAGGAATGGAATAAAAGATATAGTGAACTTTTAGGAATTAAACCATCTAATGATTCAGAAGGTTGTCTTCAAGATGTTCATTGGAGTGAAGGTGCGTTTGGATATTTTCCTTCATATTTGTTAGGTCATCTTATAAGTGCCCAAATA
>QCDM01000009.1 GCA_003280895.1 Prochlorococcus sp. AG-355-I20 | reverse complement strand
AGAAATTCCCAATGAAAAATTAATTACTATTTTGGGCAATAAAAAAGATTTAATTGATTGCAAAAATATTAATTCAAATGAGTTAAAAAACACAATTCTTATGAGTATTAAGAATAATGATGGTGAAAGATTATTAATAGACAGAATTATAAAAAAATGCGGATTAAAACAAGTAGAAAATATCAATATATTTTTAAACGAAAGACATCTAACAAATTTGTATGCTTGCTTATCTAATTTAAATGATACTGATGAAATAATTGAAAATAAATTGCCATTTGATTTGTTATCAATTGAGCTGAGAGATGGAATTCAAAACTTATCTAAAATAACTGGTCAAGAATTAACAGAGGAACTTCTAGATAATATTTTTTCTAAGTTTTGTATTGGTAAATAAATTTGAGTTAAATTACATAGTGATATATAGTTGATTCTCTTACTTCAGTTTAATTTTTATTAATTAATTATTTCTTAGTTTAGTGGATTTAAATACTCCAATAATAAGTAAAATCATTGATAATTGGATCGATGAAGATATAGGTAGGGGAGATCTTACAAGTTCCTCTATTACAGAAGAGAATGGTAATGCATATTGGATTGCAAAAGAAGAGGGTATATTCTGCGGGGTTGAAGTTATAAAAGAAATTTTTAGAAAAATTGATTTTAAAATCAGTCCAAAATTTAATATCTCTGATGGAGATCCATTTGTTAAAGATCAAAAACTCTTAGAAATATATGGGCCTACAAAAAGTTTGCTAGCTAGTGAAAGAATAAGCTTAAATATAGCAATGCACTTATCTGGAATATCAACATACACAAAAAATCTTGTAAATAAGTTAGAAGGTACAAATATAAAATTAGCAGATACTAGGAAAACGACTCCTGGCTTAAGAATATTTGAAAAATATGCATTCAAATGCGGAGGTGGAGTCAATCATAGAATGGGATTATACGATGCAGCTATGATAAAAGAAAATCACATTGCATGGACAGATAATCTTAATAATGCAGTAAAAAAAATTCGGCTAAATTCGCCTTTTACAACTCATATCATAATTGAAGCTGAGGATATCGAACAGGCAAAAGAAGCAGTATTAGCAGGAGCAGATAGTGTCTTATTGGATGAACTTAGCCCTGAAATAATCAAAAAAAACGTTCAAGAATTAAGAGATTTATCAATGAATAGCTTAAAAAAAGAAGTAAATAAAAATTTGATAATAGAAGTTTCTGGAATTAATCCTGAAGAAATTAGTAAATATCTTATAAAAGGTATTGATTTGATTTCAACAAGTTCTTCAATCACCAAAAGTAATTGGATTGATTTGAGTATGCGTTATATTAATTAATTATATAGATAAATAATTGAATAATTAATGCTAATCATTTTTAAAGAATTAACAAAACAATTTGAACAATCTCTTTTAGATAGTCTTGAAAAAAATGATAAAAAAGGAGAATTCGAAATTCTTCGAAAAAATTTAATTACACAATCATCAAAAGAGGAATTTGGTGATTATCAATGTAATGTTTGTTTAAGTTTATCTAAAATATATAAAAAGAACCCAAGAGATATTTCTAATGATTTTATTAACCTTTTAAATAAAAATAAAAGTATATCAAAATTATGTAAGAGTCTAGAAATAGCTGGACCTGGATTTATAAATATAAAATTAAAAGATGAGGTTCTAATAAATGAAATTAAGTCAAATATTCAATGCAATAGGGCTGGCATACCCCTAATTAGAAAAGATTTAGATAGTGGTTTGTCCAATAAAGTTATTGTAGATTTTTCTAGCCCTAATATTGCTAAAGAAATGCATGTAGGGCATTTAAGATCAACAATAATAGGTGACTCAATATCTAGAATTTTCGAGTTAAGAGGTTATGAAGTATTAAGACTCAATCATGTTGGTGATTGGGGAACACAATTTGGCATGCTTATTACTCAGCTCAAAGATTTATATTCAAATGATCTAGAAGAAATAGGAAAGATCAAAATAAGTGATTTAGTTGAATTTTATAAAGAATCAAAAAAAAGATTTGATAACGAATCTGAATTCCAAAAAAGATCTAGAGAGGAAGTAGTTAAGTTACAAAGTGGAGATATTAAATCGATTAAAGCTTGGAAATTATTATGTGATCAATCAAGGAAAGAATTTGATGAAATCTATAAAAATTTAAAAATAAAAATAGAAGAAAGAGGCGAATCTTTTTATAATCCCTTCTTAAAATCAGTTATTGATGATTTGAATTTAGAAAAAATATTAGTAGAAGATCAAGGAGCAAAATGTGTATTTTTAGATGGGATGACTAATAAAGAAGGCAAACCTTTACCGCTAATTATTCAAAAAAAAGATGGGGGTTTTAATTATGCCACTACAGATCTTGCTGCTATAAGATACAGATTCAATAAACCGCCTTATGGCGATGATGCTTCAAGAATTATTTATGTAACTGATCATGGGCAAGCAAATCATTTTGCTGGAGTTTTTCAAGTTGCAAAAAAAGCAAAATGGATCCCAGAAAATTGTCAAGTAGACCATGTCCCTTTTGGGTTAGTTCAAGGAATTGATGGCAAAAAACTAAAGACAAGAGAAGGTGAAACAATACGCCTAAAAGATTTATTAAATGAAGCAGTTAGAAGAGCAAAAGAAGATTTATTGAAAAGATTAGAAGATGAAGAACGTTATGAGACCGAAGAGTTTATAGCAAATACTTCAAGAATTATTGGATTAGGAGCTGTTAAGTATGCAGATTTAAGTCAAAATAGGATTACCAATTATCAATTTAGTTTTGATAAAATGCTTTCCCTAAATGGTAATACTGCTCCTTATTTGTTATATACACTTGTAAGAATTTTAGGAATTAAAAGAAAAAATAATTTTGTTTATGACTCTAAAGATTTTCAGTACGTAAATTATGAACATAAATCTGAGTGGAAACTTATCAGAAAATTACTTAAGTTCGATGAAGTCATAATTTCTATTGAAAAAGACTTAATGCCAAATAGATTATGCAATTATCTGTTCGAGCTATGTCAGACTTTTAATAGATTCTATGATCAAGTTCCAATCCTCAAAGAAGAAAAAAATATAAAAATTTCTAGGCTTAATTTATGTGACCTAACTGCAAAAACACTAAAATTAAGCTTAGAGCTTTTAGGAATTGAAACTTTAGAAAGAATGTAATGAATGATTTTGATCCATTAAATAATCTTTTCCCAAAACCAAGAGAAGAAATAATAAATATGCAGTCTTACTCTGCACCTTTAGAAAATAGAAGAAATTTACTCCGCTTAGACTTTAATGAAAATACTTTAGGTCCAAGTCCTAAGGTTCTAAAGGCATTACAAGCGATAAAATTAGATGAGATTTCAATTTATCCAGAATATAATTTTTTAAAAAAATTTTTATGTGATAAATATCTTGATTCAAGAAAATTTGGTAATGATGAAATCGGAATTTTCAATGGAGCAGATGCAGCAATAAATGCAATTTTCAATTGCTTTGGAGAAAAAGATCAAATATTTCTAACCACAAATCCAACTTTTGGTTACTATTCTCCTTGTGCAGAAATCCGAGGAATGAAAAAAATAAGTTGTTCTTACATTGGAGAAAATTTTCTATTCCCCATCGAAGAATTTAGGGAAAAAATAATAAAGCATAATCCAAAGTTAATATTTATTTGCAATCCAAATAATCCAACAGGAACTGTTCTAAACTCTCATGAAATAATTAATTTAGCCAATATCAATAAAGATTCATTAATAATTGTTGATGAACTATATGAAAAATTTAATGGAGATAGTCTTCTTGAATCGATAGATTTTGAAAAGAGTAAAAATATACTAATAATCCAATCTCTTTCAAAAACTGCAGGTCTAGCTGGTTTAAGAATAGGTTTTACTTTTGGCAATAAAAGTTTAATTCAGTACATTAATAAAGTTACAGGACCATATGATGTAAACAGCTTTGCTATAACAGCTGCATTAGCAGCACTTAAAGACAAATCATATATTGATAATTATGTTTTAGAAGTAAAAAAGGCGAGGGAATGGATTTTAAATAAATTTAAATCAACAAAAATCAGAACTCACTTTAGTGGAGGTAATTATTTCTTAATTTGGCCAAAAAAAGATCCTAAAATCTTAATACAACAGATGAGAGAAAAAGGTATTCTTATTAGAAGTATGGAAAACAAAAAAGATATCGGTAATTCTATAAGGGTTAGTATTGGAACTAAAGAACAAATGATTTTTTTCTGGGAAAATTACAAGATATTAGATTTAAAAAATTAATTACTGAAAATATAAATTGTATTTTGATCGATTCTTTTAGATTTTATTTGAAAATCTTTTCCAACATATCTTACTTTAAAATCTTTCATATTTTCGATAAATAAATCAGCATTTGAGAAATCACATTCTTTATTAATTTTTTTGCCGCGTTCAAAGTGAACAGGAATAACTACATTAGGTTTTAGAAGCTTAACTATTTTTGAGGCTTCTTTACCATTGTAAGATTTTATTCCTCCTCCAATTGAAATAAACAATATATCTGGACCAGACAAAATAATTTGACTGTTTATATCAATATCACCAGCAGCGCCTCCCATATGAACAATTTTAAGATCATTCTGCACCCAACTCCAAACAGTTGCCATCCCAAATCTTCTTCCATCTACTCTGTCATGTGGTATAGAAATTCCATTTAATAAAATATCCTCAAATTGATAGATTCCTGGCTCAACGAACATTAATTGATCATTAGGGTTATATCCTTCATCTGGAAGCCTAGAACTAGCCAAAATAAAATCTACGTTGACTTCTTTTGGCTCCTTTAAATTACTTGCACAACCTATTGCTTTAAAGGGATTTATAAGTATAGATTTATCTGCACTAGTAATTAAAAAACTACTATGTCCCAAACTTTTTATTCCTAAATTCCTTGCCAATAATGAGGTAGGTAAAAAAGAGCTAACTAATATCAAAAATAAAAAGTTTTTAATTTGAGAAATCATAATATTATTTTTTTTTATTTTACTTTTGTTCAGCCATTTTTAGAAAATTACTAATTAATTTATGACCAAATTGCGTCAACACACTTTCAGGATGGAACTGTACCCCATGTAAATGTTTATATTCTTTATGAGAGATAGCCATAATTGTTGAGTCTTCTAAAGTCGCAGTTATGTCGAAACAAGATGGCAAAGAACTTGAATCAACTATAAGACTATGGTATCTAGTAGCCACAAATGGAGTCTCGATATCTTTAAATAATCCTTTTTGATTATGAAATATTTTAGATGTCTTACCATGCATAAGTTCTTTCCCAACAATAACCTTACCTCCAAAAGCTTGGGCCAAAGCTTGATGACCTAAACAAACTCCCAAGGTCGGAATATTTTTAGATAATTTTTTTAGAATTGGCAGACAAATTCCAGATTGATCTGGATTACCTGGACCTGGAGATAAGAGAATTCCACTAGGATTTAGTTTGATAATTTCTTCTAAAGTAATTTCATCATTTCTTTTAACTATTAATTCTTTAGTTATTTCATGCTCAACTGAAAGTTCTCCTAAATATTGAACAAGGTTATAAGTAAAACTATCGTAATTATCAATAACAAGAAACATATTTATATGAATTTAAAATAACAACTTTATTTTAGGAACAAAGATATATACAGCAATAATAACAGAATTAATGGAAGCTAATAATACTGCTCCTGCAGAAGTATCTTTTGAAATTTTAGCCAAAATACTAAATTCTTTTTTCACTACTAAATCAACGATTGATTCAATAGATGTGTTCAATATTTCTAATATTAAAACAGACATTATTGTTGCAATCAAAATAACATAATTACTTAGACTAATTTTTAGTAAAAAACCAATTATTAAACTTGTAACTGCAAAAATTAATTGAATTTTAAAATTTCTTGAAGTTTTTAATACATAACTAATACCACTGAAAGCATACTTAAAACTTATAAATACATTACTAGAAGTTTTGTATGATTCTTTTCTATTTTCTAAATAGTTTATTTTTTTTTTCATTTATTTTTAATCTAATCGAGTAATTAAATATTCTTGGAAATTTAACATATTTTCTAAATCATGCTCATTATTATGTTCCCATCCCAAAAGATGTAAAAATCCATGACTAGCCAACCAGATCATCTCTCTATAGATTGAATGTTTATATTCATAAGATTGCTCAAGTGCCATCTCTAATGATATAAAAATATCTCCCAACTCTATTTGATCTAAATTATTTAGAGATTCATCAGAAATAATTGGAAAAGATAGAACATCAGTTGGACCATTTTTTTGCATCCATTTCTTATTCAAAGAAGCAATTTCTTTATTAGATATTATCTGTAAGCCTAATGAAAAAGATTTTTTTTCAAAAATATAATTTGATAATTCATAATCCTCTTTTTTTAATATAGTATTTATCCAAGATAAAAAAACTTTCTCCCAAAAAATAGATTCAAAAATAAGATGAGTTTTAGTATCTTTTAACTTATTTGAAAATTGAGAGAAATCATTACATTGAAAAACCAAATCTAAATTTATTTCAGAAATAATTTTTTCTTTCATACATTCTTAAACTGGAATATTGGGCTTACCTATTGTGGCCACAAGTATTAATATCCCAATTAAAACTAGAAAGGTTATTGAAAAATGAGAAATACTTTTTGAGCCTTTCCTTACCATATTTCTCATAGCAAGCTTTATAAAGCTTGGAGGAGAAAATTTTTTTTCTAAGATTTCGTTTTTATTTTCCATTAGTTATTCAATAGATTCATTAGAAGGAATATTCATACGTAATAATTCATGAATAAATGGGTCAAGTTCACCATCTAAAACACTATCTAACTCGTTAGTCTCCTGCATAGTCCTAAGATCTTTTACCATTTGATAGGGATGGAAAACATAGTTTCTTATTTGATTGCCCCATGCAGCTTCCACAATATCACCTTTAATATCAGCGACTTCAGCAGCTCGCTGTTCTTTAGCAATCACTAATAGTTTAGACTTTAAAAGTAACATAGCTTTTTCTTTATTTTGTAATTGAGATCTTTCTTGAGTACATCTTACTGAAATCCCTGAAGGTAAATGAACAATTCTCACTGCTGTTTCTACTTTATTAACATTTTGTCCTCCAGCTCCACCGGATCTACTCGTTGTAATTTCTAAATCTTTTTCAGGTATATCAAGTGAAATATTATCATCTAATTTTGGCATAACCTCTACCCCAGCAAAGCTGGTTTGTCTTTTGCCATTGGCATTAAAAGGCGAAATTCTTACTAATCTATGAGTTCCTTTTTCATGTTGCAGATAGCCATATGCATATTTTCCATCAATTTCGAAGGTTACACTTTTAATACCTGCTTCTTCTCCTTGAGATAATTCATTAATGACAAGGCTCATTTGATTATTATCGGCCCATCTAGAGTACATTCTTAATAATATCTCTACCCAATCCTGCGCATCTGTTCCACCCGCACCTGCGTTAATAGAAACTACTGCTCCTTCCTTATCGTATTCACCACATAACAATCTTTCAAATTCCCATTTATCCAAATTCTCTCTTAATTTTTTTAATCCCAGCTGCGATTCTAAAATCATTTCCTCTTCGGGTTCTAGAGAAAAAAGCTCAAGAGAGGCATTAGCATCAGAAATAAAAGTTTTCCATTTATCTAACAATTCGAGTTGTGCTTTGACATCATCAAGGATTAACATTTGCTTTTTAGCTTCTTCTTGATTATCCCAAAATTCAGGCTGAGCAGAAATTTGCTCTAACTCTTTCCTTTTCGCTTTTAATCTTGGAACGTCAAAGACAATCCTGAGCATTACCCAGGCGCTCTGTTAGTTCCGAAAGATCTTTTTTGAAATCTGTAATATCTATCAAAATAGAATTTAATCGTTATTTATAATCTAACAAGCACTTTTGTTTAATAGTATAAACTAAGTATTATTTTAAAAAAATGTCCAAAGTTGAAATTTATACTTGGCAATATTGCCCATTCTGTATTCGAGCAAAATCATTACTCAAGAAAAAAAATGTAAATTTTACAGAATATAAAATAGATGGCGACGAAGATGCCAGAGCATTGATGATTGAAAGAGCTGATGGTAGAAGAACATTACCACAAATATTTATAGATAATGAGGGTATCGGAGGATGTGATGATCTCTACGCATTAGAAAATGAAAATAAATTAGAAGCATTATTAAACTAGATCTTATGAAATTTCTATTCGTAATAGATCCAATTAAAAATATAAATCCCTTAAAAGATTCAACTGCTGCTTTAATGCAAGCATCATCAAAAAAAAATATTGAAATCTGGAGTTGTACTCCTCAAGACCTGGAAGCTAGAGGTGATAAAGTATGGGCATCTTCCGTAAAAGTTGAAGTAATTCCATGGATTTCTTTCAAAGAGAATGATTGCATACCTCTCGCCGAATTTAATTGCATTTGGATGAGAAAAGATCCTCCTGTAAATGAGGCTTATTTATATGCAACCCATCTTTTAGAAGTTGCCGAAAGAAAAGGAGTAAAAGTAATTAACAAACCCTCATCGTTAAGAGCGTGGAATGAAAAGCTAGGTGCTTTAAGATACAGTCACTTAATGGCACCTACAATAGTTGCGAGTAAGGTAAAAGATCTTATTAATTTTGCAAATATAAATGATGAAGTAGTCATAAAACCTCTAGGAGGAAAAGGTGGTCAAGGTGTTATAAGGATAAATAAAAATTCTCCAGGAATTAAATCAATCATTGAATTAATCACTTCTCAAGAAGAATTACCAGTTATGATGCAAAAATTTATTCCTGAAGTCGTAGAGGGTGATAAAAGAATAATTATCGTAAACGGAGAAGCAATTGGATCAATAAATAGGATTCCTCAAGGAGGAGATTTTAGGAGTAATTTAGCGATGGGAGGCAAGGCTGAACCCACATTATTAACAGAAAAAGAAAAAAGTATCTGCTCAGAATTATCTCAACACTTCAAAGATGAGGGTTTATTTTTTGTAGGTATTGATGTAATAAATGGAATGCTTAGCGAGATTAATGTAACCAGTCCAACAGGTTTAAGAGAAATAGAAAATTTATCCAATATAAATGTTTCAGAGGAAGTTATTGAAAAATTAGTAGAAATTATCTAGGGTTCTTAGCGCAAAATATCTGTTTTACTATAGATTCAAATTTTAATTTAATCTCATCTATTTCTTTCTCTAAAACGGAGCCAGAAACTATACCTGAACCTGCAGTAAATTCAATATTTTCTTCAATACATCTTGCGCCTCTTATTGCCAAAAGAAATGAAGCATTGCCTGAAGAATCAACCCAACCCATTGGAGAAGCATAATTTCCTCTAGGAAAAGACTCAAGAGTGTTTATCCAATCCAATGCTGCATTTTTTGGGTATCCACAAACAGCTGGAGATGGATGTAAGTTTTTAAGCAATTCAAAAGGACAAATATTTTCAACTTTAGAGAAAATGAGTGTTTGCAAATGAGAAATATCTCCAAATGAATTTACCTTGATATCACTTTTTTTAAAGTTTGTTATTTTTGAAACTTCTAAAGATTTAATCAAATGTTGTATTACATAATTATGTTCCTTTAAGTCTTTAGTACTTTTTAGTAGTTTCTTAAAATTTGAATTAGTAGAGATAGTTCCAGCAAGAGCCTCTAAAGTTAAATTAGGTTTAGAGAAAGAAAATAATTTTTCTGGAGATGCTCCAAACAAAATATCCTTACTATTCCTTTTCCAAACGTATCTACATGTATTTGGTTGATTCTTTTTAAATCTTTTTAAAATTTCTGCTAAATCTAATTTATTTTTAAGTTTTATTTTAATCCTATTCGCTAAAACTATCTTTTCGAGGATATCT
This sequence comes from Prochlorococcus sp. AG-355-I20, assembly GCA_003280895.1. Classification (GTDB taxonomy): domain Bacteria; phylum Cyanobacteriota; class Cyanobacteriia; order PCC-6307; family Cyanobiaceae; genus Prochlorococcus_A. Next base: position 38,108 of record QCDM01000009.1, on the reverse strand, counting down.
TTATCTACTAATTGAATTCCTCTATTTACTACTTTTTTCATTTTTGTTTTAGAAGTTTCTAAGGAGCGTGAGAAATCATCAATAAAAGGGGAATCAAAACTAGTTTTTAAGCCAGATGATTTTATTAATTCTGAGCCAGACTTAATAACTTGATTTCTAATTGTCCATATTTCTTCAATTAATGTTCTTAATGATGATTTACCTTCAACATGACCATTGATTCTTAACCAACAATTCTTGCCACTTTTAGTAATTAATATTTTTGGCAAAATGGCTTCCAAACTAGGGATATCCGAAGGTAAATTCTTATTATTGAAATTTTCAGAGAAAGAAAATAAATAAATTATTTTTGAAAGTGCAGAATTATGCGATTCATTAGTTAAGTTAATTAAATTTTTAAAATTCTCAGAATTAAACTCTTTTGCTACCTCAAATCTTTTTGGGCCATCTAGAGTAACATATTTACACTTCTCGAAAGCCATATATGAAATGCCATCAGATTCCTCCCAAAATGAAGAAAACGGATATTGATTTATTAACAATTCATAAACTTGGAATAAATCAATACAAGGAATCTCAACACAAATACTTACTAATCCAGAATTTTCAACTTTCTTATCGAAAGAGGAAAATACATCTTTTAAAAAATCTGTTAAGTTTAAATCATTTTTCATTACTTATTGAAAATAACTAAAAATGATGCAATAAAGTAAAAAATGTAACTCAATTTATAAACTACATTCAATAATTATCTAATTTTGCGTGTTAATTAAAAATGGACGAAGATAAAAAAAAATTATGGAAAAAAGCAATAAAATGGCCTCTTTATTCTGTTGCCATACTTCCAGTTTTAATAACAGGGGCTTACTTGCTCAATCAATATGAAGAGGTAAAAATTTATAATTTGATTTCATTTACTTTAGCTGCAATTTTGATATTACTTTGGGAAAATCTAACTAATGATTTATACGACGCAGAAACAGGAATCGATGAATTTAAATTCCATTCAATTTTAAATCTTGTAAAAAATAAAAAAATAATTTCATTTATTGCATATACATCTTTAGTTATTGGTTTATTAATAATTTTAATTATTTCAGTATCAACAAGTATAAACATTTTTATTTTGGTGGCAGCTTGCTGCTTCTTAGGATATTTATATCAAGGTCCTCCTTTTAGATTGGGCTATCAAGGTTTAGGAGAACCATTATGCTGGCTTGCATTTGGACCTTTTGCGTACTCTGCAGTCTTAATTGCGTTAAATCCGTCTAATTTTTACTTCGAAGATATTCCATGGAAAGTTTCTTTATTACTTGGTTCAGGACCTTCCTTGGCAACAACTCTTGTATTATTTTGTTCTCATTTTCATCAAATTTCTGAAGATAAAAAGCATGGGAAAAATTCACCTTTAGTTCGCTTAGGAGCAAAAAAAGGTTCTCAATTTGTGCCTTGGATAATTTTTACAATATATATTTTTCAACTTTTCACAATAGTTTATGGATTTATTCCAGTATTTTGCATCCTTTATTTGCTTAGTTTCCCTCAAGCAATCAGACTTATAAATTTATTAAGATCTTCGTATGCAAAACCTTCTGCAATAAAAAATTGCAAATTCGTCGCAATAAAATTTCAAACTCTTAATGGAATTGGTTTAATCACAGGATTAATATTTAATTACTTGCTAAATAAATGAACTTAATATTTCAAAAAAAATCTTATAGCTTTAAGTTATCGGCCAAAGTAAAAAATTCTAAAACCAATTACCACACAAAATCGGGTTGGATAATTAAATTAATAAGCAATGATAAAAAAATAGGGTTTGGAGAAGTTTCACCGCTACATAAAAAAGACTTAAAAAAGTGTGCGAAACAACTAGATATGATCCCTGAGTATATAGAGGAATTTAATTTATCTGAGCAAATAAATATTTTTCACCCATGTATTCAATCTGCAATAAATTCTGCATTAGCTGAGATCAATGGAAAAATAATTTTTAAAGAAAACTACTACTTTGATGAAATTGGTAAAACAGCCATATTGTTAAATCATGAAAATGTAGTTTCAGATCTAAATGATATTAAAAAAAGACATTGTGATATTGGAAAATCATTAACCTTAAAATGGAAAGTAGCACTAAAAAATAACCATGAGGAAGAAGCAAAATTAGAAGAAATTTTAAGCAAAATAGGTAATAATATTAAGTTAAGAATAGATGCTAATGGTTCTTGGGGAAGAGACATAGCTAATAGATGGGCTGATATTTTGAAAGATAATAAAAATATAGATTGGTTAGAACAACCTCTCTGTGTTGATGATATAGATGGACTGACAGAACTAAACAAAAAAATTCCAATAGCTTTAGACGAATCACTTTTAAAATTTCCAACTTTGATTGATGAGTGGAAGGGTTGGCAAATTAGAAGGCCTTCTCAAGAAAATAATCCAGTTAAGCTTTTAAGAGAATTAGAAAATAAAAAAGCATTAATATCTATAAGTACCTCATTTGAAACTGGAATAGGAAAGAGATGGCTCCATCATTTATCTTCTCTACAATTACAAGGACCAACGCCAAAAGTTCCTGGTTTAGCAATGAATAAATTCCCTAATTCGTTTCTATTTTTAAATGAAGCAAAAAAGATATGGGATCAACTATGAAAAATAAAATTCATACTATTGAAGTTGAAAATAACGAAACTCAATCTGTAGAAAAAATTATTGAAAAAATTAGGGAGAATAAAATTATATATGTAAAAAACAAATTTTATGAAGACAAAGATGCATTTGATTCAATTACTGAAAATGGGCCAGCAATTATATTAAACAGTAGTGGGAGTTCTGGAAAACCGAGACAATGTTTTCACCATTTAAATAATCTTATATTATCTGCAACTACATCAGGTCAATGGCTAATAGAGCAAGGATTTGAATTACAAAACTGCTTAATTTTAAATACTTTACCCCTGAACCATATAAGTGGATTAATGCCAATTTTTAGAAGTCAAACTTGGGGATGTGATTGTATTAATATTTCTCCGAATTTGATAAAAAAAACTCGAGAACTTTTAGTTTTCACAATTAAATTTAAAAAAAACAAAAAACACTTGATTACGTCATTAGTACCTACCCAATTACAAAGACTTTTAGCTCAAAAAGATGGAATTAGTTGGCTTAAAATTTTTGATCTAATTTGGGTAGGTGGAGCTTCAATTTCAGACGAAACTGCAGAACAATGTATAAAAGAAAAAATAAAATTAGCACCTTGTTACGGCGCAACTGAAACAGCAGCAATGGTTACGAGTTTAAAACCAAAAGAATTCTTAATGGGTTTTAAAAATGTTGGAGAAATACTACCTGATACAAAAATAAGAATTAACGCACAAGGATTAATCGAAATAAAATCAGCCAGAATTGGAATCGAAATAATAGATTCTTTAAAAACTGAAAATTTCAAAAATAAAAATGGGTGGTGGCAAACAAGTGATTTAGGTGAAATTAAGCAAATCAATAATTCTTACTATTTAAAATTTGTTGGAAGAAGTGATAATGCCTTTAATTCAGGAGGAGAAGTTGTTTTCCCTGAAGTAATTGAATCTAGATTAAATGATTTCATTATGAAAGAAAATATCCCAATTATTAAATTCAATATTTCGAAAGTATCTAACAAATTATGGGGAAATAAAATTAAAGTAATCGTTGAATTTAGAGAACTTACAAATGACAAAAATATTGAAATTTCTTTAAATTTATTAAAAAATTTTTCTCAAAGTTGGCCTAAACATGAAAAGCCTGAAAAGTGGATTGTTAAAAACAAAAATAGCATTACAGAAAAAATAAACTATAAATTTAAAAAATAATAATCAACATTCTTTTAAATTTGTACTCACATTAGAAGCCTCTATCCATCTTTCTAGCTGATCGGGAATTTCTATTTTATTTCTTGAATCAACATCTAAGGAACAGTGTATAATTTTCCCTTCGGCTACTTTATTTCCATTTTTTATAAAAAAGCTATTTACTTGGAACAAATGAGTATTAATTTTATGAGGGGCAATTTTTATTTTTAATAAATCTCCAATTTTTATAGGCGCACGAAAGTTTGCTTCACAATTTACTATTGGAAAAATAATTTGACTTTTACGTATAGAAAAATCTGGAAAAATATCATCACAAGGGATCCCATAGATTTCAATACTTTCTTCCCAAGCTTCATGCGACCATTTTAATAAGTTATGAAAATGAATTACACCTGCAGAATCACAATCACCAAACCTTACCTTCTTCTGCAATATTAACCAGTCAGAGGGTTTCATTTAAAGAAATTATCTATCAACAGATCCCATAATGACATCTATTGAACCAAGGATTGCCATAATATCAGCGATTTTGGCACCTTTAAGAATATGAGGCAATATTTGCAGATTATTTAAATCAGCTGCTCTGATTTTAAATCTCCATGGGGTAACTTCATTATTTCCTTGAATAAATACACCTATTTCTCCTTTGCCGGACTCTAATCTTGTATATAATTCTCCGTTAGGAATTTTAAAAGTTGGAGCAACCTTCTTAGCTACATATTGATAGTCGATACCAAATATTTCACTTTTCTTATCTTCAGTCGCCATTCTTTGAGCTTCTAAATTTTCTGTTGGGCCTCCTGGAATCATTTTGCAGGCTTGGCGAATGATGCTTAGCGATTGTCTCATCTCTTCAACTCTTACTCGATATCTCGCATAACAGTCTCCCTCTTTTTCCGAAGCAATCTGCCAATCAAAATCGTCATAACATTCATAACTATCGACTTTCCTTAAATCCCAGGAAACTCCAGAAGCTCTAAGCATTGGCCCAGACAAAGACCAATTAATTGCCTGGTCTCTTTGTATTGTTCCTAGACCTTCAATTCTTTTTCTAAAAATTGGATTATTTGTAATTAATTTTTCGTATTCATCTATCTTAGGACCAAACCAATCGCAAAAGTCTATACATTTTTCTAACCACCCGTATGGGAGATCACATGCAACACCACCTATCCTAAAGAAATTATTATTTATTAGCCTTTGTCCAGTAGCAGCTTCCCAGAGATCATAGATCATCTCTCTTTCTCTAAAAATATAGAAAAATGGAGTTTGAGCTCCTACGTCTGCTAAAAAGGGACCTAGCCATAAAAGATGATTAGCAATACGATTAAGTTCGAGCATAAGAACTCTGATGTAACTAGCTCTTTTGGGAACTGGAATATTAGCTAATCTTTCAGGAGCATTTACTACAATAGCTTCATAAAACATTCCTGCTGCATAATCCATTCTGCTTACATAAGGGACATACATTACATTTGTTCTATTTTCAGCTATCTTTTCCATTCCTCTATGTAAATATCCAATTACTGGCTCACAATCAATGACATTCTCACCATCAAGAGTTACAACTAACCTTAAAACCCCATGCATTGAAGGATGGTGAGGGCCAAAATTGACCACCATTGGTTCTGTTCTAGTCTCTAGCTGAGCCATTCGAAATTTAACTTCTAAACAAATCTTAGTCGAAAGTTATGCAAACTGACCTATCTGATTCATCTTTTTTCAATCATAAATCAGTTATGACAGATGAGATTATGGCCTCATTAGAGCATTACCCACTTATACATAACAATCAACTTAAGGGAATAGACGCAACTTTAGGGGGAGGCGGGCACTCTTATCATTTATTGAGAAAATATTCTGATTTAAATATAATTGGACTTGATCAAGATCCATTCGCAAGAAAATCAGCATTAAAAAAACTTGATGAGTTTAAAAGTAGGATTGATATAAGGGCTTCAAATTTTGCGGATTTTGTACCAAAAGAAAAAGTTTCTTTTGTGATTGCAGATCTTGGAGTAAATAGTAACCAACTTGATGACCCTAAGAGAGGATTTAGTTTCCAAAAAGATGGTCCGCTTGATATGCGCATGAATCCTTTGCTTGATGTTGATGCAGAGAAATTAATTGAGGTTTTAAATGAAAAAGATCTAGCTAACCTAATCTATAAATATGGAGATGAGAGATTATCAAGAAAGATTGCTAGGAAAATAAAATTAGATTTGAAGGAAAATGGAAAATATTCTGGGACAAAAGAGTTAGCTTACTCTATTGCAGGCTGCTTCCCACCAAAACAAAGATATAAAAAAATACATCCAGCAACAAGAACATTTCAAGCACTAAGAATTGCTGTTAATAAAGAAATTGAAGTATTAGAAAAATTTTTGCAAGTTGTACCTGAATGGCTTTTGCCAGGGGGTATTATTTCTGTTATTAGTTTTCATTCTCTTGAGGATAGGTTAGTCAAAAGTTGTTTTAAGAATGATCAAAGACTAAAAAACCTGACAAAAAAGCCAATAACTCCTTCCGAAGAAGAAGTCGAACTTAATAAAAGAGCTAGAAGTGGAAAATTAAGAATTGCTCAATTAAATTAAAAGCCAATAATTTCTATCGTAATGATCTGATTGTATTTGTAAGAATATGAATTGCTTGTTTTATATCTTTTGAATTAGTACTTAATCCAATACTTAACCTTATTGAAGATTCTGCTTCTTTCAGAGATCTACCTAAGGCTAGTAAGACATGAGATGGTTCACCACTACTACATGCAGATCCAGTAGAACAAATTATTTTAGATTTTAAAAGTTTATGAAACTTTGCTCCGTTTAAATCCAATACAGTCAAATTTAAATTGTGAGGTAATCTTTTTTCTATGGAGCCATTAATTAATAAACCAGAATTATTTTTTAACAACCCCTCTAAAAGGTTATTTCTATAAAAAAGTAATTTCTCAGCATTATTTTTTTGATTAAGAACTGCTATCTCTATTGCTTTAGCAAAGCCAACCACTAGAGGAAGAGGTAATGTGCCAGACCTAAGACCATATTCCTGACCTCCTCCAACAATTAAAGGCTCAAGATTAATTTCTTCATCAATCAAAAGAAGTCCTATCCCTTTAGGACCATATATTTTGTGAGAACTAACCGTTATCATATTTACGTCTGATAAAAGATTGTCTAACTCGATATAACCTAAACATTGTGCCAAATCAGAGTGCAAAGTTATTCCCCTCGATTTACATATCTTTGAAATATTCTCTAGAGGCTGAATAACTCCAATTTCGTTATTTGCCAACATGACACTAACCAGAAATGTATCTTCTCTTATATTTTTTTTGAATTGTTCTTCTGAAATTAAGCCATCTTTCTCAGGATTAATTTCTGTAACCATAAATCCCTCTTTTTTAAGTTGGTTAAGGGGCTCCAAAACAGCTTTATGCTCTGTTTTTAAGGTAATAATATGTCCATAATTTCCTGTTTTTTTATAGAAATTTCTAGCAAAACCTAATAAGGCTAAGTTATTAGATTCAGTTGCCCCACTTGTAAAAATAACTTTTTTATTCTTAAGAAATAAACTTTGTTCTATTTTTTCTCGTGAGGCTTCCAATATAGCGCTTGCGTTAATCCCCGCCAAATTAGATTTATTTGCAGGGTTAGAAAATATCTCACTCCAAAAAGGTTTCATAGAATCAACGACATCTTTAGAGCAAGGAGTCGAAGATTGATAGTCTAGTAGTATGGGAGTTGATAGCATTATGTTTAGTATATAAAATTCTGTTTATTACTAGAAAATCAAATTAAAGAATTAAAAAAATGAATGAAATTAATCTAATAAATAATGAACCTGTAAGAAAATCAAGAATTTTATTAGTTGATGATGAGCCTGGTTTAAGAACAGCTGTTAAAACATTTCTAGAAGATGAAGGCTTTGAAATATTTATTGCAGTTGATGGAGAGGATGGTTGGGAAAAAGCTCAAACAGTCTTCCCCGATTTGATAATTAGCGATGTTATGATGCCTCGAGCCAACGGTTATGCTTTATTAGAAAAAATTAGAGAGGATGAAAAATTAGGAGGAACTCCAGTTATTTTTCTAACTGCAAAAGGAATGACCCTAGACAGAACAGAAGGTTATCTTGCAGGAGTTGATGATTATATTTCCAAACCTTTCGATCCCGATGAATTGGCTGCAAGAGTCAAAAATGTAATCAACAGACAAGAACGTTTATTAAAAGAAGCTGCACGATTCGCAGATATTGACGTAAGCAAAATGGCAAAACAAATTACTGAAATAAAATCTATGCTCACAGACCAAAACCAGACTAATCCAGAAAATAAAATAAATCTTCCTAGTTTTACTCCAAGAGAAGCAAGTGTACTTCAACTAGTAGCAGAGGGGCTGATGAACAAGGAAATTGCGAGGCAGCTTGAAACATCTATTAGAAATGTTGAGAAATATGTAAGTAGACTTTTTATTAAGACAGGTACGTCTAGCAGAACCGAATTAGTTCGTTATGCACTTGAAAATCATTTAGTAAAATGAACTATTAAATTTTTTCGAATTCAATTAGTTTTGAAAAATAAAAAGGAGCTTGATTTAATTTCTTTTTAACCACTTTAAATCCTTTTTCTTTAGCAGCATTAATAATACCCTTTTCTTTCAATGTATATGCTCTTGTGGTTTTACTTGGCCCAGGAAATAATTTCCCAATATTTTTTAGAACAGCAAGAACTGGAGTATAAGGAGCAAAGCTAACGATTAGTTTTTCTTTACTTAAATCACATAGATGTTGAACCATTTCTTCTGCGACCGGTTGAGGATAATGAATAAATACATCCAAACAAACTACAATATCAAATAATCCTTTTAATTTTTCCAGATCACAGACTTCATATTTGATTTTACCTTGATTCAAACCTAATTCATTAATGCGTTTCTTTGTTTCTTTAATCATTTCAGAAGAAATATCGCTCACCTGTAGTTCTTTTATACCAAGTCTTAGTAAAGGTATGGAAAGACTTCCTACACCACAGCCTGCATCACAATAACTTTTTTTTGTTAGTTCAGGATAATTTTTGATATACGAGACTACATCATCTACAGTTTTTTGATGACCTTTCCTAATATTTTTCTGAACTGTATTAATTTCATCAGATTTGCTATAAATTTTATTCCATCTTTCAAAGCCAGTACCATTAAAATACTCCCTAACTTCACTTTTTTCGATAATTTTATTTGACGTCATAATATTCTTTGAAAATTTATTCTTTTTATACTAACTAACTGGCGCCAAATTAATTGCACGCCATTATAGGAAAGAATTGATTTGTTATTTTGTCAGAATTGAATTCTAAAAATATTTATAAAATTGCTGTCGTGATGGGTAGTGATTCAGATCTTAAAACATTGAAACCAGCTATTGATATTTTAAAAGAATTTGGAATAAAAACTGAAGTTTGTATACTTTCTGCTCATCGAACACCTATTGAAATGATGGAATATGCAAAAAATGCAGAATCAGAAAACATAAAAGTAATAATTGCCGGTGCTGGTGGTGCTGCTCATCTTCCAGGAATGCTGGCATCCATAACTTGTATTCCTATTATTGGAGTACCAGTAGAGAGTAAGACACTTAAGGGGATTGATTCTCTTTTATCAATCGTTCAAATGCCCGCTGGGATTCCAGTTGCAACAGTTGCAATTAATGGAGCTCAGAATGCTGGATTATTAGCAATAGAGATGATCAGTTTATTTGATGCATCCATAAAGAAAACTTTAAAAGAATTCAGAGAAAATCTACATACACAGGTAAGAACTAAAAATAGTAAGTTATCAACTATTGGACCTGACAATTATCTTCAAAATAAATGAAGTAATATTTTTTATTAAGCCTTTTTAAGAAAGTTTTCTTTTTTAAGGTAGTTAATAACCCTCTCAATGGAATCATTTAAATCTAACGAACCTGTATCAACAACAATTTCGGGATTATGAGGAGCTTCATATGGACTAGAAATCCCTGTAAATTCCTTAATTTCGCCCAAACGAGCTTTCTTATAAAGACCTTTAGTATCCCTATTCTCACAAACTGTGATATCTGCAGCACAATAAACTTCAATAAAATCTTTAGATCCAATAATTTTTCTGACTTTATCTCTATCGCTAATAAATGGTGAAACGAATGCTGTAATAGTTATTATCCCAGCATTCATAAATAGATTCGCAACTTCTCCAATTCTTCTTATATTTTCTTCTCTATCTTCATCCGAAAACCCAAGATCTTTGCATAAACCGTGTCTAATATTATCTCCATCCAACACGTAAGTCGAAAAACCATCTAAGTGTAAAACTTCATTTAAAGCGTTAGCTAAAGTACTTTTACCAGAGCCAGATAAACCTGTAAACCATATAACCATACCTTTATGACCTCTCATTTTCTCTAACTTTTCTCTATCAATAGTTAAATTGTGCCACTTTATATTGGTTGACTTTGTTTGATCTTGTTCTTTCATTGTTTGGACTATCAAAATTAAAAACCTATCCTAACCCTTGCTTCATAAATTATGAAATCCCTCTTTTCGAAGAAACTCAATTGATTTCGATACCATATCACCCTGCAACTGGATATTCCTATCAATCAATGTTCCTCCAGTCCCACAAAAAACTTTAATTTTTTTTAGTAATTCTTTTAATAAGATTTCATCCTCAGCGCCTAAACCTCTAATTAAAGTTACAGTCTTTCCCTTTTTACCTTTTTTTTGTTTTGAAATATTTATTTTTGATTTTTTATTAACAGCGTCTACTTTAGCTGTTTCTTCTGAATTTTTTTCTTGATTATCAAATTCGATCCAATTCTTTTTTCCCATTATTTTCAATATAATCTATAGTTAGTTAATACTTATTCTATAGAAAAAGTGGTAAGTACATTTTCTCGCAAAGATCAGAACTATAAAAATGACGATTTAAATCAACCCTCCAAAGAGGGAAGATTTGGAAAATATGGCGGTCAATATGTTCCTGAAACGCTAATGCCTGCTCTTTTTGAGCTTGAAACAGCTGCATCTAATGCATGGAAAGATAAACTTTTTGTAGAAGAATTAAATCATCTCCTTAAGACTTATGTAGGAAGAGAAACACCACTTTATGAAGCCAAAAGACTTACTGAACATTACAAAACTAAACAAGCAACTCCTAGAATATGGCTTAAAAGAGAAGATTTAAATCATACTGGGGCTCACAAAATTAATAATGCCCTCGGACAAGCTTTACTTGCAATAAGAATGGGCAAAAAAAGAATAATTGCAGAAACTGGAGCAGGTCAGCACGGAGTTGCTACTGCTACTGTTTGTGCGAGATTTGGCTTGAAATGTATTATCTACATGGGTGCTGAAGATATAAAAAGGCAATCCCTTAACGTTTTCAGAATGAAACTTCTAGGAGCTGAAGTTAAAGTTGTAAATTCTGGAACTGCAACACTTAAGGATGCCACTAGTGAAGCCATTAGAGATTGGGTTTCAAATGTCGAAACCACACACTACATTTTAGGATCTGTTGCCGGCCCACACCCTTTCCCAAAGATTGTGCGAGATTTTCATGCAGTTATAGGTGAAGAAACTAAAAAACAATGTTTAGAATCATTTGGATCTTTTCCCGATATTTTGCTTGCTTGTGTAGGTGGGGGATCAAATGCAATGGGGCTTTTCCATCCTTTTGTAAAAGAAACTTCTGTGCGTCTTATTGGAGTTGAAGCCGCAGGAAGCGGAGTTGATACTGACAAACATGCTGCCACTATCACTAAAGGGTCAGTTGGAATTTTGCATGGATCAATGAGTCTTCTCTTGCAAGATGATAATGGTCAAGTACAAGAAGCTCACTCAATAAGTGCAGGTTTAGATTACCCTGGAGTAGGTCCTGAACATAGCCATTTAAAAGAAATAGGTAGAGCAGAATATGGATCAGTCACAGATCAAGAAGCTTTAGACGCTTTAAAACTTGTTAGTGAACTAGAAGGAATTATTCCTGCACTTGAAACTTCTCATGCCTTTGCTTGGTTAGATAAATTATGCCCTACTCTTGAAAAAGATACTCATATAGTTATCAATTGCTCTGGAAGAGGCGACAAAGATGTTAATACTGTTGCATCTTCATTAGATATTTAATCAATACCTTGGTATTGATGGGTCAATATATCTACTCCATCCATCAATACCCTCCTCCAAATTCCATATTTCGCTCACAATATTATTATCCAAGCACCATTGAGAAAAGTTATAACTTCTTATTCCTGCATGACAGGTAACTACAATTTCTCTATCTAATAAACCAGCAAATATTTCTTCAACATATTCATATGTAACTTTACTAATTGGTATATGTAAAAATTCTTTTGAGAAACGAGCCAGTTCAAGCTCTGACTGCTCCCTTACATCAATCAAGACGGGATCTTCTTTCTCAGAATTAAACCAATCATTTAGACTAGAAGCATTTATAGATTTTGGATAACTTCCCAATTTATAGGATAAATTATGTGTTATTTACAATTTAATAAATTAAGTTGCAGTAGGAAATTTATTGTTAAAAATAAAAATAAACATTGATAATGAAACTTAGAGTATTAGCAATAATCCTATTATTATCTTTATTACTTTTTTTTGTTTTTAAAAAAGTTTCTACTAATAAAAAGAAGGAACAAAGTACAAATATTGAGCAAATAAATATCTTAAAATATGCACCTGAGAACAATAAATTATTATTTATTTCAAATTTAGATAGTTTTAATATCGTTAATAATAATGAAAAGGATAAAAATCCAACAAATAAAGATAACTTTTTTTTAATAAAAGACTCTATATTAGATTACTTAGGAATAGATCTAGGCAACAATAAATTAGAAGATATCTATAATAATGAACTTATAATCTCAACTTTTGAAAATAATAAAAAGCTTGAAGATGATATTTTAATTGTTTTTAAAATTAAGCCAGAAAAAACAATAGATGATTTATTAAATTTGCCTAGTCAAATAGATCAGATTGATGAGATAATTTCAATTAATAGAGAAAACAAAATAAATTTTCTTAACTATATATATCGAACCGACGATAATTATATTATTGCTTCATCAGATAAAAAATTAATCAAAAATAGTATTATCTCTAGTAAAAATCTTAAGAAAAAAAAATTTCAATATGAGGGAGAACTTGTTGGACTGAACAAAGAAAAAAATATATTATTCACAAATAAATTTTTGGAAAGTAAATTTTTTAATAAAGAAATATTTCCTGAGAATAATGGGGATAAAATTGCTACAATTTTTGACTTTAAAAATAAGCAACTAATTTTAAAATCATATTTACTAAATAATAAAAAAAATATTGATATTCTTACTTACGAGAAGTTAATGAATAAAGAGAATAGTAATGAAGATAATCCTGAAAATTTAATTTTTTGTGATATGAAAAATTTTGACAAACATCTTAATCCCTTAATAAATGATTTTCAACTCAGTTTTTTTGAAGAGTTTAATCAAAATAATAATCAAAACATTTTAATTCTCAATTCAAATAAAGATTGGCATATTACGTTTGAAAAAAATAATGAAGATCAATTTGATTTAAGTGCTTTGAGAAAGCTAAAAGATTTCAACAAATATACTTTGAAACAAAATGAAGATATTTATTCGATATATTCCAAAGATATTCTTGAAGAAAAAGACGATGTTATAAAACAATTATCTTTTGAAAATATCTATTCGATAGAATCAAGAGGTTTACAAACCATAAGTAATAATTTAATTGATGGTAAAGAATTTGAGAAAATATCAAAAAAATTTTTTAACCTAAAAAGTAATAAAGATAAATCTGCTTTTCTTTATTCAAAAGTTGATATCAAAGATAGTAATACTAATAAAATTGAATATTTTTCTAATTTGCAGGACCTTAATTTTCTCATTAAAAATATTTTAAAAATATCAAATGAAGAATCGCTAGAAATCATAAGTCAATCTATTCCTGAAAAAAATCCAATTATTTATAGAGAAACAATATTAAACATTCTTTAAATTAAATTTATTCAAACAAGCTTCAAAAACAATCATTTTAATTTTTGCGAAGTTAATATCTTGTGGTTAATTAAAAATTATTTGACTATCTTTAATCTATAAGTATTTGATATTGAATTAAGCAATTGGATAGTAACAAACTAATTTTAAAACCAGGATTAGAGGGTGTTCCAGTAACTAATTCATCCATATGTGATATTGACGGCAACAAAGGTAAATTATTGTACAGAGGCTATTCCATTGAGGAACTATCCAAAAAAAGCAGTTTTTTAGAAACCGCTTACCTATTGATTTGGGGTGAATTGCCCACAGCTATTCAACTAAGAGATTTTGAGCAAGAAGTTCAGATGCATCGAAGGTTAAGTTTTAGAGTTAGAGATATGATGAAATGTTTCCCTGCAACTGGTCATCCTATGGATGCTCTTCAATCTAGTGCAGCTTCTTTGGGTCTCTTCTATTCGCGTAGAGCAATAGATGATCCTAACTACATCTACAACGCAGTCATAAGACTAATAGCAAAAATACCCACAATGATTGCAGCGTTCCAACTTATTAGAAAAGGACAAGACCCAATTCAACCTAGAGATGATCTAACTTACTCATCAAATTTTCTTTACATGTTGACTGAAAAAGAACAAGATCCTATAGCCGCAAAAGTTTTTGATAGGTGCTTAATTCTACATGCCGAACATAGTTTAAACGCAAGTACATTTAGCGCTAGAGTGACTGCAAGTACTCTTACAGATCCATATGCTGTCATCGCCTCTGCAGTAGGAACCTTAGCTGGCCCATTGCATGGAGGAGCAAACGAGGATGTGATTGCGATGTTAGAAGAGATTAAAACCCCAGAAAATGCTGGGTCTTTTTTAGATAATGCAATAAAAAATAAAAGTAAGATAATGGGCTTTGGCCACAGAGAATATAAAGTCAAAGATCCAAGAGCAATAATTCTTCAAAAACTTGCAGAAGAACTTTTTATTAGATTTGGAGAAGATGAAATGTATGAAGTTGCTAAATCACTTGAGGCAGAGGCAATACCAAGACTTGGACCTAAGGGTATATTCCCTAACGTGGATTTTTATTCTGGCCTTGTTTATAGAAAACTTGGTATTCCTCGTGATTTATTTACTCCAATTTTTGCCATATCTAGAGTGGCTGGTTGGTTAGCTCATTGGAGAGAGCAACTTGGAGCAAATAGAATTTTCAGACCATCGCAAATTTATACTGGTTCAGCACCAAGAGATTGGATAAGCTTAGAAAGTAGAGAATAATATTTGCAGCTTTTCATAAAAAACACACATATTGTTTATGAAGAGTTAATCTATTAAGTAAATAACATAAAAATTTTGGAATACGGATTAGATCTCGAATATAGTTTTAATGAATTCTTAAAAGGTTTTGGCCTTTCCAGCGAAATCGCTCATATAATTTGGCTCCCTCTTCCTATGCTTTTGGTTTTGGTAGCGGCAGTTGTTGGCGTTTTAGTAACAGTTTGGCTTGAAAGAAAAATATCTGCTGCTGCTCAACAAAGAATAGGTCCAGAATATGCTGGAGCGCTCGGCGTCCTCCAACCAATTGCAGATGGTCTTAAGTTACTTGTCAAAGAAGATATTATTCCTGCCAAAGCGGATGGGATTCTCTTCACTGCTGGACCTATATTAGTTCTTGTCCCAGTGATTCTGTCCTGGCTAATTGTTCCTTTTGGACAAAACCTTTTAATAAGTAATGTTGGCATTGGAATTTTCCTATGGATTGCTTTAAGCAGTATTCAGCCAATTGGCCTTCTTATGAGCGGATACGCATCAAATAATAAGTATTCTTTATTAGGAGGGTTAAGAGCAGCGGCACAATCAATAAGTTATGAAATTCCTTTAGCTTTATCTGTACTGGCTATCGTACTAATGACAAATTCTTTAAGTACTGTTGACATTGTCAATCAACAAAGTGGTGCTGGAATCCTAAGTTGGAATATATGGAGACAACCAGTTGGTTTTATAGTCTTTTGGATTTGTGCTCTTGCAGAATGTGAGAGACTTCCGTTTGACTTACCCGAAGCTGAAGAAGAATTAGTTGCGGGATATCAAACTGAATATGCAGGGATGAAATTCGCATTGTTCTACCTGGGTAGTTACATTAATTTAATTCTTTCCGCTTTATTAGTATCAATACTTTATTTGGGAGGGTGGGGTTTTCCTATTCCAGTTGAATTAATAGCTAAGTTTCTTAATTTACCTATTAATGCACCCTTTATTCAGGTTTTCACTGCATCAATAGGAATTGTAATGACTGTACTGAAAGCATATCTTTTAGTTTTTATTGCAATATTATTACGTTGGACAACTCCTAGAGTAAGAATTGATCAACTCTTAGATCTAGGATGGAAGTTTCTTCTGCCAATTTCTCTTGCTAATCTTTTGATAACAGCAGGATTAAAACTTGCTTTTCCGCAATTCTTTGGTGGTTAAATTTAAGTAAAAATACTTAAATTTAAAATTAATCCACTAAAATAAAATAACTAAGTAAATTCTTCGAAATGAACAATTTCCTTCAACAAATAAATAGCTATATCAAAGAAGCATTTAATGCTGGCAAATACTTATACAATGGTATATCGGTAACTTTTGATCATCTTCGAAGAAGACCAGTTACTGTTCAATATCCATATGAAAAATTGATACCTTCTGAAAGATATAGAGGAAGGATACATTATGAATTTGATAAATGTATTGCTTGTGAAGTTTGTGTGAGAGTATGTCCTATAAATCTCCCAGTAGTTGATTGGGTAATGAATAAAGAAACCAAAAAAAAGGAACTTAGAAATTATTCAATAGATTTTGGAGTTTGTATTTTTTGCGGAAATTGTGTTGAATATTGCCCAACTAATTGTCTGTCAATGACCGAAGAATATGAATTAGCTACTTTTGACAGGCACAATTTAAATTTCGACAATGTCGCACTTGGTAGACTACCCACAAATGTTACAACAGATCCTTCAGTTAAACCTCTAAGAGAACTTGCCTATCTTCCTAAAGGTGTCATGGACCCTCATGAAATCCCAGCTTCAGATTCAAGAGTTGGTAAATTACCGGAAGAAGTTTATGATTGGATGAGGCCTGAATCCAATGAAAATAAAGATAAAGTTTCTAATTCAAACAATTAATTCACATTAATTTATGTCCATTGCCATAACAACACAATTTATTTGTTTTATAGTTTTATCTTTAGTTGTCATTATTGGAGCACTTGGTGTTGTGTTGCTCGAAAGTATTGTTTATTCAGCATTTCTGCTTGGTGGAGTTTTCATGAGTGTTGCAGGATTATATCTTCTATTAAATGCAAGTTTTGTTGCTGCAGCTCAAGTTTTAGTTTATGTGGGTGCAGTGAATGTATTAATAATTTTTGCAATAATGCTAGTCAATAAAAAAGAAGATTTAAAGCCTATTAATGACATTAAATCGAGAAGAGTTATATCAACATCGATATGTTTAACCCTTCTAAGCCTCTTAATAAGAGTTGACTTGACCAATGTATGGAGCTTATCAAGTCCTCAAAGCTCTATTGGAGATGAATCAACTATTAGGATTGGTGAACATCTTTTTAGTGATTATTTACTCCCATTTGAAGTAGCTTCAGTCTTACTTTTAATGGCAATGATTGGGGCTATTGTTTTAGCTAGAAGAGATGTAATGAGCAAAGATATTTCGACAGGACTACCCGTTGATCAAGAGTTAATTGAAAAATCGTCAGAACCATTACTTACAAATAAAAATTAACCTTTTTTATTTCTTATTATGAATTTAGAATCAATTCCTCTTCAAGCTTTTTTAATAGTTTCTTCAGCACTATTTTGCATTGGTATTTGGGGATTATTAAATAGCAGAAATGCAGTAAGAGTTCTTATGAGCATTGAGTTAATGCTAAATGCAGTAAATATAAACTTAATGGCGTTTTCTTCCTATGTTGATAATAATTTAATTCAAGGACAAGTTTTTACAATTTTTGTGATTACTGTAGCTGCCGCAGAAGCAGCAGTTGGATTAGCTATCTTGTTATCTCTTTACAGAAATAGGGTGACTGTAGATATGGAAAGTTTTAATTTATTAAAATGGTAAAACCACTAAATGAAACTTTCATTGGTGCTTATTGTATATCGTTCAGATAGTTCTATAGCTCAAGAGGCTTCTAAATTTTGTGAAGAAGTCCTAAAAGCAAAAAATATACAATCAAAAATATTTGAAAGTGATTTTCATAAAGATGAAATTGAAAAATATTTTTGTAATCTCAAATTACAGCCGAATATTGGCATAGTTCTTGGTGGAGATGGAACCTTCCTGAAATGTGCAAATGCATTAGCTGATTATGATATTCCTTTATTGAGTATTAATATTGGAGGTAATTTGGGGTTTCTTACTCAAGAGAAAGAATTTCTATTTGACAAATCTTTTATTAAAATCCTTGAAAACGAAGAATATTTAATTGACTTTCGTAATAGATTAAATTGCAATGTTTGTATTGAGGGGACAAGTTCTGAGAAAAAAATAATAAAAAGCTATAACGCCTTAAATGATTTTTATTTTAAATCCGTTGAAGAAGATATTTCGCCGACCAACCAAATACAAATTGAAATAGATAATGAGAAGGTAAATGAATATAAAGGTGATGGATTGATTGTAGCTACAACTACGGGTTCAACAGCCTACTCAATGGCTGCAGGAGGTCCAATAGTACACCCAAGTATAGATGGAATGATTATTAACCCTATATGCCCAATGAGTTTGGCTAGTAGACCAATCATCATACCTAATACAAGTAAGGTAATCATTAAGCCAGTCAAAAAAAGTAAGGGGGAAATTAAATTATGGACTGACGGTTCAAAATGTATGACCATTAAGGAAAATTATTATTGTGAGATCAAGAAAGGGAAATCACCCTGCAAAATAATAAAGTTTAAAAAAAGCACAAGTTACTATAACACCTTAATAAAAAAACTAGATTGGAAAGGCGATTTGTCTCCAAATAATTTCAAAAATTAAATGGCCTTTGAGATAGAAAGAAGATTTCTTATAAAAAATGATAATTGGAAAGAATTCATAAATAAAAAAGTTTATATTGAACAAGGATATTTTTCCAAAAGTTTAGATGGTTGGATTATTAGGGTAAGGCTTATAGGCAAAAACTCTAAAATTACACTTAAAAAACATATCAAGGGTTTTACCAACTTTGAATTTGAATACTCCATTCCACGAAGCGATGCTGAAACAATAATGTCAAATCTTTCAAACACAATTAAAAAAGATAGATACTTATTAGAAATTGAAAAAAAATCTTGGATTATAGATTGCTTTAAAGAAAATAATTATCCACTTGAAATTGCAGAAATTGAACTTTCTAATGAAAAGGAAGATTTAATTCTTCCATCTTTCATTTCAAAAGAAATTACTGGGCTGACCCATTACTCCAATTTCAATCTTGCCAACAATCCTTTTTCAGGGTGGAACGAAGAATAATAAACAACTTTAAAAAGAAAATAGGCAGAGGAGCCACTCATCCTTTATATTTTCTTTATATTTAAGCAAAGTATTTTTTTCTTCAGATGTATGGTCTATACGACAAAGAAGGTATATTAAGATTTGTTGATTCAGACAAGGATGCTTGTATTGCATATGCTGAATTCTTCGAATTAGGATCTACAAATTATTGTCTAATTGATTTGGCTAATGATAAAAAAAGTAAAGGGTAATACTAATCTTGATCAGAGTCTGGAAGTGTACAACAATTAAATCCATCTCTACAAATCTTGCCGTTATCCATTGCCCAATTCAAAAGTGCTACTCTGTTTTTAGAACCAGTTTTTGTAAACATATTACTTACATGGTTATCAACAGTTCTTTTACTAATAGTTAGTTTTACCGCAATTTCTTGATTTGTAAGCCCATCAGCTACGAGATCAATGATTTCCATCTCTCTTGCTGAGAGACCCATCATATCAATGTTGTTTACTTCTTCTTCAACCATTTGCATTTAAACAGTTCCTTTTTTATATTAATTAAGTTTAGCAATCTCAGTACACTTGTTAACCAACTAGTAAACAAAAGCAATTGAAATCAAAACTTCAGCAGACTTTAGAAAAAAGATCTAAGGTAATAACGGCAGAGTTAATGCCGCCAAGAGGTGGAAGCCCCATAAGATCTCTTAAGATAGCACAACTTTTGAAAGATAAGGTACATGCTGTTAACATTACAGATGGAAGTAGAGCTGTAATGAGAATGTGCAGCTTGGCAATGTCCAAACTATTACTGGAAAATGGGATAGAACCAGTAATGCAAATTTCTTGCAGAGATCGTAATAAAATTGCTTTACAATCAGACATTCTGGGGGCAAATGCTCTAGGAATTAGAAACATCTTATGCATTACGGGTGATTCAACAAAAGCTGGGGATCAACAAGATGCCAAGGCCGTTCATGAGTTTGAGTCTGTTAGATTGCTTCAACAAATTCAAGCTTTCAATAAAGGAATTGATCCTACTCTAGGAGAACTTTCCGATAAAAAAACATTTATTTTTGCAGGTGCTGCAGCTGATCCTAATTGCAGAAATAAAAGAAGTCTAGAAAATAGAATGAGAAAGAAAAAAGAAGCTGGAGCTGGATTTATACAAACTCAAATGGTTATGGAAAAAGAAAATTTGATAGAGTTTTGTGAAAAAATTAGCAAGCCTCTTGAAATTCCTGTGATTGCAGGTGTATTCCTATTAAAGTCTTACAAAAACGCTCTCTTTATAAACAAATACGTTCCAGGTGCAAACATCCCTGAAAATATTTTAAATCGTCTTAAAGATGCGAAAGAGCCATTAAAAGAAGGTATTAAAATTGCAGCTGAACAAGCTCATGATTTTATGAATATCGCAAATGGAGTTCATCTAATGGCCATAAAAGCAGAGCATTTAATTCCTGAGATTATTGAAAAAGCTAATCTTAGTCTGGAATATTAATCAAATCAGTACCTAATAATTCTGCCATAGCTTTCTGCTGAGGCGATGGCTCAGTCAAATCAGATCTTCTTGAATCTGCTATTAACCAATCTAAAGATGCATCTTGCAAATCAAAATGATCTCCATTTTTCCCAACACAATATTTACCAAACACTAACTTATCCATAAGTCTTACACCTTTACCAATTTTAGAATAATCAAAGATAATTGAGTTATCTATAGTTGCGCCCTCGCAAATGCAACAACTTGGTCCAATCATGGAAGGGCCAATAATAGTAGCTCCATCCTCGATCCTAGTCATACCTCCTATATATACCGGCCCGGTAATATTAACTTTTTCCCAGTTAGCAGCTACATTTAAACCGGTAAAAACTCCAGGTTTTATTTCCTTACCTGGTATTTGCACTTGTCTTACCTTACCTTGTAATACATTTCTAATAGCACTCCAATAATCAGGAACTTTTCCAATATCTACCCATTCAAAATCCATTGGTAATGCAAAAAATGGTAAATCCATTTCAACAAGTTTAGGGAAAAGATCAGCTCCAATATCAAATTTCTCTGCTGAAGGTATGTAATTAAAAATTTCGGGTTCAAAAAGATAAATTCCTGTATTTATAGAGTCACTTAAAGCTTGATCAACTGTTGGCTTTTCCTGAAAAGCTTTTATTCTCCCATTTTCATCAGAAACCACAACACCGTAACTTGATACTTGATCTTTAGTTACCTTCTTTGTTATTAAGCTCGCAATAGCTCCTTTCTGCTTATGTTTTTTAACAGCTTGAGTTAAATCTAAATCAACCAAGGCATCACCGCATAAAACAACAAAAGTTTCATCAAAGAAATTTTGAAAATCTTGAATTTTTTTTAATCCTCCTGCGGATCCCAAAGCATCACCTATTAATTCTCCATCTTCAATTCTTCCCTCAAAACTATAAGCGATTTCTACTCCAAATCTTTGCCCATCCCTAAAATAATTTTCAATTTCTTCAGCTAGATGAGAAACATTTACCATAATTTCCTTAAAATTATGTTCTCTTAAAAGTTCCAAGAGAAATTCCATAACAGGTTTTTGCAAAATCGGAATCATCGGTTTTGGAATAACATGCGTAATAGGCTGAACACGTGTACCTTTACCTGCCGCAAGTATCATTGCCTTCATAAATTCAAAACCATTTTTTAAATTATACTTTATGACTATGAAGCCTCTAAGCAGCCGAGGAAGAGGCATTACTTACCTCAAGATTTTCTATAGGCAATTGAGCTAAGCCACCATCAGGTATTATTCTTTTAATTTGAATTGGGCCATACAAAGAATTAATTTGTTTAATTTCAATTTTGTTTTCAGATGATAAAAATAACAAAGCCCAAAAAACTCCTAAACGGTCTTTATCTAAATCTTTTCTTACTACTGTTTGCCATTTTTTGACTAAATATTCAAAATCTGTCCATTGTAATGCTTTTTCCCATCCTTCAATAAACTTCCCTAACGCTTTAGTGGTTTCTGGAAGTTTCTCGCGATGCGCTAATGACTTTACTTGAGAAATTAAAGCCTTATCAGAATATTTTTTATTTCTTTTCCTCTTCATGAGGAGAAGATCTTGGGTTTCTATAACTTCTGCTATGGATTCTAACTGACTTACAAGTTCTCCCAATGTTGTTGAACGTTTAAGAATTGGTTGTGCAATTGATCTTCTCCTTAAATATTTTTCAGGATATTTTGGAATATCAAATTCTTCATCAATCCAATCTTGATTATCCAAATCAAATTCATCTTCAAAATCGGAAGAATTTTCTTTGAAAACATCAGATTCCAAAACCTGAGCCTTAAGATTAACTAGTACTGAAGCCGCAAAAAATGCTTCGCTGGTCTCAGCTAAATCCTTCTGATATGAGATTTGACTATTTGAAGATTGATTAAAAGTATTTGAGTATTCCTCTAAAAAACTATCAATTACACTTATTACATCAATATCCCATGGATCAAGCTCACCTTTACCTGCGGCGTCTTGAAGAAACTTAATCAACAATCTAGGGCCTAGTTGTTGCCTATCAATAGGATTGAAATAAGAAATTTTGAAATAGATAAAATCTAATCACAAGATATCTTTTAATTTATTTAATGCCAAACAAAATTGCATTAATTTAAAAAATTATATTGTTGGAGCTTTTAGGATATCATTTGTTTTAGTTCCTGAAAAAATATTTGTTTTGACAGCACTTTTAACTGCAGTTAAATCTCGATCGACCAAATTATTGATAGATGCAATGTAACTTTCAGTAATTAACCTTGGATATAAACCTATTCCAATAATCGGTAAAAGTAAACAGGCAATAATATAAACTTCTCTAGGCTCTGCATCTATGAGTTTTCGTTCTTCGATTAATTTAGGATTTTCTTGACCAAAGAAAATTTCTCGTAACATTGATAGTAGATAAATAGGAGTAAGTATTACACCTATAGCAGCTAAAGAGGCCATCACTACCCTAAAAGGAAGTGTATACACCTCATCAGTAACAAATCCAGTAAATACCATCAATTCGGAAACAAATCCGCTCATACCAGGCAAAGCCAAAGAAGCAAGGGAGCAAGCAGTCCATAGAGCAAACATAATTCTCATTTTTTGTCCTACACCACTCATTTCATCAAGTTTAAGAGTCTTTGTTCTGTCATAGGTTGCACCAACAAGAAAAAATAAACTTGCACCTATTAATCCATGGCTTACCATTTGCAGCATAGCTCCGCTTGTTCCAAGGCTACTAAAACTCCCTATACCAATAAGAACAAAACCCATATGACTTATCGAACTATATGCAATTTTTCTTTTAAGGTTTCTTTGAGCAAAAGAAGTTAATGCAGCATAAATTATATTAACTACCCCAAGAACTATTAATAACGGGGCAAATTGAGCATGAGCAATGGGTAATAATTGTGCATTAAATCTTAAAAGAGCATATCCTCCCATCTTTAATAAAATTCCTGCTAGAAGCATATGAACAGGCGCTGTAGCCTCTCCATGAGCATCTGGGAGCCAAGTATGAAGAGGCACTATTGGTAGTTTTACACCAAATGCAATTAAAAGACCTATGTAACATAAAATTTGGAATTTTTGACTAAAGTCTTGAGCCGCCAAGTGAGAAAACTCAAAGTTGGGAATTTCTGTACCATAGAAACCCATTGCTAACGCTGCCAGAAGAATGAAGATAGAACTGCCAGCTGTATAAATAATGAATTTTGTTGCTGCATATTGTCGATTTTTGCCGCCCCATATAGCGAGTAATAAATAAACGGGAATTAATTCAAGTTCCCAAGTTAGAAAGAATAAAAGCATATCTTGTACGGCAAATACAGCAATTTGCCCGCCATCCATAACCAATATCAAAAAGAAAAATAACTTTGGTTTGAACTTGACTGGCCAGGCAGCAAGAACTGCTAAAGCAGTTATAAAACTCGTTAATAATATTAACGGCATAGACATGCCATCAGCGCCAACAGACCAAGTAAGACCTAAATCAGGGAGCCAACTAATATTTTCTTTCAGTTGAACATTTTCATTACTTATATCAAAGCCATTTATATATGAACCTACAGTTATTAAAAAAGTTATTAAGGCAATAGACAAAGCAAACCATCTCACCTCTTTGCCATCCCCCTTATCCGGGAAAAAAGGTATCACAAATGCACTAGCAATTGGAAATAAAATTGAAGCAGATAACCAGGGAAAATTAGATAATCCAGCTCCCAAAGTTCCCAACATTTGTGTCGCAAAATGTGTATAAAAATAAGTACTCAATTTAAGAAGAAATTTATCTTAAATAAAGTCTAGAAATTTTCTGTATTTTTTCACCCCAATGGACAGTGAAGACACACAATTGTAATTAAGATATTTGAGGAGATTGAAAACCAAAAATAGCAACTAGTAGAATTACACCTCCAAAAACAATAAGGGCGTAAAATTGAGCCCTACCAGTCTCAAAATATTTTAAACCTTCTCCACTCCCTAAAGTTACAAGTCCAGTTAGATTTACAACGCCATCAACAACCTTAGAATCAACCTCTAAAACTTCTTTAGCAAGTTTTCTACTACCATTAACAAAAAGTTTTTCATTAATATCATCTAAATACCATTTTTTAGATAAAAATCGGTTGATGCTGGGAAACTTTTCAGCAAATAAAACTGATAAATTAATTTTTTTCACAAAATATGCCTGATAAGCAATAATGATTCCAGCTAATGCAATAAGTACTGATGCAATTGCTAAAGGTAAAAATTCTTTAAATTCGAAGGCTTTTGCAGCAGTCTCTGCTTCTTCAGGATCTAGTAAATTTGCAATTTTGCTATCCCATGGAAGTCCCATAAAACCAATTATTACAGACGGTACAGCTAGAAATACCAAGGGAAACGTCATTGACCAGGCTGACTCATGAATGGAGCCATGTTCTTCATGCTCTTCTTCGTTTTCATCATCTAGGTTTGTTTTGGAGGCTATTAGAAGCTGTTTTTGCAATTCTTTATTCTCACCTCTGAAATCTCCTTCAAATGTCAAGAAATAAAGCCTAAACATATAAAAAGCAGTCATACCTGCTGTTAGAAGTCCTACAAACCAAAAAGCTGGAAATGATATAAAAGCATTTCCGAGTATCTCGTCTTTACTCCAAAATCCTGCCAATGGGGGAATTCCACTAATTGCTACACAACCTATTAAAAATGTTGTTGATGTATATGGCATTTTTTTTCTTAAACCGCCCATCAATCTCATATCTTGAGCCAAAACAGGCTGATGGCCAACTACTTCTTCCATAGCATGTATTACTGAACCAGATCCCAAAAATAGCATTGCTTTAAAGCAAGCATGAGTTACTAAATGAAAAATTCCTGCAACTGGTGCTCCACAACCCATTGCGAGCATCATATACCCAAGCTGAGAAACTGTGCTATATGCTAAACCTTTTTTTAAATCCATTTGGGTCAAAGCTATAGAGGCCCCTAAAAAACAAGTAATGGTGCCAACTAAAGCAATGATGAACTGAATAGAGGGGAATATTGAATACAAAGGTTGAAGTCTTGCTACAAGAAATATTCCTGCTGCAACCATTGTTGCAGCATGGATAAGTGCAGAAATTGGTGTAGGACCCTCCATTGCGTCAGGTAACCAGACATGGAGAGGAAACTGAGCGGATTTCGCCATTGGCCCTAGAAACACTAAAAAACAAAGTAATAAAGCAGCCCAAATGGGTATCGAATGGTCAGATATCGATTGAGAAATTCCAGTAGCTATTTCATTAAAATCAAAACTATTTGTTGCCCAAAATAGGCCAAGAATTCCAAGTAATAAACCAAAATCTCCAACTCTATTAACAACAAATGCTTTTTGTGCAGCGTGTGCAGCGCCATCCCTGTCATACCAAAAACCAACTAATAAATAAGAACACATCCCAACTAATTCCCAAAAAACATAAATTTCTAATAAATTCGGACTAACTATTAATCCCATCATTGAACTACTAAATAATGCTAAATATGTAAAAAATCTGACATAACCCTTGTCATGCGCCATGTAACCATGAGAGTAAATCATTACTAGCAAAGTTATTGTAGTTACTAACGCAAGCATTACACTCCCCAAAGGATCAAGGACAAATCCCATTGGAATTGTGAAATCCCCTGCATTGGCCCATACAAATAATTTTTCTACTGATTGATATCCATTAACTTGTTCTATTAGAGCTTTATAACTAATTACCGCAGAAATCCCAACGAAAGAAATCAGACCTACAGAAACGATTTCTCTTGAATTATTAATTTTCTTGTTAATGCTTATTAGTCCTAAGCCAGAAAGAACTGCTCCAATAAGTGGGAAAACAGGAATTAACCAGGCAATTTCTGAAGCGTGTGGCATTTTTAAAGAACTTTTATTCTGATTTTAAACTGTCAATTGAAAAATTCAGACAAAAATGATGAATTAAATGTTTTAACAGCAATATTTATATATTGATGAGACCACCAAAGTACGCCTATTGCAATTAATATTCCAACTTGAGATAACCTAAAAAATTCTTTAATCTTAAATTCTTGCCTCCCCTCAAGTATCGCCAAGAAAGGGATTATGGAAGTATTTTTTTTAAAATTTTCAAATTCTTCTCCAAATCTATTTGCTAATCTCTTGTCTCCATGCCAGATTGCAAAAAGGTGATGCAAAACTAAGCCAATAGAAGTTACTAATGTGAATGATGTACCAATCCATAAAGTATGAGCAAAACACCAAATTATCTGACCAAATGCTTGTGGATGTCTTGTGATTCGCATTATCCCAGTTCCATAGATTCGTACTTTAGGTTTTAAAACGGAAGGAATTTCTAGCAAATTGTAAGTAGCGGGATATAAAAATAAAAAACTTATTGCAGTTAAGAACCAAACGACCATAAAAACAAAATTATTGCCCTGTAAATTCCATAATCTGATTCCGTCATATCTATGAGCTAAAAAATAACTAATCAAGATAATTGCAGATGGCAAACTTAAAAAAACAAAACATAACCGCCATAATCTTGGACCCATAATAGATTCTGCTTTGATTCTTAAAGCAGCTCCCCCACTATGAATGACCGCAAAAATCAAAATCAAAATTAAGATGATTAGCGAAGTTTTATGAATATCCATATATTTAAATTGTTCAAATAATTTTTGTTCTTAACAAGAATGCTCCTAAGCATTAGAATTATAAGAAATTGTAGGCATAATAGATGCCAGAATTACCATTTACACTCGACCAATTAAGAATATTAAAAGCTATAGCAGCTCAAGGAAGTTTTAAAAAAGCTGCAGATCTCTTATATGTAACACAACCTGCCGTAAGTTTACAAATACAAAATTTAGAAAAACAACTTGAAATCACGATTTTCGATAGAGGTGGAAGAAAGGCTCTATTGACTGAAGCAGGGAGATTATTACTTGAATATTGTGAACGAATTTTGAATCAATGCGAAGAAGCTTGCAAAGCTATTGAAGATTTAAATAGCTTAAAAGGTGGAACTCTTGTCATTGGAGCGAGCCAAACAACGGGTACTTATTTAATGCCGAGAATGATAGGACTATTCAGACAAAAATACCCTGATGTATCCGTTCAACTTCAAGTTCATAGTACGAGAAGAACTGGTTGGAGCGTGGCCAATGGACAAATAGACTTAGCTATTATTGGCGGACAATTACCTGGAGATTTGGAAAATTTGCTACAAGTAATTCCATATGCCACTGATGAATTGGCATTAGTTTTACCATCTAAACATCCACTTTCGACCAAAAAAGAGCTTCTAAAAGAAGACTTATACAAATTAAATTTTGTAACATTAGACTCACAATCTACAACAAGAAAAGTTGTTGACAAACTTCTCCAAGATTCTGGGCTTGATATTCAAAGATTAAAAATTGAGATGGAACTTAACTCTCTTGAAGCAATCAAGAATGCAGTTCAATCAGGTTTAGGAGCTTCGTTTTTGCCTGTTGTTTCTATTGAAAGAGAATTATCGGCTGGAACAATCCACAAAGCTTTCGTTGCTGATTTAGAGGTAAAAAGAGAACTTAAATTAATTACTAATCCATCAAGATATACATCAAGAGCATCAGAAGTATTTAAGAAAAACATTCTCCCACAATTTGCTAGTTTAGAAAGCCCTTTAAGGCATATATAATTTCGATCAAAACTGAATTGCTTCTCTGTTAATGCCTACACCGCCGTCTTCAGCTTGTCCTTCACCTTTTATTATAAATTTATTTTCATTTACATCAGTCTGATAAACGCACTTAACTATTGGCTTATCTCTTATAGAACCAATATAAGCAAAAGTATTCATCCTTTGCTTACATTCTCTTACATCTTCATTACTAATTGCGCCCTCTTTTTGCAGCACTGTCCAATTCTCTCTTCTAATAACACACCCTGGCTGAAGAGCTGGTTGCGTTACAAAACTCGTAGATGGGTTCAGAGTCGTATACATTTCAACATCAATCACAAAAGCACTAGCTCCCCATTGTCTACAAAATTCAGGATCTGGAACAGCCATATCTAATTGTTGTTGACTTGCTATATTTCCCTGCCCGCCATCAGTTGTACTGGTAATAGCGCTTCCGATACCAACTCCTAAAATTAATACACCAGCAAGTACTGCAATGGTTCCTGTGCTAAGGTTTATCTTTTGTTCAGAAGAAGCAGGTAATCTATTACTTCTTTGACCATACGGATCTGTGTCCTTTGGATTTGGTGGATAATAACTTCTATTTGAGCCTCTTCTTGGCCTTCTATTTGAGGATGATCTATTCACAGCACTTCATTTGTCTTTGGTAAACCCATTGAATAATTCATTACTCTACAATCAGGGTTATAGCTAAGCTGACCATTTTGAAGCAAAAACTTAATCAAAACTTCAATTTCTGATCCTATTTTTCGAAGTTCATAATCATCTAAATCCTTTCCTGCTCTCTCTTTTATTAATTCATTGAATTTTTCATTTATTTTGTTTAGAGAATCTTCGTTCCAAATAAATTCGTTATCAGGATCTAAATCAAGAGTTAGTTTATTGGGATGAAACTTTAATTCCTCGTCTATCACTTCGGCAGTAAAAATTCTTACATGCCTAGTAGTCGATTTTAAAAGCATTTTTTCCATAATTTTACGAAATAATCAACGAAAAAAACTATTATGTTCTAACTTTAATGTAGCTTATTAGTAAGTGTTAATTTATTTCTTGATTTAATAATGCGTGTTGTAATTGCTGGTGCTGGTTTAGCAGGTTTAACCTGCGCTAAATATTTAGTCGATAATGGACACATTCCGATTGTACTTGAAGCCAGAGACGTTTTAGGTGGGAAAGTTGCCGCATGGAAAGACGAAGATGGAGATTGGTATGAAACTGGGTTACATATATTTTTTGGAGCCTACCCAAATATGTTGCAACTTTTTAAAGAATTAGATATTGAAGACAGACTTCAATGGAAAAGTCATTCAATGATCTTTAATCAGCCATCAGAGCCTGGAACTTACAGTAGATTCGACTTTCCCGATATACCTGCTCCAGTTAATGGTGTATCAGCAATACTAAGTAATAATGATATGCTTTCTTGGAATGAAAAGATTCTATTTGGATTAGGTTTAGTGCCTGCAATGCTAAGGGGCCAAAAGTACTTAGATAAATGTGATACAAAATCATGGACAGATTGGCTAAAAGAGCACAATATACCGGAAAGAGTTAATGATGAAGTATTTATAGCCATGAGTAAAGCTCTTAATTTCATTGGACCGGATGAAATATCATCTACAGTTTTATTAACAGCATTAAACAGATTTTTACAAGAAAAAAATGGTTCTAAAATGGCATTCCTTGACGGAGCTCCTCCAGAAAGACTATGCCAGCCAATGGTTGATTACATTACTGCTCGTGGTGGCGAAGTTCACATGAATAGTCCATTAAGGGAAATCAATCTTAATGACGACAGCACCGTTAAAAGTTTTACTGTCGCCTCTTTAGATGAAAACGAAAAGAAAGAGCTAACGGCTGATGCTTATGTAAGTGCAATGCCCGTAGATCTCTTTAAATTAATGATCCCAAAACAATGGAAAGGGTTAGATGCATTTTCTAAATTAGATGGTTTAAATGGTGTGCCAGTCATTAATATCCATTTATGGTTTGACAAGAAATTAACAGATATTGATCATTTATTATTCAGCAGATCACCTCTCCTCAGTGTTTATGCAGATATGAGTATCACCTGCAAAGAATATGAAGATCCAAATAGATCAATGCTTGAATTGGTTTTTGCACCAGCAAAAGATTGGATAAATAAGAGTGATCAGGATATTGTTGATGCAACTATGGAGGAACTCAAAAAATTATTCCCAACGCATTTCATGGGAGACGATAAAACAAACTTACGAAAATATAAAGTAGTCAAAACTCCAAGATCTGTTTATAAAGCAGTTCCTGGATGTCAAGAGTTCAGACCTAGTCAAAAATCTCCTATAAAAAACTTCTTTTTAGCAGGTGATTATACTATGCAAAAATATTTAGCATCTATGGAAGGAGCTGTTTTAAGTGGTAAATTATGCGCGGAATCAATCAATAAGGAGTATTCCAAAACTCCTCAAAATGTTTCTTCATGAGATTTACATTCCAGTAATTTAAAAATTCATCTAAAACTTTTTGAAAAATTCAATTTCTCAACTAGACCAAGCATACGAGATATGCCGAAAAGAAACCCAAAAATGGGCTAAAACTTTTTACTTGGGAACACTTCTGCTACCTGTAGAGAAAAGAAAAGCTATTTGGGCTATTTATGTTTGGTGTAGAAGAACAGATGAAATAATGGATAGCTTAGAAGCTTCAACTAAATCGCAAGATGAACTTGCAGAAAATTTAAATGCATGGGAAGAAAATACAAAGAATGTTTTTAAAGGCAAGATTAAATCGGAATTAGATGCCGTTCTACTAGACACCATCGAAAAATATCCACAAAGTATTAAACCTTATCTAGACATGATAGATGGCCAGAGAATGGATCTTAATAAATTTAGATACAAAGATTTTGATGAATTAAAACTCTATTGTTATAGAGTAGCAGGGACAGTTGGTTTGATGACTCAGAATGTCATGGGGATTGATAGTGCTTACACATCCGCTCCATGGAGTGCTAAACCTGACCCCTCAGAAGCCGCTATAGCTTTAGGTATAGCTAATCAATTAACAAATATATTAAGAGATGTCGGCGAAGATAGGCAAAGAGGCAGAATTTATCTTCCTCAAGAAGATATTGAAAAATTCAATTATTCTGAAGAAAAACTTTTAAAAGGTGAAATAAACAAACAATGGAAAGCACTAATGAAATTTCAATTAACCAGGGCTCGCGATTGGTTCCAGAAATCTGAAGATGGTATCAAATGGTTATCATCTGACGCGAGATGGCCTGTTTGGACATCCTTACGTCTTTACAGAGGAATATTAGATTCTATAGAAAGGCTAGATTATGATGTCTTTAATAATAGAGCTTTTGTAAAAAATTCAGTAAAAGCTTTTGAAATTCCTATATCTTTTTTAATTTCTCGAATTAAATGACTAAGCAGGAGTCTTCTGATTAGCCAACAAATCTTTTAATTTAGATAGTTCTCCTGCCCATCTTGGATCAGGAGCTTCTAAATTAGGAGCATCACTGTGAACAATTTTCTTAAAGTCTTTCCTCTTCTTATTCTTATTTAATTTTCCACTATTTCTTTTATTTGAAGCAGAATCTTTCTTTTCTGATAGCTCTACTCTTAATTTAGAACCATTAAATTCAAAACCATTTAATTTTTGAATTAATAAATTAGCATTATCTTCATTATTAGAAGTCGCAAAACCAAACCCCCTGCATTCCTTAGTTTCCTTATCTAAAACTGCTTTAAATCTAATCGAGTCAGAAACTGACTTTAAAAGTGTATCAAATTCTTTTGGATTAAATCCTTGTGGTAAATTGCCAATGTAAATGCGAATACTCATAAATTTTTAAAAATGATTTTGAAGTCTGAACTTCTAAACAAAACTAAGCTATGTGTATTTAATCACATTTTGGCGCATTTTGTTCAATCCATCGCTTTGCTTTATAAATAGCTTCATCAAAATTATTCAATCTCTTATATGCAAGTTCTTTAGAAAGATACTCTAAAAGCTCTCCCAAGATAGGTCCATCCTTGATTTCCAAATTTTTTTTAATTACATCACCATTAACTAAGTTTGAGGGATGAAATAATTTATCATCGTTGTCACGCCATCTGTGAAGCCAATCTAATTGTAAGTTTTGAGGTAAATAAAAAATAAAAGATGGCAGAAACATTTCTAATTCTTGATGTAGTTTAAATCTGTCAAATTCATCTAACTGAGAGATATTTTTGTTTTTCAAGAAAACGTGCCATTTTCGAAATAACTTAGTTTTTGCAATATCAGCTTTACTAAATTTCAGTTTTTCTAAAGTTACAACATCTAAGATTTGAGCAATAAAAAATGATGGTAAATATTTATCTTTTTCTTCCTGATCAAGTTCTCCATAATTAATTTTCTCTAAATCCAAAAAAAAAGAATCTTCAATTAAATTTTTAGTATCAAATATATTTAATTTTTTTATCAACAATACTGCATCAAGAGCATTTGCTCCATTTACTATTTTCTGTATTTCATAAGTAATTCTCTCTTTTGCGGCAAGATATAAGTTCCTTTTATTTTTTTTTATAAAATCAACTAATCTTAAATCAATTTTAAAATTCAATTCTGAAACAAATCGAAAACATCTTAAAATTCGTAAAGGGTCATTTAATAAATTGTTTTCAGAATGTGTTCTAAGCAAAGAAATCTCAAGATCTTTAAGACCATTCAATGGATCAAACAAACTTTTCTTATCAAATAAAAAAGCAATTGAATTGATCGAAAAGTCTCTAGAACATAAATCTCCTTCTATGGAAGATGAAACTTGATTAGCAATATCAATATAAATATTATTAAGAATAATTCTTACTACTTCTCTTTTTTTATCTAAAATTATAAATTTTGATCCAATATTATCTGCAATCTTTTTACCAATTTCAATTGCATTTAAAGGTACCACAATATCAACATCTAACTTTTCAGTTTTTCTTCCCAAAATAATATCTCTTATGTAACCACCAACCAAATATGATCCTTTAGGTAAAAAACCTAAGATTAAATCCAAATTATGAAATTTTATACTTGTTTCTAATTCATCAATTATTAGTGTATGATCTGTGTGAAAGCTATTTTTCATATTATTTATTAATTATGTGCATTTGCATCAACTGTAAATGGGTTGATAGATGTATCACATATCATGATGTTGAGGATAATCATGGTGTTGATCATATTTGTGATCTCCCTGATTTTAAAGCAAAAAAACCATTCATTCATGTCAATATAGTTAAAGACAATAATGGTGATTATAAAACTGATTGGGATGTTCAATCTTGTGAAAGTTTTGAAAATGAATTTGGTAAATGGTCTAAGTTTAATCCAGGTATGGAATTACCTGTTTAAAGGTAATAGATGACAAATAAACTCAATCAAAGAGAAAATTACTCTACATTAGTGATTCATAGCACAGATAATTCTTTTGGCTTTGGGTATAGAAAAAACAATGACCTAGAATCTGATGAATTATTTATCAAAAAATTTGATAATGACCTTTGCAACAACTTAATAAACGATCTTAACAAATTCATTTCCAAAGAAAATTTACAAAAAATAAATAAGTTATCTGTCAGCATAGGGCCAGCAAATTTTAATGCTTCACGACTAATTGTAGTTTTAGCAAGAACTATCTCACAACAAATAAATTGCCCTCTAGAAAGTTTTAGTTCATTTGAAATAATGGCAAAAAGAATTGCATCAAAAAATAATATCTTAAAAAACAAAAAATCATTCTATATTTTTAAAAATTTAAAGCGTAAGGGTTTTATTGCAGGTAAATATGAAATTTGTGGTAACGAAAAAAACTCCTCGGATCTAATCATTCGAGAAACGATTTTACCAAAAGTTGTCAAAAAGCTTGATAGTAAAGAACTTTCTTTTGAAGCTACTTATGATGATAAAAAAGATTTGAAAGAACTATTAGATTTATCAAATAAAAATTTATTAAATTCAAATATGGATTCCTGGAGAAAAGTTTTGCCTCTTTACCCTATTTCTCCAATTAACTAAATATTCATCCAATCAAATTATTAATTTTATCTTGAAGGTGCATTGTTAAAGAATTTAGATCATGTCTCGATGAACTTTGTGGAGGTTGAATAGGTTTCCCCACTTTAATAACTATTTTTGAAAACAAAGGAATAAAGGATCTAAATCTTATTAGTCTATGTGAATTAACTATTGCAACGGGCAATAATAATTTTTGATTTTTAAAAGCTAATAATGCTGCACCTTGTTTGGGCTTATTCACTCGACCATTTCTTTGACGAGTGCCATCAATAAAAATTCCAATACAATTATCATCTGATAATTTCTTACATGCTGTTTTAATTGTGTTTTTATCAGCAATTCCTCTTTTTACAGGATACGCTCCACAAGCCTTGATAATAAAGCCGAGGAAAGGGATTCTAAAAAGCTCTGCCTTGGCCATAAAAGATATATTACGTCCAAGGGCATGACCTAACAAAGGAGGGTCAAGTAAAGAACCATGATTAGAAACCATAATAAAGGAATCTTTTTGCGGAATATTGTCTCTACCTATTAAATGACCTTTAAATACAAATTTATAAATAGGAAATACAAAAAGCTTGCTAACTAATTCATAGATTAATTTTTGAATAGTATGATTTTTCATAAAAATTAATAAGAAATTTGATCAGAAGATGAAACTTGAGAAATTTTTACATCTTTAAGATGTCTTTTTCCTAAACCGCTTAGTACATTAGAAGGGCCAATTTCGACAATATGAAGATCACTATCTTTTGCCATTAAATCCATAGTTTCTCGCCACCTCACTCCATTACACATTTGCTTTTCTAATCTAATTTTAAGCTCGTTTGGATCGCTACACAGTGAAGGTTCATAATTACTTATTACAGGGAAAGAGGGATAGTTAAATTTAATCTTTTTTAAATACTCACAAAATTTTGATGAGGGTTCATTCATAAAAGGCGAATGAAATGCTCCTGAAACATTTAATTTCAAGAATCTTTTACAAGCAATTTCTTTGGATAAATTATCTAAGGCTTCAGAAGATCCTGATAAGACAACTTGGGAAGAGCTATTATCATTAGCAATGACGATATCATCAATTTTTTGCACTAATAAATCAAGTTGATTTCTATCAAAACCAATTACTGCTGCCATAGATCCTTTCCCAGCATTGACCATTAATTGAGACCTTTCTTTTATAAGAGAAACACAATCTTCGAATGAAAAAACATCAGCACAATATAATGCAGTTATTTCTCCCAGACTGTGCCCAGCAACATAAGTTGGTTTAAAACCATTTTCTTTTAAGGCATCTAATAAAATTGATTCAACCAAAAAAAGACAGATTTGTGTATTTCTTGTATTATTCAAATCACTAAGAGGATTTGTTGGATCAGAATTTAACTGGCAAATTTCAAATAAATTTCTCTCAAATATTTCAGAAGCATAAGTAAACCTCTCTTTTGTGTTCGGCAAATTTTCAATTTGTTTTGCCATGCCAATCTTTTGTGAACCCTGTCCAGGGAATACCCATGCAACTGTCATAATGATCCTATTGTATTTTTAACCCCATTTAATTAGGGCTGCTCCCCAACTTAACCCAGCACCGAAACCACTTGTAGCAATAATATCATTTTGTTTAATTCTATTATCTCTTACAGCCTCATCCATCATTAGTGGAATTGTTGCTGCTGACGTATTGCCATATTTTTCTAAATTACTAAGAATCTTTTCTCTGGGAATTTTTAACCTTTCTCCTACAGAATCCAATATTCTTTGATTAGCTTGATGCAGCAAGAGCCAATCAACTTGATCAGAATTATATTTCATTTTTTTAAACAACTTTTCAAGAATTAGGGGAACTTCTTTAACTGCAAATTTATAAACTTCCTGACCATTCATTTGAATTGAAGAAAAACCTCCACTTAAAAAGTCAATTTCATCAACTATTGAATCCTTATTCTTTTTTGATGGAAGATTAAGAAAAGAACCTCTTTCCCCATCAGTTCTCATATCAAAACCTATAAAATTATCAAATTCATTTGTGGCTTCAATTGCTAATGCACCGGCACCATCTCCAAAGAGAATACAACTTCTTCTATCTTTCCAATCAACAAAACTTGATAATTGATCTGCTCCAATAACAATAGCCCTTTTAAAACTACCCCCTTTTAAAAATTGTGAGGCTGTTATTAGGGCAAATAAAAAACCACTACAAGCTGCAGTTAAATCGAAAGCTACAGCATTAGCTGCCCCTAATTTAGCTTGAATGGATGGGGCTGATCCAAATAAATCATGCGGAGTAGAAGTAGCTAAAACAATCAAATCAATTGTTTTAATATCCCAATTAGCCATTTCTATAGCGTTTAGAGCAGCCTTATAACCCATCTCAGTAACATTATCTTCTACGCTAGAGATTCTTCTCTCAGAAATGCCAGTTCTAGATTGTATCCATTCATTATTTGTATCAACCTTTTGACTAATTTTTTGATTTGTTAGGATTTGATCAGGTACATAACTTCCGCTTCCCTTGAATGACACTCCAATCTGATTAAAATTTATTCCTTCCAAAAGAATTTTTTAGTTACTTATATAAGTCAAACATAAATTTGACTCAATATGTTTTATGAATTTAAAACTTGAAGCTTTTGCAGTTGATTTAAATTGTCCATAACACCATGATTGACTGCAGAGTGAGCCAAGCGAAGAGCACTAACTACTGATAAAGATTTACTACTTCCATGACCAATAACGCAAATACCATTAACCCCTAGTAATAAAGCTCCTCCATGTTCAGCATGATCTAACCTTTTCTTAATTCTGAGTAGATTACTTTTTAAAAAAGCTGAACCAACTTTCCCCCGCCTTCCACGTGGCAGCTCAGATCTCAAAATATCTAATAAAACTCCTCCCACAGATTCAAGAAATTTCAATAATATATTTCCAGTAAATCCATCACAGACTACAACGTCGAAACTACCTGATAATACATCTCGCCCTTCACAATTACCTCCAAAATCAAAACTTTTTTCAGAAGATAATAATTCAAATGTTTTTAGGGATAAATCATTACCTTTACATTCTTCTTCTCCAATATTTAAAAGGCCAATTTTTGGTTTTTGAACTTGTAGGACATCTTTTGCATAAATATTACCTAGAAGAGCAAATTGATGCAGATAAGATGGCTTACAATCAGTATTTGCACCGACATCTAAAACCAATACCGGGCGAGTTTGATCCCTTGTTGGAAACAATGCTCCTATAGCTGGTCTCTCAATCCCTTTCAATCTGCCAATCCTAAATATGGCAGAAGCCATCATGGCGCCTGAATTACCCGCTGAGTAGACAGCTTCAGCTTGATTATTTCTTACTAAATCCATTGCAACGTTTATACTTGCATTTTTCTTTTTTCTAACTGCGGTAGCTTCTTCATTCATCCCAATAGGTTCTCCACTATCAATTAATTCAAGACGATTATTATCTATTTCATTTTCTAAT
>QCDM01000008.1 GCA_003280895.1 Prochlorococcus sp. AG-355-I20 | reverse complement strand
TGTTTAAAGACGTAGAAGCACTAAAAGCTGTTCCAAAACTAAGTGCAGATTTAATCAAGGATCCATACTATAGATTTTTAAATAAATATTTTTTATTCTTACAAATTCCTATTGGACTTTCTTTGTACGCAATAGGTCAAAAATTAGGAGTTGGAGGATGGGCTTTAGTCCTTTGGGGAATTCCCTTGAGACTTGTGGTTGTTTATCACGTAACTTGGCTAGTCAACTCTGCGACGCATTGTTGGGGTAAAGCACCATTTGAAAGTGGTGATTCATCTAAAAACAATGCGTGGGTTGCTGCATTAACTTTTGGAGAAGGATGGCATAATAATCATCATGCATTTCCCAATTCGGCAAAACAAGGATTATTTAGAGGTCAGATAGATATAACATGGGAACATATTAAGATTCTTGCGAAATTTGGTCTTGCAAAAAAAGTAAAGTTACCCTCTAGGTCTTATTATTAACTATATTGTTCAATATTTTCATGGCTAAAAGAGTACAAGTCGCATTAACTGAATCAATCGCATCACTAGGTAAACAGGGAGATCTAGTTGAAGTAGCACCTGGATACGCAAGAAATTTTCTATTACCTTATGGCAAGGCGATGAATGTAACACCAGCAGTCCTTAAACAAATTGAAAGGAAGAAAGAAAAAGAAAAAATCGCTGCTGATAAATTAAAGCAAGAAGCTTTAGATTTCCAAACTGCATTATCTACAATAGGTAGGTTCACAATCAAAAAACAGGTTGGAGAAGATGGTGTCCTTTTTGGAACGGTTACTAATGGGGATATTGCCGAAGCAATAGAAGCGGCAACTAAAAAAGAAATTGATAGAAGAAACATTACTGTTCCTGATATTCATAATTTAGGTTCCTTTACTGCAAAAATAAAATTACATCCAGAAGTAAATGCAGAAGTAAATATTGAAGTAACAAGTTAATCAATTTGTTGCATTATTTTGAAAAGTAGCCAGAGTATATATCTAAGCAATTAAAGATATGGTTTCCGTACCTTTTCCAAATAATGGGCAAAATAAAATTTTTAAAAAGGATTTTAATAGTGAAAATGCTGGATTAGTTCCTCCTCAAAACGTTCAAGCAGAGGAAGCTGTTCTTGGTGGCATACTTCTTGATCCAGACGCGATCGGAAGAATTGCAGACTTAATTAAACCTGAAGCTTTTTATATAAATGCCCATCAAGAGATTTATAAAACAGCATTAATGTTGCATACCCAGGGTAAACCAACTGATTTAACATCTATGAGTGCTTGGTTAGCAGATAATGGATCACTAGAAAAAATTGGAGGAAACAGCAAACTTGTAGAACTAGTTGAAAATGTTTCCTCTACAGCTTCCATAGAACAAGTTGCTAATCTAATTAACGACAAATTCCTGAGAAGGCAACTTATCAGATCTGGAAATGAAGTGGTTCAACTAGGTTTTGATCAAACTCAAGATACTAATGAAGTTCTAGATAAAGCAGAGCAAAAAATATTTGAAATCAGTCAAGAACAACCTTCAAAAGGTCTGACTCAAGCAGCTGAAATACTTACAAGTACTTTCAATGAAATAGAGTCAAGATCATTAGGTACTTCAGTAGCTGGAATTCCTGTAAATTTCTACGATCTTGATGCGATGACTCAAGGTTTTCAAAGAAGTGATTTAATAATTGTTGCTGGAAGACCTTCAATGGGGAAAACTTCAATAGTTCTTAATCTTGCAAAAAATGTTGCACAATCGCAAGATTTACCTGTGTGTGTATTTAGCCTTGAAATGAGTAAAGAACAATTGACATATAGATTGCTCTCTATGGAAGTTGGAATCGAGAGTGGCAGGCTAAGAACAGGAAGATTACAGCAAGATGAATGGCCATTACTCGGAGAAGGTATCAATTCATTAGGTCAATTACCAATATTTATAGATGACAAGCCTAACTTAAGTGTTTTAGAGATGAGATCTCTGTGCAGAAGATTAATAGCTGAACAAAAAAAAGAACTTGGATTAATTGTGATTGATTACCTCCAGTTGATGGAAGGATCAACCCCTGATAATAGAGTGCAAGAACTTTCTCGAATAACAAGAGGCCTTAAAAGCATGGCCAGAGAATTAAAAGTACCAGTAGTAGCTTTATCTCAGCTTAGTAGAGGGGTTGAGTCTAGAACAAATAAAAGACCAATGTTAAGCGATTTAAGAGAATCAGGATCTATTGAACAAGACGCAGATTTAGTATTAATGATTTACAGAGACGAATACTATAATCCAGAGACTGAAGATAGAGGAATTACAGAAATCATTGTCACTAAACATAGAAATGGACCCGTAGGAACTGTTAAATTATTATTTGAACCTCAATTTACAAGATTTAGGAATTTAGCTAATTAAATCGATCCTAAAATGCAAGATCATCACTCAGCAAATGAATCTTTTGATGTCATCGTTATTGGTGGAGGACATGCAGGATGCGAAGCCGCTATAACAACAGCAAAATTAGGATTTTCTACAGCCTTATTTACAATCAATTTAGATAGGATTGCCTGGCAACCTTGCAACCCTGCTGTTGGCGGCCCGGCAAAAAGTCAGTTGGTACATGAAATTGATGCATTGGGTGGAATTATTGGTAAATTAGCTGATGTGACAGCTATACAAAAAAGGATATTAAATGCAAGTAGAGGCCCAGCTGTATGGGCATTAAGAGCTCAGACAGATAAAAGAGAATACTCAAAAAAGATGATTGAAATACTACAAAATACAGATAATTTATCATTAAAAGAAGCAATGATTACTGAACTAGATATCGGAAAAACTGAAAAAATTGGATTGAATTCAAAAAAAATGGTAAAAAAAAGAATAAAGGGTGTAAGGACTTTCTTTGGTAGTTATTATTCAGCAAGATCAGTTATCATCACAGCTGGTACGTTCTTAGAAGGAAGAATATGGATAGGAAATAAATCAATGTCAGCTGGTAGATCGGGCGAACAAGCAGCAAAAGGTCTTACTCAAAATTTACACGAAATTGGTATCAAAACAGAACGTTTAAAAACAGGTACTCCAGCAAGGGTTGATAAAAAAAGTATCATTTTTGATGAATTAGATATTCAACCAAGTACTGCAGCAGATAAATATTTTTCGTTTGATCCAAATATCAAAAATAATATGCCCCAAGTTAGTTGTCATATCACAAGAACAACTACCAAAACTCATCAACTTATTCGAGACAATTTACATTTAACTCCGATTTACGGCGGTTTTATTGAGAGTAAAGGGCCAAGATATTGTCCATCTATTGAAGATAAAATCGTTAAATTTGCTGATAAAGAATCACATCAAATTTTCTTAGAACCAGAAGGAATAAATACCCCTGAAATATATGTTC
This sequence comes from Prochlorococcus sp. AG-355-I20, assembly GCA_003280895.1. Classification (GTDB taxonomy): domain Bacteria; phylum Cyanobacteriota; class Cyanobacteriia; order PCC-6307; family Cyanobiaceae; genus Prochlorococcus_A. Next base: position 49,913 of record QCDM01000008.1, on the reverse strand, counting down.
AAGGATTCTCTACAGGTTTACCTGAAAATATTCAATTAGAACTTCTAAGAACCTTACCTGGATTAAATGAATGTAAAATGTTGCGACCAGCTTATGCTGTCGAGTATGACTATATACCTGCAACACAACTCCAAACATCACTCGAAACGAAAGAAATTGAATATTTATTTAGCGCTGGACAAATTAATGGAACAACTGGTTATGAAGAAGCAGCAGCACAAGGATTAGTAGCCGGAGTCAATGCGACAAGAAAACTAAACAAAAAAGATCCAATAATCTTCACTAGAGAAAGCAGCTATATAGGAACAATGATCAATGATTTAATTACCAAAGATCTTAAAGAACCATATAGAGTTCTTACTAGTAGAAGTGAATACAGGTTGACCCTTAGAGGAGATAATGCAGATAGGCGATTAACCCCATTAGGTTATAAAATAGGGCTAATTGATGAGAAAAGATGGTCGGTATATCAAGAAAAAATGTCACTCCTTGAAGAAGAGAAATTAAGATTAAAAAACACTCGTTTAAAAAACACGGATGAAATATCAAAAAAACTAGAAATAGCCACGGGATCAAAAATCAAAGGCTCAACAACTTTGAAAGAACTCTTAAAAAGACCAAACTTTCATTATTCAGATTTAATAAAATATAATTTGACTGGAAAAAATATAGCTTCTTCAATACAAGAAGGTGTTGAAATAGATATTAAATACGAGGGTTACCTTAAAAGGCAAAAAAACAACATTGAACAAATGAATCGTCAAAGCTGTAAATCTCTGCCTCAAGAAATAAATTATGAAAAGATAGAAACATTATCTTTAGAAGCTAGAGAAAATTTGAATAAAATAAAGCCAAAAAATTTTGGTGATGCTTCAAAAATTCCTGGAGTCAGCAAAGCTGATTTAACTGCATTACTTGTTTGGCTAAAAATAAGAGAAATAAAAAAAGAAAAGGCAAATATTTTTGTCGAAAAAAAGTTATCATCTTAAAAGAATTCCGTCTAAGCACTGAATAATAAACTTTTTAATTCACCAAAAATTTTATGGGAAGAAAAAGCCTCTACTTTTTTAGTGAAAAATTCACTACCAAAAATATCTGGTCCATGGAAATTAATGTTGCTTGGGGATGGAAGTCCAACTAGACATTTACAGCTTTTAACTAATCAAGAGACAAAAATTAAGTTAATTTCAATGCGAGTTGATCCTCTATTCATTGAACAAGGTCCTAAAGAATTAAATCAATTGAATGGACCATTAATTAGAAGACAAGTATGGATTAAAAACAATAATACAAACCTAGCATGGGCTGAAAGTTGGTGGAATGCAGAACAAGTTAATGAAAATTTAAAAGCAAAAGAAGAACCAATTTGGAAGAATTTGACACAAGACAGATCAGAATTGTTTAGAGAAGTTGACCGAATTTCACTTGTTAATTCAAATTGGTTAGAGGATCAATTTTGTTTTAAAGGTCCATTCTGGTCAAGAAATTATAGATTTTTTCGAGACAAAAAGCCCCTAACAATTATTAGAGAAGTATTCAATCCACATTTAGAAAGTTTATTAGGCTATTCAGGAATTAAAGAATTTAAGGAACTATACTCTTCTTCTTCTTGATCTGGGAAGATTTCTTGATTTTGATTGATCTTGTTGGTTTGATTGCACTCTCAAAGTATTATTCTCTTTTTCTGAAGCTCTTTGCCATCTTTCAACTTTGAAATCCATTTCATCTGGCCAATCTTCGTCCTTACTATCTTTCACATAAGGTAATTTTTTTTGCTCAGTTATATGTATATTTTTTGGTTGCCTTAAAGATATTGCTTCTAAAGGTCTTTTTGAGTGATGTTTGGCAGATTCATAAGAATTTGATTCTCTAGAAAATGTCTTAACATCGCTATTATCATCGTAAAAATTCTCATCATTCCAATCATCATTGTCTTCATCAAAAAATAAATCCACTTTTTCAGATACCCATCTTCCTACTTTTTTCACACTCTTGCTTGTTATTCCTTGAAAATCTGAGTTCCTTCTTTTTCCTGGTCTAGCACCAGATACTCCATCAACAAATTGTCTTCCAGTTTCGAAAATTTTATCAACCTGTTTATCAACAATATTTTTATCAAAACTATTTCTAAGATTTCTAATTCTCCTTGAATCCATAAATTATTTTGCTTTTTAAAATATAAATTACATTAAAAAAATAAATATTTCCAAATATAGAAACAAAAACACATCTTATATTTTTAATCAAACAAAATTAAACAGTTTTTATTCCATGATCCATTATAGAAATTTACACAACATTTTTTACAGGCAATATTCTTTATCGTTTTCCTGTAGAAAAATTTCTCACCACAATTTTGACAAGTTCCTATATATTTTAATTCTCTCTTTTCAATAGGAAATGAGTGCCTCACAGTAATTTGAAAATTCTTCTCTTTTTCATTAATTTCATTCATCTTTTCTAAGAAATTTGGACCATGTATCTCATTTTTTTTTAATATCCTATCTACCCATGCATGAATCATTTCATGACATAAAGTACTGTTTATTTCAATAGTAGATAATTTACTCAAAATAGGTTTTGATAAGATAATTTCAGAATCTACAAGACCATTAATTCGTTTTCTTTTATAGAAACCAGCAGTAGTTTTTAATCTATTATCACTCCATCTAACTTTTACTAAAGGTTGATTATTAACCGCTAGAGAATTTTCAAAATATTGGCTATTAAATTTATGAAATAAAGGTAAGAGAGGAATTACAGGCATTATGGATTAAATTTAGTATTATTTTGACAAAAAAAGTCATCAAAAACGATTTCTTTTCTTAAAGTAATAAAAAAACCAAATCAACATGGATGCAACACTAGTTAAAGATATCGGAATTAAAGCATTATTAGTTGGCGGAGCTGTACTAGTTTCTTTTTGGACTTTTAATGCAGTCAAATTAGTTATAAGTGCCCGAGGAATTAATCCATTAGTAAGAAAGTTTTTTGATCAAATAGCTGCTGGCAGAATTGATGCAGCGTATGGTTTAACTACAAAAACTTATAAAACTCATGTGAAGCGCCAAGACTTTCTTAAATTTTTAGCTAGTTTAAACCTCAATAAATACAGAAATTTAAAATCAGGAAGACCTAGAGTCCAAGAAGATCAAATCATAATAACTTTGAATTTAAAATCAGAAGATAAACAAGATGAGCTCCCATTAGATTTTACTTTCGCAAAAACTGACAATGATTGGAAAATAGACAGAATAGCAAAAGTGAATTAATAATTTCTTGTGAGGCAAAAAGAATTGTTTAAAGAAGAGATAATACATCAACTAGAATTACACCCAAGTAGATTAGATAAAGAAAAAATCATCTCAGAAGCAATGGATCTGGGTCTAGATAATTTTTTTGAGGGCATCCGTATGGCACTTGATCCGTTGGTAACTTTTGGTGTAAAAATTGTCCCTGAAAAAGATAACGAAAAAAGTCAAAATTTTTTATGGAAAGATTTTAAAAAATTAGCAAATAAGCTTATTCAAAGAGAACTTACTGGTCACGCTGCGCGCGATGCAATTATTGCGGCTATGGAATCTGCCACGAAAGAAGAGTGGAATGGGTTTTATAGAAGAGTTTTAATTAAAGATCTTAGATGTGGTGTATCTGAAAAAACAATCAACAAGATAGCCAAGAAATTCCCCAAATATGCGATTCCTATTTTTTCTTGTCCTTTAGCTCATGACAGTGCAAATCATGAAAAAAAAATGATAGGAAAAAAGCAAATTGAAATCAAATTAGATGGTGTGCGCGTTTTAACTATTATTAGACAAAATAAAGTAGAAATGTTTTCTCGTAATGGGAAACAATTCCATAATTTTGGTCATATTATCTCAGAAATTGAAAACGTCTTAAAAAAAGATCCTGCACCTTATGACTTAGTCCTAGATGGTGAAGTAATGAGCGCTAACTTTCAGGATTTAATGAAACAGGTTCATAGAAAAGATGGCAAACAAACAAAAGACGCAGTTCTACATCTATTTGACTTATGTCCCCTTGAAGACTTCCAAAAAGGGAGATGGAACACTAGTCAAACAGCAAGAAGTTTATTAGTAAAAGAATGGGTAGCAAAACGTTCTATACTTCTTAGACATATAAAAACACTTGAATGGGAAAATGTAGACCTCGACACCAATGAGGGACAGAAAAGATTTGTGGAGCTGAATAAATCTGCTGTAGAGGGTGGATATGAAGGAGTAATGATTAAAGATCCTGATGCTATATATGAATGTAAAAGAACACACAGTTGGTTAAAAGCAAAACCTTTCATTGAAGTCACTTTAAAGGTTGTATCTGTTGAGGAAGGCACAGGTCGCAATAAAGGTAGACTAGGAGCTTTAATAGTAGAAGGTGAAGATGATGGGCATGAATACAGTCTTAGTTGTGGAAGCGGATTTAGTGATATCCAACGTGAAGAATATTGGTCAAAACGGAATCAACTTATTGGTCAACTTGTAGAAATCAGAGCTGATGCTAGAACTAAATCCAAGGATGCGGTGGCTTTTAGTCTTAGGTTCCCTAGATTCAAATGCTTTAGAGGATTTAAAGCTGGAGAAAAAGTTTAAATTTTAAAAAATAATATTCAACAAAGTAGTCAATGAAAAATGTGGTTTTTAAGTAAAAAAAACAAAAATCTCAACTATAGAATGTAAGAATTATTATCAGAACTTTTTGAGAGACTTATGACGAAGAAAACAGTTTTCAACTTCATTAAAACACCTTGTGGACAGGCAAAATATATCGAATTAGAAGCCAACAAAACTTTACTAGGTAAAATTAGACTGTTGTGGTTTATCTTAATTGCATCTATTAGAGATTGGAATATTAAAGAGTAAATTCTTAGGATTTTTCAAAATATTCCCTGGAGTATTTAGCTAAAAAATATACAACTAAAAAAGTTGAAATAATTCCAACGATAGTAATATATAAATTATTTGGTGATTGTACATTTTTTAACTCCTGAATACTTTTTGCCAAACTACCTATTGAGCAATACAGAAAAGTTCCTGGAATTATTCCAATAAGACCAAGAGAGAAATCTCTAAATTTAACATTATTCAAACCATAAAAATAATTAAGAATACTGAAGGGAAATATCGGCGATAATCTCGCTAAAAAAATTAATTTCAGTCCGCCTTTTTCTACTACTTTTTCCATGACAATCAATTTTGGATAACGGCTAAAAAGATTTTTTAGCTTTTTTGCAAAAAAACTTTTTGACACAAAAAAAGCAACTGATGCTCCTATGAAAGCGGAAATGAAAACGATAATAGATCCTAAATATGAGCCATATAAAAAACCTGATAATAAAGATAACCAAGAAGCTGGAAGTATTAATAAAATAATTAAAATATAAATACAAACAAACGAAAAGATCCCAATTCCAGTATTAAAAAAAAAAGACAGATTATAAATATTTTCAAGAAATATATTCATTCTCAATTCAAAAGTTGGAGTTTTTTAGCAATTCTTTCCTTTTGTACCGAACCCTCATTTAATTTGAATCTGCATTCATCAACAATATCTTTTGGAGCCTTATCAACGAAATTTTTATTAGATAATCTCTTATTTAAATTTTCTAATTCAATAGTCACCTTTTTTAAATCCTTGGTTAACCTCTCCTTTAATGAATCTATATTTACAAAATCCTGAAAAGGTAAGTAAACCTCTAAATCGCTAATTATCCCAGAAAAAGATTTAGCAAACTCTTTTTTATCAACAGCATTAGTTTTAAAAATAAATACTTCAGAAGATTTAGTTAAGGTTTGAATATCATCAACTAAAGTTTTTAAAAAATCAATCAATTCATCATTGTCTGAAATTAAATATACAGGAACTTTTTCTGATGGCTTAAGACCTAATTCAGCTCTCAAATTTCTAATAAGCCTAATAATTTCAAAGAGTTGCTTAAAGGAATTATCAAGCTTATTATCAATAAATTTATTTTCTTGAATTGGCCATTTTTGAAGAGATAATAATGCATTATCTGGTTTTAGTTGCAGAACATGCCAAAGTTCCTCAGTAATGTGCGGCATAAAAGGATGAATCATTACCAAAATATCATTGAGCACTTTTATTAAAACTTTTTCAGATATTTGTCTATTTTTAGTCTCTTTATTATTAAACCTTTGTTTAGCAAATTCTACATACCAATCACAAAAATCATTCCACGTAAATTCATACAGTAGTTTCGCAGATTCTCCCAATTTATATTCTTTCAACAAAGCAGCGACTTTTATATTTACCTTATTCAATTTCGATAAAATCCACTTATCACATAACTCTAAAGAGGCTTCATCACTCGCATTAAGCGAATAATTATTATTATAAGTTTTATTAATTAACACAAATTTAGTTGCATTCCATAATTTATTCGCAAAATTTCTTGAAGCTTCAACAGTTGAAGATGTATCTTTTTTCCTATCAAAATCAAGCCGGATATCTTGTCCAGCGCCTGCAACTTCTCGAATTAAAGCAAATCGTAGAGCATCAGAACCATATTTATCAATTAATAGTATTGGATCAATTCCATTTCCTGAACTTTTACTCATTTTTTTATTGTTTTCATCTCGAACTAGACCATGAATATAAACATCCTTAAAAGGAATATTATTCGTAAAAGTATTCCCCATCATTGTCATTCTCGCCACCCAAAAGAAAATAATATCGAAACCAGTAACAAGAACACTATTTGGATACCATTTTTTAAAATCGGGATCATTTGTATTTGGCCAACCAAGGGTTGAGAATGGCCATAAACCACTTGAAAACCATGTATCCAAAACATCTTTATCACGAACCAATTTAATATTTAATCCAAATTTTTTATTAGCTTCGATTAAGGCATCCTCTTCATTTCTCGCTACAACATATGGAGTATTTTGTTCTATTGAGTCTTGAGATTCATCTAAAACATACCATGCTGGAATTTGGTGCCCCCACCACAGTTGCCGACTGATACACCAATCATTAATATTCTCTAACCAATCCTTATAAACTTTCTCCCAGCGTGAAGGAATAAACGAGGGTTTTTTTGAATCAATTTCATTAAGACATCCATGTGATATTTCATCCATTTTCAAAAACCATTGTGTTGACAATAAAGGTTCAATTGGCACCTTACCTCTATCAGAAAAAGGAACCGTATGTTTATAATCCTCTATCTTTGTCAAAAGGCCTAAGTTATCCAATTCTTTGATAATTTTCTTTCTAGCCTCATATCTATCTAAATTTTGAAAAATACCTGCATTAATATTTAAAGTTCCATCTTTGTTCATTACATTAATCTGTTTTAAATTATGCCTTTTTCCTATTGCAAAATCATTTGGATCATGCGCTGGAGTAACTTTCACACAACCCGTACCAAAATCTTTATCAACATGTGAATCAGCGATAATAGGTATTTCTCTATCAACGAAAGGGACTTTTACTTTGACACCAATGTAATCTTTATATCTATCATCATCTGGATTAACTGCCACAGCAGTATCACCCAAAAGAGTTTCTGGTCTTGTTGTTGCAACTTCTAAGTACCTATCTAAAGGTTCACCACTTTCAGAAATTAAAGGGTATTTAAAATGCCATAAATGACCATTGACTTCTTGCATTTCAACTTCAAGATCACTTACAGCAGATTGAGATTCAGGGCACCAATTAACCAAATATTCGCCTCTATAAATTAAATTCTTTTTATAGAGAATATTAAAAGCCTCAATAACTGCTTCATTTAATTTTTGATCAAGAGTAAATCTTTCTCTAGTCCAGTCAACTGAATATCCTATCCTTTTTAATTGAGAAACTATTCTTCCACCACTTTGTTCTTTCCAGTTCCATGCTCTTTTAAGAAATTCATCTCTTCCAATATCTTCACTTGTTTTGCCTTCACTTTTTAATTGTTTTTCGAGAATAGTTTGAACAGCTATTGAAGCATGATCAGTTCCCGGCAAACACAAAACATTCTTACCTAAAAGTCTTTGAAAACGTACTACAACATCTATTAAAGCCGTATTAAATGCATGCCCCATATGCAAAGATCCAGTTACATTTGGTGGCGGAATAACAACACAAAAAGGCTCCCCATGATCCTCAGGGTTAGGACTAAACGCCTTTAGACTTTCCCATTTTTCTTGCCACTTTTTCTCTACTTCAAAAGGTGAATAATTCTTTAAAGATAATTGATCATTCATCTCTGTCATGTGCAAAATTTATTTCAATAAACTTTTTGTTTATTTTATCTTGAGAGCAGCCAATTAATGAAAATAATATTAGTTTGCAAAAAAAGACACATCCATTCTACAAAAGTTTAAAGCCAGAACCACAGGAACAACGTTTTGCATTTTTTGGTGTTGAAATAAGAAATCCACCTCCGCTCAAATCACCGTAATAATCTAATTTTAAATCTTTCAGTAAATTAAACTTTTTTACATTCGCGTATAAAGTTACTCCTTCAGTTCTTGAAATAGGGGATCCATTACATCTACCTGGCCTTAATTTAATATGCATCCATCCTTCGGAACAATTTTTATCCTCTACCAAATCAATAGACATTTCTCCTGGAGAACCTCCAAAAGAAGCTTGCCTAGATAGTTCTGAAGCAGCACTTTGACTGATTGAAAGATTGACGATCTCAGTCATTAGAAAAATAATAAATGGGCGATCCAGGGTTCGAACCAGGGACATCCTGCTTGTAAGGCAGGCGCTCTACCGCTGAGCTAATCGCCCTTATGATAAATCATTCTAATAGATGAAGTTGAAAAATTTATACTAAGTATTTAAATATTTCATGATTGAGGCAAAATTTAATTAATAAAATATATCCTATGTCCCCAAACAATAGATATGAATTGGAAAGCAATTCCGATTTAGAGACTATAAATAGTTTTAAAATCTTAATATCTAATATCAAAGCATTAAAAGATAAAACTTGGGGCTGCCCATGGCAGAAAATACAGTCTCATGTATCGTTAATCCCATTTTTATATGAGGAAAGTAATGAATTTATAGATGCGATATATGAAAAAAATGCAGATAACATATGTGAGGAGTTAGGAGATCTTTTATTACAAGTAATGCTTCATGCTGAAATCGGTTACGAAGAAAAAGAATTTGCACTAAATGATATTATAAAAAATCTAAACAAGAAAATTATTAATAGACATCCATATATTTTTAACAAAAAAGAAAAAGTATCATTAAAAAAATCACAACAGATTTGGGTAAATATAAAAAACTTGGAAAAAGAAGCACCTCATATGAAATCTTCAATTAGTAGAAATTTAAATTTGAAAATTAAAAATTTACCGCCAACGGTTGGAACAGATAAAATCACAAATGTTGTTAAAGAACATGGTTTCAAGTGGGAAAGTACTGATGAGATTTTTGAAAAGTTAGAAGAAGAGATTAATGAATTAAAGGAAGCAATAAAAAGTAAAAATGATTCAGAGATAAGAAATGAATTTGGGGATATTTACTTTACCCTTCTTAATCTCTCAAACTTTTTAAAAATAAATCCTGAATCAGCTCTTCAAAAAACTAATATAAAATTTTTAGATAGATTTTCAATCGTCGAAGAGCATGCAGGAGATAATATTAAAAAACAAACTCCCAAAGACTTTCAACGGCTTTGGCAAATAGCCAAGCAAAAACTGGCGGGAAAAATTTCTAAAAGCAAATGACAAATATTACAACATGGATAGATGAATATCATAAAGGCTCAAGATTCGGCCTAAATGGGAAAATTCTAGTTAAAAAAACCTCAAAATATCAAGAAATTGTTGTTATTGAAAATGAATATTATGGTAAAGCTTTAATGTTAGATGGTTGCTGGATGACATCATTAAAAGACGAGAAATATTATCATGAGTGTCTTGTGCATCCTGCATTAAGTAGCATTAACGAAAAATCTAATGTACTAATTATTGGAGGTGGTGACGGTGGTACTTTAAGAGAATGCGTTAAATATTCTCAAATATCAAAAATTAATCTAGTAGAAATTGATGAGGAGGTAATCAAAATATCTAAAAAATTTCTAAAAGAAGTTGGAGGCGAAGCATGGAATGACAAAAGATTAGAAATACATGTTGATGATGGTGTTAAATGGGTCAAAAAAACAAGAAATAATTTTTACGACGTTATATTTATAGATAGTTCAGATCCCTCAGAATTTTCAAATTTATTATTTTCAGATTCTTTTTATAAAGAATGTAAAAGAATACTTAGACCAAGTGGAATACTAGCAACTCAAAGCGAATCTCCTGAATCCTTCAAAAATATTCACATAAATATTTTGAAAACCCTAAAGAATATATTTAAAGTTTCTGAAACTATGTATTCCTTTGTGCCTATATATCCAAGCGGGATTTGGAGTTGGACATTTGCTTCTTCAGAAAATCTAAATTTATCAAAGCAAAATTATGATGAAATCCTAAAAATAGAAAAAGGATGTGAAATTTGGAATTTAAATTTTCAAAATGCAGCATTCAAAATGATGCCAAATAAAATTGTAAAAGAACTAGATTCATAAGATGACAAAAAATTTATTTGATAACGAAAATGCAATTTATATGGGAGCAAAAAGGAGTCCAGAGAATTGCTCAATTGGTATATTTGGAGTTAATTATGACGGGACATGTTCTTTTAAACCAGGCGCAAGATTTGGTCCAGAAGCAATAAGACAAGTCAGTTCTTGTTTAGAAACATATTGTCCAAAAATAAAAAAAGACTTAGAGGATATTATGTATGTTGATTTTGGATCAATACTAATTGATAAAAATGACTCAAAGTCCGTTATTGAATCGGTTAAATCAGCAACAAATTATTTAATTAGTAAACGCCTTAGTCCTATTATGCTTGGAGGCGAACACTCTATTACAAGAGGTGCTATTGAAGCATTAGTAAAAAAATATCCAGATTTGATATTGGTTCAACTTGATGCTCATGCAGATTTAAGAGAATCATATATAGGTAATGAACATAGTCATGCTTGTACTATGAAAAGATGCTTAGAAGTGCTACCTGAAAAAAAAATTTTGCAAGTAGGAATTAGAAGTGGGACTAAAGAAGAATTTGAAATTATGCGTAACAACAACCAATTAGTTAAATTTTGTCCAGGAGGAAATGCACATGAGTTAAAACAAGCTCTCATACCATACTCTCAGTCTCCAATCTATTTAACAATAGATTTAGATTGGTTTGATCCCAGTTTACTAGCAGGGACGGGCACTCCAGAACCGGGAGGATTTTTTTGGAATGATTTTGAAGAAATACTGAAAACTTTAAAAGACCTAAGAATTGTGGCTTCAGATATTGTGGAATTATCTCCAGAGATTGATAAAAGCGGAGTAAGTAGCATAGTTGCAGCCAAAGTACTTAGAAGCTTAATTTTATCATTAGAAAAAATGCAATAAAAAATTTCTAAACTACAGTGTAAAAATACTAAGTACAAAATAAATATTTCATGGATTTGCTAAAAAGTCCTCTTTATTCAAAATATGTTGAATCCAATGCAAAATTAGTGGATTTTGCAGGTTGGGAAATGCCCATATCATTTTCAGGATTAATTAAAGAGCATGAATCAGTTAGATTTTCAGCAGGATTATTTGATATTTCTCACATGGGTGTGATTTCTATCAAGGGAATCAATCCAAAGGATTATATTCAAAAACTTTTTCCTACTAATTTATACTCCTTTTCTGAAGGTCAAGGACTTTATACAGTAATGCTCAATGATAAAGGAGGAATAATAGATGACTTAATAATTTATGACCTTGGTATACAGGAAAATGACATATCAGAATTATTGTTAATAGTTAATGCAAGTAGATATGAAGAAGATTTTCAGTGGATAAAAAAAAATTTAAATATGTCTGAAATTTCGATAACAAACTTTAAAAAAGACAAAGTACTTTTAGCACTACAGGGAAAAAACTCATTTGATTTATTTGATGAATGGATTGAATCTTCGATCTCACATATCCCTAACTTTGGATGCGAATATAAAATTTTTGAACATATTTCGGCTAAAGAAAAAATCTTCGTTGCGAAGACGGGATATACAGGGGAAAATGGTCTAGAAATACTTTTATCTAAAAAAGCAGCAATTAATTTATGGGATTTCTCAATTTCCAAAAATGTTGCACCTTGTGGTTTAGGAGCTAGAGATACACTTAGACTCGAAGCAGGCATGCATCTTTATGGTCAAGACCTAAATGAAGAAACTTCTCCATATGAAGCGGGTTTAGGCTGGCTAGTACATCTAGAAAATAATCACGAATTCTTTGGCAGAAGATTTCTTGAAGAGCAATCAAGATTAGGTATTCAAAAAAAGTTAGTTGGTCTATATATAGAAGGTAAAGCAATAGGAAGAAAAGGTTGCGCAGTTCTTAAAGGTGAAGAAAATATTGGGACTATCACAAGCGGCAGTTGGTCTCCAACTAAAAAACAAGCTATAGCTTTTGCATACATCAAAACTTCGCATGCCTCAATAAATAATGAAGTTCAAATATTAATAAGAGGCAAAAAATTCAAAGGGGTAATAACAAAAAGAGCGTTTTATAAAAAAAATTATTAACTAAATTTACCCTTTAAGAATTATTATAAGTTATTGATAAATAAATCATACCTAGATGAGAAACAAAATTTGCAAAGAACTCAATAATACAGATATTGGTAAATTAGTTAATTTATGCGGATGGGTAGATAGAAGAAGAGATCATGGTGGTGTAATTTTTATTGATTTAAGGGACCATAGTGGATTTTTACAAATAACAATTAACCCTGATGATGGTGCAGATCTTTTTAAACAGGCAGAAACTCTAAGAAATGAAACAGTAATAATGGTTAGCGGAATTATTAATGAAAGGCCCAAAGATTCCATAAATACAAATTTAAGTACTGGAAAGTTGGAGCTTAAGGTTAAAGATTTGCAAGTTCTCAACCAAATTAAAAACAACTTACCTTTTCCAGTGTCTATTCATGATTTTGAAAATACAAAAGAGGAACTCAGATTAAAATATAGATACCTAGATTTAAGAAGGGGAAAATTACTAGAAAATTTAAAAACAAGACATAAGATTATTAAAGTTGCTAGAGAATTTCTTGATAATTTTGGATTTACAGAAGTAGAGACCCCATTACTTACAAAGTCAACTCCTGAAGGCGCTCGGGATTTTCTTGTTCCTGCACGTCTTTCAAATGGAGAATTTTTTGCTTTACCTCAATCCCCACAACTATTTAAACAACTTTTAATGGTTGGGGGTTTAGATAAGTATTATCAAATCGCAAAATGTTTCCGTGATGAAGACTTAAGGGCAGATAGACAGCCGGAGTTTACTCAATTAGATATTGAGATGAGCTTTATTAGTCAAGAAGAAATAATTTCTTTTAATGAAAGTCTCATAAAAAAAATATGGAAAGAAGTATTAAATATTAATTTTAATAATGCTTTTCCCAGAATGTCATGGCAGGCAGCAATGGATAATTACGGCACTGATAGACCAGATACTAGATATCAGATGTTATTAAAAGATTTAGGAGGAGTATTAGGTGCTATTGGATTTAATATTTTCACCAAGGCAATTAAGTCTGGAGGTTATATAAAATCCATAACAGTCAAAGGAGGTAATTCAAGTATTAGCAACGTAAGAATTAAACCAGGAGGTGACATCTTCCAAGTAGCTCAAGATGCAGGAGCTGGTGGTTTGGCCTTTATAAGGGTCAAAGGAGATGAGCTTGAGACTATTGGGGCAATTAAAAATAATTTAAGTGAAGAGCATATAGCTGAAATTTTAAAAATCACAGAAGCAAAAGATGGAGACTTAATCCTCTTAGGAGCTGGAGATAAACAAATTGTCAATCAGTCATTAGATAGGGTTAGACAATATATTGCAAAAGACTTAAATCTTATTGATAAAAGTAAATGGAATTTCTTATGGGTAACTGACTTCCCGATGTTTGAGAGAAATGAAGATGAAAATAGATATGAAGCTTTACATCATCCTTTTTGTTCTCCAAAAAATATAAAATCTAAAGATTCTGAAAACTTGAAAAAAGAAATTGAGAGCTCTACAGCAAATGCTTATGACTTAGTTCTTAATGGATTGGAATTAGGAGGTGGCTCTTTACGTATTCATGAAGCGAACTTACAAAGAGAGGTACTGAAAACGGTAGGACTTTCTGAAAAAGAGATTGATGAAAAATTTGGATTCTTAATAGAAGCCTTAGAAATGGGTGCTCCTCCTCATGGTGGAATAGCGTTTGGATTGGATCGTATTACCATGCTGATCATTGGTGCAGATTCAATCAGAGAAACCATTGCTTTTCCAAAAAATCAACAAGCAAAATGTCTTCTTACAAATGCACCTTCAAATGTCTCTGAATCACAATTAAAAGAATTAGATATTGAAATAACAATTGATGAATAAGGATATATATGGATGTTCTAAAAGTTTTTTGTTTAAATAAAATATAAGGAGGCTGAGCTTAATTTAAAATATTTAATGTCAAAATTTGTATTTGTCACTGGAGGAGTAGTTTCTAGCATTGGTAAAGGAATTGTAGCTGCAAGTTTAGGAAGATTATTAAAGTCTAGAGGATATAGTGTTTCAATATTAAAACTAGATCCATATCTAAATGTTGATCCAGGAACAATGAGCCCTTTCCAACATGGAGAAGTATTTGTAACCGAAGATGGGGCTGAAACCGATCTAGATTTAGGTCACTATGAAAGATTTACTGATACTGCAATGACTAGGTTAAATAGTGTGACTACGGGATCTATCTATCAAGCAGTTATCAATAAAGAAAGAAGAGGTAGTTATGACGGTGGAACTGTGCAAGTAATACCTCACATAACGGGAGAAATAAGAGAAAGAATTCATAGAGTAGCCGCCAACAGTAATGCAGATATTATAATTACTGAAATTGGTGGAACAGTTGGTGATATTGAATCTCTACCTTTTTTAGAGGCAATAAGAGAATTCAAAAATGATGTAAATAAAAACGATGTTGCATACATACACGTAACATTACTTCCTTACATCAAAACCTCTGGCGAAATAAAAACTAAACCAACACAACATTCAGTGAAAGAATTAAGATCAATTGGAATTCAGCCAGATTTACTTGTATGCCGAAGTGATAAATCTATCAATGAAGCTCTTAAAAAGAAGCTTAGTGGTTTTTGCGGTGTCAGTATCAACTCTGTAATTGAAGCTTTAGACGCAGACAGTATTTATTCTGTACCTCTTTCTTTAAAAAAAGAAGGTTTATGCAAAGAAACCCTGAAGTATTTAGACCTTGAAGATAAAAAATGTGACTTGAAAAATTGGGAGCAACTTATACACAACCTAAGAAATCCTGGAGCTCCAATCAAAGTTGCTTTAGTAGGTAAATACATTGAACTTGGAGATGCATATTTATCAGTTGTTGAAGCTTTAAGACATGCATGCATTGAACAAAGGGCTCTACTAGATTTACATTGGGTAAGTGCTGAAATGATAGAAAAAAATTCAGCAGAAACTTACTTAAACAAAGTTGATGCAATTGTGGTACCCGGGGGATTTGGCAATAGAGGAGTTAATGGAAAAATTTCGGCTATAAAATTCGCAAGAGAAAATAAAATTCCATTTTTAGGTTTGTGCCTTGGTATGCAATGTGCAGTTATAGAATGGGCAAGGAATGTAGCTAATCTTCCAAATGCATCTAGTTCAGAACTAGACCCAAATACTCCCAATCCAGTGATACATTTATTACCAGAACAGGAAGATGTAGTTGATTTAGGTGGGACAATGAGACTTGGGGTTTATCCATGTAGATTGACAAAAAATACAACTGGAAAAAACTTATATAATGAGGATGTTATTTATGAGAGACATCGACATAGATACGAATTTAATAATTACTACAAACAAAATTTTTTAGATTCTGGATACAAAATTAGTGGTACATCACCAGATGGAAGATTAGTTGAGTTAATTGAGTTAGAAAATCATCCATACTTCTTGGCATGTCAATATCATCCTGAGTTTTTATCACGACCTGGCAAACCTCATCCTTTATTTAAAGGTTTAATAAAAGCCTCTCAAGATAAGTTGACTCAATCAAATTAATATTCTTTATTTTTTTGAATGAAAATGACAAATTTTTTACCCTTAGTTGAACAATTTCATTCATTACAAGGTGAAGGTTATCACGCTGGAAAAAGTGCTTTTTTTGTAAGATTAGCGGGATGTAAAGTTGGATGTTCGTGGTGCGATACCAAGAATTCATGGGACGAGAAAAAACACCCTTCTATATCAATTGAAAAAATAATAGATCGCATAAAAATTGCCAGAAAAAAAGGAGCATCTTTTTGCGTTATTACAGGTGGAGAACCTTTACAACATAACTTGGATAATTTTTGCAAAGCCATAAAAAAAATGACGACAGGAGAAGAACAAAAGCCAATGAAGATTCATATTGAGACAAGTGGAGTTAATTCGATATCAGGAAGCTATGACTGGATTACTTTATCTCCTAAAAGACACTCACCTCCAAAAAATTATTTTTTAAAAAACTGTAATGAAATTAAAATAATCATAAATGAAATAGAAGATATTGAATTTGCTATTCAAATAAAAAAAGAAACTTTAAAACAATATCAACCCTCTAAAAGCGAAGATGGCTTAAAAAAAGAAGATAAAATTTTTTATTTACAACCAGCATGGAACAATAAAAATGGTTTTTCTCTTGCTATCGATTTCGTAAAAAATAACCCCGATTGGAAATTGAGCCTTCAAACTCACAAATATTTAAAAATTAATTGAAATCATATGACTTTTAAAAATAAATCGATAGTAGTTTTATTATCTGGAGGTTTAGATTCTTCTACAGTTACAGGTATCGCCAAAAAATCCGAAGCTAAAATTTTCGGCCTTTCATTTGACTACGGTCAACGTCATAAAAAAGAATTAAATTCTGCATCAATAATTGCAAAACACTTTGATATCGAAGAATTTAAAATCATTAAGCTTGACTTATCTTTATGGGGAGGCTCTTCATTAACTGATACTCAAAAAAATATTCCAATAGAAGGAGTACAAACTAATACAATTCCTAATACTTATGTTCCTGGGAGAAATACTATATTTATTTCCGTTGCACTAAGTTATGCCGAAGCAATAGATGCTGATTTTATAGGATTAGGAGTTAATGCACTAGATTATTCTGGTTATCCAGATTGCAGACCTGACTATATTAAAAAATTTCAAGAATTAGCAGATTTAGCTAATAAAAGAGGAAGAGAAAATAATCCAATAAAACTTTGGACTCCACTATTAGATTTAAATAAAGAGGAAATTATTAAATTAGCTTTTGATAATCATGTCCCTTTAGATAAAACATGGAGTTGTTATTCGGGTAATTCAAAACCATGCGGTAAGTGTGATAGCTGCAGAATTAGAAATGCCGCTTATAAAAAATGGCTTAATAACAATAATAAAAAATGAAAATAAAAAAAATAATTCTAGAAAAATGGATAGATCCAGCACTGATTACGCATCATCTCACAAAAAAATTCGGAGATAAAGGATTAGCTTGGCTGGACAGTGATGGCAAAGAAAATGGGGAATGGTCAATAATAGGAATTAAACCTAAAAAAATAATTCAATCAAGAGATATCGATAACTTAGAGAAAACTAATAATCCATTTAACAATTTAAGAAATATTGAAAAAGGATTTTGGATCGGATGGTTAAGTTATGAAGCTGGAGTTTTCATAGAACCCAAAAACCCATGGCGAAAATCTAATATGGCAACTTTATGGATTGCATCATATGATCCAATCATTAAATGTAATCTAATAAAAAAAGAAATAATTATCGAAGGCACAAACTCACCTGAACTGATGAATTATAAAAACATGATCAATAATATAAAAAATATTGAAGAAGAAAATATTATTAAAACAAATTTGAATTTTGATTTTTCAAAAATAAATTTGGACGAAATGACTGAAAAATTTCAGAAAAATATCTTAAAATTAAAAAAATTAATTTCCCTAGGGGATTTATTTCAAGCAAACCTAACAACTAAATGCGAAATTGAATCTTCCAAAAACTATAATCCTCTAGATATTTATTTGAAAATAAGAAGAAAATTAAGAGCTCCCTTTGGAGGAATAATTATAAATAATGATAATTATAAAGAAGCTGTATTATCTACCTCGCCAGAAAGATTTATAAAAATAGATAATAAAAATTTTGTAGAATCAAGACCAATAAAAGGAACTAGATCCAGAGATAAAGATTTAAATCAAGACGCACTTAATGCTATCGACTTAATAACGAACGAAAAAGATAGAGCCGAAAATATTATGATTGTTGATCTAATAAGAAATGATTTAAGTAAAGTTTGCGAAACAGGAAGTATTCTGGTGCCAGAAATATTAAAACTTGAAAGTTTCTTAAAAGTTCATCATCTAACTTCAGTAATCAGAGGAAAATTAAAAAAAAACAAGAACTGGATTGATTTACTAAAAGCTTGTTGGCCTGGGGGGTCTATAACTGGAGCACCTAAATTAAGATCATGCCAGAGACTTTTTGAATTAGAAGAATGTGAACGCGGACCATACTGTGGCTCATTTTTGAAGCTTGACTGGAATGGAGAGTTTGACAGCAATATACTAATAAGATCATTTTTAATTAAAGACAAAAAAATCAATATATATGCTGGTTGCGGAATAGTTATTGACTCAAACCCTGAAGAGGAAACTGATGAACTAAAGTGGAAACTTTTGCCTTTAATTGATTCACTAAAATGATTGAAACATTAGGCTGGCACAAGGATCAATGGTTAGATATTGATAGAATATTTATTGCTGCTAATAATAGAGGCTTAAAATTTGCTGATGGTATATTTGAGACCATTTTGATAAAAGAGAACAAACCTATTCTTTTTGATGAACATCTGAAAAGATTAGAAAAAAGTAGCAAGATTTTAAATATTAATCTCAAAATAAATAAATTAAATTTGAGAAAACTTATTCACGATGGAATTAAAAAGTTATCGCTTAAAAATGATCAATTTGCTTCAGTAAGAATAAACTATAGTCGAGGAACTAATGAAGGCCGAACACTAAGAATTGATAGCACTTCAGAGACAAAAGATTTGGATAATTTGTGGCTTGAGTTCTATAGAATCAAACCAAATTTTAATCCGATAAGCGTTTGCATTAGTCAAAAAGAAAAAATAAATGAATTCAGTCTTATAAGTAAATGCAAAACATTTTCATACAATCAGGCAATACAAGTTTTGACAGAAGCTAATGAAAAATCATTTGATGATTCTATCCTTTTGAATACGTCAGGTGAACTTTGTTGTGGAAGTACATTCAATCTTTTAATTAAAAGAAATAATCAATGGATAACTCCTAGAAAAGAGAGCGGTTGTTTAGAGGGGATTATGGTTTCTGAAGCTTTAAAATTGAAAATTGTAAAAGAAGAATTAATTCCTCCAGAATTTAAAAATGATGACATAATAGTTGCCATTAATAGCTTATCTTGCAGACAAATTAATCAAATTAATGATTTAAAGCTTAAACCTGAATTCGATCCAATTTACTTTTGGGATTTATTATATAGTTGAACTTTATTAATATCTGGTAAATAGACATCAGATACTTTAGTTATATTATTATTTACCTGAAATTCAACAATTTTTCCAATAATGATAATTGATGGAGCTAAAAATTCTTTATCTTTGATTTTATCTGGAAGATTATCTAATTTCTCTATCAAACATTTTTGATTTTTTAAAGTAGCTTCTTGAATAACAGCGCATTTAGTACTCTTATCTAAACCACCTAGAATTAATTCTTCCACAATAAATTCAATATTTTTTATACCCATAAAAATTACTAAGCTATCTGATGATTTAGCTAAATCTCTCCAATTCACTGTCTTTTTTTCCTTATCTACACGCTCATGTCCAGTGACAAAAGTTACAGAACTCGCAGCATCTCTATGGGTTAGTGGAATACCAAAATATGTTGGGGCAGCTATCCCAGAAGTAATACCAGGAACGATTTCAACTGAAATTCCATTTTTTTCTAAAATCGATACCTCTTCACCACCTCTCGAAAAAACGAATGGATCTCCCCCTTTAAGCCTTACAACATTTTTACCTTCTTTTGCTAATTTCAAAATAAGATCATTAGTTTCAGCCTGAGGTACAGAACACTTCCCAGCTCTTTTGCCAACATGGAAAATTTCTGTATTTTTTCCTGCCTCTTTTGTTATTTCATCTGGGATTAAAGCATCATGAACTAATGCATCACAATTTTTTATTAGGCGCAAAGCTTTAAGAGTCAAAAGCTCAGGGTCACCAGGACCTGCTCCAACTAAATAAACAATGCCGGGCACAATAATCTCCATTAACAAGTATGGTAGTAAAAGTTAATCGCAATGAAGGTAAATATTGTGAAAGAAAGTTTATTAAAACCAAATAAAAAATTTACTCTCCTTAGTGCTTTTATTACTCTCCTAAATGATCGTTTAAGTGAAAGTATACTGTTACCCATCTTACCCTCTTTTGTTTTACTTTTTGACTCTAAAGCAAGTACATATGGTTTATTATCATGCACTTACCAATTAGCTCAATTTACAGCTTCTCCTTTTATAGGACTTATGAGTGATAGATATGGAAGAAGACCTGTCACTCTTTTTTGTATTACTGGTTCAGTAATAGGAATATCAATATTATCTTTTACAGTTCTTTTTAATTGGTCAAATTCAATAGCCACTATCCCATTATTTTTATTATTTTTAGCGAGATTAATTGACGGTTTAAGTGGGGGGACTGCAGCTACTGCAACAACAATTCTTGCAGATATTTCAAGCCCTGAAAAAAGAGCAAAAACATTTGGTCTTATTGGTGTAGCTTTTGGTTTAAGTTTTTTCTTAGGTAATATTTTTGTTGTAATTTTTGCAAAAAATACAAATAATAATTTTATTATTCCAGTTTTGATAGCCTCAATCATTCCAATAATAAATTTTCTCCTTGTATTTTTTTACTTACCAGAAACCAAGCCTAATAGTGACTCAAAGAAATCAAAAACTATTTTAAAAAACCCTTTAAAAGCTTTATTTTCAGTATTTAAAGAAGAAAAGATTAAAAAATTATCATTAGCTTTTTTTATTTACTTTATTGCCTTTACTGGATTGACTAATATCCTTATATTTTTCCTTCAAGAATCTTTAAACTGGACGACCAAAGCATCAAGTGGAACTCTTGTTGTAGTAGGAATCATCGCAATTATCGTTCAGGGAGGATTAATTGGGCCTCTGGTAAAGCAATTTGGCGAAATGCGATTAACACTTATCGGATCAGGCTTTATTCTTGTGGCATGTGCTCTTTTAATAACTGCTCCAAAAGAAAATGCGACAATTAATGTTTATTCGGCTGTTTCATTTTTAGCCGTTGGGGCAGGGTTAATTACGCCCACGTTAAGAGCACTAATATCAAAAAAATTAGACGTTGATAAACAAGGCTCAATTTTGAGTAACCTACAGGGTCTACAGAGTCTTGGAGGAGTTTTAGGGATTGCAATGGCCGGAAGGGTTTATGATAGTTTTGGTCCTAAATCACCTTTTATCGCTGGTTCCGTTATCTTACTTTTCATGATATACCTTATTGCAGAGGGTAAAAAAAATAATTCTTTTAAAAATCAAAAATCAAAAGTATCTTAATGAAAAGCCAGGCTGATGTTTTTATTAATAGAGAATTAAGTTGGATTGAATTCAATAAAAGAGTACTCCTAACTGGTATGGAAAAGGAGTACAAAATCCTAGATAAAATAAAATTTTGTTCAATTTTTAGTAATAATCTAGATGAATTTTTTATGGTAAGAGTAGCATCATTAAAAGCTCAAGTTGAAGCAGGTATTTCAAAAAAAAGTATTGACGGACTTACCCCTAAAGAGCAATTAACAAAAATAAATAAAGAAGTAAAAAATTTAACTAACTTACAAGAAAACTACTTTAATAATGAATTAAAAAAAGAACTAAAAGAGAAAGGTGTAATTCTAAAAAAATATAAGGACCTTAGTGTAAATGAAAAAAATTGGTGCAATAATTACTTTACTTCATCTATTTTCCCTTTATTAACTCCATTAGTTGTTGATCCAGCACATCCATTTCCTTTTATAAGCAATTTAAGTCTAAATTTAGCAGCCCTAATAAGGGATGGGGAAGATTCTAAAAATCAGTTTGTAAGAGTAAAAATACCAACAAAAAATATAAAAAGATTTATACAAATTCCCAATGAAATTGCTCAACATGATGATGAAAGTACATATTTTTTCATAAGTGTTGAAGATTTAATTGGGAATAATATAAATACTTTATTTAACGGAATGGAATGTATAAATTACTCTTTCTTTAGAGTGACAAGGGATGCAGATTTAGAATTAAAAGAACTTGAAGCTGATGATCTTCTTTTAGCAGTTGAACAAAGTTTGCAAAAGAGAAGATTAGGTGGAGACGTAGTTAGATTAGAAGTTGAATCAGATATGCCAGACAATATTCTGAAATTACTCATTGAAAGTATCTCAATACAAAAAGAGTATATTTATTCTTGTAACAGTTTTTTAGGCCTTGACGATTTAAGTCAGCTTACAAAAATTAATAGAGATGATTTAAAAGAAAATCTTCTGATTGGGAAAACTCACCCGAAATTAAAAAATTTAGATTTACCTTCAAACAAAAATCTCAATTCTATTTTTCAGATACTTAGAAAACAAAATATTCTGCTTCATCATCCATACGACTTATTTAGAACTTCAGTTGAAGAATTTATTAACAAAGCCGCTGATGATCCACTTGTAATGGCTATAAAAATTACTTTATATCGAGTTTCCAAGGATTCGCCTATCATTACAGCTTTAATGCGAGCTGCAGAAAATGGGAAAGAAGTAATGACTCTTGTTGAACTAAAAGCAAGATTTGATGAAGACAATAATATTCAATGGGCAAAACAACTTGAACAAGCTGGAATTCATGTTGTATATGGAATCATAGGATTTAAAACACATACAAAAATAGCTTTAATAGTTAGAAAAGAAAAAGGAAGATTAAGGAATTATTTCCATATTGGAACAGGTAATTATAACTCTAATACTTCAAAGTTTTATACTGATTTAGGATTACTTTCAACTGATCCTGATATTGCATCAGATTTACTTGAGTTATTTAACTACTTATCAGGTTTTTCTAAACAAAAAAGTTATCAAAAGTTATTAGTTTCCCCCTCATCGATGAGAGAGAAATTTATATTTCTGATAAAGAGAGAAATTAAAAATGCAGAGGAAGGCAAAAAAGCAGAAATAATTGCAAAAATGAATTCTTTAGTAGACCCAGAAATAATTAAACTTCTTTATTTAGCATCTAACTCAGGTGTAAAAATTAGCCTTATCATAAGAGGTATTTGTTGCTTGTATCCCCAAAGAAAAAATTTAAGTGAAAATATTAAAGTTATAAGCATTATTGGCCATTTTCTCGAACACTCAAGAATTTTTTGGTTTTGTAATAACGGTGATAATGAGGTTTTTATTGGGAGTGCAGATTGGATGAGAAGAAATCTTGATAGAAGAATAGAAGCCGTTACTCCGATAGAGGATTGTGAATTAAAATCTAAAATATACTCGCTCTTGCAAACCTACATTAAAGATGATTACTTTTCTTGGATAATGAAGGAAGATGGTTCTTATTCGAAATATGAATTAGATTCATCGCATAATCGTTCGCAAATTGACCTCCTAGAAAAATAAAATTAATATTGATTTTTACAACATTTAAAAAAATACTTAATATTTAAAATTTTTTTTATTTTTTATAAAATCATTTCATATCAATGGATTTCAAGAAATAAGCTTTTAAAAAAAAATTTTTGTCTTTAAAATTTCAACGTAAAAGTAGTTTTTATTTCAATTTCAGTGCTAACTTTTTAAAAAATCCATTATTTAGGAGGCCAGGGTGATGGGGATCCCTCTGGAATCTGCGAAAAGCTCTTCAGATAATAATTTTGATGAGCCAAGATTACCAAACACTGCGAGCAAGTCTCGCAAATCGAAATCCAGTCTTACGGCAAAACAAAGCCAAAAAAAATCTGGCAGACTAGCTTCAGATTCTATTGGCTATTACTTAAGTAGTATTGGAAGAGTACCTCTTTTGACTCCAGCAGAGGAAATAGAGTTAGCTCATCATGTTCAGAACATGAAAAAGTTGCTACAAATTCCTGAAACTGATAGAACCCAACGAAATCTTTATCAAATTAAGATTGGCAAAAGAGCAAGAGATAGAATGATGGCAGCTAATCTAAGGCTAGTTGTCTCGGTTGCAAAAAAATACCAAAACCAAGGGCTTGAATTATTAGATCTTGTCCAGGAAGGAGCTATTGGCCTTGAAAGAGCTGTAGATAAATTTGATCCTGCTATGGGATATAAATTCTCAACTTATGCTTACTGGTGGATTAGACAAGGAATGACAAGGGCAATTGACAACAGTGCTAGAACCATCCGTTTGCCTATTCACATAAGTGAAAAACTGTCCAAAATGAGAAGAGTTTCTAGAGAATTATCACATAAATTTGGCAGACAACCTACAAGATTGGAA
This sequence comes from Prochlorococcus sp. AG-355-I20, assembly GCA_003280895.1. Taxonomy (GTDB): domain Bacteria; phylum Cyanobacteriota; class Cyanobacteriia; order PCC-6307; family Cyanobiaceae; genus Prochlorococcus_A. The sequence goes on along the minus strand of QCDM01000008.1, from coordinate 25,224 downwards.
ATGGCAACTGAGATGGGAATTGATCAAAAAGACTTAGAAGATTTAATTTCTCAAAGTGCTCCTTGCGCCTCCCTAGATGCACATGCAAGAGGGGAAGAAGACAGAAGTACTCTTGGTGAACTCATACCTGATCCAAACTGTGAAGAGCCTATGGAGGGTATGGATAGAACTATTCAAAAAGAGCATTTAGGAACTTGGCTTTCTCAATTAAATGAAAGAGAGCAAAAAATCATGAAGCTCAGATTTGGACTAGATGGTGAAGAACCATTAACACTCGCAGAAATAGGAAGACAAATTAATGTTTCACGAGAAAGAGTAAGGCAACTAGAAGCTAAAGCAATATTAAAGCTTCGAGTAATGACAACACATCAAAAAGCAGCTTAACCAAAATTGATAAAATTTACTGTAATTTTATTATATTTGTTTTCAATTTTTTTAATATCAATAGTTTTTAAAAAATATAATGAAGATAGCAGAGAAATCGTTAGAAAAATAATACATATTGGAATAGGACCTTTAATACCAATTGCTCAATTTTTAAAAATTGATCAAAACTCTGCTCTAATTTTTACAGGAATTGTTTCATTAATGGTTTTCATCAATTACAACTATAAATTATTTCCAACAATTGAGGATGTTGAGAGAAAAAGTTATGGGACATTATTTTATTGTCTAAGTTTATTTATTTTGATTTATCTTTTCTGGGATAAAGATCCATATGCACTAATTAGTGGATTTTTTATAATGACTTTTGGAGATGGGTTAGCTGGATTAATAGGAAAAAGCTTTAACTCAAAAAGTTGGATTTTTTTTAAACAAAAAAAATCTTTATATGGAACCATTACAATGTTTCTAACAAGTTTAATAGTAGTTTGCTCAATAGGATACTCTCAACAAGATAGTCTAAATTTAAATTATTTTACAATAGCTTTTATTGCGACTTTGCTCGAACAATTTAGTGTTCTAGGAATAGATAATTTCATTGTTCCAATCTCTTCAGCATTATTTTTTAATTTTTTAATAACTAGCTAAGTGAATCGTATAAAATAGCGATTAATTCTTTTGTTGTTTCTATATCTATACATGCATCTGTAATGCTTCTGCCAAACTGGAGATCTTCTTTTTTTAAAAGTTTTTGATTTCCTTCCTTCAAATGACTTTCAAGCATAACTCCTAAAATATTTTTTTCACCATTACTAATTTGAGAAGCAACATTTTTTAGCACTTCTGACTGTTTTCGGAAATCTTTATTGGAATTTCCATGACTACAATCAATCATCACTTTATCGGGAAGATTACACTGCCTCAATTCTGCTGAAATTCTTTGTACATGATCACTTTCGAAATTTGGGCCTTTTGAACCGCCCCTTAAAACTATATGCCCATCTGGATTTCCTGTAGTATTAACTATAGAAGCCATTCCATTTTGATTTACACCTAAGAAGTGATGGGATTTTGAAGCTGACTGCATTGCATTAATTGCAGTAGTAAAAGAACCATCCGTTCCATTTTTAAAGCCTATAGGCATTGATAATCCTGATGCCATTTCTCTATGAGTTTGACTTTCTGTAGTCCGAGCACCTATGGCTGTCCAACTTATTAAATCGGCAATGTATTGAGGAACAATTGGATCTAGTAATTCTGTAGCAGAAGGTATGCCACGAGTTGCTAAATATGAAAGCAAACTTCTTGCCCTTCTTAAACCAGTATTAATATCATAAGAATCATCTAGATGAGGATCATTTATCAATCCCTTCCAACCAATAGTTGTTCTTGGTTTTTCAAAATATACTCTCATAATTATTTCTAATTTATCTTTATACATTTCTCGGAATTTTTGAATATATTTTGAATATTCCTTTGCCGCCTCAAGATCATGAATTGAACATGGACCCACAATGACTAAAAGCTTCTGATTATTGTGATGCAAAATATTTTGTATCGATCTTCTTGTTTTAGATACTGTATTAGCAGAGTCGTGATCTAAAGGTATATCATTATGTAATCTGCTTGGAGGTATTAATGGACGTGTTTCAAGAACATGTAAATCTGATGTCTTTTCTAAAGCTGAATTATTTGATGATGTCGTCATTGATTAATTAAGAAGTTTGAATATTTAAAAAAGCATTTATGAATACTCTCCTTTTCAATATTAAAAATAACAATAGATTAAGCATTAAACCTTACTAATGAAGAATTTGGAAACATTGCTAAAAGATTATGCAGATCATGTAGCTGAAAGAGCTGCTAAAGGTATACCTCCTTTACCTTTAAATGCTGAACAAACAAATTGTATTACAAAATTATTAGAACAAGATAGTACTTACGATTCATCTTATTTACTTGATTTACTAATAAATAGAGTACCCCCAGGAGTTGATGAGGCTGCTTACGTAAAAGCAAGCTGGCTTATGGCTATTGTTAATTCCGAAAAATATTGCAAATCAATTAATCCCGAAAAAGCAATTGAAATACTAGGAACAATGATAGGCGGATACAATGTAAATTCTTTGGTCGAAATACTTAAAGGAGAAAATAGTCTACTCGCCAAAAAAGCTGCAAAAGTTTTAAAAAATATTATTCTTGTTTACGACTCAGCTAATGAAATTTATGAATTATCTCAAAATAATATTTTTGCAAAAGAAGTTGTAAATAGTTGGGCAAATGCAGAATGGTTCATAAATAAAAAAGTTCTGGAGAAAGAGATTACTTGTTTAGTATTTAAAGTTGACGGTGAGACAAACACAGATGACTTATCTCCAGCTGTACATGCAACAACACGCCCCGATATTCCAATGCATGCATTAGCTATGTTGGAATTTAAAAAACCTGATGGACTTAAGATTATTGATAATTTAAAAAAACAAAAATTACCAATAGCTTATGTTGGAGATGTTGTTGGAACAGGAAGTTCTAGAAAATCTGCTATTAATTCACTCATTTGGCATATAGGAGAAGATATTGCTTTTGTTCCCAACAAAAAAACAGGTGGAATAATAATTGGCAGCAAAATAGCCCCAATTTTCTTCAATACTGCACAAGATTCAGGAGCTTTACCTATAGAAGCTGACGTATCTCAAATGAAAACAGGAGATATTATTAAAATATATCCCTATAAAGGCATTATTAAAAAAATTGAAAAAGATTCAAATACTGAAGAATTAATAAGCACATTCGAGTTGTATCCATCAACTCTTACTGATGAAATTCAAGCTGGCGGAAGAATTAATCTTATGATTGGAAGATCTCTTACTGACAAAATTAGGAACAAATTAGATTATCAACCAAGTGAAATATTTACTAGACCACAAAATCCAACCGAAAGTAGTGTCGGATTTACTCAAGCGCAAAAAATAGTAGGCAAAGCATGCGGTTTAGATGGAGTTAGGCCAGGAATGACCTGTGAGCCAATTATGACCACAGTTGGTAGTCAAGATACTACTGGGCCAATGACTAGAGATGAATTAAAAGAATTAGCTTGTTTAGGATTTACTGCAGATTTAGTGATGCAAAGTTTTTGTCATACAGCTGCTTATCCTAAACCAGTAGATCTACTTACCCATAAAGAACTACCTGATTTTATATCTCAAAGAGGTGGAGTAGCTCTTAAGCCAGGAGACGGCATCATTCATAGCTGGCTTAACAGAATGCTTCTCCCTGATACTGTTGGCACTGGTGGAGATAGTCATACAAGATTTCCTCTTGGCATTTCATTTCCTGGAGGCTCTGGCATTGTTGCATTTGCCGCTGCAATAGGATCAATGCCATTAAATATGCCGGAATCTGTGCTGGTTAAATTTAAGGGAGAATTATTATCAGGAATTACTCTTAGAGATTTAGTTAATGCAATTCCTCTGTTCGCAATTAAAAAAGGACTATTAACTGTTGAGAAAGAAAATAAGAAAAATATATTCAACGGGAAAATTATGGAAATTGAGGGATTACCAAACCTAAAACTTGAACAAGCTTTTGAACTTACTGATGCTACTGCAGAACGCTCATGCGCTGGTAGCACAATACTTTTATCCCAAGAAACTGTTCAAGAATATTTAAAAAGCAATATTTGCCTGCTAGAAAAAATGATCGAGAGCAATTATGAAGATTCAAAATCGATTTCAAGAAGAATAAATGATATGAAAAATTGGTTAAAAAAACCATCGTTAATTCAACCAGATTCAAACGCTCAGTATGAAGAAATCATTGAAATTGATTTAGCAAAAGTAACACAACCTATAGTTGCTTGCCCTAATGATCCAGATAATGTAAAAGAAATCACTGATGTTGCAAATACCAATATTGACGAGGTTTTTATAGGTTCTTGCATGACAAATATTGGTCATTACAGGGCAGCTGCAAAAGTTCTTGAAGGAGTACAAAATTTAAAAGCTAAATTGTGGATTTGTCCACCAACAAAGATGGATGAAGAAACTCTAAAAGCCGAAGGCTACTATAAAATATTTGAAGATTGTGGTGCAAGATTAGAGTTGCCAGGCTGTTCTTTATGTATGGGCAATCAAGCTAGAGTTGATGAAGGATCTGTTGTATTTTCCACCAGTACAAGAAATTTTGATAATAGACTTGGCAAGAATGCGCAAGTATTTTTGGGGAGTGCAGAATTGGCAGCAGTTTGTGCACTGCTTGGAAAAATACCTGAAATAGAAGAATATCAGGATATTACTAAAAATAAAATTAATCCATATTCAGATGAACTTTATCGCTATCTTCAATTTGATGAAATACACGATTTCAGCTTGACAAAGTAATCATGGACCATGCCAAACTTTATAAAAGATAATATTCAAAAAACTAGTAATAATTCTTCTCGTAGCATCAAAAAATTATTAAAACAAAGATCTCTAGTAGTAGCATTTTCGCTCTTATTAACAGGTCTTGGGGCTTCAATTACAAGCATATCTTTTAAAACTGGAATCTATTTTATTAATAATTGGAGATTAGCATTATTAGACCAATTCCCATCTATTGCGGTCTTACCTATTTTTGGAGCTCTTGGAGGAGCTATTGCAGGATATTTGATCAAAAATATAGCACCTGCCGCAAAAGGTTCAGGTGTGAGTCAAATCATGGGTTTCTTAAGACATAAAAAAGTTCCAATGAATTTAAAAGTAGGTTTAGTAAAGCTCGTATCAGGAATTATTGCGATTGGTAGTGGATTCCCTTTAGGTCCAGAAGGTCCATCAGTTCAAATGGGAGGATCTGTAGCTTGGCAAATGGCAAAGTGGCTCAAAGCTCCTACAGCTTTCAGAAGAGTAATAGTAGCAGCAGGTGGTGGTGCTGGAATAGCTGCAGTATTTAGCGCTCCATTAGGAGGGTTTATCTATGCAATAGAGGAGTTATTAAACTCTGCTAGACCAGTAATATTATTATTAGTAGTTATTACAACTTTTATTGCAGATTCATCTGCTGATATTATTCAAGCCTTGGGTTTAGATCCTAAAGCAGGGGGCTTTGATTTTAATCTTGGATTTTTGATTCAAAAAGAATATGACCCATCAGTTTTTTTCTTACCTGTAGATTTTATTTACTTAGTTTTACTAGGAATTATTATTGGGATATTTGCAGAATTGTACAGCAGATATGTTTTGTTAATGCAAAGTCTTGGAAAAAAGTGGTATAAAAATAAATTTGTTTTAAAAATGAGTATTTGTGGACTTACTTTAGGAAGTATATATGCTTTTTTACCCAGTACATTTCATAACTTAGATGAATTACAAAAAATAATAGCCGAACAAAATACAAGTATTGAAATTGCTTTATTAGCAGTTTTAGTATTATTTATCACGACAGGTTTAGCTGCAGCATCTGGAGCTCCTGGAGGATTGTTCTATCCAATGCTTACTTTAGGAGGGTCAATCGGACTAATAATAGGGAGCTGGGTGGAAATTGCGACAGGACATGCACCAAGTACATATATTTTTGCGGGAATGGGAGCTTTCGTAGCAGGATGTTCGCGAACACCAATAACAGCAATGTTTTTAGCTTTTGCTTTAACAAAAAATTTATTAATAATGAAACCTGTTTTAATCAGCTGCATTGCCAGTTTCTTGATAGCAAGAGCTTTTAATGAAGAATCAATTTATGAAAGACAAATACAAATAGAATTAGAAGATTAAAAAACTATCTTCAATCAAATACAGCAGTTTTGCTGTTATAAACAAATACTTGATGATTCAGATGTAATCTAACTGCTCTTGCTAAAGCTATTCTTTCAATATCTCTTCCTTTTCTAATCAAATCATCAACTTCATCCCTATGACTTACATTAACTGTGCATTGCTCAATTATGGGGCCTTCATCAAGATCTTCAGTAACATAGTGAGCAGTAGCACCGATTAATTTGACACCTCTCTTCCAAGCACGATGATATGGTTGCCCGCCCTTAAATGCAGGTAAAAAAGAATGGTGAATATTTATTATTGAAGAAAACTTTTTTAAAAAAGAGTCACTTAAAATTTGCATATATTTGGCTAATACAACAAGATCAATTTCATGTTCTTTCAGTAAATGTAAAAATTGATCTTCAACAATAGATTTATCTATTTTAAAGGTATCAATATGGACAAATTTTGCATTAAAGTCATTTGCAATAATTTCAAGATCAGAATGATTTGAAATTATTAACGGGACTTTCATTTTGAGTTCTCCATTTCTTACTCGCCAAAGTAAATCAATCAAACAATGATTTTGTTTACTCACGAAAATAGCAACATTTGGAATTTCATCGGAATAATTTACATTAAATTTCCCATTCACTTCATCTGCAATTTTTGCAAATTCTTTAAAAATTTCATTTCTATTCAAAAAGGCATTATTACTGTTCCATTCAATTCGACTGAGGAACAAACCCGCATCTTGATCTGTATGATGATCAGAGTGTTTTATGTTTCCACCGTAATTTGAAATCCAACTTGTAAGTAAACTTACAAGGCCAGGACGATCGGGACAAACAATTTTGAATATAATTGAAGGATGTTCCAAAAAATCTTTAACTATTAGGTCAAATAAGTAAGTATATCTAATATATCAATGAAAAGCTTAAAAGAAAATTTTCAAAAAGCACACATCGTTATTATTGGATCAGGTATTATTGGAAAATTTAACGCCTTAGAATTATCAGAATTAGGTTTCAAGGTAACGATAATAGATCCAACTGAACTCCAAAATAGTAGCTATGCAGCTTTAGGTTTACTAATGGGTAATATGTATCAAAAAAGAAGAGGTAGAAGCTGGTATCTCAGGAAACAAAGCATTGATTTGTGGCCACAATGGATTACATTCTTGCAAAAATTTAATAGTGAATTAAATATCGAAAAACCATTAATACAACTAACTACTAATGAAGAAAAATTTAAAAAATTAGAGAAATTTATTTATGAAAATAATGATCAAAACTTACAAATTTTAGAAAAAGACTCAATATTTATCAAGAATATAAATAAAGCCTTCCAAACAAAAAATATAAAAGGAATGATTTCCTTCATAGATGGAAGAATTAATCCTTTTTCTTTACTTCAAACATTAGATAAATATTTAAAACATAAAAAAATCAATTTTTTAGAAAGGGAAATAATAAAAATCAGAAAATCAAACAATCAATGGATTTCTTCAACAAGAAACAATGAAAATATCAAATCTGATATGGTTATTTTATGCAATTCACTAAAAGCAATTGATTTAATAGATGGCATATCTCACAAGATCACATTAAAACCTGTTTTGGGTCAAGCTATGGAAATTGATGTAAATGATGCAGAAGTTGATTTATTATCGCTCCCAAAACAATTCAATATAAATGGTAAAAATATAATTCCAAAATCAAAAAATAAGCTAATTATTGGATCAACCGACGAATATAGTACTAAGCCAGAAGAAAATACTTTCGAAAAACTTACAAATTTTCTCGATAAGAAACCAAATTGGCTTATGAATGGGAAGATTTCTAAAAAATGGTATGGAATAAGGTCAAGACCGGATGGTGAGCCTTCACCGATAATGAAAAATCTAGAAGATGGAATAATTATATGTACAGGTTTTTATAAAAATGGGATTTTACTTGCTCCAGCTTGTTCTAGATGGGTTGCTAATGAAATTAAAAATTACTTTTCTTAATCTTTCGTTTCTGTAAAATCAGCATCAATTACATCATCTCCACCTTTATCGTTTGAATCACTCTGATCAGGACCGCTCGCCGCGCCAGGTGATGGTGTCTGATTGCCAGGTTGCTGATAAACAGATGAACCAACTGCATAAAGTTCTTGCTGAAGTTCTTCAAGAAGTTTTTTCATTGATTCATAATCTTCTTTTGAAGTTGCCTCTTTTAAAGCATTACTTTTTTCTTCAACTTTAGACTTTGCTGCAGAATCAATTTTATCTCCCAGCTCACCAAGTTGCTTTTCTGTCTGGTATACAAGTGTTTCAGCTTGATTTTTTAAATCGATTTTTTCTCTTTTTTCTTTATCTGCAGATGCATTTGATTCAGCATCTTTTACCATTTTTTCTACTTCATTATCAGATAGAGTTGAAGCACCAGTAATAGAAATACTTTGCTCTTTACCACTTCCTTTATCTTTAGCAGTAACACTAAGAATTCCATTTGCATCAATATCAAATGTAACTTCAATTTGTGGAACACCTCGAGGTGCTGAAGGTATACCATCCAATCTAAAAGTTCCTAAACTTTTGTTATCAGAAGCCATTTCTCTTTCACCCTGCAATACATGAATTTCTACATTTGTTTGTCCATCAACAGCAGTTGAATATGTTTCAGATTTCTTCGTAGGTACTGTAGTATTTCGATTTATCATTTTTGTCATTACTCCCCCTAAAGTCTCTACGCCTAAAGAAAGTGGAGTAACGTCAAGTAACAATATATCTTTAACTTCTCCTGCTAAAACTCCTCCCTGAATAGCAGCACCAACAGCCACAACCTCATCAGGATTAACAGTTTGATTTGGTTCTTTACCAATTATTTTTTTAACTAAATCTAAGACAGCAGGAATTCTAGAGGAGCCTCCCACCATAACAACTTCATCAATTTCACTAGTAGAAATTTTTGCATCACTGATAGCTCTCTCAACTGGGGTTTTACACCTATCAATTAAAGAAGCAGCTAATTCCTCAAACTTTGCTCTAGTGAGGTTCAAATCTAAATGTTTTGGGCCTTCGGGAGTCGCTGTAATGAAAGGTAGATTTATTTCACTTTGCGTAGCATTTGAGAGCTCTATTTTTGCTTTTTCTGCAGCTTCAGTCAATCTTTGCAATGCTTGCTTATCTTGTCTAAGGTCAATTCCTTCATTTGATTTAAAAGTATTAGCTAAGTGATCTACGATGCATCTATCAAAATCATCACCACCTAAATGTGTATCTCCAGATGTAGATAGAACTTCAGTTACTCCATCACCAGCTTCAATAACTGAGACATCAAATGTTCCTCCCCCTAAATCAAAAACAAGAATTTTTTCATTTTCTTTATCCAAACCATATGCTAAGGCCGCAGCAGTTGGTTCATTAACAATTCTGAGGACTTCTAAACCTGCAATCTTTCCAGCATCTTTTGTAGCTTGTCTTTGGGAATCATTAAAATAAGCTGGGACTGTAATAACAGCCTGCGTAACTTTGTCACCAAGGTATTTACCCGCATCATCTGCTAACTTTCTTAAAACTTGAGAACTTACCTCTTCAGGAGAAAACTGCTTATCTAAGATAGGACATTTTAATTTGACGCTAGAACCAGATTTTTCTACAGAATAACTAACTTCTTTAGATTCTTCATTAACTTCATCAACTCTTCTACCAACAAAACGTTTTGCGGAATAAAAAGTATTTTCAGGATTCATTACAGCTTGTCTTTTTGCTATTTGTCCAACAAGCTGATCCTGATTTTTTGTATATGCAACAACTGATGGAGTAGTTCTGAAACCCTCAGCATTTGCTATTACAGTAGGCTTACCACCTTCCATAACTGCAACACAACTATTAGTTGTTCCTAAATCAATTCCTACAACCTTACCCATGGGTAAATTCCGATATTTGTTATTCTCCATAATCGGTCATTGACGTCATTATTGTTACTCAAAGACGGGGTGTGGTTCCCGAACAGATCATTACTATTAAGGTTAAAATGTTGAATATGATTTCAAGTAAGACATCTTTTATAGCATTAATTGGCAATCCAGTAAGCCATTCTTTGTCTCCAATTATGCAAAATGCTGCCCTCCAATATTTGGGCTTAGATTTAATCTATATTGCTTTACCTTGTAAAGATGAAGATCTAGAATTAGTTCTTAATTCTTTTAAAAAGATTAATTGTAAAGGCTTAAACATTACAATTCCACACAAAGAAAAAGTATTTAAACTTTGTAGTGAAATCTCACCTATTGCTAACAAACTTAAAGCAATTAATACCCTGAAATTAAATTCTGAAAAAGAATGGAGCGCAACTAATACCGATGTAGAGGGATTTATTTATCCATTAAAAAATTTAAACTTAGCAAAGAAAAAATCATTAGTTCTTGGCTCCGGGGGTGCAGCAAGATCTGTTATTCAAGGTTTAATAAATTTAAATGTTTCAACAATTTCAGTAATATCACGTAACAAATCATCACTAGATAAATTATTAAAAAACTTTGATAATCAAATTCAAATGGAAGGTTTTCTAAATAGTGATGATCAAGCTCCAATTTTAATTAGCGATGCAGATTTAATTGTAAATACAACACCAGCAGGGATGAAAGCAACTAAAGATGAAAATGATGTAATGCCATATGGCGAATTATTTTGGAGATCTCTTAACTCGCAAACAATTGTTTACGATTTAATCTATAGTCCTGCCCCAACTTCTTTATTAAAATTTAGCGCCAAAAAAGGATGCATGACTATAGATGGTTTGGAAATGCTTATTGCTCAAGGAATAAAATCATTATCATTTTGGACAGATGGTTTGGAAGTGCCTTTTCATGTAATGAGTGACGCACTAAAAAAATATCTTTAAAAAATAATCCCAATTGTCAAGAAATTACCTATCGTAATGTATCGTAAATAATGAACAGACGCTCATCACATAAATCTATGAGCCAAAGACCTTGTCTGAAACTATGAACGATCAACAATCTTATTACGAAACCATGTATATCCTCCGCCCAGACATTGCGGAAGATGAAGTGACTAATCACATTGATAAATACAATAAGCTTTTAGAAGAATTTGGCGGTACTATTCTTGATAGTCAAATGAGAGGCAAGAGAAGATTAGCTTATCAAATAGCAAAGCATAGAGAAGGAATTTACGTGCAACTAAGTCATCAAGGTGATGGGCAACATATTTTCAAAATTGAAAAAGCAATGAGACTAAGTGAAGATGTTATTAGATACATGACTGTTAAACAAGAAGGTCCTTTACCAACCCCAAGACCTTCTAACAAGAGTACATCTCAATCAGAGAATAAAGATAATCCAGATGCCAAAGTTGAATCTAAAGAAAAACAAGCAGTAGCAAGTGCAGATACTTCAACTTCGGGCAAAGATAATGAAACAAAAGAAAATGCAGATTCTTAAATCTTAATCTTTTGTTTTTGAATTTAATTCAGCCCATATTTTATTAGACATACCCCACATATAGATAAAACCCTCTGCTAAAGAATGATTAAATACATCATCTTTGCTGTAAGTCGCTAAATCTTCCCTGTAAAGTGAATTATTTTCAGACATTCTCCCAATGACTATGGCGTTCCCTTTATAAAGTCTAATCTTTACTCTTCCATTAACTGAAGTTTGAGTCGATGATATAAATGCATCTAAACTTTCTTTAAGAGGTCCAAACCAAAAACCTTGATACACTAATTGACCCCATTTTTTTTCTACTATTCCTTTAAAATCAACAACATCAGGGTTTAATGTAATGCTCTCTAATTCTTTGTGAGCTTTGATTAAAAGTAAGAGGCCAGGTGTTTCGTAAATCTCTCTACTTTTAATTCCTACTACTCTATCCTCAATCATATCTATTCTTCCAAATCCGTGGTTACCTGCAAGATCATTAGCTTTTTGAATAATCTCTACTGGAGTTAAAAATTCATTATTAATTCCAATTGGAAACCCATTTTTAAAAACAATTTCTATATCTTGATGGTAATCAGGTGAATTATCAAATGATGAAGTCATCGAAAATATATCCTCAGGCGCTTCTTGCATTGGGTCTTCTAATATGCCTGCTTCAATACTCCTACCAAGTAAGTTAACGTCTATTGAATATGGGGATTTTTTTGATACAGGTGCAGGTATACCAAATTTTTCTCCATACACTATTGCCTCTTCTCTACTCATATTCCACTCCCTTGCAGGAGTAATTATTTTTAAATCAGGACCTAAAGCATTAATTGCTAAATCAAACCGAACTTGATCATTCCCTTTACCAGTGCATCCATGAGCTACTGCATCGGCGTTAATCTCTCTAGCAATATTCACGAGATTTTCGGCAATTAAAGGCCTAGCAAGAGCAGTAGATAAAGGATATTTATCTAAATATAATGCGTTTGCTCTAATGGCTGGAAAAGCGTATCTCTCAACAAAACTATTAACTAAATTGCCAACGATTGATTTAGATGCTCCAGAGTTTAAAGCTTTTTGCCTAATAAGTTCTAAATCCTCCCCTTGACCAAGATCTGCTACAAAAGTAACTACTTCTGAAATTCCATATTCATTTTTTAAATATGGAATACAAACGCTCGTATCTACACCGCCAGAATAAGCTAATACAACTTTTTTTACCTGCTGCATCTAAATTTGCTCCATAAATTTAATTTTTTGACGTAATTAAGAATTTGAATACTTTTTAAAGACTAATACCATTGTAACTAAAAGAGCTAGACCAAAAACTAGTAATAAGAGAAGAAAGTTATTAATTATTAAAACATTGGGATTCAAATATCCAATAAGTTTTAATAATCCAGACAGCAACAATGAAATAAGCCAGATAAAAAAGTATTTTAAATTTCCTTTATCAAACAAAGTTTTTAAGTGTGCATCATTATGTATTATCTTATATATAGACTAAAACCATTAATGGATTCAAATAAATTAAAACTTAGATTGGACGACATATCTGAAGTCAATCCTGCTTTAACCTGCTACCACATAGATGATCCAGCTCCTGTGTTGCCACTTAGAGAGGAACCTGATCTACTGTCCTGGCTCGAAAATACAGGTAGACTTGTGGCAGAAAAAGATGGAGATTCTCAAGAGATTAGCACAATAGAAGAAGAAGAACTTTCAGCACTTATGGGAGAAAAAGAAGATTATAAAACTGAGGAAGATCCTTCACTAGAAGATGATTGGGAAGATTAAAGAGTTTAACTTTAAATCTTTATTAATATTAAATACTTTTGCTTTAATAGTTAACTCCTATTTTTTTGAAAATTTTATTTTTACTGGAGTTTACATATTATTCTTCTTGATTACTATTTTTACAACTAAAAATGGTCTAAAGATTATCAAAAAATTTAATTTACTTCAAAATATTAGGAATGAAGGCCCAGCTAATCACTTTAAAAAAAGTGATACTCCAACAATGGGTGGGGTTTTTATGATAATCCCTTTTTTAATTTTTCTTTTGATAATAACTATCAATTTAGGTTCTCTAAAATTATTTCTTTTATTACTTACTATTTTTGGTTTCTTTGTTACAGGATTTTTAGATGATTATTTAAGCATTAAAAAAAAAGAGAACACAGGTTTAAAAACAAAACAGAAATTTACCTTACAAAGTATCATCTCAATAATTTTTATATTGTTAGCCTATGAAAAAAATTTCATCAGTCCATTAATAACAGTTTCTGACTCCTGGGAAATAAATATAAATATTTTCATATTGCCAGTTTCTTTTTTAATACTTGTGGGCATAAGTAATTCAGTAAATTTGACTGATGGACTAGATGGATTAGCAGCAGGATGCAGTGGGATTGTCTTTTACGGATTAGGTACAGAAATATTACTGAAAGAACAGCAAGAACTTTTTGTTTATAGCATCTTATGTTTTTCGATGTCAGGCATATGCTTAGGATTTCTGAAGTTTAATAGTTATCCTGCAAAAATATTTATGGGTGATACAGGATCTTTGAGTATTGGAGCAATTCTGGGTTCTATAGCATTATTAACCAATAGCGTTTTTACCTTATCTATTTTTTCAGGAATATTTATTATTGAATCGTTATCGGTAATGATTCAAGTAGGGTTTTTTAAAATTACAAAAAAATTGTTTCACAAAGGTAAACGCATATTTTTAATGGCTCCATTACACCACCATTTTGAACTTAAAGGAGTGAATGAACAAAAAATAGTTGAAAATTTTTGGAAAATCAACATTTTACTTGTAATTTTAGGTATAGTTTTAAAAATTATTCTTTAAAAAATTTATTATGAATTTTTTTACATGGAAAGATAATGGATTAACAAGTGACTGTTCAAGTCTTGATGCAATGGCATCAAGATTTGAAGAATCTGCTAACTTAATGAAAAAACTATCTAAGAAGGGCTTTAAACTAAAGAAAACTCAAAATAATCAACTAATTCTTCACCCTGATCCTGAGGTTTTTGATCAATGGGGTTTTATAAGTGAGGAAGTCCCTTTTAAACAACTTTGTTTAATGTCAGATGAAGAATAATTATTTGAACTTGAAATTTCTTCAGTAAGTACTGATAAATAATTGCGTACATGAGTATTCCAACTAAAGTGCCTGTTAACACCCTCAATTCCGTTTCTACTCCATAATTTCCACTGACTAGTATTAGATATTCCTTTTTCAAGCATAACTTTCAGCTCATTAATATCAGTAACATCTACTAGAAGTCCATTTTCACATTTTGAGCGTATTTCTTTTGGTCCTCCATCATTTGTTGATACTATAGGCAATCCACATGAAGAAGCTTCAAGCAGGGTTAAACCAAAAGGCTCTGTTAAAGCTGGATTTACAAATACACCCCCTCTGCTTGCAGCCCACCTATATAAAGCAGGAATCTGAGTTGGAAGATGCTTTTTTGGATAAGCTACCTTGCCATACAAATTATATTTATCAATCATTTCAAAAATCTTATGAAAAACATCTTTTTGTTGAGGGTCAAGTTTTGAAGTATTATCTCTACAACCCAAAATTAAAATCAAATTAGTTTTTCTTTTTAATTTTTCAGATCTTCCATATGCTTCAATCAAAGAGGGAATATTTTTTCTTCGTACAGCCCTAGAAATTGTCAATAATGGAGGTTTAGTAGAATCCTTAAGAAAAGGTTTCATCATATTTTCAATTTCTGCTGTCTCGGTTGTGGAGAGAATATGGTGAAATTTATTATGATCAACGCCAGGAGGAATAACTTTAGCTTTATAAGGTGAGAAAGAAGAATATTGGGAATATTGATAAACTGATTCTTGTTTAGTACTTGTAACAACAATATCTGCAAACTTTAATGCTTTTTCTTCTGCCTCAATTCTTTTACTTATGGAATAAAGCTTTTCTATTTGATTATTTTTTAAACCAGTATCAAGCAATTTCCTTTTTTTTTCTCTTCCTAAAGAATGACCAGTAAAAATTAGTGGAACGTTTAGAGATTTACTTAGTTTGACTCCTACGTACCCAGCATCTGCATAATGTGCATGAATGAAATTAGGTTTTTTATTTTTTTTATAGTAAGAAATTAGACTTTCAGTTAAATTATCTAAATAAGGCCAAAGCAATTCCTTTCTTAAATATTCATTAGGTCCAAATTGGAATCTTAAAATTCTAACTCCAGGTTCTACAAATTCTTCTTCTTGAGAATATTCATCGTCTACTTTAGGATCGTTTATTAAACGAGTAACCAAATCCACTTGATCAACTTTTGAAGTATTAGCCAAGCTTTTAATTAAGTCTAAAACGTATTGTGTTTGCCCTCCTGTATCTGCATCCCTGCCTAACTCAAGATTTTTAGAACGTATAAGACCATGTAAATGTAAATGTAAAAATTTCAACCTCATTCAGTAAATCCTCCGATCAACGGCCTTTAATACAAATAAGCTGAATTTTCTAAGAAAATATTAAGAAAGCATTATGATTTGAAAACTTTTTAGTATAAAAGTTTTCAAAAAAGTAGTTATAAAAGGGTTTTATGCCTCTTTAAAAAAGACTTTCGTATTGCTGAAATAATTAAAATAAAAAGAAATACAACAAAGATTTTCTTATTTCAGAACCTTTTTAAGATATTTTGCTGTATGGCTTGTAAGATTTTTAGCTACATCCTCAGGAATACCTTCTGCAATAATTTCTCCTCCTTTATCCCCTCCATCAGGTCCTAAATCGATAATCCAATCTGAACATCTAATAACATCCAAATTATGTTCAATAACAATTACTGAATTACCTTTATCTACCAAACGTTGTATCACGTCCATTAATTTATGAACATCATAAAAACTTAACCCTGTAGTTGGTTCATCAATCAAATATAAAGTTTTTCCAGTAGCCCTTTTTGACAATTCCGTGGCTAATTTAACTCTTTGAGCCTCTCCACCAGATAATGTAGGAGCTGGCTGGCCTAATTTGACATATCCTAAGCCAACATCAACCAATGTAGATAATCTATCAGCAGCTTGAGGTATAGCGGAAAAAGTTTCTGCAGCTTGTTCAACAGTCATCTCTAAAACATCAGATATATTGAAACCTTTATATTTCACCTGAAGAGTTTCTCTATTAAAACGAGCTCCTTTACATACTTCACATTGAACATACACATCAGGTAAAAAATTCATTTCAATAACATTTACTCCCTGACCTTTACAAGCTTCGCATCTTCCTCCTTTCACATTAAAGCTAAATTGACCAGCCTGATAACCTCTTGCTTTTGCTTCTACTGTGGCAGTAAATATCTGCCTTATAGGATCAAAAGCGCCAGTATATGTAGCAGGATTTGATCTTGGAGTTCTTCCTATTGGAGATTGATCAATAACGATAACTTTATCAATTGCCTTTATGCCCTTTAATTCTTTTACTCCTTGAGGAAAAGGGACTTTTAATCCTAGAGAATGACATAATGCAGGATGAAGTAATTCATTTATCAAAGTGCTCTTCCCACTTCCACTCACACCAGTTACAGAAACTAATCTTCCTAAAGGAAATTCAACAGAAATATTTTTTAAATTATTTTTAGAGCAATTTTTTAAAATTAAACTTTTTTTAATAGATGATCTACGTTCTTTTGGAGTAGGAATCGATTTCCTACCACTGAGATAAGCTCCAGTTAATGAGTTTTCTGAATTTAAGACATCTTGATAAGTTCCTTTAGCAATAATTTCCCCACCATAAACACCTGCTCCTGGACCAATATCTACTAAATAATCTGCGGATTTCATAGTATCTTCATCATGTTCAACGACAACCAAAGTGTTTCCCAAGTCTCTTAAGCTTTTTAATGTTTCTAATAATCTGTCATTGTCTCTCTGATGTAAACCAATACTTGGTTCATCTAATACATATAAAACGCCAGTAAGACCTGCACCTATCTGTGTAGCCAATCTAATACGCTGAGCCTCACCACCAGACAAAGTCATAGCTGGTCTATCTAAAGTCAAATAATCTAAACCTACATTAATTAAAAACTTCAAACGTAAACGAATCTCTTTTAAAACCAATTCGCCTATTTGCTTTTGTTTTTCTGATAAAGATATATTTTCTTTCTTTATCTTACCTAAACCCATGATGCGCTCTATGTGATTTAGGGTTTCAGAAACGCTTATAGAAGTTAAGTCAGTAATGTTGTAGGGACCAAGTTTAACTGCCAAAGCCTCAGGTCTTAATCTCTTTCCAGAGCATGTCTTACAGGGAACTAATTCTTGATACTTTTCTAATTTTTGTTTAACTGATTCACCATTGGCTTCATTCAATTGCCTTTCTAATATTGGCAAAATCCCTTCAAAAGGTCTTTCAAAGCCGCTAGAAGTTTTAAAACGACTATCAGCTTGAATTAATATTGGTTTATCTGAGCCCAAAAGTAGAACTTGTTTTTGCAAGTCACTTAAATCTTTCCAAGGAGTTTTTAATTCAAAGCCATAAGCTTGACCTACAGAATAAAGTAAAGAGAAGTAATAAGTATTATCTTTCTCACTCCAAGGTGCTATTGCAGCATAAACAGGCAATGTTTTATCAGGTATGACTCTATCTGCAGTAAATTTTTTTAAATAACCAATCCCATGACAATCTGGACAGGCACCATATGGGCTATTAAAAGAAAATAATCTAGGAGAAAGTTCTTCAACAATAGAGCCATGTACAGGACATGCATAATTTTCTGAGTAAAGTTTTTCTCTCTCCAAGTTAGAAGGTAAATTTTCTCCTTTTTTTGGAACAACTTCTACTATTGCTAAACCATCGCCTCTTTTGAGACAAGTTTGTAGTGAATCATTTAATCTTTCTTGTATTCCTTCTCTTGCAATTAATCTATCAACTACTACCTCAATATTATGAATTTGATTTTTATCTAATTCAATACTATCTGCAAGTTCTCTTACCTCTCCATTGATTCTAACCCTAGCAAATCCTTCAGCAGCTAGTCCGCTTATTAATTTTGTATGTGTTCCTTTCTTGCCTCTTACAACAGGAGCCAACAATTGGTACCTTGTTCCTTCAGGTAAAAGAAGAATTTGATCCACCATTTCATCAATTGTTTGAGGCGCAATTGGTATCCCGCAATGGTGACAATGCGGCTCACCAGCACGTCCAAACAATAATCTTAAATAATCTTGTATTTCTGTTACTGTTCCAACTGTTGATCGAGGATTATGACTTGTAGATTTTTGATCAATTGAAATAGCAGGTGATAAACCTTCAATATTGTCAACATCTGGTTTATCTACTTGACCTAAAAATTGCCTTGCGTATGCAGAAAGACTCTCAACATATCTTCTTTGACCTTCAGCAAAAATAGTATCAAAGGCCAGAGAACTTTTACCACTTCCACTCACACCTGTAAAAACTATAAACTTATTCCTAGGTAGAGAAAGATCAATATTTTTTAAATTATGCTGACGAGCTCCTCTAATATTAATTGAGTTATCTTCTCTAAAACTATTATCAACTTTATTAACCATGTTTAAATCTAAATTATGATTTAAAAAGGTTATTATAGTAGAATTTTTTCTATTTTACGCAGCTGAGCGATCAAGAAGTCTAGAAGCATATTCGTTTACTTCAAATGAACCTCCACCTATAAGTTCTATTAATTCATTTTTTCTTTGATTTTTTGTAGTTAGTTTTGTAATTGAAGTATAAGTTATTCCATTAATTACGTTTTTATTAACTTTGAAATGAGCTGAACCCATAGCAGCTAGGAATGGCTGATGTGTAATACATAAGACTTGTTGATTTTTAGAAATTTCATTTATGAGCTCAACCAAAGAAAATAGAGATTTACCACTTAAACCACTATCAATTTCATCAAAAAAGAAAGTATTGGTTTGTTTAGAAATGCTAGATTTAATAGATAATAAAAATCTTGACATTTCTCCCCCAGAAATAACGTTTGATAATGGAGCAAGCTTCTGATCAGGATTAGCCGAAAACAAAAAATTTATATCGTCAATCCCATCACCAGAAGGCTTGCATTCAGAAAATTGAATTGAAAAATTTGCATTTTTTAAACCTAAATTACTTAAAGTTGACATTACTGAATTTTGTAACTGTTTAGCAATTTTTTTTCTTTCAGTAGATTGAATGAAAAATAAAGAATGTAAGTTACTTTGTAAATTCTCAATTTGAGATTTAATCCTGCAAATCTCATTACCTTGATCATTTTGTTGAAAATACATCTTTAATTGATCGCGTTTTTTTATTAATTGAGTTAAATCCAATGAAAACGTTCTCTCTAAGTTTTTTAAAAAGAATAATCTTTTTTGTATTTCTGGAAGATTAGATTCATAATTTTCAATTTCTTGCAAATATAATTTTAGATCAAAAATTAAATCTTCAACATCAGCATGAATATTTAATAACTTCTCTCTAAATTTTTGAATTTTTAAATCGAAATCTGCTGTTTTGTTTAAAATCTTTAATGATTGATTTATAAAAGAAGTTACTGACGGATCATCATGACTGAAATTATTTAAATTATCTAATGATGATTTAATTGAATTATTAATTTCAAGATTATTTACAAGTTTATTTTCTAATAACTCTAGTTCTAAAATTTCTTCACTTGAATTTAAATCAGCTTCTTCTAAGCTCTTCAACATGTGTTTAATTGCCAAGTTTTTTTCTTCTTGCTTCCTAGAAAATTCTATTTTTTCATTCATTAATCTTGTTAACTCTTCACTTTCTCTCCATATACTTTTTATCCTTGCACTATTATCTTTAAATTCTTGAGAACATAAGTCATCAATAATTAGTCTTCTCTTATCTAGAGAATCAAAGATAAAAGTGTCAGATTGACCTGCAAAATCCATTAAAAAACCTCGAAGTTTTTCTAATGATTGTCTATTAATTGGTAAATCATTAAGGCTATATTTGGATAAGATTTTATTATTTTTTTTATAAGATTCTCTTTTAATTTGTAGTTTTGAAGAAGTTATTTCAAAGCCGTTACTAATTAACCAATTATCAATTTGAAAAGAAGAAGAAAATATCGCCTCAATAACGCAAAAATTTTTTCCTGGACGTATTAAATGTTTTAGAGGTATATTAGTCCCACCAAACAAAGCATTTAGGGAATCCAAAATTAATGATTTTCCTGAACCTGAATCCCCAGTTATGATATTCAAACCTTTTTCGAAATTAATTTCTATAATTTCTATTAACGCTATATTTTCTATTTTTAATTGTACTAACATGATAAATCTTCCATATAAAAAAATTAACTTCTTTTTTGAAAAAATAAAGGTTTTAAATATATAAAGTTATGAAAGAAGATTTTACTGATTTTATTGAGGTATCTGGACTCTTAAATTACGATCCAGATACAATTTCTAAAATTTACAAAAAAAATCCTAAAAGACTTTTAAAAAGACTTTGGCAAACACTCATACCTATTTTTGCTTACATCTTCTCCGTGGGATGGGATAAATTAACTGGAAGATTGAAAAATGAACAGCAAGCAAGATTTAGAGCACGAGAATTAACAATTTTATTAGTAGAACTTGGGCCTGCATTTGTTAAAGCAGGCCAAGCTTTATCAACAAGACCAGATATAATCCCAGGGATTCTTCTAGAAGAATTATCTGAATTGCAAGATCAACTCCCTGGGTTTGATGGCAATAAAGCTATGGAGTTAATAGAAGAAGATTTAGGACACAAAATAAATGAGATTTTTTTAGAAATTGATAAAGAGCCAATTTCCGCCGCTTCTTTAGGACAAGTACATAAAGCTAAATTAAAAAACGAAGAGATCGTTGCAATAAAAGTTCAAAGGCCAGGATTGAGAGAACAAATAACCTTAGATCTCTACATAGTTAGAAATATTGCTTATTGGCTAAAAAACAATATCGGATTAATAAGAAGTGATCTAGTTGCTTTGATTGATGAATTAGGTAAGAGAGTTTTTGAAGAGATGGACTACCTAAACGAAGCTGCAAATGCAGAAAAATTTAGAGAAATGCATAAACATAACAAAATGATTGCCGTACCAAAAATTTATAAAGAAATAACTTCAAGAAGAGTACT
The DNA here is from genome assembly GCA_003280895.1 of Prochlorococcus sp. AG-355-I20. Taxonomy (GTDB): domain Bacteria; phylum Cyanobacteriota; class Cyanobacteriia; order PCC-6307; family Cyanobiaceae; genus Prochlorococcus_A. The sequence goes on along the minus strand of QCDM01000008.1, from coordinate 3,542 downwards.
AGCAATGGAATGGATAGATGGTACAAAATTAACAAATTTAGAAGACGTAAAAAAATTAGGAATTAATCCTGATGAAATGATTGATATAGGAGTTCAATGCAGTTTAGAACAGCTTTTAGAACATGGTTTTTTTCATGCAGACCCACATCCAGGAAATTTATTAGCTTTAGAAGATGGAAGATTATGTTATCTAGATTTTGGAATGATGAGCGAAGTTTCCAGAGAATCTAGATCAGGATTAATTCAAGCAGTAGTACATTTAGTAAATAAAAACTTCGATAAATTGTCTCAAGATTTCGTAAAATTGGGATTTTTATCAGAGGAAGTTAATCTAGAACCTATTGTTCCAGCATTTCAAGATGTTTTCATTAACGCCGTTGAACAAGGAGTTTCAAAAATGGATTTTAAAAGCGTTACAGACGATATGTCTGGCGTTATGTATAAATTCCCTTTCAGACTGCCCCCATATTATGCGCTTATAATTAGATCATTACTTACATTAGAAGGAATAGCTTTAAGCGTAGATCCAAATTTCAAGATATTAGGCGCGGCTTATCCATATTTTGCAAGAAGATTGATGGAAGATCCTGATCCACAATTAAGGGAAAGCCTTAAAGAAATGCTTTTTGATAATAAAAAATTTAAATGGGACCGTTTAGAAGATCTGCTTTCTAACGCTGCAAAGCAAACAAATCTCGATTTAGAAAAACTTTTAGACGAAGTTATAAATCTTCTGTTTTCTCCAAATGGAGGATTCCTTAGAAATGAGATAATTGAAGGTTTAACAAATCAGATAGATTTATTTAATCTAAAAATACTGAAAAGTTTGAATAACTATCTTCCACAATCAATTAAATTAAATACTATTAACGAAAATAACAACTTGAATGACCTTATTAAGTATGTAGTGCCCTTGAGAAACTTTTTAGAGATTTTACAAAAAGTACCCGGGTATTCAATTGACATTTTTATAAAAAGGGTTCCAAGGCTTATAAATGAACCCTATACAAAAGAAATGGGTATAAAAATTGCAAAAAGAGTAACTGAAAAAGGAGTAGTTAGACTTGTTAAGATTGCCGCTGGTGCAAATATCTAAATGAAGCTTAGTAAAATTTTAATATTTAGAATATTTTTTATTTTAGTAATTTCTCCATTATTTTTAAATATTCCAAAAGCTAATACTGCTGAAGAAATTAAGATCACATACAAAATGTTTTCTAGAACAATTAAAGTGAATTCTTTAAAAACTTTTGCCAAAGAAGGTAAATCCACAAGAAAATTAAAGAGAATTTTGAAAGCAACAGGCTCTCCAGATAAAGAAATTAGAACAGTTTTAAACAAAGACTTTGAAGTTCCTATAACCATTGCAAGCAAACTTGTATACTCTGAAATAGGAGATGTTTTTTTAAGAAGAATTTCATCTATTATCCACCCACCTAGAGCAACTGATGAGAGGACAGGCATGCTAGCACTTAGAGCAAGCGTGATTCAAGGCATTAACATAGGAAATGGAAAAATAAATCTAATAAATTTTTTTGAAGGATATCCTACTAAAACTGTAATTTTAGATGTAAGCGCTTTGAGCAAAGTTATGAATAAAGTAGAATCGATTTCAGAATTATTAACTTTTTTCACCAATTCCCCTTTAGAAAAAATCAAACCAAATTAAACAACTATGGTGTTATTAAATAAAATCAAAAATAAACTAAGTTTTAATTATAGAAAAAAAAGATGGCCAGGCCTTATAGAAGCTTATAAACAATATCTCCCAGTTACACAGAAAACTCCTATTATTTCTCTCAATGAAGGAAATACACCACTGATTTTAAGCGAATCAATTAGCAACTTAATTGGAAATAGAACAAAAGTTTTTTTAAAATATGACGGCCTTAATCCAACAGGATCTTTTAAAGATCGTGGTATGACTATGGCAATTAGCAAAGCAAAAGAAGAAGGTCGTGAAGCAGTTATTTGTGCAAGTACTGGAAATACCTCTGCTGCTGCTGCTGCATATGCTTCTAGAGGAGGATTAAAACCTTATGTTTTAATACCAGAAGGATTTGTTGCGCAAGGAAAGCTTGCACAAGCATTAATGTATGGTGCTGAAATAATATCTATTAATGGAAACTTTGATAAGGCTCTTGAAATTGTTAGAGATTTATCCTCAGAACATCCTATAGAGCTTGTTAATTCTGTTAATCCATATCGAATACAAGGACAAAAAACAGCAGCTTTTGAAATAGTTGATGACTTAGGTCATGCTCCTGATTGGCTTTGTATTCCAATGGGAAATGCAGGAAACATAACTGCTTATTGGATGGGATTTAAAGAATATTCAAAAATAAAAAGAAATTTGAAATTACCAATAATGATGGGTTTTCAATCCGAAGGCTCTGCTCCATTAGTAAAAAATATAATAGTTAAAGATCCAGAAACAATTGCAACTGCAATAAGAATTGGGAATCCTGTAAATAGAGAAAAAGCGAAAAAAGTAAGAAAGGAGAGTAAAGGAGATTTTCAGTCAGTTACAGATGAAGAAATAATCGATGCTTATCAAATCCTTGCCAAAGAAGGAGTTTTTTGTGAACCTGCCAGTGCAGCATCAGTTGCTGGACTGATTAAAAATAAGAATAGAATTCAGAAAGAATCGACTATTGTTTGTGTTCTAACTGGAAATGGATTGAAAGATCCTGATTGCGCTATAAAAAACAACGATGCTATTTTTAGAAAAAATGTTGAACCTTCATTAAAAAATATAACTAAAATCTTGGGATATTAAAATCCAAAAAAAATAGTGTCTGTGGAAATCTATTAAAAACAAACCTCATTTGTTGAAAAGTACATAACAAGAAATTCTATTTGTTGAATAAATTTAAAATTTTCGAAAAAAGAAAAAAATATTCAACAGATATAAAATTTTTTACACATATTCTTTTCTTCTTAAACTAAATAGACAAGGTGTTTAGTTTAAAAATTCCACAGTTCCCACAAGAACTACTACTACTAAAGTTTTTTATTTTATATTTTAATTTTTATATTAGAAAGAGAGTAAAAATAAATTTATTGAATTTAATTTACGAAAAAAGTATATTGTATTTGTAAAAGTTCCAAATTCTGATGGAAATTATTTGTAATCAAAATGAATTAAATAATGCTATACAACTAGTAAGCAAGGCAGTTGCTTCAAGGCCAACGCATCCAATTCTTGCAAACATACTTTTAACAGCTGACGAAGGAACTAATAAAATTAGCGTCACAGGATTTGACCTGAATTTAGGAATTCAAACTTCTTTTGATGGAAATGTTAAAAATAGTGGAGCTATTACTATACCTTCAAAACTTTTATCCGAAATAGTAAACAAACTACCTAATGAAACTCCTGTATCTTTAGAAGTTGATGAGAATTCAGATAATATCCTAATAAAAAGTGACAGAGGTTCTTTTAATCTAAAGGGGATCCCCTCTGATGAATATCCTAATTTACCATTTGTTGAAAGCGGTACTTCTTTGAATATTGACCCTAGTTCTTTTTTAAAGGCTTT
>QCDM01000007.1 GCA_003280895.1 Prochlorococcus sp. AG-355-I20 | reverse complement strand
TTGATAGAAACTTTCAAATTGTAAGTGCTTCTCAAGGAGAGGGATGTTCTGAACTAGTCGATATGGCACTTAATTTTCTTCCAGAGGGTCCAAAACTTTATGGCGAAGAGACGATTTGTGACCAACCATTAGATAACTTATTATCTGATTTAGTAAGAGAACAGGTATTAAAAAATACAAGAGAAGAGGTACCTCATAGTGTCGCAGTAAAGATAGAAAAGAGAGAGGAAATGAAAAGAAAAAATGGCAAAGTTTTTACAGCTATTTTGGCTACTATTATTGTTGAAAGATCAACTCAAAAAGGCATTCTTATTGGAAAGAAAGGTTCAATGTTAAAAATGATTGGTCAGTCAGCAAGATCAAATATGTCAAAATTAATTAATGGTCCAGTTCATCTAGAACTGTTTGTGAAAGTTGTTCCAAATTGGAGAAAAAAAGAATCAAGGTTAATTGAGTTTGGTTATGAGGAGGATTTCTAGATGAGTGGCTTTAATTTTGATGTAATTACGTTGTTCCCTAAAGCTTTTGAATTACTAAATAATTTAGGGGTCATAACAAAAGCTCTAGATAAGAATTTGATCGATGTAAATTTACATGATTTAAGAGAATATGGAGAAGGTTCTTACAGACAAGTAGACGATAAGCCTTACGGAGGAGGAGCAGGTATGGTATTAAAACCTGAACCTATTTATAAGGCATATGAATCAATTAGAAAATCACCTAAAAGCAAAACTTTGCTGATGACCCCTCAGGGTAAAGTTTTAAAGCAAAAGGATCTTGCGAAATGGTCAACTTTGGATCAAATAATAATTATTTGTGGTCAATATGAAGGTTTTGATGAAAGGATTAGATGTTTAGCTGATGAAGAGATATCGATAGGCGATTATGTCCTTTCTGGAGGTGAAATACCTGCTATATCAATAATTAATGGTTTGACTAGGTTATTACCAGGGACTCTTGGAGATCCAGACTCCTTAGTCGATGAGAGTCATAATTCCTCTTTATTAGAATATCCTCAATACACAAGGCCTTTAACTTTTAAAGATATGAAAGTGCCAGATATTTTAGTTAGCGGCAATCATGAAGAGATTAAATTGTGGAGAAGAAAAAAAAGTTTTGAAAGAACATTGGAGAGAAGAAGTGACTTAATTTCAAATGAAAACTACAAAAAATCCCCACAAAGTAAGAGAATAATAAAAGGAAATAATCAATTCATGAAATTTAGAATAGGTAATGGATACGACATTCATAGACTCGTAGAGGATAGAGATTTAATTATTGGAGGTGTAAAATTGCATCATCCTGAAAGTTTAGGATTGGATGGGCATAGTGATGCTGATGTTTTAAGTCACTCAATAATGGATGCATTGTTGGGAGCACTTTCGCTGGGCGACATAGGAAAGTATTTCCCCCCGTCTGATGAAAAATGGAAAAATGCTGATAGCTTGTTTTTGTTATCAAAAGTAATTGAACTGATAAGACAAGATGGCTGGGAAATAAATAATGTTGATAGTGTTCTCATTGCTGAAAGGCCAAAAATCATGCCACATGTAAAACTAATGAAAAAAAATATTTCTGAAATTTTAAATGTTGATGAAAATATAATTGGGATTAAAGCAACCACGAATGAAAAATTGGGTCCAGAAGGGAGAGAAGAGGGTATAAGTTGCCATTCAGTTGTTCTTCTTGAGAAAAAATGAGATTTTTTTTAAATTTGAAAAAAAAAATTCAAAGATTTTGTTTATTATTAATTTGCTTAGTAGCTTTATTTTTTCAATCTAATATTCCCAATTTAAAAGCTCTTACAATGGATAATTTTCAAGGTGAAATGGTCACAGAGGAATTAAGACTTAAAGTACCTGCTGATTTAAAAGCAGCTTGGCTAAATGCGGAAAAAGAAATATGGGAGCCATGGTTATCTTCTCAAGATGGTTTTTTGGGAAGACAATTATTTTGGGATAAAGAAAAAGAAGAAGCTTTAATATTAGTAAATTGGAAAAGTAAGAAATTATGGAAAAGCATACCAATTTCAGAAGTAAATGTAGTTCAACAAAAATTTGAAGATAATGTTAAAGCTGCTCTAAATGTAAGCGAGAATCCTTTTCAATTCATTTATGAGGGAGAATTAGATAAACAAAGATGAATTTTGATATCAAGTTTGATTTTCAAAGAAGAGATAGGCTTGGACTCATTGAGGCTATTTGGGGGCAAGATAAGAGTATCGACCAATTAGAAAGATTATGTGGAAATGTATTAAGTAAAAATGAGGTTGTTTTCATTACTAGGATTAATAGTGAAAAGGCTAATTATCTTTTAGATTTGTATGATGATGCACAATTCCATGAAGAAGCAAATTGCCTAACAATTGGGAAAAATTTTAATAAAATAATTACGAATAAAAAAGTTGCCATAATTTCAGGCGGCTCAAGCGATTTAGCCGTAACACTTGAAGCACAATTAGCTCTCGAAATTTATGGAGTGAATTGTCAATCTTTTATAGATGTTGGAGTAGCGGGACTTCATCGATTGATTAGTCAGTTAGAAGAAATTAATAAATATGATGTATTAATAATTTGTGCTGGAATGGAAGGAGCTTTGGCAACGGTTGTGGGTGGATTGTTGGCTCAACCGATAATTGCAGTACCTGTCTCAGTAGGATACGGCGTTAGCAAGGATGGAGAAACTGCTTTAAATAGTATGTTGTCAAGTTGTTCTCCAGGTATTGCAGTTATGAATATAGATAATGGTTACGGAGCAGCAATGGCGGCTCTCAGAATTATTAAAAGTATTTCCTAAATAATCACTTTTTTTCTATTTCTAATAAGTTTTCTATCCATAAATTTAGTTGTTTTGATAGCATTCCTTCTTCTCTCATTTTGATTGCTTTTATCACGACTTCTGTATTTACCCACTCTGGAAATCTTTTCGGCATTTACTTTAATATTCAGTATTTTTAATTTGGTACAGATTTTTATAAAAACAAGATCTAAGTAACAAATTTAATCTTTTATGTTTGATTTTGAACCTAATCTAGAAAGCTCAGATGAGGTATGTTCACTTTCTACATTTTTTAATCTTTCAATCAGCTCGGAGAGATCTTTATGTGCTAATTCCCCATTTTGCTCCCATTTTAGCGACCTTGAGTTGCTATCAATTTTTTCTTTCATTGTTAAATTTAAGTATTAAGAATATAAAACGAAAAAAGGAGAAATTTGGTTATTGTTTCAAGCCTAAACTTAAAAAAATATGAAGATTTTTAATACATTAAATATTTTTCTTTTATCCGCCACCAACTATTGAAACAATTTCTAAATTATCTCCATCTTTAAGCTTCACTTTTTCCCATTTTATTGAATTTATAATTAAATTATTTAACTCGACTACAATTGTGTTTGGTTTATATCCCATTAAATTTAGAGCTGTAGAAAGTAGAGCATTTTCTTGATCAAGTTCTATTTTTTTTTCTTCTCCATTTACCCTAATTTTCATGAGACAACTTTTTTAGAATCATCATAGCGTCTTCTTTAGGATCTTCAGAATTCATTAATTCCGAAACTAAGGCAACTTTTTTAAACCCATTTCTTTTTAAATATGAAATATTATTTGACTTGATTCCTCCAATAGCAAACCAAGGAATATTTAAATCCTTTGTTAATGTTTTAATATTTTCAATACCTAAAGGTATTTTATTCTTTTTTGTTGTAGTTTCAAATACTGGCCCTATTCCTAAGTAATCACAACCTTCCTTAAGAGCATTTGAAATATCAATTGCATTATTTGCACTTATACCGACAATTTTTGAATATCCTAATAGTTTTCTTGCGGTTTTTAAATCTAAATCGTCTTGACCAAGATGAATCCCATCAGCGTTAGATGCCAAAGCTATATCAATTCTATCGTTAACGATAAACAAAGAATTATATCTTTTACATAGATTTTTAATCTGAATTGCTTCTTGAAGATGATCTTGATCAGTTCCCGTTTTAAATCTATGTTGAATAATTCTTACTCCAGCAATTAAAATCTCTTCTAAAATTTCTAATAAATTGTCTTTTTGATCAGTTATTACATATAAGTCATTTTCTTTTAATATTTCCTCCGACTTTTTAAACTTGCTATGACTCAATAATTCAATTTCAATAGTATAAATTTCATATCTAATTTCAGAAGCGATTTTTGAAAGCTCATGATTCTGCAGCCTTGAGAATTCTTCTATGACTCGTAATGCTTCTTGAACTCTGGCTGAATTAGAACTTATAATTTGCTCAGAAGTTTTTCTGTTGAATTGCTCTTGATGACTCAATCCTTTACATTTGTCCTCAATGTGATTTCTAGATTGTTTATAAACTTCTAAATGATTTTTTCCTAAAATTTGTCTAAAATTTTTAATCTTTTCAACATATTTTTCTTTGCCTAGGCCAAATCTAGCCCAATCTTCTAATACTCTTAGTCCTTCTCTGGCTCTATCTAGATTAGCGTCAATAATTTGATAAATTCTTAAATCTTCAGCGTCTTTAGGATTGGAATTCAGCATTTGTGATTTATTTTTTGTAGTTTTTAAAAATTTTCAGAGCATTATCTCTATCTTTTTTAATTTGATTAGAAAGTTGATCTATATTTTTGAACTTGATTTGAGATCTAAGTTTTTCAACTGGTTCAACAGATAGATTTAAACCATATAGATCGATATCTTTATTTATTAAATGAACTTCAACTGCAGAAGGCAATAAAGGATTTATTGTTGGTTGAGAGCCAAGATTCATAACAGATTCAATTTTTTTGTTGGAATTTTCTATTGTTGTCCAAGATGCGTAAACTCCTTCTCCAGGTAAAAATTTTCTGCCATCTATTTCAAGATTTGCGGTAGGCCATCCTATACTTTTTCCAATTCCTTTACCTTTAACAACTTTTCCATTAAAACTATAAGGCCTATTAAGAATTTTGAAAGCATTTTTCAGATCACTTTTCTCTAATAGATCTCTTATTCTGCTGCTGCTTATTCTACCTACCTTGTCTTCTAAAATTGGAATAATTTTTAGCTTAATATCAGTATCCTTAATCATATTCTTTATTGTATTTATATCTCCACTTCTTCTGAAACCAAATTTAAAATTAGCACCTACAGAAATGTTTTTTGCTTGTAATTGATTTATCAAAATATCTCTTACGAACCTTTCGGCACTTAATTTAGATAGTTCCATATCAAAAGGAATTAGAACTAATTGTTCAATCCCCAGATCTTCAAGAATAGATAGTTTTTCATTAGGGAGATCAAGTCTAAGACGCATCTCTTTGTAAAGAACTTCTCGGGGATGAGGCCAGAAGCTTGCAATTGTTGGGGTATATTGATTTTCTTCAACTACACTTTTTATTAATTGTCTGTGGCCAGCATGAAGGCCATCAAAACTTCCAATAGCTATTGAGGTGGGATTCTTAACTTCAGATGGCGATATTAAAGAGATCAAAAGATTACGTGCAATTTTATGATTTTAGTGGCAAATTTGGATTGATTACAGTTTATTCAATCAAATGAATGTCTGACAAAATGGATTTTCAGTCCCTTTCATTTGGAATGCGGCGCATTGGATGGATACGCTTTTGGGTTCAGTCCATTTTAGGTGTTGTCGTTGCAGCTGTTTTGCTTTTTTCAAATGTTGTAAATAACAGCGAAGGGCAGCTTGGCTTAGGGCCTGGTCTATCACTTACAACGATATCTCTGATTTTACTACTTTTTAGTCTTTGGCAAGGTTGGTTAATAGTTAGAACAGGAAGAGCAATTGGAAGCAACGCAAGACCCTCTAGAGGACAAACCGGTAAATTGATAAAACGAGGACTAATAGTTGATTTATTTGGAATTTTGTTTGGATTAATTGGATATCAAGCTCTTATGGGAGCCTTATTCATACAAGCATCCTCTCAAACAACTGGACAATTGATAACAGCGACATCTGATATCCCAATTACTGGTCTTGAAATATTATCAGTTCTCAGTAACACGCAAGTTATCGCTGCTCATTTTTTTGGACTTTGCTTTTCTTTATGGCTTTTAAGAAGGATTTACAAATGAATTATTAATTTTAGGTAAGTCATCTAAATTACCTCTCCAAAATAAATCTGGTTCTACAGGTGTAAGAGATATTTTATTTTCTTGAATTTGAGATACGTCACTAGGCCAATTCTTAGGACCGTAACCTTTCGATTTAAGATCTAAAACAACTTCTCCTGCTAACCAATAATAATCATCACCCCTCGGGTCTTCCCTTTTGGAAAATTGATTTTTATATTTTCTTACCGATAATCGTGTCCAGGATAATTCTTTTATCTTGTTTTTTTCGCAGGGGGGTATGTTCAAATTTAATAAAAGTGAAGCTGGCCAACTATCGTTAATTGCTTGTTCGGCAATATTCATTGCAATTTCTCCAGCAAATCCAAAATTTTTCCATTTAAAACTAGCAACACTTATTGCCATGGAAGGAACATTTTCTAAAGTGCCTTCCATAGCTGCAGCGACTGTGCCTGAACAAAAAATATCTGTCCCTAAATTGGGTCCGTGATTTATTCCGGATAGTACCAGATCAGGTTTATGATCCAAGAGTTCAGATAGTGCTAATTTGACACAATCAGCAGGTGTGCCAGAACATCCCCAAGCTTCTATACCCTCTCCAAATAATTCGTCAGCTTTTTCCACTCTTAATGGGGATTGCAAAGTAAGACCATGACCAGTAGCTGATCTTTCTTGGTCAGGACATACTACTTTTACCTTATGTCCTCTTTTTTGCGCTGATTTTGCTAAAGCTCTTATCCCCGCTGCGAAAACACCATCATCATTGCTAATTAATATATTTAACGGTTTCATTAATCAAGACATTTTATTTATGGACGATATTTAAGTAAGATAAAGCAATACTTATTTTTACTATATCAGTGAGTCAAATTGAATCATTAAGTCAAATTGAGGAAAAACTAAATAATCTTTCTCTAACAGCAAAAAATAATATAGATAATTCTAATACTCATGAAGAACTGGATCAATTGAGAGTTTCCTTGCTAGGCAAAAAAGGTGATTTATCAATTATTTTGAAAACAATGGGTCAATTATCTGCTACTGATAGACCAATTATTGGCCAGAAGGCAAATTTAATAAAGATAAATTTGCAAGAACTAATAACTGAAAGAAAAAATAAACTAAACAGCGAAGCCTTAGATAAAAAGATTAAAAAAGAAAAAATTGATGTAACTATCCCTTCAATTGGAACACCCCCTGGGAATAAACATCCTTTGATTTCAACGCAAGACGAAATAATAGATATATTTTGTGGTTTAGGATATTCAGTTGAAAGTGGCCCTGAAATAGAAACTGATTTTTATAATTTTGAGTCTCTCAATATACCCAAAAATCATCCCGCAAGAGATATGCAGGATACTTTCTATTTAGATGAAAATCGACTTTTAAGGACTCATACTTCTCCTGTTCAGATAAGGTACTTAGAGAAGAATCCTCCCCCAGTAAGAATTATTGCTCCCGGAAGAGTATATAGAAGAGATGCAGTAGATGCTACTCATTCCCCTGTATTTAATCAGGTTGAGGTTTTATGTATCGATCAAGACATTAATTTTAGTCATTTAAGAGGAACAGTTCTTACATTTTTAAAGGCCTTTTTTGGAGATATTCCTGTAAGATTTAGAGCTAGTTATTTCCCATTTACTGAACCTTCAGCAGAAGTAGACGTCCAGTGGAAAGGTAAATGGTTAGAAGTAATGGGTTGCGGAATGGTTGATCCAAAGGTATTGGAAAAATTAGGAATAGATTCTGAGAAATGGACTGGTTTTGCAGCAGGATTAGGAGTTGAGAGATTTTGTATGGTGAGACATCAGATCGACGACATAAGAAAATTTTATACAAATGATATTAGATTCTTAGAACAGTTCTAATAGTATTTAATTTTTAAATTAGGATTGTCCAACAAATTAGTTTAAGATAGTCCTAGTTTTAATTTTTTGATTGGTACGTAAAGCAGGACTAATCGTTAATGATGGAAAGGAACTAGCAGTTCAAACTGCAACTTCTGTTCAAAAAAAATTGGAAGAATCTAATTTTGAAGTTGTAAGGGTTAGTAGCTCTGGAGGGATGGTTGGTTTCGCAAATCCAGATCAACATGTTCGTCCTTTGGGATATACGAATTGTGTCCCTGAGGGGTTTGATTCATCAATGAAATTTGCAATTGTTCTTGGTGGAGATGGGACTGTACTTTCTGCTGCAAGGCAAACTGCACCTGCTAAAATTCCAATTCTTACAATAAATACTGGTCATTTAGGATTTCTTGCGGAAGCTTACTTATCTAACCTAGATGATGCAATAGATAAAATAATTGCAGGAGATTGGGATATTGAGGAAAGAACTTGCTTTATCATAAGTGTAATGAGGAATGATCAGAGGAGATGGGAGTCTCTTTGCCTTAATGAGATGGCTCTTCATAGAGAACCTCTAACAAGTATGTGTCACTTTGAAATTTCTATAGGACGACATGCTCCTGTGGATATTTCAGCTGATGGAGTAATTTTATCTACTCCAACTGGTTCTACCGCCTATTCTCTAAGTGCTGGAGGACCAGTTATCACACCTGATTGTCCAGTCGTGCAATTAACTCCAATTGCTCCACATTCATTGGCATCTAGGGCATTGGTTTTTAATGATTCAGAGCCAGTAACTGTTTTTCCTGCAACTCCTGAAAGGCTAGTAATGGTTGTTGATGGCAATGCTGGTTGTTATGTTTGGCCTGAAGATAGGGTCTTAATAAGAAAAAGTAAGCACTCAGTAAAATTTATTAGACTTGAAGATCACGAATTCTTCCAAGTTTTAAGAAATAAACTTGGTTGGGGTTTACCCCATGTTGCTAAACCTGATAAATAACAATTACTTAAATTTATTTTTTCCCTTTTAATAGAAAAACAGGATTATTTGGTTCTAGTCTCATTCCCTCCGCAATACTTAAGCTTTTATAGGTCTGAATTAAATTTAAATTTGTGTTGAAATTTTTATCTTCTAATTCCTCTTTCAATTCTAAAATAGTTTGAATATTAATTATTGGGATAACGATAATGTCTCCAATATCCATATCTTTGGCAAGTTTATTAATAATCTGGAGTTTAGTTTTTTTATCACATCCTCCAATTATTAATCTATTAGGTTTTTCGAGAGAACTTAAATTATTTATATTCAAGGTGCAATTTATGTCTTCCTCAAAAATAAATTTTGGTTTGACGTCAAGCCTCTTCGAGTTTTCTAGTATTAATTCTTTTGAGCCAATCCTTTTATCGATACAAAACAAATCCAAATTAGGCCTTAACTTAAGTGCCTCTAAACCAATTGACCCACAACCTGCTCCAATATCCCAGATGACACCATTTCTTGGGAGCTCTAAAGCAGCTAATATTTGAACGCGAACCTCCCTTTTAGTTAATAAGTTTGGTCTATCATCAAAAGTCTTAAAAATATGGTCACTGATTCCGAAAAGAGGGAGATCATTATTTGAGTAATTTTTCTTTGTTTTTTCAAGAACAACAATGTTCAAACTTGATATGTCAGATGGTAATGACTCCTTAAGATTTAATTTTCTTATTTTTTCATTCTCGAAGCCAATCTCTTCACAGAGCCAAAAATCATAAAAGTCAATAAGATTTAATTCTGATAGGTTTTTTTTGATTATTTCTAAACTTTTGTTATTTGAATCCGTAATAATAGCCAAACTTGAAGGCCTTGTTTTAAGAGCCTCTACTAACCTATTCGAATCTCTGCCGTGAATACTCACGTTAACAGTATCTTGCCATGGGATCTTTAATTTACTAAATGCTAATTGAATGCAAGTATTTGAAGGGTAGAAACTTAATTCATCTTTTGAAAAATTTTCTAGTAGTATCCTCCCAATGCCAAACCAAAGTGGATCTCCTCTCGAAATTAAAATAACATCAGTTTTTTGTGATCTAAGCCAGTTAACAAGTTCCTTATTACTGTTGCTCGAAAAAAATAATTTCTTTTTTTCTAAACCATTTTCGTTCCATGATTTAATTTCTTCAAAATATGAATTTGGAACGGCAATAGAAACTGTCTCTTGAAATAGATTTTGTAATTTGAAAGATAGATCCTCAAATTTATAAGAATTAATTCCTACTACATGAATTTTTCTTTTTTTTTCAGTCATGAATATTTAATTAAAAGAAAATTATCTATTTGAATGTTTTATTAAATTATCTTATGATTATTCGAGCTTTCATAATAAATCAATTGTCTGAAAGAAGAAAGAGATTACATGATTTATTATTGACTTTAATAAATAAAGATAGTGAATTTGAGTTTATTGAAGAAGATTCTAACGATTTAACATCTAGCTATTCCGAAAAAGACACTTTGAATTTATCTCGAGTTATAGAAAAAAATCGTAAAATAATCAAAAGATACCAAGCAATTGTAAGAACAGCTGTTACTCTTGACGCTCTTATGGATTCTGAAAATGAAGAAAATTACAAAATCAAATAAAAATATTTTTTTAAAAAAAATATTACCTTTACTTTTACTACTATCCTTTATTTTTAACCCATTAAAAGTATCTGCAGAAGTTGCAGAAACAGAAATAAATGGGGAATTTATGAATGCCAGCAGTGAGTTTTTAAGAGATTTGGACTTTGAAACTTGGCAATTAGTTGCCTATAAATCACCTCTTTTTGAAGATAAATTGATCTTGAGAGTAATAGGATATCCAGGAAATCTTAGGATTGATCATCCCACTGACTTGAGGGTTGAATCAGGGAGAAAACAGTGGCTTTTAGATGATAAAACATTACTCAATGTTGAATTAGCAAATGATGGAAGACAAGCTGCAGCAGAATTCGATCTTGATGAATTGATTAAAAATTTAGATAAAAATAGACCACTAAGATTATCTTTGTCGGGAGTTTTTTCTGAGTTACCTGTTCCTCCTTTTGTTGTTAAAGAATGGAGATCACTAAACTGAATTTGACATTTGGAGATGACTGAAAAAAATGTAAGCCATACAAAATGGATGAAAAGAGCAATTTTTTTGGCTTCTTTAGGCAAAAATACAACTAGTCCAAACCCAAAGGTGGGAGCAGTGATACTTGATAAGAATGGAAAGCTTATTTCAGAAGGGTTTCATTTCAAGGCAGGGATGCCTCATGCAGAGGCAATGGCAATTAATAATTTAAAAAAAGATGCTAAAGGTGGGTCAATTTATGTAAATCTTGAACCTTGTTGCCACCAGGGTAGAACACCTCCATGTGTAGATAAGGTGATATCCTCTGGGATAAAAAAGGCTTATATATCTATTGAAGACCCTGATGTAAGAGTTGCTGGTAAAGGTATTAAGATGCTAGAAGAAGCTGGAATACAAGTTCAATTAGGATTATGTAAAAAGGAATCCTTGGATTTAAATAAGGCTTTTATTCACAGGAATATTACTAAAAAGGCATTTGGTGTTTTTAAATGGGCAATGAGTATTGATGGAAGAATAGCTTTAAAAAATGGAAAAAGTAAATGGATTACTAATGAAGAATCAAGGGCATTAGTACATTCTTTTAGATCAGAATTTGATGCAATAATCATTGGTGGAAACACATTAAGAAGAGATAATCCCCTCTTAACTACTAGAGGTTTAAAAAATCCTGAGCCTTTGCGTGTTGTGTTTACAAAAAGTTTAGACCTGCCAACAAAATCTAATCTTTGGGATTGTAATAAGGCAAAAACATTGGTTATTTATGATTCTTCTACAGCAGATGAAAGTCATCTCTCTAGGATTCCGAAATGTGTGGAAGTTGAAAAGGTATCATCAGATAATCCAGAGTTAATTTCTAAAATACTTGCAAAAAGAGATTGTAATAAAGTTCTTTGGGAATGTGGCCCTAGATTGGCTACTGCCGCTATTCGATCTAATTGTATTCAGGAACTTATTACATTTATTGCTCCAAAAATTTTAGGAGGAGAAAATAGCATGAATCCCTTTGGAGATTTTGAATTTCAAGAAATGCATGAAATTATAAAATTAAATGAATCCAATATTAGTTTGATTGGTAATGATATATGTGTAAAAAGTTCGTTAAAAATTTGAATTTTACTGCTAAAATTTTATGCTAAACTAGCGTACGGTTCTTACCCAAAAGAAAAATAACGGATACGGAATCTTTTCGTTTAGTTTATAATAAGCTCAAAACTCTCCTTAACTATGCCAATAAGACAAGACGATAATCAACCTAATAGGAGATTTGGAATAGTAAATATCATTTTAATTGGAGTTGGTGCATTACTTTTATTTAGTAGCCTTTTCCCTAATCAAAATATGCAGATTCCAAGGGTTCCATATTCCCTATTTATAGATCAAGTAAATGATGGAGAGGTGAAAAGAGCTTATATCACGCAGGAACAAATTAGATATGAATTAAATGGAGCTGAAGAAGGGGCTCCTTCTGTGTTAGCTACAACTCCAATTTTTGATATGGATCTTCCTCAAAGATTAGAGAGTAAGGGTGTTGAATTTGCAGCGGCACCGCCAAAAAAACCAAATTTCTTTTCGACAATTTTAAGTTGGGTGGTTCCTCCACTAATTTTTATCCTAGTTCTGCAGTTCTTTGCTAGAAGAAGTATGGGGGGAGGAGGAGCCCAAGGAGCTCTAAGTTTTACTAAAAGTAAAGCTAAAGTTTATGTCCCTGATGATGAATCGAAAGTTACGTTTGCTGATGTAGCAGGTGTAGATGAAGCTAAGGATGAATTAACAGAAATAGTTGATTTTTTAAAGAGACCCGAAAGGTATACAGACATTGGAGCCCGAATACCTAAAGGTGTGCTTCTTGTGGGCCCACCAGGAACAGGGAAAACACTTTTATCAAAAGCAGTTGCAGGTGAAGCGGAAGTTCCATTTTTCATAATCTCTGGTTCTGAATTTGTTGAATTATTTGTAGGTGCTGGTGCAGCAAGAGTAAGAGATTTATTTGAACAAGCCAAAAAGAAAGCTCCATGTATTATTTTTATTGATGAATTGGATGCAATAGGTAAAAGCCGCTCAGGATCAATGGGTGTAGTTGGTGGTAATGATGAAAGAGAACAAACTTTAAATCAACTTCTTACCGAAATGGATGGCTTTGCTTCCACAGACAAGCCAGTTATAGTACTTGCTGCTACTAACCAACCCGAAGTTCTAGATGCTGCGTTATTAAGGCCTGGAAGATTTGATAGGCAGGTATTAGTTGATAGACCTGATTTGTCTGGTAGAAAAACTATATTGGAGATTTATACCAAAAAAGTTAAACTAGCTGATTCAATTGATCTGGACTCTATCGCCCAAGCTACTAGTGGGTTCGCTGGGGCAGATTTAGCCAACATGGTAAATGAGGCCGCTTTACTTGCGGCTAGAGCTAAAAGGAAAAGTGTAGAACAACAAGACTTAAGTGAAGCTATAGAGAGAGTTGTGGCTGGTTTGGAAAAGAAGAGTCGCGTTTTACAAGATGATGAGAAGAAAGTTGTTGCTTATCACGAAGTAGGTCATGCAATAGTTGGTCATCTTATGCCTGGAGGTTCAAAAGTTGCCAAGATTTCAATTGTTCCAAGAGGTATGAGTGCACTTGGTTACACTCTTCAATTGCCAACAGAAGAAAGATTTCTGAACTCCAAAGAGGAATTAAAAGGACAAATAGCTACACTTCTTGGAGGAAGATCAGCAGAAGAGGTTGTTTTTGGAAAGATTACAACGGGAGCCTCAAATGACTTACAAAGAGCAACTGATATTGCTGAACAAATGGTTGGTACATTCGGAATGAGTGATATTCTTGGTCCTCTTGCCTATGACAAACAAGGTGGTGGTCAATTCTTAGGGAATGGAAACAATCCTAGAAGATCTGTTAGTGATGCTACTGCTCAAGCAATAGACAAAGAGGTTAGAGATTTGGTTGACGATGCACACGAAACAGCACTGAATATTTTGAGGAATAATTTACCTCTTCTTGAGTCGATTTCTCAAAAAATTCTCCAGGAAGAAGTTATAGAAGGGGAGGATCTTAAAACCCTCTTAGCAGAGAGTAAAATGCCTGCATAGTAGAATTTAGGTTTTCATACAAAGTTAGATGCTAAACCCAATCAAGCTTGCAAGTAAAAATTTTTTATCAAGCTTGGATATTTCAAGTGAAGAATTTCTTTATATTTTAGAGATTGCAAAAAATTTTAAGAATAAAGATCTAAATATAAAACTTAAAGATAAAGTTTTGGGGTTAATTTTTGATAAGGCATCAACTCGTACCAGAGTTAGTTTCCAGGTGGCAATGTCAAGACTTGGAGGCACTACAGTTGACCTAAATCCTAATACTTCTCAAATTGGAAGGGGAGAGCCAATTAGAGATACTGCAAGAGTGCTTAGTAGATACTGCGATGTTCTTGCCATAAGAACATTTAATCAGTCTGATCTAGAGGAGTATGCGAAGTGGTCAACAAAGCCAGTGATTAACGCACTTACAGATCTAGAACATCCTTGCCAAGCTTTAGCTGATTTTATGACAATTAAAGAGGAATTTATTGATTTTAAAAACGTTGTTTTGACATTTATAGGTGATGGTAATAACGTCGCCAACTCCCTCATTTTGTGTGGAGCCTTATTGGGGGTCGAAGTTAGAATCGCATGCCCTAAAGGTTATGAACCGAATGATTTAATAATTAATAGAGCTAATAAAATATATAAGAATAAAAATTTATTAAAAATCACTAATGATCCTATTGCTGCAGTAAAGGGGGCAAATGTTTTATATACAGATGTTTGGTCATCTATGGGAGAAGAAAATCAAAAAGAAAAGAAAGATAAAGACTTTCTTGGATTTACTATTAATCAAAAGTTAGTTGGAAATGCTGATAAAGATGCAATTGTTCTTCATTGTCTTCCTGCCTATAGAGGTAAAGAGATAAGTGATGAGGTGATTGAAAGTAAGAAAAGCAGAATCTTTGAGCAAGCAGAAAATAGAATGCATGCTCAACAAGCTCTTCTATCCTGCCTTCTTGCATAAAAAGATTGCAATTTATCTTTTATAGAGGTACAAATGTATTAGAGTACATTTGTTTTACATGAAAAGTCATTCTATTAATAATCTTAACCTTACAGATGCTCAAAATGAGCTTTACTTATGGATAAAAGATTATATGAGAGATTTTCAGCATAGCCCTTCAATAAGGCAGATGATGGACGCTATGGGACTCAAATCCCCAGCTCCAATTCAAAGTCGATTAAAGCATCTTCAAGAAAAAGGACTTATTTCATGGCAGGAAGGTAAGGCTAGAACCTTGCAGATAGTTGATGAAATTTTAGAGGGAGTACCAATTATGGGTTCAGTAGCAGCTGGAGGTTTAATAGAAACTTATACTGAAATTAATGAAAACTTGGAAATATCAGATATTTTAAAAAAGAAAGATGTTTTTGCACTAGTGGTAAATGGAGATTCAATGATTGAAGCATGTATTGCAGATGGAGATATGGTTTTAATGGAGCCCATTAATGATTCATATTCTTTAAGAAATGGATCGATTGTAAGTGCACTAGTTCCTGGATTAGGAACAACTCTAAAATATTTTTTTAAAAGAGGTGAAAAAATTTTTCTTGAAGCTGCTAATCCAGCTTATGATCCTATTGAGTTGAATTTAGATGAAGTTGTTTTTCAAGGCAAATTACTAGCTGTGTGGAGAAAGCTTTAAAATAGTGATTATTTTTTATAAGTGCGAGGATTGAAAACAATTATCGAACCATTAAGTTAATATTGAAAATAAATTGAAATATGAAACAAAAAGTTCTTATAACTGGAGGCTTAGGATATATAGGATTTCACACGTCTGTAAAACTTCTTGAGAAAGATTATAATATCGTTGTGGTTGATAACCTCTCTAATTGTAAGTTTGATGTTAAAGATAAGATTAAATCATTAGCAAAAAAGGATTTTGCATTTTTTATGGAGATATTAGGGATAGATCTTTTTTAAGAAAGATTTTTTTGAATAATAAAATAGATTATGTTATTCATTTTGCGGGCCTAAAGCAAGTAGGACAGTCAGAGGAATATCCTTTGAAATACTACGAAAATAACGTTACTGGGAGTTTAAATCTCTTTCTGGAAATGAAAACAGCTGGGGTTAAATCAATAATTTTTTCTTCTTCTGCTTCTGTTTATGGAGATTCAAACTTAAGAATATATTCTGAAGATTCAGCTTTAAAACCAGTTAGTGTTTATGGAAAAACAAAATTAATTGTAGAGAATATTTTAAAAGATATGCATTCATCTGATCCAAATTGGAAGATTATTAATTTACGATATTTCAATCCTATAGGGGCTCACTCATCAGGACTTATTGGAGATGACCCTAAAAATGCGGCAACAAATTTAGTTCCTTTTATTTGTAAAGTAGCTATGTTTAACAAAGAAGAGCTTTTAATTTTTGGAGACGATTACAATACTATTGATGGTACAGGTAGAAGAGATTACATACATGTTGAGGATCTTGCAGATGGGCACATAGCAGCTTTAAAAAAATTAAGTGAAAACAATATTAAGACCCTTTGTATTCCGATTAATCTGGGTACTGGGAAATCATATAGTGTTTTAGAAGTAATTAATGCTTTTGAGAAAGCATCAGGAAGAAAAATCCCATATAGAATTACAAAAAGAAGACCTGGCGACGTGGGGGAAGTTTGTGCAAATCCAAATTTTGCCAATACATTTCTAAATTGGAATGCAAAGCATAATTTGGATAAAATGTGCTCTGATACTTTTAAATGGATTCAAATGAATTCAAATCTTTAATTCCATTTATTATTTCTTTAGTTTTGTATTCAATGCGTAAACTAATTCATGTTTAAAGTAATTTATAAAAATGAAGGTTTAAAAGGTATTTATTAGTAGGTTTAATTAACTTTTAGAAAATTTTAATCTTTTTGCCATTTTTTAAGAAAATAATCTTGACCTTTTAAAAATGATTCACTTTGGGACTTTAAGCCTGGACTTTCATGAATTATTGGAATATTTACAACACCTATTGAAAGATTTTGTTTATTACATTCAAGACAAAAATCTAAATCATAATAATGAAATTTCGATGGATAATTCTCATCAAAATTGCAACTTCGTGGTAAATTATCTAGATTAATTCCTATAAAAACTCCGTCAATCATAACAACTCTTTCATTCATTGGCCCGAAAACTGAATTGAAATTATCTAACATAGATCCATGAGCTACTTCTCCTCTCCATTCATTTTTTTGGGACATGAGGTGCCAAAGAGCTGGCTTTCCTAATTTACAAGATTTTGCTCCTGCAACCCCAAAAATTGAAAATTTTTTTGCAGATTCCTCAACCCTTTTAAGAAAATCTTCGCAGTTAATATAAACATCATCATGCATTAAAACTATTGTTGAAATATTTTTATCTCTGCAGTCTTCTATTATTTCGTTGTAGATTTTATGCAAACTTCTACTATTGTTTTCTTTAAAAAAGAATAAATCCTCATAATTTTTTCCTTCAATAGATTTAAATAGTGCAGTATCTTCCTTCTTACCTTTTGTGGCACTAAAAATTTTTATTTCAGAAAATGCATTATCCTCTCTCTTTTTTTTTGATTTTCGTTTTTTTGGGTGAGAAGAATTTGATGATCCGCTTGGTGCATCGTTAAATGTTATTACCTTATTATAAAAAGAATTAGTTTTGGTTTCTAGAAATTTTTCTTTTATAAATTCTAGAATCTTATGCGCTGGTGTAAAGTCTGGTCTTATATCGATTGTTTTTTTTATAATTTTTTCTGCTTCAATTAGTTCCCCTGTTTTTGATAGTAAATTTCCTAAATTATAGTGAGCAAGAAAATTATCAGATTTAAAAGAAATTGCTTTAAGAAATGATTCTTTGGCCACATCAAATTTTCCTTGATCCATTAGTATCGTCCCTAGATTATTATGTGCATCACTATTTTCAAATTTGATACTTATTGATTTACGTGCAATTTCTTCTGCTTCTTTAAGCTTACCTTGATCTTTTAAAATAGCTGAATAATTTGAAAGTAAAGATGGTTCCAAAAATCCTTTTTTAATAAAGAATTCATAAAGTTTGGCAGCTTCTGAAATTTTACCTTCTGCATGAAATTTTATGGCTTTCTTAATTAATACTTGTAATTCTAAGGTATTTTTTTTATTGGAAACTTTTTTTGATTTATATAATTCACCAAATCCTTTCATTATTGATTAAATTATGTATATGAACATTATATGTAGATATAGTTAATTTAAAAATTTTTTAGATAAATATTTTTTAATAAAAAAATTTAATAATTTTAAATCTACATATTAATCAATACAAAACTGGATCTTTTGGAATCTTGAAATTTTCAAAAGTTTTTTCTCTACTATATCCAAAAAGTTCTATATCTTTTTTGTATATTTCACTAATAATATTTAATGAATTTTCACAATAAAAACTTCTCCAATCTCTTTTATCTTTTGATTTTGTGCTTTCTAAATGAGGTAATTTAATATTCCATGAATTCTTTTGAGATATTTCTTCAAAATTTTTTGAGAGATTTTCAAAATAAATTACCTTATCAATTAATTTTTGTCCATTATTATCAAATATAAATTTATATTGTTCTAAATTATGACCTGTTTCAAGAATATGGATCATTGAATTAATCTTTAGGCGATAGAAAAGTGATTTAGACCAATTAATAAAACTAATTTTAGGGCCATATCTTAGGTACCAATTATATTCTGAAACTGCTTTTGACCAAGGATTTCGTACAACAGCAAATTTAAAGTAATTTTTCCAAATATCATCACTCAGATTATTCTTTAAATCATTAGCAGTCAAATGTTGTAAAACAATACTATTGTTAATTACTCCCCAGAATCTTTTTGTTGGATCATTTTCTTCCATTCCATAAATTTCTAAAGCATTTTCAATGGATTCACCAGCATTTTTTGGTATATGAATAAAAATAGTTTTTAGTTTGTGGGATATAGGCATTTCTAAAAAATTAAATTACTTTAACGATTTATTTAAAATTATTCTAAGCTAATTTTTTTTAAAGTTAATTTTTTTGAAGATTTTGTTTTTTCTTTTATAAAAAATTCTAAATATTAAGAGTTATATTTTAATAAAAGTCTAATAACATAGATTTAAAATTTATGAGCTTACTTGTTTTCTATATTTTTGCGATTTATTTGAAAGGGTGACTCAAAGCCTAACTTTTCAAGGTAATAGCCCAAATATTTATATTCAAAATGTTTAAATTTGTAGATTGATTCAATATAGTCTTCTTCACTTTTCCATAATAAATAATTGTATAAGTGAGATCCATTTCCTGTGTATCTTGTTGGAAGGTTTTCAATATTAATTCTATTTGTCATTATCTCTTTTGATTTCTTTATGAGAGATTCAAAGCTCCTATTATGAAACTCGAAATAAGTTAAATCACTTTTCCAAAATACTTTTCCCCCTTTAGATAAATTAATTTCGTGGAAACCAACATTTAATATTTCGACTTGACAGTTTTTGAAAAAATATTTATGACCTTTTGGAGGCTTATAAAATAAGTTTTTCTTATAAGGGTTGTTTAAATATCTATTTACGACACGATGAGCTCCATCTTCTAGGGATGCAAAATATTTTTGAAATTTATCTTTAGATATATGATGTCCTTCAGGACTTTCTAAAACAATAAATTCATCAGAATCCAAAGGTATTGAAATATTAAATTCATCAGCATTCTTTGAAATAAGTTCACCTATAATTTTGCCTTTATTTTCAAAATCAGTGACTTTGTTATAGTCATAAATTACCTTACAACCTTTATTAAAGGCATCAATTAATATTTTTTTCATTTGAGGATCAGAACCATTATCTAAGATGCAAATTGATTTATATCCAAACAAACTTCCATAATAATCTACAAAAATAGGCAATAAAATTATTTCATTTTTTTGCATAACATAAATACCAACTTTCATATCTTTATTTTTGTTTTTGTTTTTTTAGTTAACATTCATTTTTTCTTTAAAATAGTCTTAGTTTTATATTTTTCAAATGATTTTAAAAAAAATAATTAAAGGAAATATCATAAATCTCAATTTAATGATCATTTATAATCATAAATAACTCCTAATTAATTTTTATTAATACAAAATCACTTCAATAAATCTTGAAATTATTCTTCATTTTTTTTCTTCATGAAAATAAACATTAATAAGTTGCCTATTCTTTCTGTAGTTATAAGTTTCCATCCTTCTTCACCGATTTTATTCAAAATTATTTGCAACTGTTTTGATGGATGTAACCCTGGATCCACTTTTTTAAACTGTTCTGGGAATTCTTTCTCTAGAAACTCTTTGCTTAGGGAACCTTTTAATTTATTACTAGCTTCTTGTGCTTTCTCCTGGGCTTGTCCTTTTTCTTCGAAATTAATGTGAATAACAAAATAATCCCATTTTTGGATATTACTCATTATTAAAAATGCCTACTAACTTAAGTTATAGTAAATATTCATATACTTTAGTAATTTCTTTTATAAATATTTTTAATAAGCGGTTTTAAATTAGATTTTTGATAAAAATTATAAACTCAATTTAATAATTATCAAATTAAAAAGGTTTTATATGTGGATGAATTTTATTTCATAAATTAATTATCTTAAAATTTATTAACTATTAAAAATTAATATTAAATAAACATAAATCACTAAATTTTCTTTAGTTTGTAATAAATTTATTAAATAATTAAAACTTAACAAAGTGATTAAAAATGTTTGTTGTATCGGTGCTGGATATGTTGGCGGACCAACAATGTCAGTTTTCGCAGACAACTGCAAAGATATCAATTTTAAAGTTGTGGATGTTAACGAAGATAGAATTGCAGCATGGAACTCTAATGATTTAGACAAACTCCCTATCTATGAACCTGGCTTAGATGAAATAATTGCAAGATGTAGAGGGAAAAACCTCTTTTTCTCTTGTGAAGTTTACAAGTGCATTGCTGAAGCAGATATGATTTTTATATCAGTTAATACTCCAACAAAAACTAAAGGAATAGGAGCAGGTAAGGCTAGCGATTTAAAATGGGTAGAATCATGTGCCAGACAAATTTCAGAGTATGCAACAGATCACACAATTGTTGTTGAGAAGAGCGCACCCTACCAGTTAGAACTGGAGAAGTAATAAAAGAAATTCTTGAATCTTCTAAACCATCAGGAAACAAAAACTCTACATTTGATATTCTCTCCAATCCTGAATTCTTAGCAGAAGGAACAGCTATCAATGACCTTTTAAATCCTGATAGAGTATTAATAGGTGGAGCAAACAAAGATGCTATAAACATATTGCATTCTATTTATAAAAATTGGGTCCCAGAGGAAAAGATAATACATACTAATTTATGGAGTAGTGAGTTATCTAAATTAACTGCTAATGCATTTCTTGCTCAAAGAGTAAGTTCCATAAATTCAATAGGAGCATTATGTTAAGCAACTGGTGCTGATATAAGGGAAGTATCAAGAGCTATTGGCAAAGATACAAGAATAGGTGCTAAATTTATTAATTGTGGAACAGGTTTCGGAGGAAGTTGTTTTAAAAAAGACATCTTAAATCTTGTTTATTTAGCAAATTATTTTGGACTCTCGGAAGTTGGTAATTTTTGGGACCTTGACCGGAAAAAAAATTGCTATTTTAGGGTTTGCTTTTAAGGCAAATACTAATGATACAAGAGAATCACCAGCTATTCAAATTTGTATAAGTTTGCTTGAAGAGGGTGCTAATTTAAAAATCCATGATCCTAAGGTTTCAAAGAAACAAATTTCGACAGATTTAGGTATCCCTTCAGAAGATGAATGCATTAAAAAGCCTGAATTTAGTAGATTATATAATGACAAAAAATGGAATAAATATTCTCTAAAAGAAGATTTGTTTGATGATGTTGATGCGATTGTTATTTTAACTGAATGGGATATTTATTCAAAGTTGGATTGGAATGCGATCTCAAATAAATTAAGAACTCCTGGTTGGGTGTTTGATACAAGATTGATAGTTGATGAGCAAAAAGTATTGGCTTCAGGATTAAATCTATGGAGAGTTGGTGACGGCACACGAAATTAAATACCGCAAGAAAAATTTTAAAAATTCAAAATATTTTTTTAAAGAATAAAATAATAGAATGATCAATTTGTTTTTTGTTTAAACTATTTTAGAAGAATTATTCATAATATTAAAAAAAAGAAAATTTCCAATTTAATTTATTTCTATTGTCTTTCTTATCAAAGTATTTAGATCGAGATTTTTTAAATTCTTATTCATTAATACAACTAGCTAATAGACCGAGGTTGGAGTAAAAGTTATTTGATTTGAAATCTATTTTTGTCTAAAGAGCCTTTAAAACTTTCTTAATTAACTTGTTATCAAAGCGAATTGATATGCTTTCAATCAAATTAATTAAAAATTTATTTATGAAATTTTCTGATAAATTTGCAATTAATTTATTTTTGACACCATATTTGATTGAAATATGTCTTCTTGCTTTGCAAAAATCACCTTCAGAAAAAATATTTAGTTCTAAATTTACTTTTAATAAGTTAAAAATAAAAGGGATATTTTTTACATTTATACTTTTTAACTTTAAATAGACATTATTTTCTTGTTTTTTTATTATAAAAATTAAGGTTGGCTTTATTGAATAGTTAAGGATCCTGTATTCATCACTTTGGTAAATGTATAAATTAGAATCTTGAATCTGTTTAAAACCAATGTTTTCGAGATTAATCTTTTTAAGAAAAGAAAATGAGCTCTTTACTAAAATAAATTCTCTATCTGAACAGATTTTCATCATCAAAAAAATTTTTCATTAAATATTTTTAAAGGCAATTATTTAAAATAAATTTAAATAAATTATATTATTGGGATTTATTTTAGTTTTATTTTTCAATAGATCAACTTTTTCAACTCATCTTGAAATTAAGCGATTATTGAATATATTGTCTTTACAGTTTAATCCACGGAATTTACCTCCAACTCTCCCTAGGATTGCTTGAGTTTCTAATTTATCTTACTCTGAAGTAGTGACAAGCCTAGGATAAATGTCAGCCAAGCCCTCCATAATCTTAATAAATTTTTAAGTTTATGATTTAATTGTTATTTCAAAAAGATTTAAGTCATATTTTATAAAGAATTTAAAAATAGCCCTTAGGATTCATTTGCTTCCATCGCCATCCATCACGGCACATATCTTCAAGTGATCTTAAAGGATTCCAATTTAATATTTGTTTTGCTTTTAAATTATTTGCTACGAGCTTACAAGAATCTCCATCTCGCCTATTAGAAAATATAAATGGAACTTCTACATTATTTACTTTTTCAAAAGTTTTTATTAAATCAAGAACACTATAACCTTTTCCAGTACCTATATTTAAATTAATAAGTTGATTATTATTCTTAAAAAGATAATCTATAGCTGTAATATGTGCTTCTGCTAAGTCCATGACATGTATATAGTCTCTTATACATGTCCCATCATGAGTTGGCCAGTCATTACCAAAAACTTTTAATCTATCTTTTTCATAAGCTGCATTTATTATTAATGGAAAAACATTATTAGGTTTTTCTAGAGGATTTTCTCCTATCAAGCCAGAATGGTGGGCCCCAATTGGATTAAAATACCGCAGAATGGCTATTTTCCATTTTCTCGAGTTCTTATCTTGAATATCATTTAATAAGTTCTCAACAACTAATTTAGTTGAACCATATGGATTAATGGTGTTAATATTCGATGATTCGCTAATTAATTGATCAGAGTTGTTCCCATAAACTGTGGCACTACTACTAAAAACGATTGTTTTGCAATTATTTTCATTCATGCTTTTAATTAAGTTAAATGAACCAATCACATTATTATCCCAATATTTAATTGGATCAA
Source organism: Prochlorococcus sp. AG-355-I20 (assembly GCA_003280895.1). Lineage (GTDB taxonomy): Bacteria > Cyanobacteriota > Cyanobacteriia > PCC-6307 > Cyanobiaceae > Prochlorococcus_A. The sequence goes on along the minus strand of QCDM01000007.1, from coordinate 37,067 downwards.
CTACTGATTCAGCTACCGCTTTAAGACCAGCAAAATGAATAACTCCATCTATAGGTTTACCCTCTTTTGCTGAACTTTTAAATAAAGAATCTATAAAACTTTTATCTCTTAAATCACCTTTAAAAAAATTTATTTTTTCATTAATATCAATATTTTTTTTTTTTAAAATCTCTTTAACGCGTTCTAATGATTTTTTTGAGCTATTTATTAAAGAATCTACTATGCACAAATCAAATCCTTTCTCAAGAAGACAACTCACTGTATGAGAGCCAATAAATCCTGTTCCCCCAGTTATAAGAATTCTTTTCATAAGTAGAATTATAAGTTAGAAGAAACATAGTTGAATTATACCTCTTATGTTGATAATAGGGATTTTAAAGATAAGAAATTTACTTTAAAAATATATTTATATTAAAGAAATTAATTTTGATTAAAAGTTAGATTACTTATATCAAATTTTTTTTTAACTATAAAATTTAAAATAAAGACTATAAATATTCTTTGAAAAATTTAGATGTAATTTGCTTGACATTTTAAAAATAATCTTATGTCCTAATTATTGTTTTTATGTAAACTATGGAAGGTTTTATCTTTGTCGATATTGCAAGAAATATAGGTTATTAATTAGAATAAATTTAAAAATAAACAAAAATTATTATGTTTAGAAAGAAGTTAAATAAAAAAATGAAATTATCTGAGATTCTTGGTAATAATAATTTTGGATATATTGAATTAATAACTCCAAATCTTATTTCTGGTTGGGCTTTATCTAGAAAATCACCACTAGTTGAAATAAGATTAATCTGTAATAATCAAACAATAGGTGCGACAAAGATTGATTTAATTAGACATGATGTATCAAATCACTATAATTACAATTTTAAAACAGGTTTTAATCTTAATTTAGGTCCTAAAATGAAAATTAATAGTGGTGATGACTTTTCATTATTAGCATGCAACTCAGATGAAAAAATATTTTTTGAACTTAAACATATACAAAAATCTGTTGACTATAAAGTGAGCCTAAGGAAATTACTTTTGAGTGATATTATTGGTTCAATTGGATATGTAGAAGGCATAAGTCCAACAGGTAGATTGAATGGTTATGCATTTAATAAATATAATGAAGATACATTAAATATATGGCTTCATTCTGATTCTATTAAATCGCAAAAAGTTCCTTGTGATTCTAATATTGAAAATCTCCCAGAAATTAAAGATGAACACATAAATGATATCCACCAATTCTGCGCAATCGATTTCAATCTTAAAAATATGAAGGAAAATATTTATGGCAAAAAAGTATGGTTCTCTTTTGATGAAGAGGGGGAATTTTTAATTAACCAATCTGCCAATCTGAAAGTGCCAAATATCAATGAAATTAAGTTAAAAAAGGAAAGCTTTCTTATCAATTCAATAGATGACTCTTTTTTAGAAGAACTATCTAAAAAAGAATTAGCCAATTTAGATAAATCAAATTATTTAATTAAAAAATTTGCTAATTACATAGATGATTATAAAATTTAAATTTTGCGGTGAATAAAATTAATATGCAAAAGTTTCTTATTTTTTTTCTTTAATTAAATTTAGAAATCTTTTTATTTGAGAAACTGACTCTAATGATGATGACTTATATTTTCTGTATAAATTGTAGTATACATCTAATTCAATTTTTACCTCTTCGAGTTCCTTCCTGACTGTGTTTATTTCTTTTTTTGCTAATTTTATTTCTTCTCTCTCTAAGGAAACTTTTTTATTTGCCTCTTTTAAAGAAATATTTTTTTTTGTCAATTCTAGATTTTCTGAAAATATATTTTTTGAAGTATTAATTAATTTAAAAAGTATATTATCTTTTGTTGATAATATATTTAATCTTTCCATTATTTCTAGATCTAATTGACTGTTATATATTATTCCTTTTAGCTCTAAATCTTTATATAAAGATAATATAATTGGAAAATAATTTATGATTTCATTGGTTAAAAAATTAATAAAATAGTCATAATTAGGCACCTTGATATTTTTGTTAATCGAGATATCTTTATTTTCTTTTTGAGAATTAAGAAAATATTTCTCAAAGTTTTCTATATCAAAAGGAAGATACTGCAATCTCCATTCAGATATATAGATAAAATTTTTATTTTTAAAAGATTCTTTAATTTCATTAATAAATACCTCTAAATAATTTAAAATTTCTGATTCTTTAGTATCTTTTTCAATAAAATCTTTAATTATTTTTTCTGGTGGGTTATAGATAATCAAAGAGTTTTCAGGTAAGTCTTCAATTGATCCCTCGAAATTTAATATATCTCTTTTTTTTAAATATTGAAGTGTTTGATCACTTAATATGAGTGGTGAATACCAATAAAACATTTGTATTTAATTAATTAGATTAAAAAATATATTTTAAATTATATCTTTTATAATAAATCTTTTTCAATTATTTTAATACCAATTTTAAATGTATTATTTAATTTACAGTTTAAGATATTCAAAATATTTTTTCTTTAAGATTTTTGATTTCTGATAAATATTCTTCCTCTTTTAATTTGGATTTTTTTTCTAGTTCACTAATATTTTTCTTGAGCTTTTTTAATTCCCTTTTTAAGTTATTTGTTTCGTCCATTTTCCAAGTATTTTCTTCCCCATATTGATTTTTAAAACCATTATTAATAAGATAATCTTTTGCATCATATATATACCTTGATAAACCTAATGGTAAATCAATAAAAATTTTATTAATCTGATTAAATTTAGACTTAGCTCCTTCTAAAATATTTTTTGGAATACCTTGTCGAATATAAATATTTATCAATGTGTCTTCATTAATAAATTCTCTCTCAGAATTTATAAATTGATATATGGTCAAAGTCTCTAAATTAATTTTTGAAGTAATTCTTGAATTTGGATAATTATTTGCAATTAATTTTTTATCAAAAAAACCATCAAGTCTTTTATCATTATATATATTCCAATTAATTGATACATTCAAAGTTGGTTTTTTATAGTTTTCTTTGTCAACTTTTTTTATATCCCTAAAATTAGAAACATTATCAAAAACAACGTTTCTAAAAATTATATTATTACAGCAATTATTTTCAATAAAATCATCAATTCTTTTTTGCGATCCATCAGTAATAATTGTTTTGCCAATAGGAATTTCTCTAAAGGTATTAGGTAAACCAATCAACAAATTAATAATATTTTTATTTTTCATTAATCCTTTTTTTTAAATATTATCATTTTAAACAGTTATTTATAACATTATTATTTTTATTTAATTAAATAAATCTGTTCCCAATCAATTCATTTTTAAATTTCTCAACTCCTGAAATGTATCCTTCTAATTTTGCCCTAATCTTTTTAAGTTTTTTTTCTATATCAAATGTATCATAATATTTCTTATCACTGTTTAAAAATTCTCTGGCAAAATTTTCAATAGTTTTTTCAGTATCAAGTCTATTTTGTGATAGGTCATATCCAAAGTATTTAAAAAAGAAATAAGCTTCTGTTTCACTTCTATAATATTCATCTTCTACAGAATAATCATGGCTATGGGAAACCAATGCATTTGATGCATAAGATTTAGTCTTATTTATTTGTATAATCCAATCTGCATAAAGTTGATCTTCCCCATAATCTACATCATGATATGGGAAGTTTAACCATTCACTCTTTCTTAAACAAGAATTATTATCTGAATAATAATGAAGATTTTGTCTATAACTAACATCATTTAAATAATACTTTCTAAGATTATCTTCTTTTTTATAATTATTTTTAATATTAAATTGATTGAAGTGAGATTCAATTTCTTCTTTTATATATTCTGGATGATTACTATGTGAGGTATGTTTACCAAAGACAGCACAAATATTTTTATCATTTATAAATGGAGCAATTATGTTTTTAAGCCAATAATTATTAATAGGTATTGCATCCTGAGTAAGAAAAGATATAAATTCCCCTTTAGCTAGAGAGATAGCTAAATTTCTTGTTCTACCATGTTGGAATTCTTTTTGAGGAATTTCATAAATTGATATTCTTTCATCTTGAGGAATCTTTTCAATACTTTCATCAAAAGAACAGCTATCTATTATAAGTATCTCAAAATTAAAATCTGTTTTTTGTCTTATCAATTTTGATATACAATTGATTAATAAATCTCCACCGTTGAAAGTAGGAATTACAATTGTTGCAAGATAATTATTTTCTTTAGGCTCTCTTATAATTTTGAATTCATTTTTGAGATATCTTTCAGACATATTTTTTGGAAGATTAATTTTATTAGAAGCTTTATATATATTTTCCGAAATAAACTTATTGACGATATTAAAAGAATTCTCCCAACTTGAAGAATTTACCCAATCAAGTGCATTATTTATAATTTGTTCTCTTTCAGCATTATTGTCTATCATCTCTGTAATTGCTTTGCAAATTCCTTTAGGGGTAGGGTAAGCTAGTTTAACTACTCCGCTTGGGTAAATTTCTCTATTACTTTCTATATCAATTTCAATAACTGGTAATTTGCAAGCCATCATTTCTTGAGGAACCAAGGCATAATTTGTACAAGAAAAAGTTAAACCTAAATCACATTTAGAATATAAATCAGAAAGTTCTTCTGGAGATAAAATCCCATGATCTATGCCTTCCATATTTATAGGAAGTTTTACTAATCCTTTTGCTATTCCAAACAAATCAATACAAATTGAATAATTTTCTTTGCTTAACTCTTGTAGACCTTCTATTGCTAATTCAACTGCACGTCTACTAGTAAAAATTCTTGAATAAACCGCTATACGGACAACCGTTTTATTTGTTAAGGAGCGTTTTTCTTTCTTAATATTTTTTGGAAAATAAATTTCTTTATTAAATGATAAATTAAAAAAACAAGAATCTTTCTGAAAGTTTTCTCTCATTAATCTATCTAGCCATTTACTTGCACAAATTGTTTTAATATTCTTTTTGTATGTCTCTTCAGCCTTGATAAATTCTGATCCTTTTGCAAAGAAAAATGGTTCGTAATCTTGAACTAAATAAAACTTTTCAAGAAAACTTTTGTGATTCAAAACTATTTCAACAGTATCCCAACTGGTCGCAATTAATCCATCACCATGTGCATAAGCAAAGTGAGTATTTAATTCTGACACCTGAGCTTTAATATCTTGAAAATGATTTCTAATCGTTTTTTGGGGACCAAATTTATGATTTTGTTTATTGTAATCTTTTATCCAAATATGAAATTTATGTCCAAAATCTTCAAGATGTTTGATCATTCGGAAAATTGTCATATGGCCTCCACCTCCTTTTGAAAAGTCTGGTATTACGATATGAAGATTTAATGATTTATTTGTAGGATTAATTCGTCTATCTATACTGCTAACTGTATTAACTAAATAATTAACTCTTTCAAAATTAATGAGATCTGGATTATTGATCTTATGGTAACTTTGGCAAGCCCAACTCATTTTTGAGTTTATTGAAATTCCAGGAAGATTTATTTGATATTTTCTTAGGATTGATGTTTGAAAATTTTTAAATTGTTCTGGCCAAATTAAAAAAATAAATAAGGGGTTAATTTTTAATTCACATACCCATGGATAAAGATTAACAAAATACTGATTATCAAATAATGAATTAGGGCTACGTTTTTCCTCTTCTGATGCTCTAATAACATAATGAGTTAATAAATCATTATCTTTCCATTCTCTTAAATCTGGATAAGTTCTGTAAAAACTATAGTCAAAAAAGGGTTTAATATAATTACTAATCAGATCTGTATCAATATCATTAAAAACCTTTAAAACATTAGTGCCATTGTTTAAGTATTCATTAATATAGTTTTCTTGAGAATATTTATGTTGATTATTTATAAATTTTTTTTCTTTATTTAAGAAATCGTAAAGTCTCCATGGGTACCATGAATTATCATCTAAAAAATTCTTTGGTTTAGAAGAATTTAATTTATTAACAAAATTATATAAATTTTTATTAGCAATATTGGAATTATTATCTTTATCTAATGAATCAAATTCATTTTCATTAAGAAATTTTAAAGCATCTTTTTTTAAAATTCTTGGGTAATCACTGCTTATCAAAAGTAAGGCGAATTCTCTTGCTTTTGTCTCATTTTTATCATGAATATAGCTTTTAAAAGTTTTATATAAACTTTTATGCTCATTCAAGTCCACTTTCTTTGTTGTTAATATTAGTTAGCTATGGTAACATCCTATATCTTCTTTTTTCATTAATCTATAAAAATTTTATCAATTACTAAATATCTACTTTTTCATAAATAAAATATTTTAATGGTATAAAGTGAGAGGGTATAAAGCAAAAAACAATTTGAAAAAGTAAATATTATTTACTCGCCAAAGATATACAAATTTTTTATTAATCTAGAATTAATTTAATTTAAAGATGATAATATAAATAAAATTTAAATTCAATTCCAAACTATGAAAGTAAATTTCAGTGATGAAGAAACAAATAATAAAAATAAATTAAATTTATTAGATAGATTAACGATGGTGGGAATATCAGATGAATTAAGATTTTGGAAGGATTTTGTAAACTCAGAGGAGTTTAATACTAATTGGTTGTCTAATTATCAAAAAACAAATCAGCTTCAAACATATGTGCATGAATTTATTAAAAATTTAGACAAAAGCAAAGGTTTTTTAGAAGTATTGGACGTAGGTTCTGGCCCAGTATCTCAATTGATTGGAACTATTGATAAAGAAAAAATAACAACTGTTGATCCTTTAGGGGCTTTATATGAATTAATTTTTGATTATAAAAAGAATAAAATAAATCCACCGATTTCTTTCGGTGGAGAATTTATAAATTTTGAAGAAAAATTCGACATTGTTCACATATCTAATGCAATTGACCATAGTCAAGACCCCCAAATTGTTTTTAATAAATTAGTAAGAGCATGTAACCCAGAAGGATATTTAATTGTTCAAGGTTTTGAAGATGAAGCTATTGAAGAGAATTGGGAAGGCTTTCATCAATATAATTTTAGATATAGCCCTAAAGAGGGAAAGTTATTTTACTTTGATAAAGATCTTAAACCAATTATTCTAAGTCAACAAGGAGATTTAAAACTTTCAAGAAAATTAACCATTCCGGGGAATCATAAAAAGTGGTTTATTTTTATTTCGAAAAAATCAAGTTTAGTAAATGATAAATATATAAAAAATATTAATCATAAACTTTCTTTTAGTTCTTTTAATGATGAATTAAATAAAAATTTAAAATTAAAATTAATTTCTCTCGAAAATGAATTATTAAAGAATCAATTAATTAATAATAATCTTCAAGAAAAAGTAAATTATTTAAGTAAAGAAAAAAATCTAACTATAGAGGTTATAAATATTGTAAAAAAAACTAGCGTGAAATTTGAGCAATTTAAAAATCATTTTAATGAATTAATTTATAAAAATGAATCTGAGCTACTTGATCAAAATAATTTATTTATATCCCTTTTTAATAAATTTAATAAAATATTTAAAGAACAGACATTAATAGTAAATAAAATTCAACAAAATGAAGAATATTTTTTTAAAAGACATGAATCCGAAAATAGCAAATTTGAAAAATTAATAAATAAAAATAAATTATTGGAAAAAGAAAATCATTTACTTAAAGAAAATGAGTTTTATCTTATTAATAAAATTGAAAATCTAAACTCTAAAATAAGTTCATATTATTCATTAATTAAAAAACAGAATAAAGAAATTAAAAAAGCTGAAATCTTAATATATAAAGTTTTAAATAATTGAGAATATAGAATTTTCTTTTATAAAAAATATTTATAATTACTTTTTTTTAATCAAATTATTTTTTAAAAAGAACAAACTTTCTATAAAATCTTATTAGAAAGTTTATCTTAGTTTTATCTTTTATTATTTTATTTTCAAATTTATTAAGTAGTAATTTAAAATTAATAAGATTTTTTTCAATTTCTTTAATATCATGACTCATTATATTTTTATCTTTATTAAATTCTGAATTATCGCTATTATTCATTGATAATTTTTCATTAATCTTTTCAATAGATAAGAAATTATTTGATTGGGTCTGTTCTAATTTATATTGATTTAAAATCAATTTATTTTCTTGTCTTAATTTAAATATCCCTTTTCTATCAAAACTGAACCATAGTTCTTCATTAAAAAATCTATTACTCAATTGATTTGGATTAATGGTAAATCCTGAAGTATCTTTAATACCTTTTGAGGGTAAATCTTTTCTTTTTTTGTATTCTGTTAATATTCTTGCACTTTTTTTTTCACAATGAACCCATATGTTTAAATATTTTTTATGTGAATTTCTTTTAGCCCATCCATGAATTAATCCATCATTCATTAACCCATCTATATTTCCGCTAGATCCAAGAAATTGAGATCTCAAGGCTTCATTTAAAATTCTTTGAGTTTTATTTCGTCCAGAAATTAAATATATATTTTTTTTTATTAATTTATCAAAATCAACAACCTTTACGCTTATTTTTTCATTTTTTAAACGCTTTAAAATGTTATTTTTTAATTCAATCTCAAATCCGCAGTCTTGATTGGTATTAAATAACTTAATAATATCTTTTCTTCTCTTATTAATTTTGCAGCTAACTAAAAGATTTTTGCCACAATAAATATGTACTTCATTAAATATTTTATTTTGTGAAAAAATCCATCCTTTAATAGAATGTAGCTCTATTGAATCAATACCTCCTTTGTATTTATATTTATTGAAATTAATAAAATTCATCTACCTAATTTGATTTTATATTATCAAAGATTGATCTTGGTTTAATCCTTTTTTTATCTAAAATACCAATACTAAAATCTTCATAAACTAATGATAAATTAGGATTATAATATGGATCATTTTTTATTAATTTATCCCACCTTGAGAGTAAATCCCTTTTTTCGTTATGCCACCTTCTTAGTTCTGCATATTCTGGCCTACCTCTAGTCTTAGATTCATGATGATAAAGGACAACATTTGGCAGATATATATTTCTTAATTTTAATTCTCTTGCCCTTAAACAAACATCAACATCATTATAGTTAACCTTAAATTTTTTATCATCGAAACCTTTTAATTTTTTCCAGTTTTCGATTTTTATTGCCATACATGCTGCAGTTAAAGCACAATATTCCTGACAACTTTGAATTCTTTTAAAGTATCCTGGATTTTTTGAGTTTACGAATTTATGAGAATGACCAGCAACTCCTCCAATACCAAGAATAACTCCAGCATGCTGAATTGTACTGTCATTATATATAAGCTTCACTCCAACAAATCCAACTCCTGGCCTAAGTGCATTAGACATTAATTCTTTACCCCATCCTTTATGAGTAAATTCAGTATCATTATTCAGAAAAAGGATGGCGTCTCCCTCAACATATTTTGCTGCATAATTATTTATTTTTGCATAATTAAAACAGTATTTATAATCAAGTATCCTTACATTAAGTTGGCTATTTATTTTCCTGAATTCATGTATAAATTCAATTGATTCTTTATCTTTGCTGTTGTTATCAACAATTAAGATCTCTATAGAACATAGCGGATCATATTTAATAATTGAATTAAGACAACTACTAATTAAATTATATTTATCTTTTGTAGGAATTATAATAGAAAGTTTTTTCCCCTTTGGATAAGACCAAGTCAATCTTTTGACCCCATATTCTTTATCAAAATATATTTTATTGATTACTCCGAAATATTTTTTTTCTCGATTAAGAAATTTATATAAATAATCTATATTTGAATTATAAGCATTAAAATCTTTGAGATTATTTTCTTCTTTTCTAATATGAAATAATATTAATGGAATATGAATAATAGAATCAAGTTTATTTTCCTTTTCTAATTTGTTTGTGGCTTCTAGTATTAAATTAAATTTATTTATTTCATCATTATTTTTTTTAATTTGACATATTGTCCAATTCCACAATTCTGAAGAAATTATAAATGAATTGATAAGGTTTTCGTTCGACATAAATAATTCTCTATTCCAAGCTGGTTTGAAATTAGGATTTAACCTTGATCCATCACTATTTAAATAGTCATCGTCGCAATAAATTAGATTTGCTTCAGGAAATTTTTTAATAACATCTTTATAAAAAAATTCTGCATATTTATGTCTATATCCCATATCAGATTTGGGATATACCCAAACATTATTTTCAATTATTTCGGCATTAGCATAATCTTGATCTTTAAAAAAAGTCTTGTTTTTTTTAAATTTATTTTTCTGATTTATTATTTCATTAATCAAAGGTATTTCAACTTCTTTGATCCAGGTTTTATATGAAATAGTATTATTCTTGATTAAATTATTTAAAATCCTATTGTATATTCTCCAATAATAAGAAAAACTTTTACTCTTTTTTATATAATTAGGATTAATAATATAAATTCTTTTTTTTATTCTTTGAATAGCATTCTTAAACGGTATCTTTATAAGCCAAAACTCTTTTATTTCTAATTTTTTATTTGTGTTAAGAAGTTTAAGTGTTAAGTGATTTTTATTATTAACTCTAATCACTCTCCATCTCCTTTTAACTGGAAACATATGCCTTGACTGACTAAATCCATATTCTCCAACTTTCAAGATCCCAAAAGTCCGTACATTTTCTCCATAATGCTTTATCCCAAATAAATACCAGCCTATATTTAACTTTTTCCTTGTTCTATATTCCAAATAATCCAATGAGTTATCATTATTAAATTTATGAGAGTTAATCCGTTTAAGATATTTTTTATTATTAATATTATTATTTAAAATTTGTAACCAGTTTCTTGAAAATAAAAAGTATGAAATTCTAAATAATAAAAAATTTAATATCTTCATTGAAATATTAATTATTATGACTATCTGCCATACCTAAAATAAATTTAGTCAAAGCATAACCAACTAATAAAATAGCAATACATGTTAAAAACCCTTTGTGTCTCCAATATCTCCATTGTGATTCAGGTTGGATTGGCTTTGAAACAATAGCCATAAATCTTTGTTGCTGTAGACTATCTACTCTTGTTTTTTCATAAGCAGTAAGTGCTGATTTATATAAATCAGAGGCAAAATTAAGTTTACTAATTAACCTCGATGACTCGGAATTTATTTTAGTTAGATTTTTGCCCTTGGGGCTAACAAGTAATTGCCTCTCAATTTTTATTTGTTCTTTTAAATCTTCAACTAGAAAAATAAGTTCCTCTACCTCGGGGGAGTTATTATCGATAAAAATTCTTTTTAAACTAGCTAGCTGAACTTTTTTTTCTGCAAGTTCTTTTTCTAATGCAGTAATTAATCCACTGCTAGCTAATGATTCCGATTTAACATCAAGTAATCTATTTTTTGTTTGGAATTCTTCTAATTCTTTACTTGCATTTTCTACAAGTTTTGCATTTTTATCAACTAATCCTTTTGCAAATTTAAGTTGTTCTTTGTATACATTTTGATTAAGTTCATTTATAAATTCTTCTGCCTGGGTTATGAGAAATTCATTTAAGAAAAGTGAAGTATCAGGCTTAAAAGCTAAAGTTCTTATTCTTAATAGGCCAGAGCTCTCATTAAGAGAAACAGATATTTGCTTTCTAAAAAATCGATAAAGTTCTTCTCTTTTTGAATTATTACTAATTCCTGCATATCTATCTAAACCGCTTTTTTTATATGCTTCCCTAAAATTTATCTTATCTTCTAATTCTTCAAGAACTTGTGGTGATTCTAAATATGTTCTTAAAAATCTTGCATCCTCTAAAGAGCCCTGATTACCTGCCCCTAAAAGGTTCGCGAAATTTATGCTTTGGTTATTATTTCCACCTGATTTCCTGACAACAACATCCGATCTTACAAAATATCTGCTTCTCCCGATCACATAGAAATAGAGACCTAAGGAGATAATAGGAATGCTAAGTATAATAAAATTTCTTTTAAAGGATTTAAAATTGTTTTTTTTATTTCTGTCACTATTTTCATCTTTTTTCTTTAACCACTTCCAAGCATCAATATTTACAATCATTACAAAAAATATTTTTTAAATTATATCATTTATTAATAAGTTATTTATTATCTTGTTCTCTTAGAGAATTTATATATTCACACATTTTAGGAAATTCTTCTGTCCATCTTATAAAGAGATAAAGAAGATTAATCTTTAAATCTTTTGTCCATGGATAAAAATCTAAAAATATATTGCTATTAAAATATCTATTTGGTTCTCTGTAATATTCTCCATGACCAAATCTTGAGTAATGAAAAATACTATCTTCGCGATTATAACCATGCATATCAGGATGAACTTTCATGAAATGACTATAATCAAAGTATTTGTTAATTGAATTTTTTACCGTTATAGCTTTTATATCTTTTGATATTATCTTCAGTAATTTTCGATTGTTATTTATTGAGTTTTTATATTTTTCAATTTCTTTTGATATTTTAAGGGGATCTTTTTTGTAAGTATCTTTTATAATTAACTTTGGAAAATTTACTCCATCTTTTAAATTTATTGAACTTATATTATTTGAAACTATATGAAGATTATTACAAAACTTGTTGATTAACTTTGGATCACTTATTAAATCGTATCGATTATTTGGAGATTTAGAATTGCTTAATGACTCAATTATTGTGAGTTCCTCTATATTATCTTTTTTATTTTTTAAAGACTCTTCAATTAATTTATCTTGTTCATCGTAAGTGATATTTGCATTTAATAATTCTTTATGAGTTTCAATAGCGATATCAATATCGTCATATTCATATATCTTTCCGTTATGCATAAGCAATGCCCTATTGCAGTGAAATTGTAATCCCCATAAATTATGATCAACCATTATAAAATCAGATTTTTCATGTAATTCCTCTAATTTTCTTCTACTTTTCTCTCTAAATCTTGAGTCACCTGCACTTGTAACTTCATCAATCAAGTAATAATCAAAATCAAAAGCCATTGATAAACCAAATGTCACCCTTGCTTGCATTCCGCTGGAGTATGTTTTAAACGGTCTATCAAAATATTCACCGATTTCAGCAAATTCTTCAACTTTTTTTATCTTTTCATTAATGTTTTTTTTTGAGCCTTCGGCATATATCTTACTAACAAATGTTACATTTTCTCTCCCTGATAAACTACCTTGAAATCCCCCCACTAATCCAACTGGCCAACTTATCGTAGAATCTGTGATTATTTTGCCACTATCAGCTTGATCAATTCCGCCTAGGATTCTTAGTAAAGTTGATTTACCAGCCCCGTTTTTACCAATTAAAGCTGTAGATTCTCCTGAAAAAAGTTTAAAGTTTAAGTTTTCAAAAACTTTGAAAGACTTTCCTTTAAATTGATATGATTTGGTTAGATTTTTGATCTCAATCATTTTGTTTGTAATATTTTCTCGTTATTTAAATAAATCCATAATCCAAATGTACAACTTACAACTCCACACGTTATTAGATAATTTAAAGAAATGCTATCACTGATGAAATAATTACTATTAAATGAATGTCTAGTAAGTTCTATTGCTTGTAATATTGGATTCCAGCTAACTAGTGGTCTTAGCCATTGTGGGATAGAGCTTAGTGAATAAAAAACTCCTGATACGAACCAAAATGGTCTTAACACAATTGGTATAAATTGATTTAAAAAAGGATATCTATGCCCAGCCACCATGAATGAAATTCCTGTCCCCAGGGCACATAAAGATAATGATAAAAAAGTTATCGCAGTAAGAGCAAAATTATCTAAGACCCATTTTTCTTTATATAAAAAAATACCTCCTGTTATTACAATAAGTACTAAGCTATATAATCCAGTCTCTACAACAGATCTTGCAATTACTGTATCAATTGGTTTGACTGGTCTATAGAAGAATAAAGCTTCATTAGCTTGTAAAGCATTTAATGATCTAATGGCAATTTCGTTAAAAAGAGTAAATAAAACGATACCAGAAACTAAAAATAGTTCAACATCTAAAATACCTCTGACCCCTCTTAATTCTCTTATTATTGTAAAAATAATGAGAAAAACTGACATTACTCCCAATGGTTCAATAAAAACTCCTATAACTCCAAATTGAACCTCACTAATTCTAGTTTTTAATTCACGATAAATTAAAGCACTTATTACGTTGCGTTGAATTCTAAAACCTCTAAAGAATTTATTCATTTTAATTTAATCTAAATTAAGAAGTTTTATCAGAGAAACAGAATTTAAAATTGGATTTATAGGAGCTGTTAAATCGTTTATTCTTTTTGTTGTTTTTGATAATGAACCTTCTGAAACAACAATTACGTCTCCATCTTTCATGAGAAAATTTGCGTTTGAAACTAAACTTTTGTGGTCAAATTTAAAATTTTTTTTAATTAGTTGTCCCTCGGTTGTTAGCCTCAAGTGAAAAAGTTTAGAGGAATTTGCATTTCTTGTTAAACCACCTGCATTTAATAGTGCGCTACTAACAGGGCTATTTGCTTTTATAAGTTGTCTTCCTGGCCTTTTTACTTCACCAATAACATTAACAGTTATATTGGACGGGGCTAAATTTGATTCTGCGATATCTAGTAATTCTTTTTCTCCAGAATTGTTTCCTTTACCAATAAAGATTTTATCATTATCAAATAATGGAGGATTATAAAAGGAAGAGTTTTTATCAAATATCCTCCACAAGTTTGCATTAATGGTTTTGGGGTTATTATCTATATATCTATATATTTGAATATTTTTTATATTTGCATTTGGTTTTAAACCTCCAGCTTTTTGTATGGCTTCAAAAAGAGTTGGCCATCCTTGTAGCGAAACATTAAGCGCTTCTCCATCATCAGTATTTATAAGTTGAGCGTTATCTTTGACATTAATACTATATATCCCAGGTTTTTGAATTTCCCCTGTTATTGCTATTCTTATCGGCCTGGTAGTTATTAAATCAACATAAATAATGGGTTTTCTTAGTATTGACTTATATGAGACCTGAATCTTTTTTTGAACTTCGTCAATAGTCAATCCATTCACTTCAATAGATCCTAATCTTGGTAAATTAATTGTCCCATCAGGAAGGACTTTTAGTGTTGCGCCATACGACTCTAATTTATGTATTTTTAATCTTATTATGTCTCCTGGCCCTAATAAATATCTTGTTTTATTTTGGCTTATTAAGTTTTCATTATCATTATTTTTTACATCATTTGATGCGAAGCTTAAGAGGGTTAAATTAGAAAATAAAATGAAATTTAATATAGTAAAATTAAATATGCTAAATATTCTTTTTTTAGTCCAAGTTTTAATTCCCATTTTTTTATTTGAGGCAAGAAATTCTTGATTCGCTACATATTAACTTTCAATTGAAATTATATGTTAAAAAGATTAGCTTTTAAAAGTTGGTGTTTAGTTTTATTACTAATAATTTTTTATTAATTTATTTAAATAAGTATTAGCTAATTAAGCAATTATTTAAATAATGATTAAGAAATTTGATTTTTTTTTGGGATTAATTTATAAGCCCAATCGTAATTTTTAATATACCATTTTATGGTTTTATTAATACCATCTTTAAAATCTATACTTGGTTCCCAACCTAATTCTTTTTTAATTTTTTTTGCATTTATTGCATATCTCCTATCATGACCTTTTCTATCATTAACTTCTATTATTAAAGTCTTATAACTTTTTTTTCTTGGGATAAGATTATCTAGTATTTCACAAATTATATTTGCTACTTCATTATTCGTTTTTTCTGAGTTTCCTCCGATACAATATTTTTGTCCAATCCTTCCATCATGTAAAACTTTTAATAATCCAGTTACATGATCCTCAACAAAAAGCCAATCTCTAATATTCAATCCATCACCATATATTGGAATCTCTTCATCTGCTAAAGCATTCATAATAATCACTGGAATAAATTTTTCTGGGAATTGCCAAGGACCGTAATTATTACTGCAATTTGTAATGACTGCTGGTAATCCATAGGTATGAAACCATGAACTTACTAGGTGATCGCTAGACGCTTTACTAGCCGAATAAGGACTTCTTGGGTCATATTGACTTGACTCAGAGAACTTTCCATTAATACCCAATGACCCGAACACCTCATCAGTACTAATATGATGAAATTTAAAAGATTCTTTCTTTGATCCATTAAGTTTTTCGTAGTAATTTCTTGTAGCTTCAAGAAGATTGAAAGTCCCTAAAATATTACTCTGTATAAATGTTAATGGTCCCTGAATAGATCTATCTACATGACTCTCTGCTGCTAAATGCATTATCAAATCTGGATTTGAAAAATTTAAGGCATTAGATGTATCAGAAAAATTTGAAAGGTCAACATTTAAGAGTTTGTATCTATCTTCATTTTTAGTATCTAATTCTAATAATGTTTTTTCAATTGAGGTTAGGTCACTTGCATATCCTATTTTATCTAAATTAAAAATCTTAAAATTTGTGTTTTTAAGAAGTCGTCTTATAACTGCTCCACCTATAAATCCTGCACCTCCAGTAATTAAGATATTTCTTCTGCTCGTTTTAAATTCTTCAAATGAGTTCATAATAAATTTTGTAAATCTTTGTATTCCAATAAAATTTTTTTCAAATTAGCTCTCCAATGAATTGGTTCTATCCCTAAGATTCTTGATGTATTAGTTGTGTCTAGGATGGAATATTTCGGTCTAACTGCAGGTGTTGGATATTGAGATGTTTTAATAGGAATAACTTTAGCTTGTTTTTTTAATAAGCCAATTTCTAATCCTATTTCACCAATAGCAACAGCTATATCATACCAACTTGCTACTCCAGCATCACTCCATTGCATTATTAAAGGTAAATTTTTCTTTTCTTTAAGTTCTATAATTCTCCAACAAACTTTGGCTAAATCTTTTGCATTTGTTGGAACTCCTATTTGATCGCTTACGACATTTATCGATTTTTTCTCTGAGTGAAGTTTTAATATTGTTAGTACAAAATTTTTACTATGAGGACTTATAACCCAACTTGTCCTTAAAATTGTGGCTTTTTTTTTATTATTAATATTACTTTCGATAAACTCTTCACCAATGCTTTTACTAATTCCATAAACATTTAAGGGAGAGCGATTTTGATTCTCAAAATATGGGAAATTTTGTTCACCGTTAAAAACGAAGTCAGTACTTATATGTAATATATTTCCATTAGTTTTATTTAAACCTTCAGTAAAGCCTTTAATCGCAAATCCATTAATCTTTTTAGCTTTCTCAATTTCTATTTCTGCTTTATCAACAGCAGTATAAGCGCCGCAATTAATGATCCAATCACCTTTCATTTCTAGAATGGTTTTGTAACAAGAGTCAATATTTGATAGATCTAACTCTTTTCTGGTAGAGGCAGTGATAGTAATATTTGGAGGCTTAAGATCAATTAAAGATTTACCAAGCTGCCCAGTTGAACCTGTAATTAAAACATTCATAATATCTTATTCAAAAATTTCGGCATCTTTCAGAAAAGGAGCGTTATTGTCTTTTTCTGATAATAATGGTCTTTGAAAATTAATTTTTTCTAAAGGCCAATTTATGTCAAGAGAAGGATCATTCCATCTTATAGATCTATCATGATGCTTACTCCAGTTCCCAGTTGCTTTATATAGTACTTCTGAATTTTCTTCCAGAGATAAAAAACCATGTGCGAATCCTACTGGTATCCAAAAAACATATTTATTTTTTTCACTTAGAGTTATATTTATCCACTCTTTAAAAGTAGAAGAAGTCTTTCTTATATCAACAGCGACATCATAGATAGAGCCTTTTGTGCATCTGACAAGTTTGCCCTGAGGTTTTGGGTTAACTTGATAATGTAGACCTCTAAGAACGCCGGTAATTGATGAGGAATGGTTGTCTTGAGAAAAAGTAACATTTTCCCCAAAATGATCATCGAAGCTCATTTGATTCCAACTCTCATAGAAAAATCCTCTTGAATCAGCATAGATATTAGGTTTTAAGAGAAGAGGACCTTCTAAAAAGTTTCCTTTATTTGAAATAAGTTTTTTGGTATCCATCCTTAAATTCTAGGATATAGTTTGTTATTTTAATATTTTATTTTCTTCTATTAATGATTTCAAATTTGATCCCTAACCACTCTTGAGAAGATTTTCTGAGAGTTTAGATAATTCCTTATTACTAATAAAAACCATCCTCTAGGAAATTTCTTCTGAACATCCAATCATTAATCTTTATCTTTTTTTGAGAGTTTGTATTTATCCACTTCCTTAAAAAAGAGATTCAAATCTACCAGTATTTAGCCAAGTCATACCCCGATTCATTAATTTCAAATGAAAATTTTTAGGTATAGTTATTTAGATCATTTATTTTAAGTTCACCTCTCAAAGAAGGTTTAAATAAATCAAATCGATCAAAAACTGAATTTTCATGAAGTATAACCAAGTCATGGCAAGAGAACTTTTTGGTTTTTTTAGCTTTTCAACTATACCTAATGGTCTTCCATAGCTGTCTAATTTAATAATTCCATATCTTTCTTGATCACTGACGGAATATGAAAAATATTAGCCCCAATTTGATATGTATTAACTTAATCTATTAGATTTATTAGGAAGTTACCTTTAAAGATATTATTTCCCAATATGAGAGCAACATTGGATGTTTTATAAAATTTTTTCCTATTTTAAAAGCTTCAGCAATTCTGTTCGGTTTTTCTTGTGTCTTAAAAATAATATCAATACCTAATTTAATTCTATCCTTTAATAAATTCCTGAAAATTTCACAATCCCTTGGGGTATTAATATATAAATTTCTCTAATACCAGCAACCATTTAGCTGGAGAGTGAAAAATATATCATTGGCTTATCCAAAACATGCAAAAGTTGCTTAATTGCTACATTACTTATAGCATAAAATCTAGTACCAGTTCTTCCTTACAAAATTATCCTTTTCTTCTAGTCAACTCTAAGAGTTTAATTTCAACCCTAACTACATCTCATATCTAAAAAACAAACTAAGGTTGATACTGTTTCATAAACTTAAAAGCTAAAATAAAGTAAAAGAAAATAGATATGTATAAATTTGTAATTTTATTTAGAAATTTATTTTTAAATAATTCAAGAACAAAAATTATAGTCAAAGAGTTCAACTTAAATAAACATATTTGTTATAGCTGGGGGATGAAAAAATCAGGAAAATTTTTTAGAAAAAACCGAAAATTATTCAAAGTAGTACTTGTTGAGGACGGATTTATACATTCTTTTGGTATTAATAAGAAAAAAATTCCATTAAGCATTTGTTATGACAATAATGGTATTTATTATGACTATAAGAGTAAAAGTGATTTATTTAAAATAATGAATAAATCACTCAGTCGAGAATGTTTTTTAAGAGCTAGAAATCTAATTGAATTATGGAGAGAATATTCAATATCAAAATACAATTTCCCCTTTTTTATAGAGCCACCTTCAGAGCCTTATATTTTATTAATTGATCAGATTTATGGAGATCTTTCTTTGGAATATGGTGGAGGCGATGAAGGTTCTTTTAAAAAAATGTTTGATTTCGCTGTAAAAAATTGGCCTAATCACAAAATTGTTATTAAGATCCATCCAGATGTTATTAATTACAAAAAAAAAGGTTGTTTGGATAAAAAATATTACTTAGAAAAAAATGTTGAAGTTATAAGTAATATTGGGCAGATAAATAAATTAATAGATTGCAGTTCTGCAGTTTGTGTAGTTTCAAGTCAAGTTGGATTTGAAGCTTTAATTTATGGAAAAAGCGTTCATGTCTTTGGGAGACCATTTTATTCGGGACTTGGCTTAACAAGTGACCATATCAAAATTAAAAACTCTAGAAAAATAAAATCTATTACCCTGGAGCAACTTGTTTTTTCCTCTTTAATTAAATATCAGATTTGCTTGGATCCCAGAACAAAAAGAAGATGTGAAATTGAAGAAATTATGGAATTTGTTCACAATTCGAGAAAAGCTTCACAATTTTTCTCTAATGATTTAAAAGCTATTAACTTAACACCATGGAAAGCTAAACAGATTAATCGATTCATTTATCCTCTTAGTGGTCAAAGAGTTAGTTCTTTTGGTAGATACGAAAGTAAGATGCAAAATATTATTTTTTGGGGGAAAAATCAGATAAACAGTAATAACAATAATTCAAAATTAAGAAATTTTATTTCTGTAGAAGATGGCTTTGTCAGATCTGTAGGCCTTGGAGGTGAACTATATCCACCATTAAGTCTTTTGTTTGATAAAAAAGGCATACATTATGATGCCAGTAGAGTAAGTGATCTGGAGGACCTTCTCCAAAAAAGAAAAGTAACTAATAACGAAATTATAAGAGCTAGAAGAATTATTGATTTAATTATTAAACTAAAAATCAGTAAATATAATCTTAGATTAACTAAAAAAATAAAATTACCAAATAATGCTAAAAATAAACAGATAATTGGTGTATTAGGTCAAGTGGAAACTGATAAATCTATTATTTATGGTGTTCCCGATAACACTATCCCAAAAACAAATTTCGCATTAGTTAAAGAAGTTAGAAAAGATTATCCAGATGCTTACATCATTTATAAGCCACATCCAGATATTGAGTCCGGACTACGATTAAAGGGTAAAAAAGAAGCTTATATTTATGAGTATGCGGATTTTATTGCAAAAAAAACATCACTTGATGACCTTTTAAGTAAAGTTGATAGAGTAGCTTTGTTTACTTCCTTGGGAGGTTTTGAAGCTTTAATAAGAGGAATATCTGTTACAACATATGGGCTGCCATTCTATGCGGGGTGGGGACTTACTGATGACAAACTAAATAATCATGCTTGGGCAAAAAGAAGAACTAGAAAATTAACCATAGATGAATTAACTTTTATTGCTTTAGTAAATTATCCACTATATTCGAGTATCAAATATAAAACTCCAACAGAAATAGAGAATATAATTGAAGAAATTATTTCTTTAAAAACGAAAAAAAATTTAGAGCAAATAATTTTTAAATATTGGGGTTTTTTAAAAGATTACTTATCAAAAATTACTTAATAAATGGTTCTAAATTACAATATCCCAATATTCAGAAAAAAGGTTTTAATTAATGGCAACTGTCTATTTTTAATGGGACCTATTGGCACTTTTTTTGCTAGATTAACGAACTTTTTGGAAGAAAATAATGTTCAAACATTCAAAATTTCTTTTCCACTATATGAATATGGGTTCCCAGAATCCAGACTGATTAAATATACCCAAGATATTAAATTTTTTAAAGAGGTCTTAAAAAAAGTAATAATTGATAAAAAAATTAAGCATATTTTCATGTATGGAAATGTTTTAATACCTCACAAGCAAGCTTTGGAGTTAGTAGATGAACTAAAAAAAGAAGATAAAATAATAAAAACCCATATTTTTGAACTTGGATATTTAAGACCAAATTTTGTGACTTTAGAAAATAAGGGAATAAATTACAATAGTGGATTTATAAAAAATAGGGATTTTTATTTGAAACAAGATTCTTATGAAAAATTTCCTATTGCTAAAAAATATGCACGTTTTCGTATAAGAAAGATTTGGAAAGCAATAACTTTTATAAACCATTGTTTTAAAAATTATAATATCGTTAATTATGATCATAAATTACAGCCTAAGCCTATTTATATTTGGTATCAAATAAAAGGATTTTTCTTAAAATACTATTTCAGATTAAGTGAGTATAAATTAAAGAAAAAATGTTTTTTTGAAAAAAATTTTTATTTTGTGATACTACAAGTTTCAACAGATAGCCAATTAACAGAGGGTTCGAATATAAAAGATAATAAAAAATTTATTTATAAGATTATAAAAGATTTTGCTGAAGCAAAAATAGATTGTAATTTAGTTTTTAAGCATCATCCTAGAGATAGAGGTTATACAAATTACTACAATCTAATAGAAAAAATATCAAAGGAATTTGGGGTTTTTAAGAAAGTTTTCTACATTCATGACTGTTTTTTGTCAAAGATATTCCAAAATTCAAATTGTAGAGGTACTGTCCTCATAAATAGTACTGTAGGCTATCAATCACTTTATCATTCTATTCCTCTTAAATCACTCGGTATTTCCCCTTTTAATATCGAAGGGTTATCAGATCAAAGAGATTTAGTTTCATTTTTTAAAAATCCAATTCCTGTAGATAAATTATTATTCAACAAGTTTTACAAATATATTTTAGAAAATTCACAGATAAATGGAAATTTTGATGGATATTTCCCATTTAATAAAGTTTTTTATTTTTAAAAAATGAAAATATTTAAAATAAAAAAATTTTTGAATTTAATTTTAAGATTAAATATTTTTGTTTTTTCATACTTACTTTATCTTATTCAGTTAATACTTATTTTCTTTAATTATAAAAAATTTGCTAAAAATGTCTTTAAGTCTGCTGCTTACTTTTGTTCAGTTTCTTTAGGTATAAAATATAAAATTGACGAAAATATTAAAAAAAAGTTTTTTAAAAAAGGTATTCATATATCTAATCATGACAACCCTTTAGATATTTTTATAGCACAGAATTTTTTCAAATTTAAAACTATAACTACAGTTGATCAACATTTAAAAAAATTTCTTCCATTTATTGAGCTTTCATTAAGTAATTATGGACATTATTGTTTTGACTATTTAAATTTTAATGAAAGAAAATTAGCTTATTTATTTTTAGATAGAATCTGTAAAAATGATGAAAATATTCTTATTTATCCAAGTGGATCTATATATACATCAATCATCAAAAGATTATCAAAGAGTGTATCTAAGCTATCAATGGTTAATAATTTAGAAGTTATAGCTTGGAAATTTATTTTTAATGATAAATCAAAGATTAAATATGATAGAAATATTGGTAAATATATTTTTAAAAGAATATATTCTGATAAATTTACTGTACAAATAGAAAAAGTAAATGTTTTTAATCCAAAAGATTATAAAAGTTCTGAAGATCTTCATTTAGAACTATGTTTATTTTATTCAGATACTTAAAAATATTTAATAATCAATATTATATTTTTTTAGAAATTTTCTTTGACTACTTGAGATATTTTCAGATTTTCCTGAAAATAATAATTGTATCTTTCCATTATAGTCTTTTGCTATAGAATAAGATTCATATGATATTCCGCAATATCTTAGATAAGGTTTCAAAACATCCGGCATTTTGAAGTTTGAATCAATATCTTTTAATTTTTTTTCAATATGACGCAAATTTTCATATTTAAGTATAAATTTTTCATCAGATTTTTTATTTCTATTAAATTGTTCATATGAATATTTACCATTAGGAATATCAAGAGGGTTAGTTTTTGAAAAATTTAATATTTCTAAAAAGTAATTTACACAATCTTTTTTCAGATTATTTTGATCAAAACTTATTAATCCTATCCCCACACTTATATTTTTTGATTCAGGAATTCTAACGAAGCCTCTAATTAGTTCAATTAAATAAATACTCTTTTGAAAATTAGGCATTATAAAAGTTCTTCCTATTTCACAAAAACTAATATTTATTAGTTTTTCGTATGTTTTTGGGTGATAGTACTCTAAATAAGAATGTGATTTATTTTTCATTTCCCCTTTTTTGTTAAACAAAAATCTTTGACCAGCAGCTAGCTCCTTATATTTCTTGTCCCATATAACCATATGTGTATAGTAGAAGTCTCGTTCTTCAATATCGTTTGTAAGGGAGTTTGAATATAGTATTTTAAAGGCTTTTGCTCTTTCTTCTCCATACCATTTAAAATTTAAGGATAGATCCTCACCGGGAATAAGATAAATTAAATAATGTTCAGTATTCTCTATTAGATAGTGCAAATAATTTTTTAAAAAATATTCATACATACTTATTTGAAAAACTTAAGTTTTCTTTCTTTTTTCTAATTATAATATCAATTAAAGTTTTTCCTATTTTTAAGTTATTAACAAAGTAAATTTTGATTTATTAGAAGAACCTATAGCAGTTATCTCTAAAGGGATAACGCCTACAGTATTTTATTGGCTTAACAAGGAAATTTCTGATGTTTTAAATCCTAATAATATTAAAAAGAACGATTTAAGTTATTACAATACAATTATTCTTGTAAGGTATATTCCTTTTACTTTGGTTTTTGATTTAATTAATTTAAAAAAAGATTCAAAAAATATAATTTTACTTATTGATGATAATTTACTCGATTTAAATATTTTTTCTGAACTTCCATTGTTTTACAAGTTGAAAATATTTTTTAATATCTATTGCTATAAATTTTTTTTGAAATATATTATTAACGAAATTTGGGTCACAAATATAAGACTAGAAAAAAAATTAAAAAACAAAAACTATAGTCAATATATCAAAATAAATTTACTGGACCTTGTTTATAAAAACGTTTCTACCCCAAAAAAGCTTTATAGAGTTGCTTATCTTGGGACAAGCTCTCATACTTTGGAGTTGAAATGGTTGAAACCATTATTTGAAAAATTACAAAATGAAAGAGATGATTGTCTTATAGAAATATATGTAGATAAAAAATGGAGAAATTATTTCAAATCTATACCAAGATTAAAAATGATATATCCAATGAATTGGGAAACATTTTATTTAGATAGCTCGATGAGAAATGTGGATATTGTTTTGAATCCAATTATAAAATCACAATTTAATAATTATAGATCTCCTACAAAATTTTTTGATACTACCAGATTAGGTGCAGTAGGGATCTATTCTAATTGTGAGCCATTCTCAAAATTTATTAATGATAATTATGATGGGATTTTATTAGATAATAATACTGAATTATGGATTTCAAATATTTCTAAACTTCTAGATAATAATGAAGAAAGAAAAAGAATTCTTTCAAACGCTTTAAGAAAATAATTAAATAATTTTAAATTTACTAAAAATACTTTATATACATTGAGATAGTTTTACAGAACCTAAAAGGATTCCCATAGTATCAACAACAGGTAAAATTGATATTTTATTCGATTGCATTTTTTTTAAAGCAATCGAAACTTTTGAGCCTGATTTGATGGTTAAAGGGATTGAATATTTAAGATTTTTTATCTTAGTTGTTATTCGAATTCCACTTTCAATACATCTTCTTAGATCTCCATCAGTAAAAACCCATAAAAGTTTTTTATTTTCACAAATAAAAACTGCACCTTGTTGTCCTTTAGATATTTCTAATATTAGGTTTTTTATTGTAGTATTTTTATCACAAATTGGTAAATATTGAGTAATCATTATATTATCGACAATTTCAAAATTCATTTTATGAAGATTTCCTGATGGATGGAATCTTGCAAAATCATTTTCTTTGAATCCTTTCTCTATTGCACAAATACTAGCTAATGCATCTCCTAGTGCCATAGTTACAGAAGTGGAACATGTAGGAGCTAAGTTTAATGGACAAGCTTCACTTTCTACAGCGGCATTTAGATGATAAGTCGCTTTTTTGTATAGAGTCGAATTTTCATTACCTGAAATTACTATACTTTTGATGCCAATATTATGAGCATAGTTTAAAAGCTTAACTAATTCCTCAGTTTCGCCACTATTAGAAATTAAGAGTAAAAGATCATTTTTTCTTAAAATACCGAGATCACCGTGGAAAGCATCTGAAGTATGAAGAAAGATAGAAGGTGTTCCTAATGATACCAATGTTGCAGCTATTTTTTTTCCAATGCTGCCCGATTTCCCTAACCCAGATATTACTAATGTTCCTTTGCAATTGATCATTAAATCAACGCTTTTTGAAAAATTTAAATCTAATTTCTTAGCTGCATCAAGAATAGCCTCTGATTCTAATTCCAATAAAACTCTAGCTTTCTTTATTCTTTCTATTGGTAGCATTATGAGCGGAATTTGAGAAATTGTGGATTAATTATATTACTTTGAAAAACTATTTGAAAATATGGACTTAAGCAATTTTAATTTTTTATGTTAAAAATCTTATAAATTTTTTTTCTTTAATGGCTAAGATTAAAAATTTTTAGTTTTTTTGTAGTTTTTTTATGATATTTTTGACTATAGATAGTTATCTTAATTTATTTAGATTAACCAATTCAATAATATTGTTTTATGGATTTCTATCCAATTAAATTAGGAAAAGAAAAAAAAATTTCAATAATAGGCGGGATAAATGTTTTAGATGATATTAATGATGCAATTGAAATAGGTAAGGAATTTAAGGAAGCTTGTAGGAGAAATAAATTATCCTATATTTTTAAAGCAAGTTTTGATAAAGCTAATAGAAGCTCTTTCGGTAGTTATAGAGGTCCAGGATTAACTAGAGGAATGGAGATGTTAAAAGAAATAAAGAATATTCTGAAAGTTCCTATAATTACAGATATTCATGAAATATACCAAGCTAATTTAGCTTCTGAAGTTTGTGATATGCTTCAACTCCCTGCATTTTTAGCGAGACAAACTGATTTAATTAAGGCGCTTTCAAGTACTGGTAAACCAATCAATATTAAAAAACCTCAATTTATTTCTCCGGATCAGATTAAATATATTGTCCAGAAGTTTTCTAAATATGGATGTGATGATGTCATTATTTGCGAGAGAGGTAGTATGTACGGATACAATCAACAGATAGTTGACCTTATAGGATTGGAAATAATAAAAGAACAAACAAATAAACCAATTTGTGTTGATATTACTCACTCCTTGCAATTCAGAGATAATGGCGAATCTTCCTCAAATGGAAGAAGAAGTTATGCCTTGAAATTAGCTAAAGCTGTTACCGCTACATCCATAGATGCAATATTTATAGAGGCACATAAGGACCCTGACTTCGCCAAATGTGATGGAGCTTCTGCAATCCCACTAAATGTAGTCTCAGAATTTGTAGATCAAATATGTCAAATTGACAATCTTGTCAAGAATCAGCGGGTATTTCCAATTGAATAAAATCTTCTATTGTTCCAAGGATACTGATTTAAATATAATGAATTAGTCCTTAATGATATTTATGGATAAAAAACCCTCTACCATTGTGATCCCCGCGAGAATTGGTTCTAAAAGACTTCCTAACAAGTTATTAATTGATATCGCAGGAAAACCATTGATTAGTTGGGTTATTGAAGCTGCTTTAAAAGTAGATTTTAAAGCTGAAGTAATAGTGGCTACCGACGATAATAGAATTAAAAAGGTTTCTGAAGATTTAGGTATTAAATCTTTTCTTACAAGCAAAGATATTAAAAATGGAACTGAAAGAATATTAGATATTCTTGATCATATTGATTCTGAGCTTGTTATAAATTTGCAGGGAGATGAACCTTTAGTTAACCCGATTGATTTAAATAATTTACACAAGACAATAAGATCTAGTGATGTTGATGTAGTTTCAATCTGTCATGAAGTTGATAATTTAGAAGCTGAAGAACCCTCTAATGTAAAAGTGGTTTTTGACATTAATCAATATGCTCTTTATTTTAGTAGATCAAAAATTCCTTACGGAGCTAAAACCTTTTACTCTCATAAGGGGATATATGCATTTAAAAGAGATGCTTTACAGAGAATTAAAAATTTCAAATCGGGTATTCTTTGCAATTTAGAAAATCTTGAACAACTTCATTGGTTAGAAAATAATATGTCAATAAAAATGCTTATTACAAAAAATAAGTCTATTGGAGTTGATACTCAAGATGATTTGCTTAGAGCAGAAAATACATTATTGGCTAATAATATTAAAGGGCTTATTTGTGATATTGATGGAACATTAACTAATGGTCTTGTATGGTACGGAGATGAAGGTGAGAAGCTGAAATCTTTTAACGTAAAAGATGGATCAGCAATTAAAAAACTTTTATCAAAGGGTTTTAAAGTTGGTTTTTTGAGTGGGAGAGATTCTATCCCGTTACGAATTAGAGCAAAAGAATTAGGTGTAGAATTCGTAAACTTTAACCAAGCTGATAAAAGGAAAGGTTGTTTAGATCTTATTAGTAAAATGAAATTGAAAGCAATAAATGTTGCTTATATTGGTGATGATGAATCTGATTTGCCTTGTTGTTTTCTTTTGCCTTTTTCCTTCTCCGTTAATGATAGTCATGAAGAATTAAAAAATGTCGCTAGATTTAACTTGAAAAGAAAAGGGGGGGAAGGAGTAATAACTGAATTTATAGAAAAGTTGAATTTTTTAAGTACTAATCCAAAAATATAAAAGTAAAACAAACTATATTTTTGTCATTAGGTTTATGATATTTATTTTAAAAAAAAATTTAATAGCTTAGTAATAAGGAATAAAATCTTTAGAGAATAAAAAAGAGAGCTAAGGCTGTAAATATAATTCTTTATAAGTAAATAATTTTTTTATTTTTGTTTTGCTTCTAAATAAATTTACCTTATAAGAACTTTTGCATTACTTGAAAAGATCTTTATTTTTTACCTTAATGGTTTGTAGATGCTGTAATTTTAAAATCTCAAGATTAATTTTATAGGGCATAGTTTCATAAAAAACTCAATAAAGTATTATAGAGATTACGGATGTCAAGAAAGAAATCTTTAAAAAGATAAAAAGACAAACGTTTCACGATTTGGGGCCATAGCTCAGCTGGTAGAGCACCTGCATGGCATGCAGGGGGTCAGGAGTTCGAGTCTCCTTGGCTCCACTTAATTTTTTCAGTCATACCAATAGTTTTCAGACAGCGTTTAGTAATAACATAACTTTTGTACCCACTTATCCAAGCTTGTTTATGCGATTCTGCTCTCTAAAATGCTCTTAGAAGTATTTTTTTTGTTGCAGAAATGAAATCTCCAAAATGGGTTGCTACCACAAGGCAATTAATAAAATCCAAACATGGCTTTGGTTGGTCAATATCTAATTGGGAAAGAAATAATAAGTTGATAACTAAGGTTGTTTATAGATACCAAGATGGTTCAAGAAATTCTATTTTGGTTGACCTTATTTGGACTTCAGAAAACAGCGGAAAAATGATAAATCTTATTGAAGAACTTGCTGATTTAATGGAAGAAAGAAA
Source organism: Prochlorococcus sp. AG-355-I20 (assembly GCA_003280895.1). Lineage (GTDB taxonomy): Bacteria > Cyanobacteriota > Cyanobacteriia > PCC-6307 > Cyanobiaceae > Prochlorococcus_A. The sequence goes on along the minus strand of QCDM01000007.1, from coordinate 8,090 downwards.
TGTTGATTTAGCAAAAGCCTATGAATTAATTAATGGAGGAAAAATATCAAAAGGATTAAAAAAAGAAATTAATTGGTTTGCACTAAAAGAAGAATTTATTAATGAAGAACGTGGCAACAGAAGAGATACAACAAAGCGAGATTTGAAGAAAAGATTAGAGAGAACTTTGCAAGCTTTAAATACAAAACCATTACCAAGAAATGCAGAACAATTATTTAAAAATTATGCTGATTTATTTTTTGATAGAACTATGCCAAAAGGCGGTTTTGGTAGAAAAAGAAATATGGGAGATATAAAAAGCACTTCATTATTTAGGGTACTATCGCATTTTGCTGATCGAGTCCCTTCTTATGTTAAAAATAATGTAGAAAAAATTTACTGTCGGTCTAAATTAATAGGAAATCGGCTACTTTTTTGTGAAAAGATTTTATAATTTTTAATTATCTCACCGCTGAGCTAAACAATAATGACCTCATCTTTTTTTACTCAAATCGGAAGTGATATAGATGGAGAAGCTGCTCATGATCAATATGGTTTTTCAGTCAGCCTTTCCTCTGATGGTTCAGTAGTAGCGATTGGTGCTCCTTATAATGATGACAATAATCATCGTAGTGGTCATGTACGGATATATAAAAACGTAAATGATACTTGGACTCAAGTAGGTAGTGATATAGATGGCGAAGGTTATGTTGATGATTTAGGTTATTCAGTAAGTCTTTCCTCTGATGGTTCAGTAGTAGCGATTGGTGCTCCTGAACGTGATGGGTATAGCAATGGGCTTGTACGGATATATAAAAACATAAATAACACATGGACGAAGGTAGGGGCTGATATAAATGGAGAAGTTGGTAATGATAGTTCAGGTTATTCAGTAAGTCTTTCTTCTGATGGTTCACTAGTCGCGATTGGTGCTCCTTATAATGATGACAATGGGACTGACAGTGGACATGTACGGATATACAAAAACGTAAATGATACTTGGACTCAAGTAGGTAGTGATATAGAAGGAGAAGCTTCTGGTGATTTTTTTGGCATTTCTGTAAGTCTTTCTTCTGATGGTTCAGTAGTCGCGATTGGTGCTAGTGAAAATAAAGACAATGGACGTTTTAGTGGGCATGTTCGGATATATAAAAATATTAATGATACTTGGACTCAAGTAGGTAGTGATATAGATGGAGAAGCTGCTTATGATTATTCTGGCCGTTCTGTAAGTCTTTCTGCTGATGGTTCACTAGTCGCGATTGGTGCTTATGGAAATACGGGTAATAACCATAGTGGGCATGTTCGGATATATAAAAACGTTAATGATACTTGGACTCAATTAGGTAGTGATATAGATGGAGAAGCTTCTTCTGGCTATTCTGTAAGTCTTTCTGCTGATGGTTCACTAGTCGCGATTGGTGCTCCATATAATGCTAGTTTGCATCATATTCGGATATATAAATACATAAATAACCTTTGGATAAAGGTAGGGGCTGATATTGATGGTGAGGATTATGGGGATCAATCAGGTAAGTCAGTCAGCCTTTCCGCTGATGGTTCTACAGTCGCGATTGGTGCTCCATTTAATGAAGCCAATGGGACTGATAGTGGACATACGAGAGTTTATCAAATTGATTTAGACAATTTAGACACCACAGCACCAAGTGCACCAATCTCATTAACAGCAACAACAACCCGGACAAATGATAATACCCCAATAATTACTGGTATTGCAGAAGCTGGAAGTACAGTAAAACTTTATAACGGATCTATACTTTTAGGTTCTGCTACAGCTGGTACTGATGGTGCTTTTTCCATAACATCATCTGCCCTCAATTACGCAACTTATTCCTTAACAGCTACTGCAACAGACGCTACAGGAAATACATCTCCGTTATCTTCAGTATTATCAATAGAAGTAAATCAAATTGTAGATTCAGGAGATGCGAGCTTCTCAATAAGTGGAACAGCAGCTGTTGGAAATACTTTAAGTATTAATGAAGATTCACAGGATCCAGATGGAACAGGGCAATTAAGTTATCAATGGCAATCTTCTTCTGATGGAAGAACATGGTCCAATGTAAGTACCAACTCCACTTATCTCTTACAGTACACCGACTCAGACAAATACTATAAAGCAAATATTATTTACACAGATGATGATGGCTTCAGCGAATACATCACAACAGATCCTATTCAAATAGATAAACATTTCATACATACATCTATTGACAGCCTAAAAAGTCAACTTTCTAATCTTTCTTATTCAACAAGTTATGATTTCACGAGTTTGGGATATAGCGAAGAGTTTGGTAGTTCTAGTGGGGAAACACTTTATGCCTCAGGGAATGAAATAGTTTGGGGCTTAGGTGGTGATGATTCACTAAAAAATAGTTATAGTTCTTATGATCAATATCTAATAGGTGGGTCCGGTAATGACACTTATACGATCAGTGGCACTGCCGTTGCAATTATCTACGAAGCACCAAATCAGGGCACTGAAGATAATCTTTTTCTAAGTAGTAACTATTCATACTACGGATATGCAGCAAGCATTGATAATAAACATCTTGTTGCTACTTATGGTAACCAAGCTGTTATTGTTCTTGATGCATGGGAAAATACAGGAATTGAAAATATATATTTAGGCGGTACTGGTTACACCTCAACTTATTTTCTAAGCCTTCTACCAAGTCTTCCTGGTTATCTAGGTAATGTCAGCTGGGATGAAATAAAACCTTATGTGGGAGATCTAATTGTTGAGACTGTAAAAAGAGTAATTGATGAGATCAAGTCATCTACTACAACTGTTGAAAGTGATTTTGAAAACACTCAAAGCGGTCTTAAAATTCAAATAGCTGCTCTAGAAGCTCAGGCTGCTGATTTAAATAGTGATGTAGAAGCACCCTATGCTCCAATATCATTAACAACAGCAGCACTTGCATATATCGCAAGTCATGAAGATTTAATTAGCTCCTTTAAAACTGATACTGCCTTAGCAATTAAACATTATAACGATTTTGGCTATACAGAAGGAAGAACTATTACCTTTAATGTAGCCCAATACTTAGAAAATTATCCTGACTTAAAAAATACTTTTGGCTCTGATACAGAAGCTGCTATAAAACATTTCATAACCAATGGTTTTAGAGAAGGCAGAAGTCATTCCGCCACTTCTAGCTCTAGTTCTAGTACAAGTTCTAGTACAAGTTCTAGTACAAGTTCTAGTACAAGTTCTAGTTCTGATTCAAGCAGTGATAGCTCAACATCTGATACAAGTTCTAGTTCTGATTCAAGCAGCGATAACTCAACATCTGATACAAGTTCTAGTTCTGATGCAAGCAGCGATAGCTCAACTTCTGATACAAGTTCTTCAACTTCAACAACTTCAAGACCAAAAACTTTATCTGATTTAGAAGCACTACAATATATCGCCAGCAATCCTGATTTGATTAATGCTTTTGGAACCGACATTAATGCTGCTAAAAATCATTATATAAATAATGGACATTCAGAAGGAAGAAACATAACTGATTTCAACCCTACTAATTATCTAAATAACTATTCAGATCTCGCCTCTGCTTTTGGCTCAGATACAGAAGCTGCTATAAAACATTTCATAACCAATGGTTTTAGAGAAGGTAGAAGTCATTCCGCCACTTCTAGCTCTAGTTCTAGTACAAGTTCTAGTTCTTATACAGGCAGCGGTAGCTCTACATCTGATACAAGTTCTAGTTCTGATACAGGTAGTGATAGCTCAATATCTGATACAAGTTCTAGTTCTGATTCAAGCAGTGATAGCTCAACATCTGATACAAGTTCTAGTTCTGATTCAAGCAGCGATAACTCAACATCTGATACAAGTTCTAGTTCTGATGCAAGCAGCGATAGCTCAACTTCTGATACAAGTTCTTCAACATTTTTTAGTAATATCAATATTGATAATGAACCTCCAAGTTCTCCAAAATCACTTACTACAACATCTACAACAACAAATATAACGACTCCAGTAATTACAGGAACTGCAGAAGCGAACAGCACTGTAATTTTATATAGTGGATCTCCTTCTGATAATCAAACAGTCACCTATCAAGTAGCAGTAGAAGCTAAAACATCAGAACATAATTCCTTTGGCTCTGGATCATCCCTTGGTTATAAAATTGACGGTGATTTCGCCCCTTATTTATCTTTAACCCCAGGAAATACCTATAAATTTGATCAATCTGACTCAAGCAATGCAAACCATCCTCTCTTCTTTTATCTCGATGCTAACAAGAGTACATCTTTTACAAATAATGTATCTAGTTATGGGACTCCAGGATCTGATGGCGCATATACAGAGATACAGATAACAAAAGGTGGACCAGAAACTTTATATTACCAATGCTCCAATCATGGTTTGATGGGCGATAGTTTTAGAACAAATTTAGGTACTTCAACTGCTGATAGTGATGGTAATTTTTCTATCACATCATCAACTCTTGATGAGGGTAATTATGAAATAACAGCAACTGCAACTGATTCTGCTGGAAATACTTCCTCTCCATCTTCTCCAATAACAATAAAGTTAATATTAGATAACGGAGATGCAGGTTTTTCTATTAAAGGAACTCCTTCTGTAGGAAATACTCTAAGTATCAATGTAGATTCTGCTGATCCTGACGGGACGGGAACTTTAACTTATAAATGGCAAACTTCTTCTGATAATTCCAATTGGGATCTTGTTGGTACAAATTCCACTTATACAGTTGCATCAAGCGAAGAAGGCAAAAAAATAAGAGCAATTATTTCTTATCAAGATGCTCAGGGATTTGATGAAATAGGAACCACTTCCAGTTATAGTATCCCCCAAGTAGAAGATAATAAGGATCACAAGAAAATAAACCTTGGGGCAATAGATGAAGATACTTCAATATCTTTTAGTGATAATGAATTATTACCTAATAATGTAGATGGATCAATTCTTAACCTAACTGGATATGAGAATAAAGGTTTTATCTCAAAAGTTTCATCAAATATCTGGAAATTCACTCCTTCAAAGGATTGGAATGGTGATGTAACTTTTGATTATTTTATAGATAACGAAGGGACAAGTAATACAAATTCACTGCAACCAATAACAATTATAAATACAGAACAATTAGAGACTATTGAACTTAGTGGTGAAATAAATAATCAAAACTTAAGTTATGAAAATGTAAATCTAGTTTTAAATGGAAATTTAACTATCAATGGGGGATCATTCGAAATTGGAGATAATGTAAATTTACAAGGCAATAGATATCAAATTGAGGTTACAGGAGGCGGTGAATTCTTGGCTAAAGCAAGTGATATAAGTAAATCAACAATATCAAATACACATATTTATACCGTTACAAAAAACAAATCAAATGCTTGGGAAGAACCTTTAAGTTCGATAGATATTGATACTTATAATCTTAACCAAGTTGGCGTTGGGAATGATTATTGGTGGGGAGGGGCCTCCAAAAGATTTGAGATTAAAAACTCTGTTTGGATTACTCCTTTAACTAATCTCAATTATGACTATCATCGATATCTTCCCAATATTTTCAAGCTAGTGGTTCAAGATAGATCTGAAAGTTATCTAATAAAAAACAATACTGTTTATTTAGATAATAATTTTAGTTTTGATATATTAAATCAAGCAAATAGTAAAGAAGTAATATTTGAAGGGAACAAGTTTTTAGCCAAATCAAACCATACAAATGATAGTCTTATAAAAAACGGTCGCGGTCGCGTTACCTTAGAAAATAATATTTTCAATCTTAATACTAATAATATTATTCTTTCTGGTCCTGCCGGTTTCACAGTGAATGGTTCAGGCAATAAGATTTATAATTCTGATGAATCAAGTATTGAAGATTATTTTCTCTATAACTCTGAATATTACATAGACGTCAATACAGGTGAATACATATATCCTGAGAAACAAAATTTTAATCAATCTTTTACTCTAATTAAAGAAAACTTTAAAGACACTCTAAATCAAGAAAATTCTGCTTTCTTAAAAGTTAACCCTGTTAATGATTCACCAAGAATAAAGCAAGAGTATGAAGATGCGTTTAATGAGGAATTAAATGGTATTAATTCAAATTGGAGAGAACAAGAAAATATAAAAACTAATAACCCTGGAATTATAAGTATTATAGATCATTATTTTGAAGATATTGAAGGAGACGAATTTTCTATTGAAATAGTTTCAGCGACTAATGGAGAGGTGTTTTTGCCAAATACCTTACAATCACTCCCAGATTATATTGATAATTATTATTTTTTTGATGAAAGAGAACTTATATGTGCCAATAAGTACAATACCATCTTTATTCCCAATAAAGATTTTTCTGGAACCATCGAGGTTATTTATAATGTGAGAGATAGTAATGATGCAGTTCTTGAAGGGCTTAAGCACTATTTTGAAATTAACGAGGGAGGACCAGGACCATTTATCAATGAAATTGATTTAACAACGTTAGATATAGAAAAAGGAAGATATAAAAATTTAATAGATGCAATATGGGGTCCCGGTAGCAATAGTATAGATTTAATTAATAGTCCAAATTTAAATTCCGGAGGAACAACACAACAAGGTTTTGGTTGGGGTACTACATTAGAAAGTCCAGAATTTGAAGGAGAATTAAATATTGGTAGGATGTCATTCATTTCTGAATCGCCTTATTACAACGATTGGGAATGGGTATCTGACCCTGAAACAGGCAGTTATATGCCATCCGATGGATCCAAAGATTTTGCATATTTGAGTTTCGATGGAGATGAAAACAAATTTTTAATAACAACTCCAAAGAATTTATATCTACAAGTAATTAATTTAGATGATTCAACAACTGCTGCTTTCGGAACAGAATCAATAGAATTTGATGCTGAAATCGGTGATAGATATGGAGCCATTACATGGTGGGGAGATAATAGTCAGTTGAAGTATCAAATATCCACTTGGAACATTGGAGATGAAAGACATTTTCCTGATGAATTTAATGTAGTTTATGGATCGAACACAAATGATAACTTTGTAGTAACGGAGGAAGATTCTATTTTTGTTGGAGGAGAAGGTGATGATACCTTTACTACTTCTTCAAATTCTCAATCAACCTTTTTTATTGGAGGAAATGGAGATGATACATACGTATTGGATGGATATACTCAAGCAGTAATTTTAGATAATGGAAATGATTCACAGACAAGTTTAAATAGACTTTTATTAAAAAATATTCCGTTCAACCTAAATAGTTTAGAAGATTGGTCGGGGGCAGTTATTGATGACAGGCATTTATTTGGTATAGCTCGAAACGAAGGAGGAGAAAATCAGGGGCCATACAATAATATGGACTTTCTAATAATTGATTTCTTTTCAGACCAAAGTCCTATTGATGAAATTGTTTTCAATCCAGATAATCCTGACTTAATTACCTCCTACAGTAAAAATGATATATCAAACTATTTGAATTTGTTATCGGATAATTCTCTCTCATCTTTGTCATGGAAGGAAGCTGATTTTTACTGGTTTGATGGTTCCTTACATAAACAAAACTTAGATAAACAAAAAATAGATCAATACTTAGAAAATGCATATAAAAATCCCAACGTTTTTGATTTAAATAAAATGTTAATCGACTCGAATGAACATAAAAATAAAGGCGATGCAAGTTTTTCTATAAGTGGAACAGCTTCTGTAGGAAATACTTTAAGTATTAATGAAGATGCTGCTGACCCTGATGGAAATGGGACTTTATCTTATAGCTGGCAAACTTCTTCTGATAATTCCACATGGAATATAGTCGGCACTAATTCCACCTATACAGTTGCAGCCAGTGAAGAAGGAAAATCTATTAAAGCTGTAATTTCTTATCAAGACTCAGAGGGGTTTGATGAAATAGTAACGACTTCAACATCAAGCATTCCGAAAACTCTTACCGATTTAGAAGCTCTTACATATATCGCCAGTCATCCTGATTTAATAAACTGGTTGGGGAGTGATACAGAACGTGCAACTGAGCATTATGTCGAGTATGGCTTTAAGGAAGGAAGATCATTGGATGGTTTTGATCCATGGAGTTATATCGCCAGTCATA